>CM001443.1:1024809-1033808 GCA_000246735.1 uncultured Candidatus Poseidoniales archaeon | reverse complement strand
CACTACCTGCAGGAATGAGCATCTCGAACGGCGTCATCAGTGGAACACCATCGGTTTATGCCAACAATCAGACCTACACGATTTACGCCAATCAGAGCGGTTATTCGACCACGCACGAATTGTACTTTAGTGTGGATACGGTCAATGCGCACACGGTGGTTGAGAACCAAGCCATCGATGCGATCGGCTTCCATCCTCCGTTCTGGAACGGCACAACCACGTGGACGGCTTCGGCAAACTTGCCAGGAAACCTCACGATTGATGCTTCGACTGGTGAAATTACTGGAACGGTCAACGGAACCTTTGCGAATGCTACCATTACGGTAACAGCAACCCATAACGGCAGTGCTACCGAGACCTTCACGTTCAACCTACAAAGCCTCGCAGATTACGACGGCGATGGACTTGCCAACGATTTGCCAAGTGATTACGATGCAGCCGAAGGACCAACATCTGGTCTTGTCGCTGACGATGATGACGACGCCGACGGCTTGGCCGATTCTGTCGAGACTGACACTGGAACCTACATTGATGCAACAAATACGGGTACTGACCCATTGAATCCAGACACCGATGGTGATGGAATCTGCGACGGCCCAAATGCAGTACCTCCAATCTGTGTTGCAGGTCCAGACAGCGATCCGAACGGTGAAAGTTTCCCGCCAACCTTAGTTGCCGTGAACAACACCGTCATCTCAACGCTTGCTCCATACTTGGCAGTAAGCGGTGGAACATACGAGATTGCACCGGATTTGCCTGCTACATTGGCCCTCAATCCGACTACGGGTGAAATCACAGGTACACCAACTGAAACCATCTCCAACACGACCTACACCATGTGGTCGAACAACTCCAACGGCGATTCTCTGACGTGGAACTTCACGATTGAAATCCTTGAAGACAGCGATGGCGACGGTTTGCCCAACGAACTGCCGGGCGATTATGATCCAACCAACCCTGATGCGCCTGGACTTGTGGAAGACCTCGATGACGACAACGACGGACTTTCTGACACCAACGAATCAGAGATTGGCACCAATCCGCTGAACCCTGACACTGACGGCGACGGCATGTGCGACGGACCTGTGGCTTCGCCACCAGACTGCGTTGCTGGACCTGACGCGTTCCCGCTTGACCCCGCTGGCGACACCGATACTGACGGTGACGGCGACCCAGACACGCTCAACCCTCCTTCAAACAGCGACCCTGCCTTGGTTGAGGACTTGGACGATGACGGCGATGGCTTGGACGACGTGAACGAAACGGGCACGGGCATTGACAACGGACCAACCGACACTGGAACTGATCCGCTCAACCCGGACACCGATAACGACGGTATTTGCGATGGTCCAATCGATGTCTATGACCCACAAGGCAACCTCATCTGCGTTGCAGGACCTGACGACACACCGTTTGGCGAACCTGCTGAAGGTGTTGTCTACGGCTTGAACAACACACTGTTCTCAAGCCTTGTACCGCCCTACCAATTGGCTGGTGCAGCATGGACTGTTTCTCCAGATTTGCCTGAAGGATTGAGCATCGATTCTGTCAGCGGCATCATCAGCGGAACACCAACTGAAGTCATTGGCAACACGACGTACACCATTACGGGACTCACGGATACTTCATCCATCACCTTTGATTTCAACTTGCAAATTTTGGAAGACACTGACCGTGACGGTTTGCCTAACGAACTGCCCGAAGACTATCCCGGTGAAGGAGAACTGGTGGAAGATTTGGACGACGACGCTGACGGCGCACTCGACACGGCTGAAACTGGAACTGGCGTTTACAACGGTACGGGCGACATGGGCACCGACCCACTTGACCCAGACACCGATAACGATGGCATCTGTGACGGTCCAAATTCAGTGCCACCTGTGTGCATTGCTGGTCCTGACTCCAACCCTGTCGGAACTGGTCCGCTCGGCCCAACTGTTCTCGTCAACAACACCGAAACGACACCGATCAATCCACCCAACGCTGTTCCTGGCGCAACATGGGAAGTTTCCCCTGCCCTGCCTGCTGGGCTCATCTTTGATGCTGCTACCGGTATCATCAGTGGAACACCGACCCAAACTATGGACAACACCACGTTCACCATCTGGGCGAACACCACTGACCCACTGATGTCCGTAATGGCGACCTTCTGGCTCGAAGTCTTGGAAGACAGCGATGGCGATGGAATGCCAGACCAACTCCCTGAAGACTACCCTGACACCGGCGTTGAACCTTACGACCTTGTTGAGGACGAAGACGATGACAACGATGGTATGTCTGACGAAGATGAAGCCATCATCGGCACGGACCCTGTCAATCCTGACACCGACGGCGATGGGTTCTGTGATGGAAATGGAACCGGCGATGGCTCGTGCTATCCTGGTCCTGATTCCTCACCGCTTGACCCAACCCTGCCTGTCAACACCGATGGTGACGCCTACCCCGACATCGACCCTGATGGCGAAGGCGGACTGATTGCTGATGACGATGACGACAACGACGGCTTCCTTGACACAACAGAAGTGGAATGCCTCAGCGACCCACTCAACGCCACTGACATGCCAAACGACTTGGATGGCGATGGTATCTGTGATGCACTTGATCCCGACATGGACGGCGATGGTTTGCTCAATGATGTGGAAACTGACACGGGCGTCTACAACAACACCGCTGACACTGGAACGGATCCTGCAAACGCTGACACCGATGGTGATGGCGTCTGTGACGGACCTGAAGTTCCTGCCAACGGCGGATGCGCTGCTGGACCCGATGCGTTCCCGCTCGACCCCGCTGCAGCGCTCGACACTGATGGCGACGGCATGCCGAACGGACTCAACGGTAATTCCACAAGCACACCGCCACTTGTCGAGGACCTCGATGATGACAACGATACTTGGCCGGATGAAATCGAAGCCTTGTGCGGAAGCAGTTCAGTTGACGCCATGGACCGACCAGACGACACTGATGGTGATGGAACATGTGATGCATTGGATGATGTGATGGACTTACCGTTCAACCTGTCCTATCCTACACAATACGTTGACCTGTTCGTCAACCAAAGCATGGACCCGCTAATGCCTAATGTCACCGGCATGGGCGAAGTCGGTACGTGGGAAATCGAGGGCGATCTCCCTGATGGATTGACCTTCGGCATCAGTGAAGCACGAGCTGCTCTACTCGATGGCGGATTGCGTGGCACACCAGTCAACGCTTCTGAACCTGTTAACCTCACCATATGGGCCAACAATTCGGTCTACAGCCAATCTTTTGACTTGTCACTGACCGTCTTTAACGACACAGACAACGACAGCCTCCCTGATGCGTTGCCAGACAATTACCTCGGCAACATGACTGCGGATGACGACGATGATAACGACGGCTACACGGATGAAGAAGAGGCGGCCTGTGGCTCGGACGCCTTTGACAACAGCTCCAACCCAGAGACAATCAACTCAGAAGTATGCGCTCGAATCTCTGGTGACTTAACCCCTGAGGACCGCGATGCGATCAACTGGATGTGGTGTTTCCCATGCCTCATGCTCCTGCTCTTGGTTTTGTTTGTTGTTCTGTTCTTCGGTAAGAATCAGATTCTTGTGCTCCTTGCAGATGGTCCAGAACCCGAAAACACCAGCGCAGAACCTGCATTCATCGCAGGCGCAGGTACTGAGAACGATCCGTTCATTCTCACCCCTCTTGAGAACATCAAACCGGGCAGCGTTCATTCGAGCGTTGAAGAAATCACCATCACCAGCATGAGTGACATCAAGGTCGAAATGCAAGACTACAACGAATTCGACAACCACACTCGATTCCAGATGTTTGAAGGAGCCTTCACAGAAGAAAGCACTCGGGAACTCGCCGTTGGTAAGGATGGAGAGATTGTCATCAACTTCAAGTTCGATGACAGCGATTACCCAACCTATGAAGGTGGCACCTACGAGGGTCGTCTCAAACTTGGAAAGGCCAGCGTGTACTTCCTTTGGAGCGTCACCATCGAAGCAGATGAAGTCAAGGCTGAATCCGAGAAGAAGAAGACCATCAACCGCATCAAGAAGCGAAAGAAGGACATTGATTTCGACCGCATTGGAACCGCCACCAAGAAGGAAAAGGACGACCTCCAAACCATCAAGGGCATTGGACCGTACAGTGAAGAGAAACTCAACGCATTGGGCATCTTCACCTTCGCACAACTGGCCAAGTTCGACCGTGATACGGAAGACAACGTCAATGAAGCGATTGAACACTACCCTGGTCGAGTTCATCGAGACGAGTGGGTTAAGCAAGCCCGTGGCATGATTGAAGCCGAAGCCGAAGCAAACGAAGCTGCTCTGAAGGCTGCTGAAGAAGAACGACTCAAGGCTGAGCAAGAAGCACAGGCTGAGGAAGATCGAATCAAGGCCGAAGCGGAAGCCGAAGAAGCCGAAAAGCAAGCCGCAAAGGAAGCCAAGGACGCCGAAAAGCAAGCCAAGGCACAAGCCGACGCTGAAGCAAAGGCTGCTAAGGATGCTGAGAAGCAAGCCGCAAAGGAAGCCAAGGACGCCGAAAAGCAAGCCAAGGCACAAGCCGACGCTGAAGCAAAGGCACAAGCCGACGCTGAAGCAAAGGCTGCTAAGGAAGCAAAGGCCAAGGCGGAAGAAGAGGCGAAGGCTGCCAAAAAGAAGGCTGCTCAGGAAGCCGACGCTGCCGCTGCCGCTGCCAAGAAGGTCAAAAACAAGCCAGCAACGAAGGAAGTCAAGAAGCAAGAAGAACTGAAGCGCGTCAAATCTCGTGCAGAAACAATTGACTTCAAGACCCTTGGTAAAGCGACCACGTCAACCCTCAAGACTGAAGTCAAGAAGGGAGCATCGACGCTCGAAGTTGCGAATGCATCGGATTTCACTGAGTCAGGTTCTGCAGCGATCTCTGATGAACAAGGCCGTTCAATCATCACATGGACTGGAAAGAATGGAAACGCACTCACCGGCGTGAAAGGCGTCACTCGCATCTTTGCAACCGCCTCAATTGTGACGGTCAAAGATGACTTACAAGTCATCAAGGGCGTTGGACCATTCATTGAAGAGAAGTTGAATGCACTTGGCATCACCACCTATCGACAGATTGCTAACATGGACGCTAAACTCGAAACCCAAGTAAACGAGGCAATCGAGTTCTTCCCCGGACGAGTCAAGCGTGATCAGTGGGCAAATCAAGCGAAGATTTTGCTCGGTGAGGATGTGAAACTCGATGAAAAGGCACTCAAGCAAGCTGAAGACCTCGAACGAATTTCCAAGAACGCTGAATCAATTGACTTCGCAACGCTTGGTGTTGCAAGTGCTTCGGAGAAAGATTCACTGCAAACGATCAAAGGGATTGGTCCGTTTATCGAAGAGAAGTTGAACGCTCTGGGGATCTTCACCTTTGAACAAGTTGGAAACATGACGTCGGAAATCGAAGAACAGGTCAACAAGGCCATCGAGTTCTTCCCCGGACGAGTCAAGCGAGACGAATGGGCAAAGCAAGCAAGGGACCTACACATGAAAAAGGAATAACCATAGGGATAAGTTGTAAACCCGTCAAAGCGGAGTTTCTATTTAAGAACCTGTCATGATAGGGCATCCTTTTTCAAAGCGAAATGCTGGAAATCAGCACATGGGTCAGATGCCTCTATACCGCGCTCCGCTGTCAATGACACTCAAGTCGTTGTTTCTGGTCGTGTTAATGATTACAATGTCGCTTTCGGCGGCCATTGTACAAACGGCCCCGTCCACACCTACCTCTGAAGATACGTCTCCGAACTACAGCATTTCGATCTCCTACGACTCGTTTGCTCTTGATTTCCTCGACCTTAATCCAATGGATTGGTTTAGTGAAGAGGGGACATCACAACTCGAATCGCGCCCACAACCAATGGCGACTTCGGGCCGTTCGGCGCCAACAATTTCCTATTCACCAAGCACGTTCAATCTTGTCCTCGACACGGCCATGAGCGTCCAAACCCCGACTGTGTCGGGCACCGTCACCTCTTGGTCGGTATCCCCCTCCCTCCCCTCCGGATTGGCATTGTCAAACACAGACGGGTCCATCTCAGGGACGCCAACTGTTACATCCTCCTCAACGTCTTACACTGTCACTGCGAGCAATTCAGGAGGAAGCGACACGGCTACGATCACGATTACAGTGACCGAGCAACTTCCTGTCATCGTTTATTCACCAAACACATTCACCCTATCCGTCGGCACTGCAATGACGGCTGTTTCGCCAACATCTTACGCCGGCGACGTTGATTCATACGCAATCTCCCCATCACTCCCATCAGGCCTGTCACTCGACACCTCAACGGGTGAACTTAGCGGAACGCCAAGTGCGGTCTCATCATCGACCTCCTACACCGTCACGGCGACCAACACCGCAGGAACCGATACAGCAACGCTCACCATTGTCGTCAACGACGTTGCACCTTCCTCGATCACCTACAGCCCAAATTCGTTCACGCTTACAAAGGGAACGGCCATGACCACTACAACCCCTACGATCACCGGTGGAACAGTCACCACATGGACGGTTTCACCATCGCTTCCAGCAGGTTTGTCCATTGCATCCTCAGACGGAGCAATCAGCGGAACACCGACCGCAGTCTCCTCATCGGCAATCTACACCATCACAGGGACCAATACAGGCGGTAGCACCTCCACCACCGTCACGGTCCAAGTCAACGACATTGCTCCAATCATTACCTATCCGAGTTCCTCACTCACACTCACGAAAGGAACGGCCATGACAAGTCAAGTCCCCACATCGAGCGGAGGCACCGTGGTTTCATGGTCTGTGTCACCAACACTCCCTGCGGGAATCACTTTGACGAGCGCTGATGGTACAATCTCAGGCACACCAACAGCCGTCACATCCTCTGCAACATACACCATTACAGCCACCAACTCTGGCGGCACCGATACAGCAAGCATCACCATCGTTGTCAACGACATCCAACCATTGATTGGATATTCTTCAAGTTCATTCACGCTCACAAAGGGATCCGCAATGTCCACCGCATCCCCGACACTCTTCGGAACTGGTCAAGTCGATTCTTGGTCCGTCTCTCCAACCCTGCCAGCAGGGATCTCACTCGATACATCCACAGGTGACATCAGTGGTACGCCAACGACCATCACCGCCTCTGCGACCTACACCATCACGGCGACCAACACAGGCGGGAGCGACACTGCAACCATCACCATCGTGGTCAATGACGCTTCGCCAATTATCTCATACACCACGACCTCCTTCACGTTGACCAAAGACATCGCTATGACGACCGCCACTCCAACTGTCAGCGGTGGTTCTGTCACAGGGTGGACTGTTTCCCCGTCCCTTCCATCAGGTCTTTCAATCGACTCATCAACTGGAGCAGTTTCAGGAACGCCAGATACAGTCACTGCCTCGGGAACCTACACCGTGACAGGAAGCAACACTGGTGGCAGCGATAGCGTTGTTTTGACCATCGAAGTTATCGATGAAGCTCCATCTTCACTCGCATACAGCCCGAATACATTCACCCTCACCAAAGGGACGGCGATGACTGCAGTCACACCAACAGCGAACGGTGGCACAATCACCTCGTGGTCTGTGTCCCCCTCATTGCCATCTGGGTTATCCATCGATTCATCAACTGGTGAGATCAGTGGTACGCCAACGGCCGTTGTTTCATCTGCATCCTATACAATCACAGCATCCAATTCAGGTGGCAGCGATACGGCAAGCGTGGCCATCGTGGTCAACGATATTGCACCATCTTCAATCACCTACAGCCCGAATTCTCACACCCTCACGAAAGGCACGGCAATGACAACGGTTACGCCAACATTCAGCGGCGGCACCCCTACATCTTGGACAATTTCACCGTCACTTCCAGCCGGTCTTGTGATTGATTCTTCAAATGGAGCCATTAGCGGAACGCCGACTGCAGTCACAACCTCGGCAACCTACACCGTTACGGCAACCAACACTGGCGGCAGCGATACCGCCACAGTCACCATTGTCGTCAATGATGTTGCACCCTCATCCCTGGCATACGGTTCGAATTCCTTTACCTTGACAAAGGGTACGGCAATGACAACAACAACACCAACTTACAACGGTGGAACGGTCACTACATGGGGAATCACCCTTGGCCTTCCAGCCGGTCTTAGCTTTGATTTCTCGACAGGTGTCCTCTCTGGCACCCCAACTGCAGTGACATCCTCAACATCAGTCACGATCACAGCAACAAACAGTGGAGGAAGCACGACAGCAACAGTGACCATTGTGGTCAATGATGTCGCTCCGTCATCCCTCACATACAGCCCGAATTCCTTCACGCTCACCAAGGGGACAGCAATGACTGAAGTCACACCAACAGTAAGTGGCGGTACAATCACATCCTGGTCCGTTTCGCCATCCCTGCCAGCAGGACTCACACTCGACTCATCAACTGGTGAAATTTCTGGTACGCCAACTGCAATCACATCATCAGCATCCTACACAATCACTGCAAGCAACACGGGCGGTAGCGATACTGCAAGCATTACGATCGTCGTCAACGACGTCACACCATCTTCTTTGGCCTACAGCCCAAGTTCGTTCACGCTCACCAAAGGCACAGCGATGACAACAGTCACACCAACCGTGAATGGTGGTACGATCACCTCCTGGTCTGTATCCCCATCGCTCCCTGCAGGTCTGTCCTTGGACGCTTCCACCGGCGCAATATCCGGCACACCTACTGCGATCACATCCTCTGCATCCTACACAATCACCGCAAGCAATACGGGTGGTAGCGATACGGAATCAGTGACCATTGTCGTGAACGATGTCGTGCCTTCATCCCTCACTTACAGCCCGAGCACGTTCACACTTACGAAAGGAACCGCAATGACGACGGCAACTCCAACAGTGAGTGGAGGTCCAGTCACCACCTGGTCTGTGTCTCCATCGCTGCCAGCTGGATTGTCATTAGACGCCTCGACTGGTGCAATCAGTGGAAC
>CM001443.1:1024351-1024792 GCA_000246735.1 uncultured Candidatus Poseidoniales archaeon | reverse complement strand
AAGAGAAGGCCGCTAAGGCGGCCGCCGCTGCTAAGAAAGCCAAGCCTGCGAGCAAGGAAGTCAAGAAGAAGGAAGAACTCAAGCGAGTTCAAGAACGCTCAGAAACGATTGACTTTGCGATCCTTGGAACAGCCAAGGCAAGCGACAAAGACGACCTTCAGGTGATGAAGGGCATCGGCCCGTTCATTGAAGAGAAACTCAATGCGCTCGGAATTTACACCTACCTGCAAGTCTCGAAGATGACCTCGAAACTGGAAACTGATGTCAACGAAGCCATCGAATTCTTCCCTGGCCGTGTTAAGCGAGACCAAATGGGTCAATCAGGCGAAGATTTTGCTCGGTGAAGATGTCAAACTTGATGAGAAAGCTTTGCAACAAGCAGAAGAACTTGAGCGCATCTCGAAGAAGGCTGAATCAATTGACTTCGCAACGCTTGGTGTT
>CM001443.1:1021906-1024336 GCA_000246735.1 uncultured Candidatus Poseidoniales archaeon | reverse complement strand
GGTATCGCTGCCACCAGTGTTCTCTGCCGTGATGGTGTACACTGCAGAGGCTGTGATTGCAGTTGGTGTTCCGCTGATGGAACCAGTGGAGGCGTCCAAGGACAAACCAACCGGGAGCGATGGAGAGGCTGACCAGGAGGTGATCGTACCACCACTCACTGTTGGCGTCACTGTTGTCATCGAAGTTCCCTTCGTCAATGTGAACGAATTCGGGCTGTAAGCAAGGGAAGACGGTGCAATATCATTCACGACAATGGTTAGGGTTGCCGTATCACTGCCACCGGTGTTGGTTGCAGTAATGGTGTAGGAAGCGGATGTCGTGACTGCAGTCGGCGTTCCACTGATTGCCCCTGTGGAGGAGTCAAGAGCAAGTCCTGCAGGGAGGGATGGTGATGTCGACCATGAAGTAACGGTACCTCCAGTGGAGGTCGGTGTTGCTGTTGTCATGGCCGTATTCTTTGTGAGCGAGAATGAACTCGGACTGTACGAGATACTCGGTGTCACATCGTTGACAACGATGGTGACTGTTGTGGTATCACTGCCGCCCGTGTTGCTTGCTGTGATTGTGTAAGCGGCAGACGATGCAACTGCGGTTGGTGTTCCGCTGATCGCACCTGTCGAGGAATCCAAAGACAAACCAGCAGGGAGCGTTGGCGAAACGGACCATGATGTGATCGTACCACCGCTAACAGTTGGTGTTGTGGTTGTCATTGCGGTGCCCTTGGTCAATGTGAAGCTACTCGGGCTGTACGACAAAGAAGACGGCGCGACGTCGTTGACGACGATGGTGAGGGTTGCCGTATCACTGCCGCCTGTGTTGTCTGCTGTCACGGTGTAGGTTCCGGAGGAAGTAATTGCCGAAGGGGTTCCCGAAACGGCCCCAGTGGAGGCGTCGAGGGATAGGCCTGAAGGAAGGGAAGGGGTGACTGACCAACTCGTGATGGTTCCGCCGCTGTTAGCAGGTGTTGTCGTTGTCATTGCAGTTCCCTTCGTGAGGGTAAATGAGGATGGGCTGTAGGTAATTGATGGCGCAACATCGTTGACAACAATCGTGATGGATGCAGTATCGCTACCACCGGTGTTTGTTCCTGTGATTGTGTAAGACGCAGAGGATGTGACCGCCGTTGGGTTTCCGCTGATGACACCTGTCGAAGAATCGATGGCAAGTCCTGCGGGGAGACTTGGCGAGACCGTCCAACCAGTGACCGTGCCTCCGGTGGAGGTTGGAGTCACAGCGTTCATTGCGGTTCCCTTGGTGAGCGTAAATGTGGATGGGCTATAGGCGATTGACGGTGTGATGTCGTTCACGACGATGGTCAACGTTGCAGTATCGCTGCCGCCAGTGTTGGTTGCCGTAACGGTGTAGGTTGCCGAGGTTGTGACTGCAGTTGGTGTTCCAAAGATCGCACCCGTTGAGGAGTCAATTGAGAGGCCGGCTGGAAGCGATGGGGATACTGACCAAGAGGTGATCGTACCACCGCTGACTGTTGGCGTCACCGTCGTCATTGCAGTCCCCTTCGTGAGGGTGAATGAGTTCGGGCTGTAGGCAAGGGAGGACGGAGCCACATCGTTGACAACGATTGTTAGATCTGCGGTATCGCTACCACCTGTGTTGCTTGCCGTCACGGTGTAGGTGGCGGAGGAAGTAACCGCAGTTGGTGTTCCGCTGATGGCACCTGTTGAGGAGTCCAATGACAAACCAGCAGGGAGTGATGGCGAAACAGACCAGGAAGTGATTGTACCGCCATTTGCCGTTGGAGTGGCCGTTGTCATGGTGGTGCCCTTGGTAAGGGTGAAGGAACTTTGACTGTAAGCAATTGAAGATGGCGAAACATCGTTGACAACAATGGTAACGGTTGCAGTATCGCTCCCACCAGTGTTGCTTCCTGTGATGGTGTAGGATGCCGAGGATGTGACTGCAGAAGGTGTTCCACTGATTGCACCAGAGGATGAATCCAAGGACAAACCTGCAGGCAGGGAGGGTGAAACAGACCATGAGGTGATCGTACCGCCGCTCGAGGTTGGTGTGGTGGTGGTCATTGCAGTTCCTTTGGTGAGGGTGAATGAGTTCGGACTGTAGGCGAGCGAAGATGGGCCAACATCGTTGACCACGATGGTCACTGTTGCGGTGTCGCTACCACCCGTGTTGCTTGCTGTCACGGTGTAGGTTGCGGAGGAGGTAATCGCTGTTGGTGTACCAGAAATCGCACCGGTCGACGAGTCGAGTGAGAGTCCCGTAGGAAGTCCGGGAGATACAGACCAAGAAGTGATTGTACCGCCGTTGACCGTCGGGGTGGTGGTCGTCATTGCGGTCCCAGTGGTCAACGTAAACGAACTTGGGCTGTAGGCCAAGGATGACGGGGCAACATCATTGACAACAATGGTCACATCTGCCGTGTCGCTGCCGCCGGTGTTGCTTGCTGTGATTGT
>CM001443.1:1020916-1021891 GCA_000246735.1 uncultured Candidatus Poseidoniales archaeon | reverse complement strand
GTTGCTTGCTGTGATTGTGTATGTTGCTGAGGAAGTGACCGCTGATGGTGTTCCACCGATGGCACCAGTGGAGGCGTCTAAGGACAAACCTGCGGGGAGCGATGGGAATACCGACCAAGAGGTGATTGTACCACCGTTCACGGTTGGTGTGACGGTTGTCATTGCTGTATCCTTCGTGAGCGTGAACGAACTTGGGCTGTAGGCCAAAGAAGACGGGATGACGTCGTTGACCACGATGGTCAGAGTTGCCGTATCGCTGCCACCAGTGTTGGTTGCCGTCACGGTGTAGGTTGCCGATGTTGTGACTGCAGTCGGCGTTCCACTGATTGCACCGGTCGTGGAGTCCAAAGACAAACCAGCAGGGAGCGTTGGCGAAACGGACCATGATGTGATTGTACCGCCGTTTGCGGTTGGTGTGATCGTTGTCATAGCGGTACCCTTGGTCAGTGAGAAGGAACTTTGACTGTATGAGAGCGAAGATGGTGCAACGTCGTTAACCACGATGGTAATGGTCGCAGTGTCGCTACCACCAGTGTTCGTGGCGGTAATCGTGTAGGTTCCAGAGGTCGTGACGGCTGTTGGCGTTCCGCTGATTGCACCAGTGGTGGAATCCAAGGACAATCCAGCAGGGAGTGATGCGGAGACTGTCCAGGAGGTGATTGGACCACCGCTGACTGTTGGCGTAGCCGTTGTCATTGAAGTTCCCTTCGTCAATGTGAACGAATTGGGGCTGTATGAGAGGCCAGATGGCGCAACATCATTGACAACAATAGTGACGGTTGCGGTATCGCTACCACCCGTGTTGCCTGCAGTCACGGTATAGGTTGCAGAGGAAGTCACCGCTGTTTGGTGTTCCACTGATTGCACCAGTTGACGAATCCAAAGACAAACCAGCAGGGAGGGAAGGCGAAACTGACCATGATGTGATGGTTCCTCCGTTGACAGTTGGGGTCGCTGTTGTCATTGCAGTGCCCT
>CM001443.1:1018254-1020900 GCA_000246735.1 uncultured Candidatus Poseidoniales archaeon | reverse complement strand
ATCGTTGTCAACGATGTCACGCCGTCCTCTTTAGCATACAGCCCGAACTCGTTTACATTGACGAAAGGCACGGCCATGACAACAGTGACGCCATCGATCACTGGTGGAACCGTCACTTCTTGGTCTGCCTCACCAACACTTCCTACAGGTTTGATCTTGGACTCCTCCACTGGTGCAATTAGCGGAACACCAACAGCAGTTTCTTCCTTAACCTCCTACACGATCACAGCCACCAACACTGGTGGCAGCGATACGGCGACGGTGACCATCACCGTGAACGACATTGCGCCGTCCACGATTGCGTACTCTCCGAGCACGTTCACATTAACGAAGGGCACAGCAATGACCACTGCAACACCAACATCGAGCGGTGGTACGATCACCTCGTGGTCTGTTTCACCATCGCTTCCAGCCGGTCTGTCCTTAGATTCATCGACGGGTGCCATCAGTGGAACACCTTCTGCGGTCACTTCCTCTGCATCCTACACCGTCACTGGAACCAATACCGGTGGGAGCGATACGGCAACGGTGACAATCGTTGTGAACGATGTTGCACCATCTTCGCCCTCATACAGTCAAAGTTCGTTCTCCTTGACGAAGGGCACCACCATGACAACGGCCACACCTACCTCGAGTGGTGGAACGATCACATCGTGGTCCGTTTCCCCATCGCTCCCTGCTGGTTTAGCATTGGACTCATCAACAGGCGCCATTAGTGGAACGCCGACAACAGTCACTTCCTCTGCATCCTACACCGTAACGGGAAGTAACACGGGTGGCAGCGACTCCGTTACCGTGACCATCGTGGTCAACGATGTCGCTCCGTCCTCGCTCACATACAGCCCAAGTTCGTTCACGCTCACCAAGGGCACTGCAATGACAACCGTTACACCAACCGTGAACGGTGGTACAATCACCTCTTGGTCAGTATCTCCATCGCTCCCCGCAGGACTGTCTTTGGACGCCTCAACAGGTGCAATATCTGGTACGCCGACGGCGATCACATCCTCAGCATCCTACACAATCACCGCAAGCAACACGGGTGGTAGCGATACCGCCACTCTCACCATAGCAGTCAACGATGTCGCTCCATCATCGCTTGCTTACAGCCCGAACTCGTCACACTCACGAAAGGCACTGGCATGACAACCGTCACACCAACCGTCAACGGCGGTACGATTACTTCGTGGTCCGTTTCACCGACCCTCCCTGCTGGTTTGGCCTTGGATTCAACGACAGGTGCGATCTCGGGAACGCCAACTGCGGTGACTTCATCCACCTTGTACACCATCACAGCAAGCAACACGGGCGGTAGCGATACTGCAACAGTGACCATCGTTGTGAACGACATCACACCGTCGATCTCCTACAGTCCATCCACATTTACGCTCTCAAAGGGCACTGCCATGACAGCGGCAACCCCAACCTCCACCGCAGGAACGGTCACGAGTTGGACAGTCTCGCCTGGCCTCCCTGCAGGACTTGCCTTCGATTCCTCGACAGGTGTCATCAGCGGAACGCCAACGACGGTCACTTCCTCAGCGTCTTACACGATCACTGGAACAAACACTGGTGGTAGCGATACTGCATCGGTAACGATCATCGTCAATGATGTTGCGCCATCATCGCTCACGTACAGCCCGAACTCGTTCACGCTGACAAAAGACAGTGCAATGACCGCAGTCACACCAAGTGCAAGCGGCGGAACAATCACATCATGGTCCGTTTCACCATCGCTTCCAGCAGGTCTTTCTCTTGATTCTTCAACAGGAGAAATTTCAGGAACACCGACGGCCATCACATCGTCTGCTTCATACACCATCACGGCAAGCAATACTGGTGGCAGCGACACAGCAAGCGTGACCATTATCGTCAACGATGTTGCGCCTTCGTCGCTCACCTACAGCCCGAACAGTTTCACCCTCACAAAGGGCACTGCAATGACAACAACAACACCATCAGCGAGCGGTGGAACCATCACATCTTGGTCTGTTTCCCCTTCGCTTCCAGCTGGATTGTCCTTGGATTCATCCACTGGTGCAATCAGCGGAACACCAACAGCTGTTACTTCATCCGCCTCATACACCGTCACAGCAGAGAACACAGGTGGCAGTGATACAGCGGTTCTGACCATCGTCGTGAACGATGTTGCACCGAGCTCAATTGCATACAGTCAATCCTCGTTCTCATTGACAAAAGGAACCACAATGACCACAGCCACTCCAACCTCGAGCGGTGGTACGATCACCTCATGGTCCGTTTCACCGACACTACCGGTTGGTTTGTCCTTGGATTCATCCACTGGTGCCATCAGCGGAACCCCAACTGCAATCTCAAGCTCGGCATCTTACACCGTCACTGCGAGCAACACCGGTGGTAGTGACACAGCAACCGTCACCATCGTCGTCAACGATGTTGCCCCGTCATCCTTGGCCTACAGCCCAAGTTCGTTCACGCTCACGAAGGGCACGGCCATGACAACCGTCACACCGACGACAAGCGGCGGACCTGTTACCTCTTGGTCGATCTCACCATCCCTTCCAGCGGGATTGGCAATGGATTCCTCCACTGGAACCATCAGCGGTACGCCAACAGATGTCACCTCATCTGCATCCTATACCGTCACTGCAACCAACACTGGTGGTA
>CM001443.1:1017646-1018238 GCA_000246735.1 uncultured Candidatus Poseidoniales archaeon | reverse complement strand
CAACACCGGTGGCAGTGATACCGTAACGGTCACAATCGTGGTGAACGATGTAGCGCCTTCATCCCTAACATACAGTCCGAGTACGTTCAGTTTGACCAAAGGTACTGCCATGACAACGGCAACACCGACAGTGAACGGTGGAACAATCACAAGTTGGTCGATCTCTCCGTCACTCCCAGCAGGTTTGTCCTTGGACGCCTCCACTGGCGCAATCAGTGGAACACCGACAGCGGTCACTTCCTCTGCAACCTACACCATCACAGCGAGCAACACTGGTGGTAGCGATGCTGCAACGGTCACCATTGAAGTGAACGATGTTGCCCCAACAGCAATATCTTACAGTCCAAACTCATTCACATTGACCAAAGGTACTGCAATAACAACAGTGACACCGACATCAACTGGCGGAACAGTCACAAGTTGGACAGCATCTCCATCGCTACCGGCAGGCCTCCTCATCGATGGTTCGACTGGAGCAATTTCAGGTACGCCAACTGCGATCACCTCTTCCACTTCGTACACAATCACAGGAACGAACACCGGTGGCAGTGTTACAGCAAGCATCACAATCGTTGTCAACGATGTTGCGCCT
>CM001443.1:1017461-1017630 GCA_000246735.1 uncultured Candidatus Poseidoniales archaeon | reverse complement strand
TGACCATCGTCGTCGACGATGTCGCACCGTCTTCACTCGCTTACAGCCAGACTTCATTCACATTGACCAAGGACACAACAATGACAACGGCAACACCAACGGTCAGCGGAGGCCCAATCACCTCCTGGTCTGTCTCCCCATCGCTTCCTGCTGGATTGTCCTTGGATTC
>CM001443.1:1008414-1017446 GCA_000246735.1 uncultured Candidatus Poseidoniales archaeon | reverse complement strand
AAACGATGTTGCGCCTTCCACAGTAACATACCCCTCGAGTTCGCTCACATTGACCAACGGAACGGCCATGACCACGGTGACCCCGACAGCCAGTGGCGGTCCAGTCACCTCATGGTCCGTTTCACCGACACTACCGGTTGGTTTGTCCTTGGATTCATCCACAGGTGCCATCAGTGGTACGCCAACATTGGTCACCTCGGCCGCAGCCTACACTGTAACAGCAACCAACACTGGTGGCAGCGCAACTTCGACCCTGACCATCCAAGTCAATGTTGCACCTCCATCCTCTATTGCCTACAGCGGAAGCCCATTCACATTGACGAAGGGAACGACGATGACAACAGCCACACCATCCGTGAGTGGCGGTACGGTCACATTGTGGTCCGTTTCTCCAAGCCTCCCGGCTGGTTTGTCCTTGGATTCCTCCACTGGTGCAATCAGTGGAACCCCAACAGCAATCACCTCTTCAGCAAATTACACCGTCACGGCATCCAATGCGGGTGGCAGCGACTCGACAATAGTGGTCATTGCCGTAAATGACGTTGCACCGTCATCAGTCACCTACACGCCAAGTTCCCTTACTTTGACAAAAGATGTAACGATGTCTGCTGTGACTCCAACTGCGAGTGGCGGCCCAGTTACATCATGGTCGATTAGCCCATCATTGCCTGCTGGCCTTTCGTTCTCGGCCTCGACTGGTACAATATCTGGAACACCGACTGCAATTACTTCGTCGTCCTACTACACGGTGACTGCATCAAACACCGGTGGAAGCGCAACAGCAATCGTATCGATTCAAGTCAACGTTGCTGCTCCTTCATCAATCAGTTACAGCCCAAGCTCAATCACACTTGCGAAGGGTGTACCGATGAGTACGGTCACCCCAACTGCGAGCGGTGGGCCGGTCACAAGTTGGTCGATTTCACCAACACTTCCAGCCGGTCTGTCGTTGAACGCAACCACAGGTGCAATCAGTGGAACGTCCACCGTGGTTTCTTCTTCCACATCCTACACCGTAACTGCAACCAATGCTGGTGGCAGTGGAACTGCAACAGTGACCATCCAAGTCAACGATGTCGCACCTTCGGCAGTCACTTACACTCCGAACTCGTTCACGCTCACCAACGGAACAGCAATGACATCGGTCACACCAACCTCGAGTGGCGGAACTGTCACCTCTTGGTCGGTATCACCATCCCTCGCTGCTGGCATCTCTTTGGACACTTCAACCGGTGCTATTAGTGGTACACCAACCGAGATTTCCTCCTCGGCGAGTTACACAGTCACCGCAACCAATACGGGTGGCAGTGCTACGGCAATTGTTACGATTCAAGTGAACATGGCGCCACCGTCTTCGATCACCTACAACCCAAGTTCAATCACCCTGGTGAAGGACGTCGCAATGACCTCCGTCACGCCAACCACAAGTGGTGGACCAGTTGCAGCATGGACGATTTCACCAACATTGCCAGCTGGACTGAGCATTTCCAGTTCGACAGGTGCCATATCGGGTACGCCAACTGCAATCACATCGTCTGGAACCTACACAGTCACTGCAACAAACGCAGGTGGCAGTGGTACGGCAACACTGACGATTGTGGTCAATGACGTCGCCCCGTCTTCCGTCACATACAGCCCGAGTTTCCTCACATTGAGCAAGGACTCAGCCATGACAACCGTCACGCCGACTTCGAGCGGTGGCGCTGTGACATCCTGGTCGATTTCGTCAACGCTCCCTGCAGGTCTATCCTTCTCAACCTCAACCGGTGCAATCTCAGGTACACCAACAGCGACAGCCAACGTCACAACCTACACAGTAACCGCATCCAACTCTGGAGGAAGTGCAACTGCAACGGTCACCATTATTGTGAACGATGCTGCGCCTTCGTCAATCAGCTACACGCCAAGTTCGTTCACGCTCACCAAGGGCACTGCAATGACTACAGCAACACCGAGCGCAAGCGGTGGCGATGTCACCTCCTGGTCGATTTCGCCAACCCTTCCAGCAGGTCTTTCCTTCTCGACTTCGAATGGATCGATCTCTGGCACACCAACTGCCGTGGACGCATCGACATCGTACACAGTCACGGCAACCAACGCTGGTGGTAGCGGAACAGCAACGGTGAACATCGTGGTGAACGATGTTTCGCCTTATTCAGTCTCATACAGTGGAACCCCGTTCACGTTAACGAAGGGAACGGCCATGACAACGGCGACCCCGTCCGCAAGCGGTGGAACAGTCACCTCGTGGTCAATTACCCCAGCCTTGCCAGCAGGTCTCACCTTCTCGACCTCGACCGGTGCGATCTCCGGAACCCCGACTGCAATCGCATCTTCGACCTCTTACACGGTCTATGCAATCAATACGGGTGGAAGTGCAACAGCATCAATCACCATTGTTGTGAACGATTTGATTCCGTCATCAATCGCTTACAGTGGAAGTCCATTCACCTTGACAAAGGACGCTGCCATGACGACCGCCACACCGGCTTCAAGCGGTGGCGCTGTAACATCTTGGTCGATTTCACCATCAGTCCCAGCCGGTCTTTCCTTCTCGACCTCGACCGGTGAGATTTCCGGAACACCGACAGCGGTGTCGTCCTCAACATCATACACGGTCACGGCAAGCAACACAGGTGGTAGTGCGACAACAACGATCACAATTCTGGTCAATGACGCGCCACCAACCTCCGTGGCCTACAGCGGAAGCCCATTCACGTTGACGAAGGGAATCGCTATGACTGCAGTCACGCCAACCACAAGTGGCGGCCCTGTCACATCATGGTCGGTCACACCATCGCTTCCAGCAGGCCTCTCGATCTCGAATACAGATGGTGCAATCTCTGGAACCCCAACAGCCGTCACCTCGTCTGGAACCTATACGGTCACAGCAAGCAACGGCGGTGGCAGCGATACCGTAACAATCACGATTCAAGTGAATGATGCCACTCCATCTTCTGTAGCGTATTCTCCAAGTTCGCTCACATTGACAAAGGGCACAACCATGTCAACGGTCACCCCAACCTCCGCTGGCGGTGCGGTCACATCGTGGTCCGTGTCTCCAACTCTACCTGCCGGTCTTACGTTCTCGACTTCAACCGGTGCGATCTCCGGAACACCTACAGCGGTGTCTTCGACCTCGACCTACACGATCACTGCAACCAACACTGGCGGTAGTGCAACAGCAACCGTGACAATCCTCGTCAACGATGCTGCACCGTCATCAGTGACGTACAGCCCGAGTTCATTCACACTCACCAAGGGTGTCGCAATGACGACCGTCACACCGACGGCAAACGGAGGAACAGCTACATCTTGGTCGATCTCTCCAACGCTTCCAACAGGACTGTCCTTCTCGACATCCGACGGCGCAATCTCTGGTACGCCCGGTGCGGTTTCTTCGTCGACAACCTACACGGTAACCGCAACCAACGCAGGTGGCAGTGGAACAACGACAGTGACCATCCAAGTCAACGACCTTGCACCATCATCCGTGTCCTACAGCCCAGGCTTCATCACCTTGGCCAAGAACTCTGCAATGACAACCGCTACCCCGACTTCGAGCGGCGGTACAGTGGTTTCGTGGTCGGTCAGCCCATCGCTCCCTGCCGGCATCTCATTGGATTCGTCGACAGGTGCAATATCTGGAACACCAACCGCAGTCAGCAACGCAACGACCTACACGGTCACTGCAACAAACAGCGGTGGTAGCGCAACTGCAACGATCACAATCCTGATTACCGACGCAGCGCCATCTTCTGTGACCTACAACCCAAGTTCGTTTACGTTGACGAAGGGCACGCAATGACCACAACAACACCAACATCGAGCGGTGGTGCTGTGACTTCTTGGTCGATTTCACCATCCCTCCCTGCAGGACTTGCTTTGGATACCTCAACCGGTGAGCTTTCTGGAACACCGACAGCGGTATCCTCCTCGACCACCTACACAGTAACAGCAACCAACGCTGGTGGCAGCGATACGGCAACCGTGACCATCGAAATCAACGATGTTTCACCGTACTCTGTTTCCTACAGCGGAAGCCCGTTCACACTCACGAAGGGAACGGCCATGACAACGGCGACCCCGTCCGCAAGCGGTGGAACAGTCACCTTGTGGTCGATCACCCCCACGTTGCCAGCAGGTCTTGCGTTCTCGACCGCAACCGGCGAAATCTCTGGAACACCAACTGCGATTTCTTCTTCGACCACATACACGGTCTATGCAAGCAACAGCGGCGGTAGTGCTACGGCAACCATCACCATGGTCGTGAATGACGTCATACCATCGTCAATCGTTTACAGCGGTACTCCGTTTAATTTGACGAAGGGCACCGCCATGACGACAGATACCCCGACTTCCAGCGGTGGCACGGTCACATCTTGGTCGATCACACCATCGCTCCCAGCCGGTTTGTCGTTCTCGACATCAACCGGTGCGGTCTCTGGTACGCCAACTGCGGTGTCGTCCTCGGCAACGTACACGGTGACTGCAACCAACACGGGCGGCAGTGCTACGACAACCATCACCATGATTGTCAACGACGCTCCGCCTACGGCTCTGAGTTACGGTGTGACCACACTCACGCTCACCAAGAACGTCACCATGACAACGCTCACGCCTACTGCAAACGGCGGCACGATCACGTCTTGGTCCGTGTCACCTGCACTCCCTGTTGGACTTACATTTGACACATCAACAGGTATAATCTCAGGCACACCAACTGGAATTAATGCCTCGGCCAACTACACGATTACCGCATCGAATGCAGGTGGTAGCGATTCTGTCAACCTGCTCATTACAGTGAACGATGTAGCCCCCTCGTCGGTCAGTTACACACCTAATTCCTTCACATTGCAGAAGGATTCAGCGATGCCGAGTGCAACACCAATCGCATCTGGCGGAGCCGTCACATCATGGAGCGTATCACCAGCATTACCATCTGGTCTGTCACTTGATGCATCAACCGGAACAATTTCTGGAACGCCAACTGCCATCACCTCTGCTGCGACCTACACAGTAACTGCATCGAACACCGGCGGTAGCGCAACAGCCACTGTCACCATTACGGTGACCGATGCTGCACCGTCCTCAATTGTTTACAGCCCAAGTTCGTCAACCCTCATCCTGAACGTGGCAATGACGACGATCACGCCAACTGCAAGCGGCGGTACGATCACCTCTTGGTCGATTTCACCATCGCTTCCAACCGGCCTGTCATTTGATACCTCGACGGGTGCAATCAGTGGAACACCAACCGCAGTCTCAATCTCCACAGCCTACACTGTAACAGCAAGCAACGCCGGTGGTAGCGACACTGCAACGGTTACCATTGCAGTCAACGATGTTGCGCCTTCATCCGTAACGTACAATCCGAGTTCGCTCACCTTAGCGAACGATTCTGCAATGAACACGCTCACACCAACCTCGAGTGGTGGAACGGTCACAAACTGGTCCATCACTCCTTCACTACCAACTGGACTGGCCTTTGACAATTCAACGGGTGCTATTTCAGGTACGCCAACAGCTCTCAGCAACACGACAAGTTACACAGTAACGGCCACGAACTCTGGTGGTAGCGCCACTGCAACCGTGACCATTACGGTCATTGTGGCTGCACCTGCTGGTGTCACATACAATCCGAGTTCATTGACCTTGCAGAAGGACTCAATGATGCCAACGATCACACCAACAGCAAGCGGTGGAGAAGTTACCTCTTGGTCGATTTCCCCAACCCTACCAGCGGGCTTGACATTGAACACCACAACTGGTGAAATCAGTGGAACACCAACAGCCGTCACTCCACTCGGCACGTACACTGTGACTGCAAGCAATGCTGGCGGAAGTAATTCAACAACATTGACGCTTCAGGTCAACGATGTTGTTCCTACAATCGACTACCTAACCAACGATTTGGCACTGACCAACAACACTGCAAGCAGCGACCTCCCAACATCACCAACAACAACCGGTGCGGGTGTCATTGTGACATGGGGAGTGAGCCCGAGCCTACCAGCAGGTCTTGCATTCGACAGCGCAACTGGAGAGATTACGGGAACGCCAACAGAACTCTTCACTCGAACCATGTTCACCATAACAGGAACAAACTCTGGCGGTTCCGCAACGGCTTACATTAACATCACAGTTGTTGACGAAGTCCCATCCATTGAATACCTACAAAACGATTTGATGCTGACAAACAACACTGTAAGCATTGATTTGCCACTTGCGCCAACATTGAACGGAACTGGTGAATACATCACCTGGACCATCGACCCAAGTCTACCAGCAGGCCTGGTGTTTGATACCTCAACAGGAATCATCAGTGGAACGCCTACCGAATTGTTGCCTCGTAGCATGTTCCTGATCACCGGTACCAACAGCGGTGGAACCGAATCTGCTTACCTCAACATAACGGTCGTCGATGAACTTCTGACCATCGCTTACTCACCGGATGATCTGGTGCTCACAAACAGCACTGCAAGCAACGACCTGCCGCTCTCACCAACATTGACCGGTTCCGGCGAGGTACTCTCATGGACAATCAATCCAAGCCTACCAGCAGGTCTCACATTCGACACTGCAACTGGCGACATCACAGGAACACCAACTGAGATCATCGTCAGGACGATGTTTGTCATCTCTGGAACAAACTCAGGTGGAACAATGACTGCTTACCTCAACATCACAGTTCTCGACAGCGTACCTGCCTTCGAATATGCTCCAAGTGATGTGGAATTGCTTAACAACTCCAGTGTATTGAGCATGGTGCCAATTTCAATCGGTGGAAATGTCTTAGAATGGGCGATTTCGCCGGAACTTTCTGCTGGTCTTGTCTTCAACAGCACCACAGGAGAAATCAGCGGAACACCAATCGAACTCACTGGCCGAACGATGTACACGATCATTGCATCAAATGATGATGGTTCATCTTCTGCGTTTGTGAATATCACCGTTCAAGATGTGGTCTATGACACCTCATCTGAACCATTGTACATGCTGAATGGCACTGCAATTAATCCGATCGCACCTGTTTCGACCATCAGCGACTCGATGTATGAGATACACCCGTCCCTACCAGCAGGACTGATGTTGGGCGAGACAAACGGTACGATCTATGGCGTTCCAACTGAAGCAATGCCGTTAACAGAATTCACGGTTTATGCGAACTCGACCTTGTTTAATTCGAGTTACAACATTTCGTTTGTGGTTCTTGACGATACAGACGCCGACGGTCAACCAGATGAACTCCCAGAGGATTACACTGGTGATTTGATTGAAGATACAGACGATGATCAGGACGGAATCTCTGATTCAGAAGAGATTCAATGTCAATCCGACCCACTTGATTCCGAATCCCAACCTATCGATCTCGATGGCGACACCGTTTGTGATACACTGGACAACGATATCGATGGCGACGGAATTGCAAACGCTGATGAAGGCGACACACTCCAAGACAGCGCTGACTCCGATGGCGATGGAATCTGTGACGGACCACTTGTGCCAGCGTTGCCAGCTGATGCTTGCACAGCAGGCCCAGATGCATTCCCGAACGACCCTGCTGCATCCGTCGATACCGACGGAGACGGCATGCCAGATGATCTCCTTGAAGGTGTTGAAACGAATTTGAGCGTCGACGAAGATGACGACGGTGATGGATGGTTAGACACCGATGAGGTTGCCTGTGGTACCAACTCAAAGAACGGAGCGAGCGTACCGCTTGACGGTGACGACGATCAAATTTGTGACACACTTGACACAAAGGTCCTCAGTTATGCTCTGAACGGCACCGAGGCTAACACCTTCGAAGCGGTGATTAACCAAACTGGCTTTGTGATTTTGCCGAACTTGACAGGTATGGAAGAAGGAACATGGATCATCGTTCCAGCGTTGCCAGATGGATTGGAATTCGGCGGGGGCATGGCACGTTCTGCAGAAACGGGTATCATCTACGGTGTCCCAACAACAACATCCCCGATGACGAACTACACCATCTTCGCCAATAACAGCCAAACAGGAACTCTATTCACGTTCTCGATGGCTGTGCTTAGCGACACCGACGGCGATGGCTTGCCAGATGGACCGTCCGTTACAGGACTTGAAGTTGATCAAGATGATGACGGCGACGGTGTGCTCGACGAACTTGAAGTCAAATGTGGCAGCGATCCAAACAATGTAAGCGATGTTGCGGATGTTGACGATAGTGGTAACTGTGTAATCGCAGGGTCCACTGATAGCAGCGAAGATGATGGGTTGGTCCCTTACTGGTGTTGCTTCCCAATTATCCTGCTTCTCTTGCTGTTGCTGCTCTTGCTGTTCTACAAGAGGCGAGAAAAGGTCGAACTGTTTGGTCCTGAGCCAGAACACACAACCTCGGAACCGAACTTCGCATCAGGTACTGGAACACAAGATGATCCGTTTGTCCTCAAGCCTGTAAAGGCTCTCAAGGCAGGTACAGTCGCAACCACAAAGGAAGAAATTCTCATCACTGACATGACGCCAAAGATCCAAGTTAATCTTCTCGATTTGGCAGCGGATGACAACGATAAGCGGTTCATGATGTCTGAAATTGGTGCTTCCGAAATGGAACCAGGATACGTGCTTTCAGCCGACGATGAAGGGTCCCTTCGACTCCGTCTTGTCTTTGACGACAGTGAAAATCCAAGTTATGCAGGCGTGAATTACCAAGGCCTCGTTAAGCTCGGAAAGGCATCCGTCTACTTCTCATGGAGTGTCACAGTCAAGGAAGATAAGCGGAAGATGAATCAAATCCGAAAGGAGCAGGAAGCCGAAGAAAAAGCTGCAAAGGAAGCAGAAGCAAAGGCTGCAAAAGAATCCAAGACAAAGGTGACCAAGGAATCAAAGGAAACGACTTCTGATAAGGACGAAACATTGGACAAGGCTCAGATCATTGCAGATGCAACGGGTCGTTCAGTTGAATCCATTGTTGAAGATATGGAAGATGACGGAATCGTCAACTTGTCCAACGAATCCAATGAACAGGCCGAAGCTGATGCAAAGGCTGCTAA
>CM001443.1:1001895-1008314 GCA_000246735.1 uncultured Candidatus Poseidoniales archaeon | reverse complement strand
CTTCCCCGGACGAGTCAAGCGAGACGAATGGGCAAAGCAAGCAAGGGAACTTCACAGCAAGAAGTGATGGTTTGACGTGTCGCAATCAGCATATTGATTGAGCATGTTTGGCAACCTGCTTAGGTGGAGCCATCGGGCTCATGAACTGCGAACGCATCGTTTCATTGATGTACCAGACCCTTTTATGATAGGGTGTGGCATGCACTTTTCATCAATGCAATCTTCCCTCTGGCTCCCAAGGAGAGGGAACTTGGGAGTCTTCGCGTACCCTCGACCCTGCGTTTAAGAAGGTCAGGATGTTGATGTCCATACATCTTCAATCGTGAAGTGGTTCAGTCATCAAAGGATGTGTCTTCATGAGTGGAATAAAATCAAGCGGAAAAATGAGATACTTCCAGATACGGATTATGCCTGAACAAGGCAAGCATTTGCCAGGTCACTTGATCACCAAGTACTTCACGAAATTGGAAATGATCAACGGAACCGGTGTTGTGGATTCCCTCCCAAGTTGCATCGTTAAAGTCGAGCATGAGGGACTGGACATCGATGGAATTACAAATGAATTACAAGAGAGTTTAATCATTGACAAGATTCTCTTAGAAGGCGATAACTTTGCTTATCTGAAGGTCAAAACACCAGGCCCGATTCAACGAATCATTGCGGCTGAAGATGAAGCTTGGATCATGCCACCAACATATCTCTCAAGAGAAAATGGTTTTTTTATGACAATACATGGCACACCAAAGGGATTGAAGAGGGTCAAAGATAAACTGGAGATTTTGGTTCCTAAAAAGATGGACATGCGGATTTCAAAAATAATCATCGGCGATTGGATGAGTGCTCCAAACCTGCCAGAAAGGCGCACCTTGGTGATTCAGACTGCGGTTGACATGGGGTATTACAGCGCACCGCGACGGTGCAACCAGAATGATATCGCAGGCGTTTTGGGATTGAAACAAGGGACTGTTGCTGAACATCTACAAAATGCAGAGAGTGTCATCATCAATTCTTGGTCCCAACAAATGGCTCTATCTGAGCCCACCAACAGTAAGTAAGGTCGCTAAAACCAACAGCAAACATCCCAAAATGGTGAAGGCCTTTTTCACAAAGCCTGGCGTATCTGTCTTCGATTTTATCTTCTCACCGAGGTTGGACCAAGCAATCATGGCCAAAATCCCTCCGCTGGTCGTGATGGTCGAAATTGTTACAATCCCCTTGATCCCCCCACCGAAATCCTCCAAAAATTGCGTCATCAACATGAAGACCATGGCCCACTCCTTCCCGTTGACATATTGCATCAACACTCCAGTTTTGAAGCCCAATCTGGGAACTACGTCAGGAAAACTTTGTATTTTCTCAGAACGACCAAGGTAGAGGATTCCAAAGGCGATTAAGAACATGAAGAGACTTCCAATGACATCCATTGCAAAACGAACTTTCCCGTCTTCATCGAAGGAATCAACGGCGAACCCACATGCGAAGTGTATGGAAATGAACCCGACAGCCATCCCTGCAATCAATGAGGCATTGCTCTTTTTCCCGTGAACAACAGCGTGAACTGTGCAGGTGATGTTATTTGGGCCGGGCGTAATGAATCCAGCAAGGAGTAAACCAAGCAAGAATGCTAATGACTCCCATACCATGACTTGGGGCATGTCATTCCAAGTATAGTGTTTGGGCATCGAAGAAAATTACAAAATCATCGGTTTTTCGCCCGCTAATGGTTCGCAGTGAATCGATTATGGCGTCATGAATCGTTCAGATATTTGAAAACTCCAATTCTACAAAAATGAAATTATAGGGTTAATCAAAATAAGTGCAACGCCGATTTTGCGCGCATGACTGACACACGCGATCTGCAATCTCATGGTGTAAATCAACTCAAATCCATGAAATCACTCCTTCTTGCCGTGTTAATGGTCTCAATGTCCCTTTCTGTGGGCCTTGTGGAACTGAACAAAGCCCCTTGGCTTGTTGAAGACGCTGAAAGCGAACTTGGAGAGGTGAACACCCCTATGCAGACAAGCGCACCTTCGATTTCCTATTCCTCAAGCACGCTCGCTCTTTCCAACAACACCGCCATGACGCCACTGACCGTGACAAATTCAGGTGGTGCGCTCGGGATTCCGATGGCGATAGACTTCGGTAATGTCAATCAATATCTCTCTATGGTTCTTGACTCAGACGGGTACAAGCATGTTTCCTTTTACAATTCCGTCGAAAGAGACCTCTACTATTCGACCGACGCCAGTGGGGCTTGGGTCAACTTAAGCGTTGATACTGAAGGATGGGTGGGTAGTTACGAGTCGATTGCTGTTGATTCGGAAGACGGCGTGCATATCGCCTATTACGGTTACAAGAATGCTGCGGGCGCATTATCGGGAGACCTCAAGTACGCCACATGCGCCTCATCGTGCGGATCATCATCTTCATGGTCAAACATCACCATCGATGCGACAGATGATGTAGGTCTGCAAACCTCCATCGCAGTCGATTCAAATGATGCATTGCATATCTCTTATCTGGATATGACTAACGATGAGCTAAAGTACGCTACATGCGCTTCTTCTTGTGGTTCAGCATCTTCCTGGTCGGATGTATCTATAGGCGGAATCGGAGCAGGAATTATGCAAACCGCCATTGCGGTCGATTCGAATGATGATGTTCATATTGTTTACACGGATTTGCCATCTGGAACAAGCGATTATGTGGTCAACTATACAACATGCTCATCTTCTTGTTCTTCGACATCCTCATGGACAACAACAACAGATATTCACCCTGATGTCGATGTGAGACATTTGTCCATCGCAATTGATTCAAACGATGCATTGCATATTGCTACCTGGGCAACTAACAGCAAAGAAGCCTATTACGGCAAGTGTGCCACATTGTGTACATCCTCCTCTTCCTGGTCCAACGTGAGCATTGATTCCCATACTTCTTCAACTTTTTTGGGACAGAACCCTTCCATCTCTGTTGATTCAAACAATAATCCACATATTGTATATCGAGGAGTAGATCCCACCGGTTCTACATCTAATTCTGCCCTCGTTTATGCTACGTGCACTTCATCCTGTTTACTTCACTCAAGTTCTTGGTTGATACTTACTGTTGACGGGCGCAATGGCGCGGCTTGGGGGACTTCGATTGCAGTCAATCAAGGCAATAACAGCGTACACATCGTATATGTTTTGGATGGCATGGATGGTGGCGACATCTACTACCTTAGCACAGATACAGCTCCGTATTCCATAAGCCCCGACCTTCCAAGGGGTTTGAGTTTGGATTGGGGCACTGGAACAATTTCTGGGACACCGAGAGAACTCTCCACCTCCACGATCTACACCATTACCGCAAGGAATTCACATGGCACGGATACCACAACACTGACCCTTTCGGTCAACGCACCACCATTGATAACCTACGATTGGGGCTCAGGAAGCAGTGATTTCCACTCATCTGAATATGTCAACAACAAGGTTTCTGTCGGATGGCAAAATACCTGTGCCATTCGTGAAAACGGTTCCCTCATGTGCTGGGGTCAAGATGACAAAGGGCAGTTAGGGAACGGTGCAACAACAACCACCAGCCAAGATGAACCAGTTTACGTCAACCTGCCCACCGGCCAAAAGGCCGTTGCAGTTTCTGCTGGAGCCATGAACGCCTGCGCCATTCTCGATAACGGTTCAATGATGTGTTGGGGGGCTGACAACACTGGGCAGTTGGGTAACGGTGCAACGACAACCACCGACCAAGATGAACCCGTTCATGTCAGTCTTCCTTCCGGACGGACTGCGGTTGACCTTACCGTAGGATGGGGTCACGCTTGTGCGATTCTTGATACCGGTTCTTTGATGTGCTGGGGTTGGGGTTCTAACGGAGTGTTGGGCGATGGTGAAAACACAAACCAATTCTCACCAGTCTCTGTTGACCTTCCTTACGGCCGGACCGCCGTTGCGGTTGATGCTGGGGAAAAACACACCTGTGCCATCCTTGACACCGGTTCTTTGATGTGTTGGGGGAGAGATCACAGAGGGCAGTTGGGCGATGGCGCAGGGTATAACGACAGACATTCCCCCGCTTACGTTGAACTTCCCACTGGCCGAACCGCCGTTTCAATCGTTGCTGGTAAGGAACACACTTGCGCTATTCTTGACAACCGTTCCATGATGTGCTGGGGTCTTGGTAATACTGGTCAGTTAGGTAACGGTGGAACCACCATGAGTAACCCCGCACCTGTTTACGTCGATCTTCCCACCGGTCGCGACGCCGTCATGATTTCTGCTGGTTATCAACACACTTGTGCTGTTCTTGACAACGGTTCGACATATTGCTGGGGGGTCGATAACAAAGGACAGTTGGGCAACGGAGCAACAACAACCAACTCACAAACAGCACCTGTTTATGTCAACCTACCAGCAGGACGAATTCCTGTCGCATTAAGCCCTGCTGTTGTGGCTTTCCACACCTGCGCCATCCTCGACGATGCCTCAATGAAATGCTGGGGATACAACAGTGAGGGCCAGTTGGGTAATGGTGGTATCACCACGAACGAATTCTCGCCTGATTCGGTCTCAGGCAACCATGCGTGGGATAACGCGACAAACCTGTCTTTGAGCACACTACGACTCGTACAAAATGTGCCCATGAGTTCGCTTTCTCCGACCTTTGACGCTGGCTTTGGTGCACCGTCTTCATGTGGCCACACTCCATCACTACCACCTGGTCTTTTCCTTAGCAACACATGCGTGCTTTCAGGAACACCGACGACACCAGGAAACACGACGTTGAGAATTACTCCTTCGAATGCAAAAGGCGATGGCTTATCTGTCAGCCTCATCGTCAATGTGAATGCTTCAGGTGGTTCGCTCATTATCGACACTATGTCCACGGAAGCGAACGTAGGCAGTGCCATCTCAGACATCACCATGTCGTACACACACACCGCCAGCATTCCAAATTGGGTCTCAGGTGTGACCAACAGCACAATTAATCCAGCCGCCTCAATTCCAGCCGGCGGGAGTTCAAAACTTTCAATTGATTCTGGTCTAAACGGAGACATCGCAGCTGTGTATTCAGTGGAGCGAACCGGCGCGACCTCAGCCAATCTCTCCTTGCTCTACAAGTGGAACGGGGCATGGACAGAGAGTACCATTGACAGCAGTGTCGATACGGAGGTTCCATCGGTTGCTATCGACCGACAGGGAGCACTTCACATTGGGTATGTCGATAAGGACAATGCCAAGTTGAAGTACGCCACCAATGCATCTGGGTCTTGGGTCGTTGAAACGTTGGGTGATGCAGCGACTCACCAATTTGCACAAACGGCAATTTCAGTGCATCCGGTCACAAATGCAGTTCACATCATGGTCGTGAACGGATCGACCATCCCAACCGCAGGATTGAATCATCACACAAACGAAACAGGTGCCTGGCTCAAATCAACCATTTCTGACCCATCAGAGGAAGAGGGATTCGGGGTTAATTTCGATATTGACTCTGATGGTAACCTGCATGTTGTTTTCCGAAGAGAAGCCAACAGTGTCTCGGCCCCTCACTATGACCATTTGATAATGGCCAGTCGAATAAACGGTGTTTGGCAAAACCAGACCATCGCAACCAATCTGATTAACGGTGCGTATGGAATTAACTTTGACATGGCCATTGATTCACAAGATCAAATACACGTAACATTCCAAGGGAAGTTGAACCAAGGAAAATATATTTGGCATGGAGAATTATCAAGTGTTAACCCAAGCAGTAGCTGGGTTTTAACTCAATTAACTACCACAGGATTTTGGCCAGCTTTGGCCGTCGATTCAAACGACAATGTGCACCTTTCTTATCACGGTGGTTCTGCTGACAAGGATCAGTGGTACCAAACATACACCTCTGGAACGTGGAGTTCGAGAATCGAAACAAGCGCCACCGCCGGCAACATTCATGGGGCTTACTTCAATGAAATGACCACAGATTCCAATGATGATGTGTTTATCTTTGCTTATGGGCAAGTGGTTTCAACTTGCAAAAATTGTGACATTAGAATAACCAGAATTCAAGGTTTAGGACCAAGTCTTGCGACCAATCCGATTTTCGAAGTATCACCAGAACTTCCAGATGGTTTGATTATGAACTGGCGCAACGGAACCATCTCGGGAACACCGACTGAAGGCCACGCTAATACTACGCACACGGTTACAGTGACTGCCTTTGGCGCAACCACGACTGAAACGTTCACACTTATGGTCATTGAAGCACCTCACATTTCGTACGGCCAATCATCGTACACGTTCACCGAGAACACCGCTCTTAGCGGAGTGACGCTTACCAACACCGGTGGTGCACCGTCAGGAACACCGCTCTATGCGAGAGAGGGAGAGTTACCAACAGGAATTGTATTCAACAATATGACTGGA
>CM001443.1:983645-1001879 GCA_000246735.1 uncultured Candidatus Poseidoniales archaeon | reverse complement strand
TTTTCTCTACTACATTTACCGTTTGGGCGAACAATTCTGCGGGCAGCAATTCGACCACAATTACCATCAACGTTCAAGATGAAGCTCCTGACATTGCGTATGCAGGTTCACCGTTCACATTTACCAAGAACACCGTAGTCGTTGGAGAAACACCAACCAACGCTGGTGGAGCGGTAAGCACATGGGCGATTCACCCAGTAGCATCTTCGTTGCCAAGCGGTCTCTTCTTTGGCACATCCAACGGAACCATCTACGGAACACCGACCACTGTGGTTTCTTCAGCCGTGACGTTCACCGTTTGGGCGAACAATTCTGCGGAGTGATATCTCGACAACGATTTCGATCACCGTTCAGGACGAAGCAGCCGATATTTCGTATGCAGGTTCACCGTTCACATTCACCAAGAACAGTCTTGTGAGCGGCGTAACGCCAACTAACGTTGGTGGAGCACCAGATGCATGGGCTATTGATCCGGAAATCTCCACAACGATTCCAGGTCTTTCGTTCAATACTGCAACGGGTGAAATTACAGGTACGCCAACAGGAGTACATTCTTCCGCTATGTTCACGGTTTGGGCAAACAATTCTGCTAGTGATATCTCGACAACGATTTCGATCACTGTTCAAGACGAAGCAGCCGATATTTCGTATGCAGGTTCACCGTTTACATTCACCAAGAACAGTCTCGTGAGCGGCGTAACGCCAACTGGTGTTGGTGGAGCACCAGATGCATGGGCTATTGATCCGGAAATCTCCACAACGATTCCAGGTCTTTCGTTCAACACTGCAACTGGTGCTATCACTGGTACGCCAACAGGAATACATTCTGCCACAGCGTTCACCGTTTGGGCGAACAATTCAGCCGATGATATTTCGACAACGATTTCGATCACTGTGAACGACATAGCACCAGTGTTCACCTATACATCCCTCGAAATGACATTGACCAATAATTCCGTGGTCTCGTTCTCGCCAATCAACACGGGCGGGGCGGTCACGTCGTGGGAGTTCATAGGAACTGAACCACTCGGTTTGAACTTCGAAGGCGGAAATGGAACCATCTGGGGCACACCAACCGTTGTTCAATCTAAAACTCAATACTTGATTTGGGGGAACAATTCAGGTGGACAGTATTTGGTTTACATGAACATCACCATCTCCGATGTACCAGTTTCCTTGAGTTCCACTTCTGACAACTACAATCTTACACGCAATGTGATGATGGCCACGCCAATCAGTCCAGTTTACACCGGGATTGTTGAGACTTGGGGCATTGAACCTTCACCTGCATTGGTGGGTCTTTCTTGGGATTCATCCACAGGTGTGATTTCTGGTACGCCAAACATCAACATGACCCGAACAGAATACACTCTATGGGCAAACAACACTGGTGGTGATGTGCCTCATAAGTTCAACATCACGATCAACGAACCGGTTGTGACCCTTGTCTACACTCCAGCGGCACAGACCTTTGTTCGTAGTACGGCAATTACAAGTTGGCATCCAACGGTGACTGGCGGAAACGTCGAGACTTGGGACATTGAGCCTTCACTTGCAGGAACTGGTCTTTCGTTTGTCAACGGTGTGATTTCGGGTACGCCAACGATTAACATGACCCAAGCAGATTACATTGTATGGGCCAACACGACCGGTGGTGAAACCAACTTTACCATCACCATCACGATCAACGAACCTGGCGTCATTCTTGACTACATTCCAGAAAATGTGATTGTCACGATTGGTGATCCAATGACAGCGTTAACCCCACTTGTCAGCAACGGTAGCGTTGAGGAATGGAGCATCTATCCAGAACTCGACAATGGATTGGACTTTACCAACGGAATCATCTCAGGTACGCCAACAAGCATTCAATCAAAACGAACCTACAAGATTTGGGCCAACAACACAGGCGGTAATACGTATCACGATGTCAACATCACAATCCTTGACATCGCTCCTGAAATCTCCTACAGTCTTGCGAGTGTTGTGATGACGAATGATACGCTAAGCAGTGATTTACCACTCTATCCTTCGAACCTCGGCGGCCCAGTGGTGACATGGTCCATTACGCCAGAACTCAGTCTTGGCCTGTCCTTCGACCCAGCAACCGGAGTCATCAGTGGAACACCGATTGAAGTCATGGCACTTCGAGTCTACACCGTTACGGCAACCAATACAGGTGGCCCGATCACGGTCGATATTGAAATCACCGTTCTTGACCAAGTTCCAATGATTGCCTACGTGCCATCAGAGGAAATTCTGCTGTTGAGCGAAAGTGTCCTGAACATGGTTCCAGAATCCACAGGTGGCGCAATCACGCTTTGGTCAATTACACCTGAACCATCTGCTGGTTTGCTCTTCGATGAGTCAACCGGTGTTCTCAGCGGTACACCTACAGAGACAATGATCCGAAAACAGTACGAGATTACTGCAGCAAACGATGTGGGAACCATGGCCGTTTCGATTAACATCACTGTTGAAGACTTGAACTACAACCTCGAGCTTGGTCCGATTTACTTGCTCAAGAATGAGGAAATGTTGAGCATAGAACCAACATCAACCCTTTCTGGTGCAGTCTATGAAGTCAGTCCAGACTTGCCTGATGGTCTCTTCCTTGGAGAAAGCAATGGAACCATTTGGGGCACACCAATTGTGGGAATGCCTTTGAGGAACTTCACCATCTATGCCAACAGCAGTTTGTTCAATGATGTGCTTGAAATTCAAATCGGAGTCCTTGAAGATTCAGACTCGGATGGAATGCCGAATGAATTACCTCTTGGTTACAATCCATTAGGCGGTCTCACCGAAGACTTGGACGATGACGGAGACGGCTTCACTGACGTCGATGAACTCACTTGTGAAACCAACCCACTTGATGCAACCTCAGTGATTTCAGACCTCGATGGCGATTCCATCTGCGATGCATTGGACGATGACGTCGACGGTGATGGCTTGTTGAACGATGTTGAAACCAACACCTCAACCTACGTTGATGAAAACGATACGGGAACTCAATCCGGGAATGCTGACACCGATGGTGATGGCGTTTGCGATGGACCTCAAGTGCCTGCTAATGGCGGTTGCACCGCTGGACCAGATGTGTTCCCATTCGACCCTGCAGGTTCCATTGACAGCGATGGTGACGGAATGCCTGACACCCTGAATGGTGAATCCACCAGCACACCGCCTCTGGTCGAAGATCTTGATGACGACAACGACGCCTGGTCTGATGAGATGGAAGCAGCATGTGGAACGGACAGCGTTGATTCAAACAGCGTTCCCGGGGATGAAGACAGCGACGGTATCTGTGACAGCCTTGATACGAACCTTGACCTACCGTTCAACCTCACATACCCAACCAATACATTGACCGTAACATTGGGTGAAGAGATTTCGATCTTGCTTCCAAACCTCACCGGTTTGGGTGAAGTTGCCTCGTGGGAAATTGTGGGTGAATTGCCAGATGGATTGACCTTTGGCTGGAGTCCGGCCCGAGATGCACACCTTGACGGAAGCATTCGTGGAACGCCAACTGAAGCAATGGCAGCGACCGTGTTCACGATTTGGGCGAACAACTCTGCCTACAGTCAGTCGTTTGAACTTACGATCACTGTCCTCGAGGAACTCACAGATTCAGATGAAGATGACGATTCAATCAACTGGGGTTACATCTGTTGTTTCCCATTGATACTCTTGCTCCTCTTGTGCCTGCTGTTCGTGTTCGTCTTTGGAGAAAAGAACGTCCTCATCGATGCTGAACCATCGAATACGTTGGTGAAGTCGTGGTCCGGTGTGGGTGTTGGCACTCAAGAAGACCCGTTGGTATTGAAGTCAGTTCGTGGTATTAAGTCCGGTTCATTGACCAACAGCCATGAGACAATCACATTCACAGGCTTAACTGTTGAAAGCATTGAATTGGTTGATTTCAATGAAGAGAAAAATGGACGCAAGTTCTCAATGTCCGTTCCAAACGTCAGTGAAGCAAGCACTCGCATGGTTGCGGTTGACGAGGATGAACCAACAACAATCACCATGCTGTTCAATGATGGTGAGGGTGAACCGACCCTCGAAGGCGGTGAATTCACTGCAATGTTGAAAATTGGAAATTCAAGCGTTTACTTCTCATGGACGGTGTCAGTCGAAGCACAAACTGAAAAAGACGTGGGCAACAATGAACATCCAAAACAGGTGAATGCATCTCAAACCATTGGAGAAGACCGGAAAAAAGGATTTTCAATTAAAGAACAAATGGCACTCGAACAAAAGGCTGCTGAGAAAGCAAAACAACAAGCCGATGCTGATGCAAAGGCTGCCAAAGAAGCCAAGGCAGAAGCCGACGCTGAGATGAAGGCTGCCAAGGAAATCGAAGCACAAGCCAACCAAAAAGCCAAGACGGTCGAGCAAGCAAGGGCTCAAGTCGATGCTGATGCTGCTGCTCTTGCAAAGAAGGCTGAAGAATTAGAGCGCATTGCTAAGCGAGCAAAGACGATCGATTTCGCCACGCTCGGCGTGGCAACTGTCGGTGAGAAAGATGATTTACAAGCCATCAAAGGTGTCGGGCCGTTTATCGCTGAAAAGTTGAATGCGCTTGGTATCTTCACGTTCGAACAAGTTGGAAACATGACCGCTGAAATCGAGGAACAAGTGAACATTGCAATCGAATTCTTCCCCGGTCGAATCAAGCGAGACGAATGGGCAAAGCAAGCGAAGGAAATTTACGAATCAAAAAAGAAATTCTGAGCCATTCCATTTCGAACGCTCTGAGCGTGGATTCACTCGAGAGGATCTGAAATTCCCTCTTCGCCAAGGGTCCACTTGAGGGTCTTGATGACCCCGTCCAAGGCTTTGTGGTTGCGAGCAGCTTCCTTCATACCTTCACGGTCACCGTTCTTTCGGCATTCGCGGAACCAATCCTTCCACTTGTTCCGCTTGATCTCTGCTCGTTCGAGCATTTGCTCGATCTCATCCCATGTTCGTTCGTAGGACCGGAAGGGTGCAGTGGAGGATTCGGACATCTTTACCGAATCCGGGCGACAACCCGAGGTTTTTAACTCCAGTGCCTACAAGAATCACACATTGTCCGGGATTCGCACTTCTACGGCTGAGCCGTTTGCTTCGATGACAACCCCATCACCGAGCACAGCGTGACGGACCACTGCGCCTTGAGCGACGACGACGTTGCGCCCGAGAATCGAATCTGTGATGGTGGCGTCTTTTGCCACCGAGCACCCAGACATGAGCAAGGAATCGCCGACCGTTGCTTCCGTTGAAACAACAGCGCCATCTGAAACGACTGAGCCAGTGATGTTTGGATTCGTTTCAACCCCCGGTGCGAAGTAACTCCCACGGTCGGTGAAGGTTCCCTTTGGTAGTGGGAATGGTAAGGTGTTCCTCCCTTCAATCAAAGCATGTTGCGCCCGAATCAATTCAAAGGGATGACCAACATCAAACCAGACTCCGTTGATCGTTTGAGCATACATCGGCCAGCCCATCTCCAGCACCATTGGGAATAATTGTTTACTGAAATCAAATTTCTCACCCTCTGGAACCAATGCCAGCACTTCGGGTTCAAGGATGTACAAGCCGGCATTGATGACGTTGCTGAAAGCCTCTTCAGCTGTTGGTTTTTCCTTAAATTGGCGAATAAAACCTTCACGAAGGTCGCCATCCAATTCGCCCAGATGATCTTCTGACAGCCCGACAATGCCAAACTCGGTGGGGTCTTCCACTTCCCAAAGGGCCATGGTGACCTTGGCGCCATTTTCTTTGTGCGCTTTGAGCAACGCCTGAACATCAAAAGACGCAACGGAATCGCCTGACCCTACGATGAAGGTCGCTGTGAGTTCATCGAGCAACAAGCGAACGCTGCCAGCGGTGCCCATTGGGGTTGCTTCCTGATTGATGCGAGCCTCCATGCCACTGTGATGCGACCATTGAGCGACATGGGCAGAGAGTTGCTCACCACGGTAACCTGTGGTCACGACCAGGTGATCCACACCGGCGTCAACCATGGCGTCTTTGACAAAACTAGATGACAGGACGGCCAAGCACTTCGACCATCGGTTTAGGACGGGTCAGCGTCAAAGGACGCAAGCGGGAACCTTGCCCACCTGCCATGATGACGCCGTGCAAAAAGCACACCTCAGCGTCGTCGAGAAGCGTTCATGTCAATGCGGCGCATCGACTTCTTCTTGGCGGATTTACCACCTTTCTTGAACGTACCTTGAGCGTCACCGGTTCCGGTACCGCCAAAGGTCACAGAGCCTTGGTTTTGGAGGCTGGAAAGAAGGGCTTCAGCCACATCTTCGGATTCTGCGCCGGTCTTCATCTCAGACTTGACAGCAGCGTTGTGGTCAACCATCCAGGATTTGCGCTCATCTCGAGCCATGTTGAGTTTGTCACGGATTTCGTTGACGTTCACCATCATCTCGGTGATTTTCTCGTGGGTTTGATCTGACTTCTTTCGTAGGTCAACGAATTCATTGTGGAATCGGTCGCCTTCTGCTTTGAGGAAATCACGGTGGGTGAACGCTTCGTCCACTTCCTTGGACATGATGTCGGCACGGCCAACAGCTTCGAGCATGGCTTGATGCGATGCGTCGGCTTCAGACTTGAGGGTCTTGATGGCTGTGTCCATGTCGCTGAGGTCAACGGCAATCATCTCGAACTTGACCACTTCTGGAGCGAGTTCTTCGATTCGACGACCCATTTCCTTGATTTTCTTGATCATTTCCTTCTCTTTCTTCTGACCGACAGAAGATGTCTCGAAGGTCTTCTCCAATCCGGCGACCTCTTGCTTAAGTTGAGCGTATTCCGCAGTTGCAGATTTCTTGTCGCCTTTCTCCTTGCGGTGACCCTTGGCTTGACCAATGATGTCACGGAGTTGGGCCTGGATGGCGTTGCGCTTTTCTTTGTGCATCTTAACTTCTGCACGGATGGCTTTGACTTCAGCAAGAACAAGGTCGACCTTCTCTCGGTGCTCCTTGTATTGGCCTTGGATAGCGTTCCGCTTGTCAGCGGATGCGCGTGCTTGGTCGCTGAATGCGTTGCGTGTGTCGCGCAACTTTCGAACCCGAACTTCCATTGCTTGTAATTCGTCTTTCAAGTCCGCATCGGGGCTTGGTGTCGCATCGTCCTTCATTCCGCGCATGGTTTGTCCATAGCGTAGCCCATTTCAAGGCTACGGAAGGGCCTCAACCCAAAGGTCGCTTCAAATTGCATCGAAAATATCGCGGATTTTGATGAAAACTGCAAGCACAAGGCCAAGTCCACCGACAAGATTCGTAGTGATTGAACTCGAAGCTCGAACACGTTCACGGTACTTCGATCGGACCCGCACGTTGATTTGTCGACCGATCAGTAAATCGCCACTTTGTTCTTCGAGGCGAACCGAAACGGTTGCCTCCCCAAATCGTTCAGGCAGCAACGATTGCCAGGCCATCGTCCCATCTCGAAGCAGCCCCGACATGATCCCGAGAACATCCTCATCACCTTCAGCGGCAAGCGGGAGGCTCTTGTTGGACCACCATCGTTGCTCGCCAGGATTCAGGCGATAGGTCATGGCCAAATCGTGAGGCCGGAAATCGGGGGACTGCACCCTCAACACGATGGTTCGTGGCTCATCCGAGAGATTGTGCATCAGGGTGAACAGGTTCGCTCGTTCGTGCACCACATTCTCCATATCGACTTCGAACACAATGTCGCCAGTTGTCGTGTCACGGCCGGCTCCAAGGTCTTCTTCAATTCGACCAATCATTCGGAAAAATGCAGGACAAGAGCGTTCAACGTGCGTGATGATGGAGAGCCACTCTTCCATGGTGAAGACGGGGTGCTCCCGGACCATGTCCATGCCCTTTTTGTTAAGCACCTCGCCAAGTTCGCTTTCCATTGTTTTGAAGTCGAGTCCTTTGGAATGTCGGTACAGCGTCATGAGAAGCTTTTCTCGTGCAAACTGGGCATCGATCTTGGGGAGAATGTAGGATTCGATCTCTTTCGAATACACTTCATATTCGGACCGAAGCAACGGGTCCATGTGAGTTTTCACCAAGTCACTGAACACCATCTCCAACGTTGAAGGGTGGATTGGTGGGTTGTATGCATCGAGCAAACCAGTGCGCTCATCCATGTTGAATGGGCGGGTGCGAGTCGACATGTGTTGACCCAATGAGAGCATGGTGAATGAGAAGGAAAGCAAAAGAAGAATGCGACCGTTGAGGGTTACGATGTTGATGTAAAAGATGCCAATCAACAACAAGATGGAAACCACAGCATAGGAGAGGGAAACGGTGTGCCTTGTGCGAACACTGGTCATGTGATGTGCGAGTCCTTCGTAGCCATGCAATGACTGAACCGCCCGGTGTTCGTCGTTGAGGCGTTCGACCTCGGATTGGAAACTGGCGATGGACAGATGGGTTCGGTGACGGTGGATGATTTGTGTGATGATGTACCCGAAAAGAATCACGAAGGTGAGGGAAATCAATGCCATGGCAAAGGACAAGTTCAGTGTTGGTTCGATCTTCGCCCACCAGTTGGGTGAAGTTTGTGCATAGGCAAGGGCGCCAAAGGCAGTGAGGAATGAGAATGCAGGGAGTAAAAGGAGCAAGCGAAGGCCTGAACTCACCAGTTGCCGATCCAGTGCAAACCAGAATCGTTCGGAGGAGAGAATGGATTCTTCCGAGGTTTCAACCGATGCATCCTCAGCGACCATGATGATTGGATGGAGGCTGTGTTCTAAAGCCTTACATCAATATTTGATTCATACGGGGCGAAACAAGAGTTGTGCCGCAAAATCAGCGTCAAGTTCCAAACGTGAGCCATCCTCTAACACAAACCCGTTTTCGTCCTTGGTAATCGTCACGCCGATGCGCAGTCCAACAGACTCCATCGTCACTTTTTGCGAGGGGGCCATAACCATGGTTTGGAGTGTGCCTTCCTCTCCAATTTGCATTGATGAGAGGGGCCGAATGAGACGATGGTTGGCTTCAATTCGGGCGAGAATGTCATCCGTTGGCGACGGAATTTCCCGACCGCTTGGGTCCACATCTGGCCTGCCAAGTAAGAGCGAAAGAGCCACTTCCAAGTCGTCGTCGATGGCGTGTTCAAGGCGGCAAGCCGTGGCATGTGCATCGCCGTCAAATGGCAAGATGTCCAAGAGGACTTCTGCTAACCGATGCTTTCGCTTCATTTTCTTACCGTGAACCAACCCAATCTCAGTGAGCCGTGCACCCTTGTATGGCGTGTATTCAACCAGTCCTTTCGAAGCCAGTCGTTGAATCATCTCCGTCGCTGAAGCCGGTGATACTTTGAGTGCGTCCGAGAGATCACCCGTTCGAACAAGGGCCTCAGCGTCGCGTTCATAGAATTCGTACATCGTTTCGAGGTATTCATCCTCGAATTCTTTGAAATGACCACCCATTGCTCATCACCTGTTGCCAACCATTAGCCCTGTGCCTTGAAAACATGTTCGCACGCTGGGCAACGAACAGAACCAGCATAACTGCTTGGAACTCGAAGCGATTGAGAACACTCAGGGCATGAGACCTCTATCTTTTCATCCACTGGTTCTTCTTCCGGCTCTTCAACCGTTTCGATGTCTTCATCCTCTTCTTCAGCGGGCGCCCCTTCGACATCAAATCGATTGGAGCAGTCAGGGCATCGCACGGATCCACTGTAGGAGGCTGGAACACGAAGTTGGCGTGCACACTCAGGGCAGCCAACCTGAATTTTTTCGTCCGTTGCCTCTGATTTGGAATTGGACTTCAATTTCGCAGGTGTTTTGGATTTCTTCGAAGGCGTTAGGCCTTGCTTTTGTCGAATTTGAACTGCAGCAAGGATTGCTCCAGCCAAGGCCACACCACCGAATAAACCGACCCACGGGATGGTAAACGAATCCTCAACGACCGCTGCATCAGCAGAAGTGAACGAACCCAGCGCAGTGATTTGGTCACCATCCACAGTCCAAACGGCTTCCAATTTCACTCGTGTGCCTTCTGGCCAGTCCAATGTGAAAGACATCGTTTTTGACTCGCCCACGCTCAAAGCGTCAGTGGACTGAGTTCCATAGAGGGTTCGATCTTCACCCAGCAAGAGAATCTCACCCGCAATGCCGTCGGCATTTCCGGTGTTTGAAATGGTGACTTGAACCGTGGCTCCTTGACCTGTACTCGGCCTTGATGGCGATGCTAATTCGCTCATCACCAAACTATAGACTGGACGCTCGCTCGGCACTGACTTGCTATCACTCGAAGGACCAAAGGCTTCACTCCAGTTCATTGCATCGACTCGAATGGACACACGATCGGCGTTGACGAAGCCGAGGTGAAGTGAATCTGAGGTAATGCCAGGCGTCAACACAACCGTGTAATCGAGAAGATAGGTGTCCCCAGAATCAAAGTATCCGATCCGGATTCGAACATCCCGATCCACACCCTCACCGAGCGTAACTGACCAGTCCATATTGACACCTTCTTCTGCGTCCCAAGTAACGGATTCAACCTTGGGCGTCAAGACTTGCTTGGCTGCTACGGGCACCGTGACCGAGCCATTGAGTCCTTCATCGACGCTTCCGTCACTCGACACAAGGCGCCATTCGATGGTTTGGTCGCCATCAGCCAGCATTGGAACGATCACAGAAACTTCACCGGCGGCATCAACATCAAGCGTGAGCGTTGGGCTCGTGTACACAGCTTGTGCGGTTGTGCATTCGAGTGCAATCGACCCTTGAATTTCCCCATGATTGCGAACAAGCATGGAAAATCGTGCGCTGTCACCGACGTGCCAGGGCCCGTCAAGAACGCCGGGTGTTGTCGAACCTGCTGCTTCAAAGATAGCCGAAACCACGTTGAAATCAACGCTCACTGGGAAAGTGGAGGCATCAGAGAGGCGCATGCCTTGTGCAACACACGAAAGTTCGGCAGGGCGTGCTTGAGTTGTGAAAGCCAGTATTGAAGTCCCCCCTATGGCAAGTTCTGTTGATTGGTTGAGGGCTGTTATTTGACCAAACATACACACGACATCCCCTGAGTAATCACGGCTTCCGTTGTTGTAGAGGGTTAGATTCCAATCAAGCACATCACCGGCGTTGTAGGCTTGGGTGACAAGTTCAATGCTTCCGTCAAGCATGGGCAACGGCGGCGGTGCGATTGTGAACTGGACCAGTCTTGATTCATCGCTGGCATCACCATCACCGCTGTCGTTGAGTGCGACAGAAAGCGAAGCGAGGCCCTCAGTCATCGGAATCGATGTGTTCAGCGTCACGACAGTGCTCGACATGGCCAAGACTTCCACGTTGCTGGTGTTGATCCATTCATTGAGGCTGCCAGAAGTTACGGAAGCGGAAAGTGTTCCATTCCAGTCGTAGTCGCCATTGTTGAGAATCGGCAGTTGAATGGCCACATGATCGCCATCATTGACCGTTAGATTTCCTGTCATCAAACCGGTTGCATCGATGCTCGTGAAGGTAAAATCACCACCCTCTGCGAGGCTCACATCCAGTGGCACCATGCGTTGAATCGTTCTGTTGAAGGATGTGACATGGGTGCTCGAATTTAGACCTGCATCCCCTGAGAGTGTTGTTTCAACAATCGAATAGCCGAAGGGGACCGCAGAAAACGTGACGCTGAAAGATTCCACACCGTTCATAGCCACCGTTCGACTTTCATTGATGCTCTCGATGAGCACACCAGCGATGGTGGAGAGCGTGGAGTGTACGGTGACATCTGCGCTTTGACCACTTTGTTCCTCGACATCAAATGTGTAACTAAACGAGGCTGTTTCAATTTGAGGAGAGAGGGCAATGGAGATGCTTGCGGATTCGATTGTTGCCTCGCCGCCCAAAGCAGCCACCTGTGGAGCGATTATACTGAGGAAAAGAAGCGACATCAAGCCTGTTGCCGTGAGCATACGCCCCGCTTTCGCCCCCCCCATGACTGCGGCTTGTCGAGGGGGTTCTTCACCTTCACGCCAAAAGAGGTCACTACGCAGTGTTTATTCAAGGTTCAAGGGTGGGGGGACATTGTATGACCCCCGAAGAGTTGCTCGGTGTGACCCCCGCCTTACTGGCGAAGTCCATTTTACACCGCCGCGAACGCCTTGCTGAGGTCATACCAGAACAACTTGATGCTCGCCAAGAAGAACTCTTGGCAGCCGAACCTCTTGCTCGCGCCGCCAAGGAAAAGCGAGATGGCATCAACACCAAGGTTGCGAACCTCAAGAAGGAACGCGCCGAGGCCCAAACCAAAGCTCGAGCGTTGTTCAAGCGAGCCGGGGCATTGAGGGATCAACTCCAAGCATCTGGTGGCATCAAGGACCCAGACCCAAAATGGGCTAAGGAAAAACTCGATTCGAAGTTACAAAGCCTCGAACAGGAACTTGAGACAAACGCTGGCAATCATAAAACTGAACAAAAATACATCCAAGAAATGAAGGCGCTCATCCGCCAACATGACGAATGGGTGGCTCAACGCGCCTCAAGTCAGGAAGGACTTACTGAAATGGATGCCTCGTTCAAAGAAGCAAAAGCACTGCTTGACACCGCCCAGAAAGCCCACGATGCAATCCTCGAATTCGCATCTGAAAACGAGTATTTCCACACAACCTATGTCGAGCACGAAGCCCACCGACGCCGAGCAGATGGCCGCACTAAGCGACTTGCTGAGGCACTTGACAGCAGTCAACGCGGCATCGAGCACTGGCAGAAGATCATCGATGATGGGTTTGATCGCCTCTTGAGCAACGCAACAAAGGTCCAACAAGGCGGTGCATCAAGTTCCGTCCGCAACCGAAAACCCGCCAACAAGGACGCACCTAAGCGAGGAAAAGCACGACGCGCCTCCACAGCGAAACCCAAAGCCGGAGGTGAAGAAGAATGAGCGATGAGTGCAAGACAACGGGCTTCACGCCTCAACAAGTTGCTCGCTGGCCCAACGTCCACAAGCACCTCTGTGGTACGCTTGAACTCCCGGCAATGGACAGCGTCAGTGAAGAGGTCATCCTCAACATCGGTGAAGGCATTGAAGCAATGCTGAAGTCTGAAGGACCGACTCCAAAGCAACTCAAAGCCCGTGAAGGACTGTTCCGACACCTCAAGCGGACCCTTGAGCATAGATTCAAGAATGTTGAACTTCAACAATTTGGCTCGTCTCAATCTGGGCTAACATTGCAAGCAGGGGACCTTGACCTGTGCCTTCAATTCAAGGGCGACATCCCTGCGAAGGCGCTTCGCCAAGTCAATCGACTCCTCAAGCAACACGACATGGAAGACATCGTCATGCTGCCACGTGCGAAGGTTCCAATTATCAAATTCAAAGATGAACGAACTAAAATCCCAGTTGACATCTCCATCAACAACACGCTCGCCCTGCACAACACAGAACTGCTGAAGCGGTACTCATCTTGCGACGAGCGAATTCGAAGCGTCATCTTAGCCGTCAAGCACTGGGCCAACCGAAGGGACGTCTGCGACGCTTCAACCGGCACTTTCTCGTCCTATGCGTGGACCTTATTGGCTGTTCAAGCACTCCAACAAGCAACACCACCTGTGGCACCAGTCCTTCAAGAAGGTCAAGAGCGCTCAATGGTCGAAGTGGAGGGCACCACCTATGACCTCACCATGCGTGAAGTGGACAGCATCTCAATGGATCCAAAAAATAACCAAAGCCTCGGCGAACTCTTTGTCGAGTTCATCTTCCAGTACGCTGTATCATGGCCGTTCAAGGACCATGTTGTATCGGTGCGAACAGGCAGCCCTGTGACTCGTAAATCCAAGAAGTGGAAGCATGCCACGCCGAAAGCCGAAAAGGCAGTTTTGATGGAAAAGAAAACTCGACTCGGACAACATTCACTGCCCATCGAAGACCCCTTCGACCTCAAACACGACTTGAGCCGAGTGCTCCGACCTGCTGGTGCCCTCGACATCCAAGAGGAATTCATCCGTGCATGCCTCGCAATGGGCGATGGCGCCCGTTGGGATTCAATCGTCGAAGCGAAGAACCCGGAACGATTTGTTCCTGTGGCTGAGTTTGATCTGTTCGAAGACCTTCGCAAGAAGTCCAAAGAGGAAGTTGCTACCCTGGTAACCGAAAACGCCACCGCAATCGAAGCATTGGACGAGCGAATGAACGCCCTCACTGAAGAGCGAAAGCACAACGTTCGAATGTCCCGTGCGTTGCGAGGCACCATCGAAGACACGACGGAATTGCGCAATGAGCTGCGAACCATCGTTCGGACCCTTCGCCCACGATCAAAAGAGATGGATGAGCTCCAGGCAACTCGAGATGAAATCAACAAGCGCATTGGCCTCCCATTGTACAGAATTGAAGAACTGCTCACCGATGTCTACAAACAACTCACGGGCGAAATAGACCTTTTCCAAGTCCCATCCCTTCGAAGGGAAGAGGACCAGTTTTCGTGGTTCTTTGAATTGCAAGCCATGCACGCAGAAGCAACCAAAGCACAAGCCGCACACAAAGCCTTCATCGCTTTACTCAAGGAGCAAAAGGATGCAGTACGCTCCCTCAAGGCGAACGAAAAAGAGCAGCAGAAGCACAAAACCGAGTTGCTCGAAGCTGAACCGATGTTGAAAGACATGGACCTCAATTTCAGCGACGCCATGCAATTTGACAAGAAAGCGCACAAACTCCTCAAGGTCATCGACCAGCGTCGCACCGAACTTCGCAGACTGCGAAGAGAAAAAGGACGCCTCGATGCTTGGGTGCGCATCAGTTCCAACCCCTCTCGATCTTCAAACCGACATGGAAACAAGGGTGGTGGAAAACGAGGCGGTGGCCAAAAGCGGACAAAATCTGGTTCAGCAGATTGGAAACCACGCAACAATGGTCCACGACCTGAAGACGTTCAACAGCGAGCCGCTTCCGGTGGCACCCTTTCGCTCAGCGATCTCGATGTCTTGTTGAACAGTGGAGGAATAAGTTCTGTCACAAAGAAGCAAACATCAGCAAAAGCCTCACGCCGTCAAGAGCGGAAAAAGAAGGTGAATGCAAGGAACTTGACACCACACCGTGGTGAACGGTCCCAGTCCAGAAAAGGACGAAAGGATTGATCACATGACCAACATCCAATGGATTTTGGGTGTTGAACCGGCAAACCTTCCCGAAGATTGGCGGGCCACTGTCAAGGAATTATTCCTCCAAGAAACAGGAGAAGTCTACGCTGACGTCTCGATTGCTTCGCTTCCAATTCCTGCATGGGACGGAAATTTACTCTTGGTGGACATGGATCTCTATCCAGATTCAAGTTCCTTCAAAGGCCTCATGTGGGCATTGCCATTTTTACAGGACGGTGTTCGGATTGCAGCGTTTGCACTTCAGGCAGAATACCAAGGATTTGGCTGGGGCTCACTGGCTTGGAACCATCTCGTGGGCGTTTGTCATGCGAATCAAAAGAACTTCATTCAGTTGGAAGTGAAGGCGTCGAATAACGGCGCCATAAAATTCTATAGAACGCGGGGTCTTGAGGTTAGAAAACACTTGGAAAACTACTACAAATCTGGATTGGGCTACATGATGAACGGGCCAGTCCCTTCCAATTCCCATTTCAAATGAATTTCGAATGGGGTCAAAGGTTAAGCGGCCCCTTCAGCATCCCTCAGTTGTGGAACAGCGCGTGCTCGATGGACTGTTGACCCACGACGGGGTGCAACAGGTCGCTCTCTTGGACAGCGATGGCTTTGCCACCATCACCTCGCCACGTCACGATGACACGGTTGAGCAACTCGCTCAAGCGATCGGCCCCTTGGACGCATCGAAGGCAACTCGGGTGTCCCTTCACGGCGAGAACGCCTGTGTGATGGCTGAACGTTTGAAAGGCGAGCGCGTGATTGTGCTGAAGTGCGATACCGATGCGAATTTTGGTAAAATCCGCTCATTCCTCACCCAAGCAATCGCATCACTCAACGCCTTAGTCGTCTGATAGCCCTCATTGAGTTCGACGCCGACAACTGGCGCGACCATTGCCCACCCATGCCTTTGCAATCATCGCTTCGCAGTGAAGGGATTAAATGGGGGTGCAAGGTCGCCAAACCGGTGAGAAGATGGGAATCTTCCCACCGAACAGGTGCGATACAGAATGACTGAATTCAAAACTCAACTCGAAGAGCGACGCAAACTGGTCGATGGTAAAGCGACCAGCTACCGAACAACCCGTGACGAATGGAACGACAAATCGAAGACATTCACGGGTACCCGCAACGAGTTGAACGCTGAAGTTCGAGAACTGATCGTGCAAGTGCGCGAACAACGTGAAATCCGAGAACAAATGAACGAAATCGTTCGTGACAAGAAAGCAACTCGCCAAGAGGCAAACACCTCCGTTCGTGCAGCAAAGGAAATGCTCGAGGCCGCAAAGGGTCCACAAGCAGCACCAGCACCTGTTGAACCAGGACAACGACGTGGACGACGAGAGAAACCCCCAGAAACAATTCACACCCTCAAGCGGGATTTGAACCGTCTCGAAAACGAATTCGAGCGTGGAGCCCACACTGGAAACAACGAAACAAAGGTCATGAAGCGCATGAAGGAAATTGCGGCCAAGATCAAGAAGATGAAGACCAGTGAAGACGGCAACACCGAACTCAAGGAAGCACGAGAATTGCTCCGTGTCGCCATGGAAGCACAGGAATCGGCTCACGAGGAAGTGACCGCCGCTGCACAAGCTGCTCAAGAAGCGCACGACTTGATGCTCCAATGGAACAAGGAAGTCGACCGTCAACGAGACAAGGCTGAATCCGCCCACCGAGAACTTCGCAAGTCGAAGAAGGAAGCAGACAAAGCACACCACCTCTACATCGTCTCCCTTCGATGCCTTCACTCGATTCAAGACATCCTCCGTGCCATGCGTGGCGCAAGCGCTGGTGCTGGACAACGTCCATCGGCCCGTGTTGAAGTGCAAGATTTGATGAGCAAATTGATGTCTGGAGAGACCCTTTCTACAGACGAATTGATGCAACTCCAACGATTTGACTGAACATCGCCCTGCGATGACATGAAAGACCCCCCCGACCACAGGGAAGAATACCGAGGGAGAGCCCATGCTATCCAAAGATGAAATTGCTGCTATCGTCGATGATTACGATCGAATGAAACTCCGCATCGGGATGACCGCATCTCACTCTGCACTCGACATTTGTGACGGTGCGATTGAGGAAGGATTCCCTACTGTTGCGTACTGCAAAGAAGGACGACACAGAACCTATGCCAACTACTTCAAAGCCCACCGAAGCAGTTCCGGACGGGTCACTCGAGGTATGGTGGACAAGGCAATTGTCATGCCTTCATTCGACGATGTCATGAAGCCAGAGATGCAAGCCGAAATGCGCAAGCGAAACGTCGTCTACATCCCAAACCGTTCCTTCACCTCATACTCCTCCATCGAGGATGTGGAAGACACCTTCAAAGTGCCATTGTTTGGTTCGAGAAACATGCTCCGTATGGAAGAGCGCACAGAGGACCAAGATTACTACTGGATCCTCGACAAAGCAGGTCTTCCATACCCTGAAGCAATTGCCGACCCACAAGACATCGATTGCTTGGTCATCGTCAAACTGCACCACGCCCAGAAGAAATTGGAACGTGGGTTCTTCACATGCGCTTCTTACGAGGAGTACCTTGAGAAATCGAAGACACTGCTCGCTGAGGGCGTCATTGACGAGGCATCCCTTGAAGGCGCTCGAATCGAGCGCTACGTGATTGGACCAGTGTTCAACCTCAACTTCTTCTACAGCCCTCTTGCTGAGGAAGGCGAGAAATTGGAACTGCTTGGCGTCGATTGGCGATTCGAGTCATCACTTGACGGTCATGTCCGTTTGCCAGCACCTCAACAAATGACCATGCCAGCCCACCAACAAATTCCAGAGATGACCGTGGTTGGACACAACACCGCAACCATCCGAGAATCACTCTTGGAGAAGGCCTTCGAACTCGGTGAGAAGTTCATCACAGCCAGCAAGGAACACTACGACCCTGGTATCATCGGTCCATTCTGCTTGCAAACCTGTATTGACAAGGACATGAATTACTACATCTACGATGTCGCACCTCGTTTGGGTGGTGGAACAAACGTTCACGTGAGCGTTGGACACCCATACGGAAACGCAACATGGCGCAAGCCAATGTCAAGCGGACGACGCATCGCCATGGAACTTCGAATGGCTGCTGAGCAAGATCGTTTGCTCGAAGTCCTCACATGATTGGCGAAGCGCAACCATCAGCGCCAACAATC
>CM001443.1:963074-983630 GCA_000246735.1 uncultured Candidatus Poseidoniales archaeon | reverse complement strand
TGTTGGTGCTGCTTTGTAAACACCAACTGCGTAGATGCTTGCGAACACGATCATGACCACAATCATGCCCAATGCGAGAAGGTACCGCTCAGCGTTGAACATCGAAGGCCATGCCAAATTGACGGCCAGTTGAATCAGAAAGAGAGCGATCAGCAATGTGGATTGCTCCACCTCATCACGAACGGCCAACATGGTGCTGAAGCTGACGGCCAAACAGGAGTACAACACGGCCCAAACTGGTCCAACAATCCATCCGGGAGGCTGGAAGAACGGTTCGTATGCAGAATCAAACGTCAATGCATTCACCTATGCGCTAATGAACGAACTCGGTTTTTTAATACCCTGTTCGAGGCGAGCACTCAGCCTTGGAAGGCTGGGTAATATTGTTGAGTGTAGCCAAGTGCATCTGGAGCAGGGTAGCCTTGGGCAAGCAATCCTTCGTAGTAGGTTCGTGCTGGGTCAGCAGCCACAGGTGCGGGTTGCACAACAGACTGTTGAGCCACTGGAGCAGCCTCAACCGCAGGAGCAGCATAACTGGCTGCTGGTTGTTGCGCTACTGGTTGGGCAGCGAAGTTCGGCATAGCAACGGCCGCAGCGACTGGCTGTGCACTGAAATCAGGCATGGCCATTCCACCAGCAGGTTGTCCACCCATTGGCGGCATACCCGGAAGTCCACCTTGTGATTGATTCCAAGCTTTCTCTTCCTCGCTTTCACCGCGACCTCGCAAGAAGAACGCACCGCCGACGAGGGCTCCAATCAGAGCAAACGCACCGAGACCGTACACAAGTGAAGATACGCTCGAGAGTCCCTCTGCATCTACAGAGGCTTCCTTAATCCAGCGAGTCGGGTCTTCCACATAGGCATCAGCACCGTCTGCAACGGTCCAGTCGACGCTTGGATTTGAGTAGCCATCACCATCTTCGTCATAGCATCCGATTCGGTCTTGCGTCGAGTTTCCTCGTCCGTTGATGCAAGCATCTGCACCATCTGCAACTGTCCACGTTGCATCAGGATCCGAATAGCCGTCACCATCGGTGTCAGCGCAACCAAGTCGGTCGATGGAGGAGGTATCACGAACGGTTGGGCAATCATCCGGTGTGACGCCGGTTGGGTTGTCACCATAGCCATCAAGGTCCTCATCGGACCATTGAGTCGGTTCATCAGGGAATGCATCGCCACCTTGCGCAGGCATCCAATTGATGTCAGGATCAGACCGGAGGTCACCATCGCTGTCGACGCATCCGTAGCGGTCAAAGGTCGATGTGCCAACTTGGTCAGGGCAAGCATCAGGTTCAACGCCACTCAGATTGTCACCAAATCCATCACCGTCTGCATCTGCGTGTTGCGTTGGCTCTTGCGGGAAGGCGTCCATCACGTCGTACCACCCATCACCATCGGCATCTGGGCAGCCGACCATACCGGCTTGGAAGGAGGTGCCCGCTTGTGTTGGGCAGGCGTCTTGACCTTCTGCATCAGCGTTGTATTCGCCAGGCCATGTGGTGCTGCGATCGCCCCATGTATCGTTGGCCCAGTTATCGCCAAATCCATCTTCATCGAAGTCGGACCACTGGTATGGGTCGTTGGGGAATGCATCAGCGCCGTCTTCGGTCGACCAGAATCCATCTGCATCAGAGTAGCCATCTTCATCCGCATCAAAGCAACCTAAGCGGTCAGTACTCGAGGTGCCTGCTTGACTGGGGCAGTCATCGGGAGTGGTACCAGCGGTGTTGTCGCCAAAGCCATCGCCGTCAGCGTCTGCCCACTGTGTTGCGTCATTATCGAAGGCATCATCCAAGTCCGCCCAACCATCACCGTCAGCATCGGGGCAAGCGTTCTTGCCGCCAAGGGTCGAGTCGCCTGCTTGGTTTGGACAGTCATCGAAGGTGTCAGCCCAACTGTCGCCGTCGGAGTCGAGGCATCCTTGCGTGCCATTTAGCGAAGTGCCGAAGAGCGTCGGACAATCATCGTTGACGTCTTCAAAGCCATCTGCATCATCATCGGCGTCCTCATCGCTGTCACGGCATCCATCGCCGTCGATGTCATTGATGGCATCGGAAACCCATGTTGGGCGAGGTGGTGCATAACTTGTGTACGGACAGTTGTCATCAACATCGTCAATTTCGTCGTTGTCGTCGTCCGTGTCCTCGACATCGTCCTTGCAACCATCGTTGTCCCAGTCTGTGGAAGCTGCAGGGTTGGAAGTGTCTTGGCTGCTCGTCCAGTTGAACTGGCCGCCACGAGGGCAGAGATCGGGGAAGTTGTCGGTCAAGCCGTCGTTGTCATCATCAGAATCGCAAGCATCGCCTTGTGCATCACCATCGGTGTTGTCTTGGGTTGGGTTGGAATCGTTCGGGCAATTGTCTGCAAAGTCAGGCACACCATCGAAATCTGCGTCCTTCTTCGAATTCGGGTCAATCGACCAAATCATGGCGTCCCAGTTCGTTGCCGAGGTGAGCGAGAGCGTACCTTTGCTCATTGAGCCGCCACCAAGACCGCCGCCAACTGTGACAATATCTGATTCGTTGATGGCGAGGGAGTACAGCACTTCGAAAGCGGAACCCGAAGTTGTTTCAAGCCACTCCCAGGAACCACTCGCAGAAAGTGCGCCGACCACGCCGTCGTAGTTGCCACCAATCACACCTGAGTAGGATCCTGCTGTGTAGGTGTTGCCGATTGTGGTCACAATAAAGACTTCATCCATGGAATTGATAGCAATATCACCCACAGAATCGGTATCAGTGGTACCGCCAGTGGCTGCCCAACTTGTGCCAGAGAGGGTGTTGAATGGATTCTTCAACACAAAGGAGTCATGAGCACCTTGCGTAGCCGTAATCGACCAAGCACCGGATGGACCGGTACCTTGGAGGGTGCCATCATACAAACCGCCGAGGTAGAGATCACCGTTCATGCTGATTTCCATTGCCCCAACTTGTGTGTCTTGATTTGGGGTACCAAGACCAGTGAGGGTTTTGACAACCCCCGAGGAATCGTAGGTGACCAAGAATGTGTCACTGTTACCGGCTGGGATGTAGGAGTTTGTTCCGAAAATGAGGCTGCCAAAGGTGACCCCTGCAACGTAAATATCGCCTGTTGAGTCGACTTCAACGCCCTCAACAATTTGGTTCCCAACGCCACCGCCAGAGGATGCCCACTTGAGGATGCCCTGAACACCATCGATTTTCGCAAGGTACACTTCAGTGTCTGTCACATTGAACACAGAGCCACCGAAATCAGTTTCTCCTTGGTGCGTGCCTGTAACAATGACGTCGCCGTTCTGATCGATTGTCACGGCAGCGGGTTCACTGAATTCTTGAGAATTGTTGACCACAGTTTGGAAGGTATGAGCCCAAAGCCACTGCCCACTTGGATCGGCCATAGCGACGAATGTATCGGCGGAGCCGCTTGCGATGGTGATGGTTCCAAATTCGATTGCGCCGGTGTATGTACCAGTCACAACAATTTCGCCACCCATGCCAACGGCAAGGTCTGCGAAGATGGAGATCCCACCATTTCCAACAGGATTGTGGTTCGCACCAATCACATACTGGTATTGCCCGGAACTGTCGACAGCGCCGACATAGAATTCACTGCTGTACGGACTTGTTGGTGCCAAGGTCTTGGTTCCAAAGGTGAGCGTTTGGGCATTGCTTGTGTTCCAGCTGCCGCCAAAGGCATAGAATCCAGGAGAATATTCCAAGGCTTCAGCAAATTCTGCTCCGCTGGTTGTACCTCCGCCAACAAGCATCGGGTTGGAGGTGCTTGCACCGGATTGAATGCGTTGGATTGGATTCAATTCAGTCAATTCAACGACTTCATCATTGTCTGCTTCGTAAGCAGGATTTGAGATCGGTGCAAGAAGAGAAATCAACATCAATACGATGATCGAAGTTGCAGCAGTTCGGAGCATGACGGTTGCCATGCTCTCTCCTTGAGCCTAAAGGCAATGAAGGCTTCCATTGGCTGACCAAGGGAGTGAAACACCCCAAGGGGCGTTCAACTTCACTCGAGGTTGGTTTCAAGGGTGAGCAAATCACTGTCACCAGCATCGATGATGCTGATGGTGGAAACCGAGAATGGCTTACCACAGGCGATGCCGAGTTCACGGTTGACCATTGATGCACGGAACTTGGTCACTTCTGGGTGACGAGCGTGCAGGTCATCGGTAAATTCGGTTGGACAGTTCGCAGCTAGAATGATCAGTTTTGCTTCACCACGTGCACAAGCGTCGAGCGCTTGGCGTTGGCCAAATCGTAGGTTTCCAGTTGCAATTGCGTTTTTCAGTTGTCGGCTTAGATCCATATTTTTTTCCTCCATACTCCACTTTGTTTCTCATGGTTGGACAATCACTCAGGGATGTAGTACAGTTCAACACTGCCGGTTCCCAAGGAAATTGGTTGACCGACGATGATGTTCTCTGCAACACCAGTGAGGTAATCTCGCTCACCGATGATACCTGCCTTGAGCAAGTGGTTCACGGTGACTTCGAACGCAGCACGGGCCAAGATACTGTGCTTGGTTCCCGATACACCGTGTCGACCGATTGCACGAACTTCACCTTCTGAAGTCATGACGTCGGCGACCATCAACAAGTGACGCACATCGACTTCAAGTCGGGCGCCATCAAGAGTGGCTTGCAGTTCGTTGATGATGGCTTGTCGAGCGGCCTCAATACCAAGGAAATCGTAGATTTCGATGATGTTGTTGGTGTAGGTACGGGTGCGGTCGATGGTTTCGATTTCGCTCACACGGGTGAGGTTGGAACCGATGGTCGAGAGATAATACTCGCCCGTCTTGTCATCAAGTTGCACGTTGGCTCGCTCAATGTTAGGGATTCCCTTGAGTCGCATGTCACGAATCTTCTCTTCGAGTTGAAGCAGCATGGTGTAGGATGGCGGGTTCTCGGCCAACTCAGCAAGATCTTCTTCGGAGTGAACACCCGGGATGAGCGTCAATGTTCCTGGGTTCTTTTCATTGTCAGGTTGGACAAGGAGGCGTGTTGCACGCTCGAGCTTGTCCTTGACTTCCAAACCGGTCATGTTCTTTTGCTTGAGGTTGCCCTTGTTGAGTTTGAGAACCAAACGGCGCTGTGCGACGTCAGTCTCGAGGGTTGCGATGTTGACCGTGGTGGTCACTTCGATGGCCGCTGCGAGTTTCTGAGCCTCTTTGGCGTCGTGCTTCTTTTCACCCAACAAGCAAATGGTCATGGTTGGCGTATTTGGCACCTTTCGGGCGTCGACAATCTCGATAATACGAGGCAAACCTTGAGTTACGTTGACCGTTGCAACACCCGCATAGTGGAACGTACGCATGGTCATCTGTGTACCTGGTTCACCAATGGATTGTGCAGTGATAATACCGGCTGCTTCGTAAGGATCGATGCTTGCCTTGTCTAGAGCGACAACGGCTTCTTCGACGACCTTCTTTGCTTGAGGCTTGGTCAACTTATTCTTTCCACGAGCGTGGATGGCCACAGTAAGGTCGTGGTAGATTCTGTTGGTAAATCGAGTTGATCCGTTCGTTTCGACAGCTGCTTGGAGGGCCTTGAAGACAGGGTCTTCAGCCAACTCGTCCACATAGGTTGCGAGTTTTTGCTCTCCATCGTATGTGTCCATGTCTGCGGTGGTCTTTGCACGGGACAAACGGCCAGTGCGTCGCTTGAGACGAACTGAGGTTGTTGGTCCAGTGTTTTCACTGTTGGAGTCGCCGCCTTTCTTAGAAGCAGAGTCAATGGTTGCTTTGATGGTTGCAGCAGTTTCGGAGTCGGTTTCACACAGTTGTGCGATTTCGCCAGCAGCGAGGATCTTGACATCGTCCCACTTTTTGTCATCAGCAAGGGTGTGAGCATAGTTTTCTGCAATGCCCAAATCCATGAGCTTCTTCTTGGTTGCACTCTTTACGACCATCAGTTTTCACCTCCGTCAGTTTCGCCATGTTCAAGATCATCGGCGTCGATTCGAGCCATTGGTTCGTAGGAATCACGAACGTCGACCGTTGCGCCTTCAGTTCCAAGAGCCTCATCGACGATGACGTCGATGTTGAACGGAGAACCGTGCACACCACGGGACGGGTCAATACCGTCTTCACCGTAGCTGAATTGAATGATCCGGTTTGCAGTGTTTCGAACCGACAACATGTTGTCATCGTACACCTTCAAATCGTCCATTGCGTTGATCAGCCGGCGTTGCATGTATCCGGACTTTGCAGTACGGACAGCAGTATCGACCAGGGATTCACGGCCTGAAACAGAGAGCATAAAGAACTCTGTTGGCTCGAGTCCACGCTTGAATGAACTGGAGATGAAACCACGGTCTGCGGCTTCACGTCCACCACGGCGGAAGTGAGGCAGGACGCGTTCGTTGTATCCACGCTCAAGACGCTTTCCACGAACCTTTGCTTGTCCAATGGAACCAGCCATCATGTTCAGGTTGTCCATGGAACCACGGGCTCCAGAGATTGCCATGTTGACCGCTGCGTTGGTAGAACCGGACTTTGCGAGTTCATCCTTTGCGATGTCACCAGCTTCTTGCTTACCTTGGTCGAGGAGGACCATGATGTCTTCTTCGAGGGTTTCACGAGCGGTTCGACCAGGACGGGATTCGTAGCCACGGCCTTCTTTTCCGAACTTGTCAAGCGCAGCCCGAACAGCCACACCAGCATCGACGTTTGCCTTGATAATTGCCTCAAGCGCTTCTGTGCTGAGATCTTCGTCGTCAATACCGGTGGTAAATCCGAGCGAGGTACATGCTGCAATCGAGAGTCGAGTGAACTCATCGAGGAAACGAGCGCCTTCTTCAGGACCGTTGGTTTGAACGATGGCGTCGAGGAGACGACCGTCTTCTGCACCAATGGCACGCTTGTCGAGGGTTCCTTCGACCTTACCGTTCTTGACGACGACTTCGTCGTTCGATCGGCTTCGGAATCGCAGGTGGATGTTGTCAGGGATGATCAGCGAGATGATGTCTTGGCCACGGAAGCATTCCTTTCCATTTGCGTCCTTGACAATCTCTGGCAATTCGCCTTCCCAGTTGATGCTACCGAGCATTTCCAATCCATGCCGTCGGTTGATAAGAGTACCAGGACGGCTCAAGAGGTAAGCACCGGAGATGTGGTCGTGGATTCCACCAATCACCGCACCGCCGTAGCGAGGGGTGAGGATGTGTTCTTGGACACGCATCAAAATCTTAGCTTCAGCACGTGCTTCTTCTGATTGAATCACGTGGAGGTTCATTTCGTCACCGTCAAAGTCAGCGTTGTACGGGGTACAAACTGCAAGGTTAAACCGGAAGGTGTGACCCTGCATAACACGAACTTCGTGGACCATCATGGACATGCGGTGCAACGAAGGTTGTCGGTTGAAGATAGCAACGTCACCATCGATCAAGTGTCGCTCAACGAGCAAACCTGGCTTCGGGTTTCCATTTCGGTCAATGGTCGAAAGTCGGTCTTCGACACGCGTGGTGTCGCCCCACTCATCGGCTGGGCTGCGACAGTGTGGGCAGCTAACCTTGAGGTGTTCTGGGAGTGGTTCTGGGTGAGCCTTGTCGGCTTGTGCCAAATCCCACATCCATCGGTAGTGGAGCTTTGCGCCACCGTCATCTTCAGGAAGGCGATGACCGTCAAGGGTTTCGCCACGAAGGTTTGCGAGGGTTGCGTGATCGTCCACAATGTACGATGTTTCGGTGGTACCATCGGTTGCGATGGAAATCTGAGGCTTAATGACCAAACCAGGGAGGAAGTTTGGTGCAGGCAACACAGAGTGGATGTCGAGGCGATCAGTCGTCTCGTCGTTACACTCAGGGTTGTGGCATCGGAATCCAGCGTTGATCAATCGGCTTCGCTGATTGATACGGACACGTCGGCCGTCACCGCGGATGATGTAGTTCACACCAGGGTGAACATCAGGACCACGGAGGATCATTTGGCGCATTTGCTCTCGGTTTCGAGAGGTCACACGGATCGGGACGGTCAGTTCCTTTGCAATCTTGGTTGGCACACCAACTTCGTTCACGCCGAGGTATGGATCTGGGGAGATGACAGACCGAGCACAGAAGTTGACACGCTTACCGGACAAGTTGCTACGGAATCGTCCTTCCTTCCCCTTGAGTCGCTGAGTGAGCGTCTTGAGGGTTCGGCCGGAGCGGTGGCGTGCAGGTGGGATGCCTGAGGTTTGGTTGTCAAAGTAGGTTGTCACGTGGTATTGCAACAGTTCCCAAAGGTCTTCAACAATCAGTTGAGGGGCACCAGAGTCACGGTTTTCACGGAGACGTTGGTTGATTCGCAGAACGTCGACGAGCTTGTGAGTCAAGTCGTCTTCCGAGCGGTCACCGCTGTCGAGGGTAATCGACGGACGAACGGTGATTGGAGGAACTGGAAGCACCTTCAATACAATCCATTCAGGTCGGTTTTGCTTGTCCATTCCGATGAAAATGAGGTGTTCGGATGGGATGCCGCTCAACCATTCACGGACGTCACGAGGGTTGAGCTTGCGCCATCCTTCGTCCTTACCGCTTTGGCCCTTTGCTTCCTTCTTTTCCTTGAAGGTCGTAGGCTTGTCGAGTGCAATCTTACCTTGTGCTTCACCACAGTGCATACAGACACCACGGCTTGAGTGAGTGGTGACCTTTTCGACTTCCTTGATGATCTTCGAGAATTCAGTGGAACCGACACCGTGCTTGATACGAATATCGTTGATACGGGTTCGGAAGTAATCTTGCTCAGAGAGTTCGGGGTTCGATGGGTGGGAACCGCTTTCCTTGTGGAGTAAAATCTCACTGCACTTGCTGCATGTTGCTTTGAGTGCCGTCTTGATGAGGTTCACGAAACCAATGTGCATGACTGGAAGTTCGAGTTGAATGTGACCGAAGTGGCCAGGGGATTCGTCGTACTTGCAGTTGTCTGTTGGGCAAACCAATCCAGGTTCGATAACACCCATGTGAGGGTCCATCAATCCTTGGCGGTACGCATGACCGTCGTCCTTGTAGGTGTCTGCTGTCTTTACTTCAACAGCGGACATCTTGCGGATTTCAGTTGGGTCCATCAGGCCGAAGCGAATCTGTGCGATACGCTTTGGAATCATTGTATTTTTTTGGCTCATCGTCGGTCCTCCAGTTCGAGTCTCATGGCAACACCTAAACTCTTCATCTCATCCAAGAGCAGCTTGAATGCGTACGAGGTTTGCACCTTGTACACTTCAGCGCCGTCACCATGGATAGGGCTGACGTAGGTTCTTCGCTTTGGATCGTACCAAGCGATGTGTCCAGATTGAGCGCATACATACATGTCAATACCATCGGACTCGTCCAAGAGACGGTCCTTGATGACCATTGAAGCACCGTGAGCGATGAGGCAGTCACGTTCCATTTCACCGAATCGTAGACCACCTTGTCGTGCACGACCTTCGGTCGGTTGACGGGTGAGGACTTGAACACGGCCACGGGAACGGGCGTGAATCTTCGAAGACACCAAGTGGTGCAGTCGTTGGTAGTAAATGCAACCAACGAAGATGTCAGCTGGATAGACTTCACCGGTTTCACCGTTGATCATGGTTTCTCGGCCGCTGTGAGCCAATCCGTTTCGGACGAGGCCGTCACGAAGGCTGCCTTCCTTTTCTCCACGGAATGCAGTACCGTCGATTCGGCGTCCTTCGAGAGAACCAACCTTGCCACCAATCATTTCCAAGACGTGAGCCACGGTCATTCTTGATGGAATAGCGTGAGGGTTGATGATGAGGTCAGGCACGATACCATCAGCGGTGAACGGCATGTCTTCAGGATCAACAAGGCGTCCAATGACACCCTTTTGTCCGTGCCGAGATGCAAACTTGTCTCCAACTTCTGGAATCTTGTGGCTTCGAACCATGACACGAACCAAGCGGCCAGAGTCGAGCGACTCTGTCACGTAGACGTTGTCGACCCATCCTCGCTCGCCGTGGCGAACAAGCATGGAAGATTCACGTCGTTCTTGAGCGAGCAAGAACGCACCGCCAGCGGATTCTTCGAGGAACCGAGGTGGGCTGGTCTTACCGACCAAGACTTCGCCACCAACGAGTTCCTTCTCAGGCAATGGCAAACCATCTGCTTCGAGGTGTCGGTAGGCTTCTTCTGGCTTGAGTCCCTTCACTTCTTGGAGGGAGCTGCCTGGCTTTTCGATTTCTTCGACTTGACCACCAGGGAACCTTCGGCGTTCTGCGTTGTAGGTTCGGTTGAAGGTGGAGCGACCGAGACCGAGGTTGACTGAACCACGGTTCATGATGACTGCGTCTTGCATGTTGTAGCCGTGCAACGACATGATGGCGACGATGAAGTTCTGTCCACCTGGGCGCTCATCGAAGTGCGTCGTCTCCATTGCGTTGGTCCGAGTGATCGAACGGTGCGGGTAGTGGAGGATGTGAGCACGTGTGTCAGGTCGCATTCGGTAGTTTGCGCTTGGGAGACCCAAGGATTGCTTGACCATTGCTGTTCCACCAGTAACACGAGGTGTTGAGTTGTGTTCAGGGTATGGAATCAAGGCCGCACAGACACCGAGAACGAGTTGTGGGTCAATTTCACAGTGGGTGTGTTCTTCTGTGTAAAGCAAGTCAACCTTGATGTTGGCAATTTCCCACTCGCCATTAGGCATGCGGACACGAGCCTTGAGGTTCGCTTGAGTTGCACCTGGTTCACCGAGGTTGGTCCACTCGACGTTTTCGTTGGTAAGTGGTCGTCCAGCGAGCGGGCCGCTTTGGACAGTCTCTGGTAGGACGAACGGCCGAGGAGTGATGAGCAAGTCTTCTTCTTCTTCAGCATCGACCCATTCGACGATGCCTTCGTTGACGAGTTGCTTGAAGGTCATTTCACCAGCACGGAGCGCTTGCAAGTTTTCATTGGTCAAGCGTGGCGCACCGTCGTAAAGAATCAACAATGGTCGTAGAATACGTCCTTTGTCAGTGTTGATGAAGATATCCTTGTTCTCACGGTCGTATCGGATTGAAACTTCCGCAGGGATGGTTCCACGTCGGCGAGCGGACTTGAAGTGGCGAACCAAGTTCTTTCCATTCTTGTGAATACCGTAAATGTCACCGTTGACGTGAACACGGTCACCCGAGGTCCAGTCGTCTGGTTCGAAGACATCCAATTCATCGAGTTGTTGTCGAACTTCGATTTCGCTGATGTGTTCGGAGATGTCGATCATTTGTGCTGCGTTCTTCACAAGACCACAGTTCTGACCTTCAGGGGTCTCGTTCGGGCACAAGCGGCCCCACTGTGTCGGGTGCAGGTCACGTGCTTCGAAGTGGGGTTGGCTTCGAACAAGCGGCGAAGTAACACGGCGCATGTGCGACAGGGATGCAAGGTAGGTGGTTCGGTCGAGCAGTTGGCTCACACCAGATCGGCCACCGACCCAGTTACCTGTTGCGAGTGCGTGCATAATCTTGGAAGTCAAGACGTCAGGTCGCAAGCAGGAGGTGATTTTCAGCTCTCGCTTGCGGTTGTGGTGACGCTCGAGTTGGTACTTGAGGTCACGAGCAAGTTGTCCAGAGGACACACGGAACAAATCTTCGACGAGGTCACCAGCGAGGCGAACACGCTTGTTTGCGTAGTGGTCCTTGTCGTTTGGCTCACGGTTGGTGAGGGCCATTTCAAGGACTTGGCGGACAATTCGGCCAAGGAAGATAGCCTTCTTCTTTCGAGCGCCAGGTTGGTCGCCCAAGTGAGGAAGGAGTTCACGATCGAGCAGTTGGTTGACTCGTTGCTCTCGGTATTCACGTTGTTGACCGGCTGCGAATTTCTTCTGCAACCATTCGTGAGCTTCGGTCATGGATTGAACCGAGTACTCTTCGTTGTCGTTGACTTCGTTGAGGTTTGCAACGATGTACTTGAACGTATCAGTTGGTCCAGCAATAGCCTGGAACACTTCTTGGTCGTTCTCGATACCAAGTGCACGCATGAGGAGAACCACGGGGATAGCGGTGGTTCCAGCGGTGCTGATCTTGACCATGAGCATACCGTCACGTCGCTTCTCAACGTTGAGTGGCTTGCGCATACCGTCTTTCTGGGAGAAAATCTTAGCAACTTCGGTTCGCTTTGCGTATCGCTTGTTGATTTCAACAGTGACACGGTTTGGTGCGAGGTCTTCCATTGAGATGAGGACACGCTCGGTACCGTTGATGATGAAGTAGCCTCCAGGGTCAAGTGGGTCTTCGCCCTTCTTGCGCAGAAGATTGTCCCACAATGCGGAGTCTTCGGTGGAGGTGGTTGGGTAGAGTTGTCGGTCGCCTGCAATGTGCCCAGCGTGCAAGTTGCATCGCTTCGAACGGACCATAATTGGCATGCTACCGACTTGCACACCCTCTTCCTTTGGCGAGCGGATGCCGTTTCGGAAGATTTGGAAGTCGATGGTGACAGGTGACATGTAGGTCAACTTTCGCAAACGGCATTCCATAGGAGTGGATGGGTGTTCAGCACCGTTTGCTTCACGGATGGTTGGTTCGCCAAGTTGGATGTTCTTGAGGCGAATGGTGATGTCTTGGTCGACGACGTCGAGCTTGATGAAGCCGCCATCATCGTCGTCGATTTCCTCATCGGTTCCGACTCGGATGTTTCGGATGATCTTCTCCATTCGAGAGAGACTGTTATCGCCGGATGGAATGCAATCGTCATACGATGCAAGTTGGTGGTTGACAAGGCTGCGTTCTTTGAAAAATGATTGAATAATTTCCTGCATGATAATCCCTCCTCAGTTACCCTCCACAATCAAGCGGTAGGCTACGGATCGTCCGGCCGACGGGGATCGGCGAACGACTTTCAACACACGGTCTGCGATCCAACCGGCGGCGAGGGGTTTGTGTTCTGGGTCTGCAGCAAGACGAGCGTTGTCTGCTGATTCTTCTGTTTCCTTGATGACCTGAACCACTGGGTCGGTGATCAGAATCTTTGGGAGGAGTTCCTTAGCGAGGCGGTCTTCACCGGTCTCTTCGTCAGGTTGAACCATCTGCCAAGGAGCGAGTTCCTTGCTTTCGACTTCAAACTGCTCTTCTTCAGAGATGTTCGCTGCGCCAACCAATTCCTGGTGGGGGACCAGTTCGTGGTTAAGTGCGTTGAAACGGAGGGTGATTTCCGGGCGGTCGAAGTCGTCAATAGCCTTCGAACGGATGGTGATTTTCTTGCTCTTCTTCGCTGCACGTCGGCGAGATCCTTGCTCAGCGATGATGGCCATTGTGCTAACGAATTGTTCGGAATCCTTGGATTCACCGAGGGTCGAAGCAATTTCGTCCGAGGACATGGCCTTGATATCGGTCATGTTTCGATCGGTAGCGAGTTTGTGTGCAAATTCCTCGGAGACGCCGAGTTCCATGAGTCGCTTCTTCGTTGCGCTTTTTACTACCATCCAAATTCCCCGCTCAGCCCTGCACTACGAGGCCAGTAGCTCAGTCAGGCGGGCCTGACGGGGTTCGAACCCGCGACCATCGGATTAAAAGTCCGACGCTCTACCTGACTGAGCTACAGGCCCAATATTGCACCTTGGGCTTTCTGCCCGACTTACCAACTGTTGATATAGGTTGCGGCGGCGTCCATTCGGCAGAAAATCGAGCACAGTCAGTGGATTAAGACGGAATTACACCTCGTAAAAACCTCGCACATGGTCGGGGTTGCACGGTTTTACTCAAGCGGATATCAATATAGCCTCCGTGCATCTCGGAGAAATTGGGGCAAGGCATGAAGGATGGCATCTTCGATTTGAGCGACTCCGAGGCCGAAATTTCTCGGCTCGAACGCCCGGCTTCCACGCGAAGTTGGACCACACCAGATGGTGCCATTTTGGAACTTCTTGTTCCAGCCACCGTTTACCCACCTCGAGAGGACACAGACCTGTTATGTCGGGCGCTTCGCTCAATCGGGCCAGGCAAAGGAAAGCGCCTCCTTGAAATCGGGTGTGGATCTGGCGCAGCCTCGTTGTACGCTTCGAGCCTTGGATACAACACCCGGGCGTGCGACATCAATCCTTACGCCGTTGCTGCAACCCGCAAGAACGCTGCTACATGGGGGTTCAGCATCGAAACTCACGAAGGTGGCCCGGGCCCATTTGCTGATGGCGAGGTCGCACAATGGGCCGGCAGTTCACCTCACGACATGATCATCTGGAACCTCCCCTACCTCTCCCATGAGGCTGCCCAAGGGGGCGTGCTTGGACCACTGGAGGAAGCTGCGTTATTGGATACCGATCAAATCGGCCTAGTTTCGAGGCTCATGCGGCAAGTAAGGGAAAACCAACTCCTTGCTAAGAATGGCTTAATGTTGCTCCTTGTGAGCGGTAATGAGCGCGGGGTTGACACGGAAAGCAAAGCGAATGGAAATGGCTTCGCTGCACGTTGTGTCGCAACCCACACTTTCGAAGATGGCGAAGAACTTCGAGTGGTTGCAGTTTGGCACCCCTATGCTCAAGCGGCCGTCCATGCGTTTGAATCAATTGATTCCACCAATCGTTTGGCGCTCGAAGAAGGAACCACTGAAGGTGATTTCTTTTCTGCCAAACAGCAGACTGCTGGCCGTGGCCGGCGTGGACGCACTTGGTCGAGCGAGGCGCAAAGTTTTGCAGGCTCATGGTTGCTTCGCACCGGGGCACCTGAACTTCCCCCCGGACTCTTGCAAATCATCGGCGGTTACGCCGTCATGAAGGCAAACCAATCGATTGGAGTCCCCGATGAGGCGATGGCCCTTAAATGGCCAAATGACGTCTTTATTCGCGATGGAATGAGCGCTGGGAAAGTGGCTGGCGTGTTGGTCGAGGGACGAAGCAAAGGAGCCAAAGCCAAAATCGTCATCGGTATTGGGGCTAATTTCGTACAAGAAAATAGGGAGAACCGGCCCTTCCCAATCGCAGATTTATCCGAATGGATGCACCCTGAAGATGCAGGCACCTACACTTCTGTGATCCATGCCATAATCGCTTCTTATTTTGAGCGACGAAACGGCATCAAACCGACTGATCTCGAAAACCTCATTGTCAATCTTGAGCGTGCTTTGAAAGCGAGCGCACAAATCCTTGGAGAACCAATCTATAGAAATATTTCATGGACGATCGATGGCCTCACCGATGATGGTAATTTACGCCTTGTGCACCCTCAACATGGAACAGAAATTATCGCAGATGGCGAAGACCTTATTTGGCCGTTAACGATGAAAGATTAACCTTCTAATTCAGCATCCAACACTTCATCGAATTCCATGTTTCTCTTGTAGATACCAAACGCAACGCAAGCAGCACCGATTGGGAAGGCGATGAAATCAATCATGGTGTTCCGGTTCACATCCACGAATGCTTCACCTTCACCGCTTTCATAGGTGACTGTGTAGGTGTAAAAACCACCTTCTGTTGCAGTGAATGTGTATTCAAAATCCTCTCCCTCAACTGGCGACCACGATTCATCGGCCACGGTCGATCCATCTTCTGAAAGAACAACGATGGTGATGCTGGCATTTTTACCTGGTGAAAGTTCGAACGTCAAGGTGTCCTCTTTGAGCATCGATGCCCCGCTTTCGAGGGTTGGTGATGCCTCATCGAGGGTCGTGCTCGCCGTCCAAGCGTGCATAATGATACCACCGATTAGAACGCTCATGCCAATGAGCAAAAAAACATCGCTCATTTTCATGCTCGGAGCAGTGCCGCCACCAGCCATGATGCCCCGTGATGGTTTCGTTTGAAGAACGTAGTGGTCAGCGTCGCTTTGGAGGTCGAGCCAATACGAGCCGTTCCCTTACGAGGCGTATCTTACCGCTGGAAGTGAGGCTCTTTATGGAACAGTCACTCAGTGCCTCGGATGATTGGGTAAGCACTCGAACGGCTTCATACAGTTCGTGCGGCACCTCAAGAATGCCATACCCAACACCGCCAATTGCATCCGGGTCAACTGAGAGATGCTGTTCGGTTTGGACGGCCTGTTCGCTGCCGTGAGCGTGAAAATCCATCAGTCGGATCGGCTTTGCTTCGACCAAGTGGCCGAACGCGGTCTCGATTGATGTGTTCGCCTCGGTACGTGTTTGGACTGTCGAAGCAAAAGCAACACCTAACCATCGTCGTTTCCCCCTAAGAGCTTTCGACAACCGCTTGGCCATGCGTTCACCAAAACCTTCTCCTTCAAGAGATTTGAGCGTCATAACGGCCATAAAATGAAAACAAGATGGTTTCTGGTCTGTTCCGTGGAGACAGAGGAAGGCAATGCAGAAGCGGCTGCTGCCGATGCTGCTCGCTTGAATGAACTCGCATCTGTTGATGCATCCTTGTTGGGGCTCTTGGCCACGCTTCTATCGTTCAAAACCCTCCCTCATTTGCTTGGGCTTGTTGTCTTTTCGAGTGTGTTCTACGCTCTGGCGGATGGCTCTGCCGGCTTTGCAGCCGTTGGATTCACCTCCCTTGCCGTCGGCTACGCTGCCACGGCCGTCCTCTCCAACATCGAAGGTGTAAAATCGTGGACACTCTTGCAACCTTGGGGCGAAAATCGGCCAACACTCCAGAAAAGATTGTTGTTGAGTTCTCGTATTCTAGCCCTGCCATTTGGATTGGCCATGGCGTTCGCTGTGGCCTTTGTCGCATTAACAACCGAGTCCGCTGCAGACTGGCTCGCATTGGGGCTTGCAGGATTGTTTGTCCTTTGGGCCGTTGCTCAAGGGCGTTCATTTGCTGGATGGGCGTCATCAATTGCAGCACGGAAGAGCCCTCAGCCCGCTCAAAAAACTGGCAAGGGGTACGTTGCCTTAGCCACACTTTTTGCCATTGTGATCGCCTTTGGAGCGGTATGCATTACGGCATATTCTTCGCTCCATGCAACAAGTTTCACCGTTCAGCCGAAGACAATTGACCTCGTTGTGTTCACAGGGATCGCCATTGCTGCATTTGCGCTCATGAACACCATCACATGGCGAGAGCGCAGCCTTGCAATGGCCGACAAAGCTCTACGAAGGTTCCATTTTCGATGGTCATTGCTGATTCACCTGTTTGTCACATGGCATTTGCTCACGGTGTACCGCCATGCTGCCATGAACCCAGGGACCATCGAGGTGTACATCGAAGAAGTGGCTCTGATGATCTTCACGGTGTTCATGGGCATTTGGTCCCTCACATCACGGGGCTTTGGCTCGGAACTCAAATTGCTCAACACCGATAACGCACTTCCTTGGGGCCTCGCCTTTGGCTACGCTTACGCTGGAAGCGTCGCCATGATCAGTTCAGTGGTTGAGGATTTCCAAACCGTCATGATGCTTGGACACGTCATTGCTTCACTGACTGGAATTATGATGCATCGCTCTGTCCTGAAGAAGTTGCTTGTGCGCCATGATGAAACCATTGAAATCCAACGCTTGGTCAAGGATATTGAGCCCGCCACAGACCCTGAGCAAGCCACGACGGCGAACGAAATCGAACCTTCACCAACACCGGCGAACCAAGAAGACTGGGATGGCGATTTGAACAAGGACTGGGATGCACCGAAGGACATTGGCCTCGAGGCAGAAGTTGAATGGGAAGACGTCATCACAATCGAGGATTAATCAGAAGGCTTGATGCCAGCCAGCAAGGTCACCACACGTATGGTGTCTTCCAGATCTTCACTGACCCTTGCACCGAGGATGACTTGAGCATCTGCATCGAGTGCGTCTGTGAAAATATTCGCCACGGCATCCACTTGCCCAATCGTCATGCCGAGCCCCCCTTCAACCTGAATCAAACAGGCACTGGCACCGCCCACGTCCAAAGCAGACAGAGGAGCCATCATGGCCGACTGAAGAATCGACTCAGGATCATCAGGACGGCCCGACCCGACAAGCATGGTTGCTTCGCCTTCTTGGTCGACGATGGCTCGAAGGTCCATCAAGTCCAAATTAATCAAGCCCATTCGCATTAAAGTGCGAACAAGACCATCGACGAGATCTTCAATCCATTCGGCGCCCATTTGCCAATTTTGCCCCTGTTGCCTCGCTTGGCGGGCCAAACGATCAAGCGACAAGCGAACGGTGACATGCGCAACATGCTGGAGGCGCTCAAGACCAGATTCTGCAATTGCTGTGCGGGTTTCCTGTACTTCGAACGGCATGGCAGCCACGGCGAGCACGAGCGCACCTGATTGACGAGCCTGACGCGCAAATTCATGAGCGGCACCAGTGCCAGTTCCCCCGCCTAAACCAGTCAGCAAAATCACCAATTCGACTGGTTCAAGAATTGTGTTTGCCAGCGCCGTATAGCCTCGCATGCGTTGCTCTGCGAGGGGAGGGAGTGCTGCACAACCTACCGAGTCGAGGGTGTGACCAAGCCGGAGGACATGCGCACTTCCTGCGTCGACGAAACTTTCGTCATCGGCATCGATGAGCAGCACATCTGTCTCACTTGAGCATCGCACCTTTGCACCTTTGGCCCAAGCACAACCAAGTCCACCAACCCCTGCGATGAGGATTTGGTCTGCATCCATGACATGGCCTTCACACGATGCCAAATGAACTTTGGCGATGAGGTCGACGAAGTTCAAACATAGCGCAGGTAACGACGACGAGCATCCCGAGCCCATGCATTATCTGGTTCGATGGCTAAAACTCGGTCGTAGTATTCGATGGCTGTTTCGAATTCTGAGAGATGCCGGCCATAGAGATGACCGAGGTTTGACAGAACTGGAACGCATGATTCATCCGACTCAAGCATCGATAGCAGCAATCGTTCAGCAGCTCCGAGATCGTTTCGGAGCATCATCTCTTCTGCATTGTCAAGTTGTTCGAGTTGTTCAGTTGACAAATCGTATGTGTTCTCGAAATTCGTCGACATGGGCTCACTGGCCTTTACTCAGCGCACCCCCTCAAAGAACCCTTCTGCTTCTTGGTCGGGCTGGAAGACACCTTGTGGAACATGGAAAAATACGGCGGCGGAAGCCCCCCTTGATAAACCAGTAATTTTTTCGACGAAAAACGGCACACTGCAAGGCACTGAGTCAAGGGTTCCACTGGTAATGTTTAAGGGGCCCACATGGGTCGGTTCAATCACTTGGGTGAGGCTATGCTAAGCGAGTCGATTTCTACACGGACCGGACTGGTTGCCGGGCTCATCCTTTTGTTGCTCCTGCCGGGGCTCGTTACCTCGTACCACACAGGCATCGGCGGCGAACAAAGCAACGCTGGTGAAACGATTGACGACGTGGCAAAAGAAGGGTGCTTGTGCCACAACGGAGCATCGGACAACTCAATCCAAGTCATTCTCGATGATGTCCCCTACGGATGGGTCGGTGGCGAAACATACACCATGACGCTCCAGTTGATTGGCGGACCAACCGCCACCGGCACCTACACCGCTGGCTTTGCAATGCGAGTTTCAACAGGTGTGCTCGGCGGCGAAGAAGTCCAGAACTGGGAAGAAGACCCGACATCCCTCACCCACACTGAAGCATCTTCTGCTGAGGTCGAACGCCATTGGGTGATCACCTGGCAAGCTCCAGCAACGGGCGAAGGCACCGTGAACTTCTGGATCACCGGCAACTCGGTCAACGGCGACCAACTCCCCGGTGTTGAAGACAAGTGGAATCAACTCCTCTTCGCCCTCCCTGAAGGCGATGACACAACCGATGCCCTAGGCACGAGAACCCTGTTCGCCGGTGACGGCAACGTCAGCCCTCCTGAACCGAGCCACCACGGCGTTGACCTCCACCACATGGGGGCAAAACTTCGAGCACACTGGCTTGGTTTGCTTGGATTCGGCGCCGTGATTGCGGTGATTGTCTTCGCAGGATTCCTCCTAAGGTACAGTTTCTCAACTTCCTACAAGGGCCGAAGCAACCAACTGAGGCTCCGGTACAAATTGATGCGCAGAGGTGACCAGTGATGGACGACACAATTTCCACCCTTCTCCGAGGCGTAGCAAAAGGCACAATCAGCGTCGACGATGCTCGAAAGGCGCTCGAAAACGCCTCGCTCACGGAAGAAGAAATGGAGTCTGCCATCGATCACGGCGTCTTCAACATCGCTGAACCGGGCACCATCGTCAGCGCTTCACTCGCACCATCTGGAGGCTCATACCTCACCATGCTGTTCTTTGTTTGGGGCATCTTCTGGTCGTGCTACTGGGTCTTTTCAATGATTTACGGGCTTGCTAAAGGTTGGGACCAACAGCAACTCGCCTACCATCTTGCGCTCATGCTCGTCACCTTGTGCATGATGGGCATGGTCTACCTCAAATTCGTCTTGCCTGACACCATCATCGTCAAGCACGCTCAGAACAAGTTTGTTCCCGAGCACACCAAAGATTGGAAGGAGTACAAGTGGTGATCCATCATGGCACGTGAATACGACCTCAAACCAGCACCAAGCGATGCAGCATCGGTGGCCGAAGCCAGCGGCTCGTACGTCAACCGACGTCAATTCCTGCGGTATGGATTCAACACCGCAACGGGTGTCTTCGCTGCATCACTTGGCGTTCTTGGATTCGCAGCTATTCTTTTGCCACCAGGCGGCACCACTGGGGGCGACCTCGGCGTTGTGTTTTGGGCAAAGGGCCGAGAAGACGAAGCATGGTATGGTGGCAAGCATCTGCAACTCATGACCAAGACTGAC
>CM001443.1:951976-963059 GCA_000246735.1 uncultured Candidatus Poseidoniales archaeon | reverse complement strand
GAAGCAGCAAAATCAAACACTGGAACCGCTGGCGCTTCCGGCATTTGGAACGGCGTCCCTGTGGTCGTAACGTATGTCAACCACTCCCAAAACAAGAGCACCCCTGAATCAAGCGGACTTGCTCGCTTCCAATTCATGGAAGGCGTGGATGAGACTGGAAAAACAATTGGTCACTTTGAGGATTTGAGCGACCAAGACCCTCGCATTTTCCCGTCTGAAGACCTCGTCATGATTTTTGGACGATGCACACACTTGTGCTGCATCCCCGGATGGCAACTTGTCTCGAACTCGTTCACTGAAGACTCATGGACACCCGGCGGCGGTGACGACGGTGGTACCAAACTGTTCTGCATCTGCCACTCTTCCCGTTTCGACCCAACAGCTCTGGAAATGAACACCAACCGAAACCGCTCAAATGGTGCCACATTCAGTTATGCTGGAATCCGCAAAGCAGGCGGTCCTGCACCAGTCGGCCTTCCGCTGATCCCAATACAACTCAACGGTGATGTCATCGAAGGCATCACTGACTACATTGACTGGTACACATACTGCGACTGAGGTGATACAATGACAACAATGTTCTGGATTCTTTGGTTCTTCATCGCCTTTGTCATCGTCCTTGTGGCGCTGACGCTCCGCAAGGAGAACGACGACCTACCCCGTCGTGAAATCCTCCGTGCGGTTGAATCAACTGGTAAGATGGGTTTTGCTGAACGGTTGTTCTTGTGGATTTTCTCTTGGCTTGACACCCGTTTCCGCCTCCAAGATTACTGGAACATGTCAAAAGGCGCCTACTACAACATGCACCGGCAAATGCCGTTGACACACGCTGAGAAATACAAGCTCCGAATCATTTGGTACTGGTACCCTCTGTACTGCCTCGGTGGCATCTCCTTCCTTTCGTTCATCATTTTGGTCATCACAGGAACAGTGCTTGGCATCTACTACGTCCCCGGTGGCGAAGGCGATCCATCGCCTGCATACGCAAGCATGCAATTCATCATGACCGAACTTCCGTTCGGCTACATCATTCGAGCGGTCCACCACTGGGCAACTCACTTCATGGTAGCAAGCGTGTTCTTACACATGTGCCGCGTCTACTTTACTGGTGCATACCGAAACCCTCGTGAACTCAACTGGCTCATCGGCGTTGCATTGATGGCCCTCACCATTGTCTTTGGTTACTCAGGCTACCTTCTCCCATGGGATTCGCTGGCCTATGGTGCTGCTGTGATTGGAATCAACCTTGCGAATTCAAGCCCGCTTGTTGGAAAATATGTCGCAACCTTGTTGTTCAGCGGCTCGTCCTTAACACCTCGAACCGTGACTCGAATGTACTTCATTCACGTCTTTATTCTCCCTGTGATTGTGACCACATTGATCATCATTCACTTGTTTATAGTATGGGTACAAGGCATTGCGGAGCCACATTGATCTTTGGAGGTATGAATTATGGGACTTATTGAGAACCTAGGACGTGTTGCATCTTCCTATATGGAAGAAAAAGAACAACTCCAGACTGCTGGAGAAAAGCGTGTTCGCACGCGAACGGGGCATGGCTTCTGGCCACAAGAAGTGCTCCGTGACTCGATCATCTTTGCATTCATGGGCGCTGTATTGCTCTTCTATGCATGGTTGATCCCACCACCACTTCACAGTGCTGCTGACCCCTACGCACAAGCTGGCTTCGTGTTCCCTGATTGGTACGTGTTGTTTTCCTATGGATACCTACGATGGGGCGAATACCTGCCTCAATTCACGGTACCAACCGGATTCATCGGTGAAATCGTCGGCCAACCTGTGTTCCCATGGAACGCTGCATGGTGGGGTGCTGCACTCACTGGCATCCCAGTCAGCATCCTCGCACTCCCTCCGTTCCTCGGTGGACGAGAAAAGCGACCAGTTGAAGACCCGTGGTTCGCCACTGCTGGTGCGGTCTATTTAGCCCACATTTGGTTCATCTCTGTGTTTTCGATCAATATCTTCCTTGAGTTATACGGTAAAAATAGATCCGACTTCTGTAAGTTAGACAGCCATGGTGATCTGTTATGTGGGACTCGAGCGCCTTGGCTAGCGGATGCCTTCAATTCGATCCCATGGATGATGACGGGCGTCTTGGCATGGATTTGTATCTATTTCATTGCACGAGCCTTGCTTGTCAAAGCGTGGGGCGCTGGATTCACGCCCGGCCACGCAAAGCAAATTCTGATTGGCTCCCTCCTCATTTCCACAGCAGGAACCGTTGCCACATGGGACACCTACGACGACGGATTCTGGGACCAAGGAGGTCTCTTGACCATCAAGGGACTTACACATGACCTGTACCCTGAACTCGAAGCCATGAGGGGACAACCAACTGATGTGCATGTTCACGATGTCAACGAATTTACCGACGAACGTGGATGGAGTGACGATGGAATCGTACCGACCACCGCATGGTTGGATTGGAGCATCTATCAACCAGCTCGATACATCATCACAGATTTCACCGATGCGAACGGTCACCAAAACGCTGCACAGGGCATCAATGCGGCTGCCAATTCCACCTCCTTCAATGGAGGCGATGGTTGGATCACAACAGGAACCTTCACCATCACAGAGGACCAAAGCCACTTCCCAGGTGGTCACCATGAGAGCATCGAGACAATTACGACCGACCTTGCTTGTGAATACCGAGCCTCAGAGCGTAAGATCAACGACATCAACACTGTTACCATGATTGCGTCAACCATGACCCTGATGGACAGCAATGGCAAGACGGTCACCAGCTTCGACGATTGCGAAGGTGCAACGCTCGAACTCGCCGTTGGTGAATACACCTACGAATACACAGTGAGTGTGAACGGAGCGTTGGCCTACAACGACAGCATCATCACCGAGACTTCGTTTGCAATCGCAAGTTTCCAACCACTGCTCGTGTGGAGCGAAGACGCACCGACCGCTCTAGCCGGCCGCACTGTCGACCTCACCAATGGTAGCCAAATGGCACTCGGTGGAACGGCATACACCTCGATTGAGAACCCAACATACCACACCAATCCAAAAGCGCTCGATGCAAAGTTAACCTATGCAATGTTCATTCCATGCTTGACCTTTGGCGCCGTTGTGTTCGTGGTTCTGCGCTCAATGGCCCGTGGTTATGAATTCGAGATGAACAAGTGCTACGGCTGTGACCTGTGTGACGATGCATGCCCAGTTCGACTCTTCAACGGTGGCGATAAACTCAACATCATCTACAATTCTTGGAACAATGAGGACGATGGTGTCCCGCTGTATTCGTGTTTGACGTGCACAGCATGCACCAACGCATGCCCACAACTGGTCAACTACGACTCCTATGTCGACATCCGCCGATCGCTGATCGTCGGTGGCCCACAAGCGGAAATCCCTCACACCGTCCTCCAGGCTGTGCTCTCTGCTGAAGCAGAAGAAGAAGCTGATGACGACTTCATCACAGTGCAAGACTACCCAATCACCTCAAACATCGGTTACTACCCTGGCTGTGTTGACTACCTCGACCAAGAGATGGTCTTCTCCCACGTCAACGAGGGCGAGATGAACCTTGGCGATGCAACAACCTCGGCGTTCACTTTGTTTGACGACATGAACGTCGATGTCAACTACCTCGGTCGAGACTTCCTCAAGTGCTGTGGTCACGACCAGAAGTGGCAAGGCCTCGATGAAGTGTTTGAGAAACTCAAGGCCTACAACCAAAAGAAGATCGAACAATCTGGCATCGACACCCTCGTGTCTTCATGTGCAGAGTGTTTCCGAACCTTCGCCCGAGATTACGAACTTGAAGGTGTCAAGGTCATGCACACCACAGAATTCCTCGTTGAGAACGGGTTTGACATGAACCTCAAGGCAGAAGAAGAAACAACGGTCACCTATCACGACCCTTGCCGACTTGGACGTCAGATGGGCGTTTACGAAGAACCACGTGAACTCATTGCAGGCGTTGAAGGGGTCGAGATCGTCGAGATGGAACACAGTGGCGAAGACGCCATGTGCTGTGGTGTTTCCAGCATGATGTCATGCAACGAAAACGCCCGAGCCCTCCGTGTCACCCGTATGGAAGAAATTCGAGCCACTGGTGCCGACACCATGTTGACCTCTTGCCCGAAGTGTGTCTCTCACTTTGAGTGCTTGAAGTTCGAAGGTGATGAGCGCTACGCTGACATCGAAATCCTCGACGTCGTGTCCTTCCTTGCCCGCCAAGTCGAAGCAAAGAAGGCGAAGGCAGCAGCGGCAGTGCAACCAAGCACTGGTATTGAAGCCTGAAGTCCACAACAGCCCTCAATGAACCCCTCTGTGGGTCATGAGAGCCCAACATCGCAAGATGTCAGTCGATGCAAAGTAAGAGCGAACTCCCGAGGCAATCGTATGAAAAAAATCGACATTAAGTGGAAAGCAGAACTGATGACCAGTCAGACGGGAAAGACCGCCATCGTCACGGGCTCGAACACAGGCATTGGCTACCACATGGCGTTGGCGTTGGCAGACAAGGGCGCACAAGTGGTGCTTGCTTGCCGGAACCTCGACAAAGCAGGGAAGGCGAAAGCCAAGATGATTGCAGCATCACCCGATGCGATGATCCAGATTGAGGAACTTGATTTGGCAAATTTGGCAAGCGTCGAAGCCTTTGCAACACGAATGGCAGCGAACCATGACAGCGTGGACATCCTCATCAACAATGCAGGGGTGATGATTCCGCCAAAGTCCACCACCACAGATGGCTTTGAATTACAAATTGGAACCAACCATTTCGGACACTTCGCCCTTACATCTCACCTGATGCCGCTTCTTTCCGCAGCAAAGCACCCGAGGGTGGTCACCCTTTCCAGCATCGCCCACTGGGCTGGACGAATTGACCTTGCGGACATCAACGGCGAGAAGAAAAAATATGACAAATGGGGCATGTACAGTCAAAGTAAACTGGCCAACCTTCTCTTTGCACTTGAACTCGATCGGCGCCTCAAAGCAGCAGGTTCACACATCGAATCATTTGGCAGCCACCCTGGTTATTCAAACACAGACCTTCAGAGGTATTCCCTTGCATGGCGCTGCTTGAACCCACTGTTTGGTATGAGCCCCGTCAAAGGTGCAGCGCCCACATTGTATGCAGCCACCCACCCTAATGCAACCCACCACAGGTATTGGGGTCCAATCGGACTCTTGGAAGCACGTGGATGGACCGGGAAAGCAAAAATTACACCTCATGCTGCAGATGAAGAAATGGCTCGTCAATTATGGGCACACACTGAGGAACTTACAGGAATCAAGTTTCAACTGTAAGCAAGCACCCATCACTGATCCCATACAGATTTACTTGCGGTCTTGGCATTCTCTGGCGCCGCAGGTGCAACATCCCAAACGCTCGCTGACCCAGAAGATGGGGTCAGCTTTGTCGGCTGTGGGGTTGTATCCCAAACTGTTGAGCCGGGAGGAGAGGATGGCGTGGCTGGGGAATCATTCGTGGGTGTTGAAATTTGAAACTGTTGCTTGTAAGTGGGAAGGCTGTTGTCGATTCCATGGCTTATGAGAAAGTCATCGATTTGAACGGTGTATGTGTCTGATGGACCATAGAGAAGGGACCATGTATGGGTGGTTCCATCATTGAAATTGAAGTCAATATAGCTGTTCATGGATTCTCCATCATCGCTGCTTGGTTTTCGTCTTTTGACAAAACGGATGTCAGTAAGTTTTCCAAGTTCAACCCACGGTGTGGGACGTAGAAAGTACAACCTTCTCTTTTTCAAAACATCTGCCGAGGCATCAAGCACGTACTGCTGCCCACAGGAGAGAATAATCACCAAAGCGAATGAGATCCAAAAACCGACCCATGCTTCCGAAACTCCACCAAATAAGGAGAGACCGAGGCTTGCAATAACAACCGAGAGTACAAATTTACTCGCAGATATTCGTGTTGGACCTGGATTCAAACCTACAACAAGAAATTGCTCATCTGATTGTAGAGGTTGCACTGTTCCATCCCCCGTTCACTGATCGTATACAAGCCACGAGGATGAAGCCTCATCCCAATAAGAAAGCGTACCGTCTGCTGCTTTCGACCAGTTCACGCCGTTTTCTTCCCACTGCTGAGGTTCATCAATCTGAGGAAGTTCCTTCGATTCGCCGCCAAAGTGTGCTTCTGACATGCTGTCTGCTTGGTTGGCTTCTGCGAAGGCCGAGCCAACTGAAGCCGCACCTTCGTTTCGCTTCACCACGAGCAAAGCAGCAAGACCACACACAACAAGCAACGCAAGAATAGCATACACCAGTCCACCGCCGCCTTCTTCTGGTAAAGCCTCAGAACGTGAAGCATCGAAAGGTGCATCGTCATACCGGTCTGCGACCCCATCACCATCGGAGTCGAGGGTTTCGTTTGCGTCGAAGATGAAATCGTCCAGTTCGTCGTTTACGCCGTCCCCATCCGTGTCAAGTTGATTGATAGCGCACCCTTCGTCGTTGATCACAGTTTGATTCTCATCGGTGCCCTTACATCGGTCAGCAATGTTGTAGACACCGTCATTGTCGTCATCCTTTTGGAATTCAGAACATCCGTCAAGGTCGGAGCCTTGTCCAGCTGCTGTGTCTCGGCAGAGGTCGTACGCATCCTTGATGCCGTCTCCATCCTGATCTGTTTGGGTCGTTGAGCAACCGTCAGAGTTGACTTGTTCGCCCGCAGGTGTTGCTTGACAGAGGTCGAGCGTGTTGTCGATGAGGTCGGCGTCATCGTCGTACTGCTCAGGCGAACAGCCCGTGATATCTGCTGTGGAAGCGAGGGCAGTGTTCGGGCAATCATCGAGGTTGTTGTTGATGCCGTCGTTGTCATCGTCTCGCTGGGAATCAGAACAACCTGTGTCGTCTGCATCTTCTGTTGTTGGCGTCATTTGGCAGAAGTCGTCTGCGTCCATAACCCCATCCATGTCAGAGTCCCGTTCGTCTGCTGCACATCCTTGACCGTTCACCGGAAGACCAGGTGATGTTGTTGGGCAAACATCCAGGTCGTTCGTGATGTCATCATTATCGCTGTCAAGTTGTGAATCGGCGCATCCTGCTGCGTCGATGGTTGCACCAAGCGGTGTGAGAGGGCATAAGTCGAACAAATCCATCACGCCATCGTTGTCTGTATCTTCTTGGGATCCGGAGCAACCAGATGCATCCACTGTTTCGCCAGCGGGCGTTGCAGGGCAAGCATCTTGAGCGTTGTTAACACCGTCAAGATCGTCGTCTTTCTGGGATGCAGCGCAGCCATTTTCATCCACAGATTGACCCGCTGGAGTGTTCAAACACTGATCGCCGTCGTTACCCATGGCGTTGTCGCCATAACCGTCATTGTCAGCATCAGTCCATTGAGTGGCATCTGCCGGGAAAGCATCTGCTGCGTTTCCTGTTGGGTTGTCACCAAAGCCGTCACCGTCTGCATCTGACCACTGTGTGCCGTCGGTTGGGAAGGCATCAGGTGTGGTCCCTGCTTGGTTGTCACCAAAGCCATCACCATCTTGGTCGGACCACTGAGATGCGTCGTTGGGGAATGCATCGGCGTTGTTCCCGCCTGCGTTGTCCCCATACCCATCACCATCGGCATCTGTCCATTGTGTGGCATCGCTTGGGAAGGCATCGGGTTGTGTTCCTGCTGGATTATCACCAAAGCCGTCGCCATCAGCGTCGGCCCATTGGGTGGCATCGTTCGGGAACTGGTCGCCGTTGGTACCCGTCGGGTTGTCACCATAGCCATCACCATCTGCGTCAACCCATTGGCTGGCGTCAGTAGGGTAGGCATCTGGGTTGTTTCCGGACGAAGCATCGCCATAGCCATCCCCATCAGCGTCGGACCATTGTGTAGGGTCGAATGGGAATGCATCGGAGTTGTTACCAAGTGGGTTGTCGCCGTAGCCATCACCATCAGCATCGTCCCATTGTGAACTGTCGGTTGGGAACGCATCCGGATAATTTCCGTTCGGGTTGTCTCCATAGCCGTCACCATCCATGTCGGAATACTGACTTGCATCGGTAGGGAATGCATCCACGGAGTCGTTGTAACCATCATTGTCGCTGTCCTTTTGCGACAGTGCACAGCCATCGAGGTCGACAAAGGAACCAATGGCCGTGTTTGGACAAAGATCGTCTTCGTTCACGACCCCATCGTTATCGTCATCAAACTCGAGGTTGAAGCATGAACTGTCGCCGATGAGTTGCACATACGCATCAGAGTAGAGCAAGACCTCAGCACAATAGGTTCCACTCAAAGTTGGTGTGGTGTAACTAAACGTTGGTTGGCTCATGTTTTGTGCGGATGCAGTAAAGTTGAGCATCCCTGTTGTTGCAATGCTTGCTCCTGATGCATCGGTGACTCGGACGGTGTAGAAGTAATCGTCACCCGTGACCAAGTCAGCGCCTTTGACATCGACGTTGTTGGTCGAAGCCGTGGAACTTGTGGAATACGAATCGATCAACAATGTTGGGAGTTGTGGAACAAACAAATCATCGTGGAAGCCAATGTAGCCAGAGTTGTTGGCCAGATCCAAGACTGAAGTTGGCTCATACAGGATGCCAATCAAAACGTGATCGTTCATCGTTGTGATTCCGGACCAGTTGACCGACCAACTTTCAGAAGTGGCAGTGGAAGTAAAGTTCACAGTCGCTTCATCAACAATTGAAGCGGCAAGAGCGGCATCAACGTCATTGCTCACAGAGAAGTTATTCACGAACGCAACCTCTTCATAGACAAACCACCAAAGTGTATAATCTGTGTTGACTGTCAAGTTTGTCGCACTGTGCGAACCTGTGGTTGATGAAAGTGCAGTGGATTGTAAGACTTCGATGTAGGTACAATCAACGTCAAAGGAAAGGGTTCCCGCTGTATCCATCAATTCCACATCCATGCAGTATTCCGACTCCACCATGACTGGGGATGCAAGCGTGGCGTTGGTGGAATAGGTGGTGCCGTTGGCGGTGAAGTTCATTGAGGTCATTGTCCCTTGGCTGCTGCTCCCATTTCCGAAGTACTGAATTGGTGTCAGGTTGATGGTGTAATTCACACCCGAAGTGATGCCATCCACCTCGATGGTCGCATTTGTCAATGTTGTTGCTTCGACTGAAACCGTCTCAAAGGATTGACCTCCCCCTGGCAAATCAGTGGTAATTTCAATCGAGTAGACATTGGTTGCTCCCGAGTACCCATAGACATCGACGTACGTGGTTTGGTTTGTAAACGAAGTATAGCTCATTGATTCAACGCTCCCCGTGCTTGTTGAGGAGTCGATAAACAATCCAGAGGCATCATCCCATCCAATGTCGATATCGCCATTTGTGCCAATGAAAGACACATTCACATAGTACGTAACGCCTGCTTGAAGAATGATTTCAAAGAAATCCAAATCTGTCGAGGAATCAATCGAGAGCCCAGTACAGGAAATTGGCAGGTTGGAAGCCATTGTGGCTGTTGCAGTCGAATCATTCGGTTCGAGGATATCGGAGTTGAGAGTCCCGTTTCCGACGCAGCTGCTTGGTGGAGCAGTACCATTACCGCCGCCTCCAGAAGAACCTGTGGAGAAGAGCCAGAAGTCGAGGGTGTAGCTGCCATAGCCATCATAACGTACGATTTGGAAGTAAACCGTACCGCCATGTGGACTTGTCGAGGTGTTCGTTGAGACAAGTTCTGGGTTGTTGCTGATGGAGAATTCGATCAGGTTCATCGAAGAATCGTACATCCACAACTCGAAATCGTTGGTGTAGGTCGAACCATTGGATGATGTGTACGTGGTGTTATAGGCAATCTGGAGCGTGACACCCTCGTTAGCATTCAGCGTCATTGCGAACCAATCTTCATCATCGCCGACATCCAATTCACCGTACAAAGCCCCTGATGCCATTGGAGCGAACCCATTCATGTTCATCACGGCTTGACTGCTGTTGATCGAAGTAGAATTGTCGGGAAGGTCCATTGCAGCACCTAAGTCGTTTTGATTTGGGCCAACCGCAGATGCAATTGGAGCGGTCAATGTAACGGATACCAGGGCCAAAAGAAGTGCTAGAATACCTGCTGAGAGTTTCTTACGGGCAAGACCGGAGTCGGTGTTCATGGTCTAGCCAGTCGTTGCCTGCTTATCAGCATCTCGCCGAAGGGGTTTAGATGGCCGTTGGAGCAACATGCCCATCTTGCTTGTCATCTGGTTTGCGAACCCTTGACCAAACGCCGCCCATCAATTCATCGTGGTGTTTGGTGCAGTAATGGAAACGTCGGTACGCTTCTCTAAACGAATAGGCTTTCTTTCCTGTTGCAACGAGGTAACCCTCAGGTGAGAGTCGAGAAACAATGGTTCCTTCCTCACCACATCCGAGGAAATCACACACTGTTGCTCCGCCCATACATGAGTCAAACCCTGACACCTCTTTAATGGTCGTACATCACCAACGCAAGAAACATCGTTAGAGCGAATCAAACGAGTGTCACTCGCTTTCAGGTTCTGCAACCGGCTCAATGACAACGAGAGGAATGTTCGCTTCAATAGCTTGGCCCTCCTCGCATTGAACCGAGATCACGGTTCCTGAGACAGGTGCTTGAATTTCATTCTGCATTTTCATCGCTTCAAGAATCAAAATCACTTGACCCTCAACCACTTCGTCGCCTTCGCTGACTTCTACGGTGACCACCTTGCCAGGAATGTTGGCAGAGACGGTACCGGACTTCTTCTTCTTGCCACCACCGGAGCGCTTCTTCTTCGACACAGGTGCGGCGTCTGGGATTTCAATCTGGAACGTTTGACCCTCAACAGTAGCGGACCAAGAAGTCCCTTCACCCTCAAGTTCCACTTCGAATTCAACACCGTCGACGACGACTTTTCTTGTTTCAGACATTCATTCACTTCCAGGGTGAGCGGCTTGCTCGTTGATGCATGAGGCTTGATTGTCCCGTGTTCATCCTTCGATGATCTTGCGACCATGCCAAGCCGGGTTTGCGCGCCACTTGAGACACATCTTCGCCTTGCTGGGTCACTTCAGCAATCACGGCAGCAATGGCAGCCATACGAAGAAGAGCAGGATCTGTTGCGCTCATAAAAAAACCTCAGAGGGGGAT
>CM001443.1:949354-951961 GCA_000246735.1 uncultured Candidatus Poseidoniales archaeon | reverse complement strand
CGTCATCAAGGTAACCGAGTGCTGCAGCCTTGTACGGGTTTGCAAACTTCTCATTGAAATCTTCTGTGAGCCTAGCTCGCTCTTGTTCGGCATTTCGAGCATGAGCAATGCGGCGCTTGTGAATGATTTCGACAGCACCGTCGGCGCCCATAACCGCTAATTCACCGGTTGGCCATGCCACATTGTAATCGCCACGGATGTGCTTTGAAGACATCACATCATACGCACCACCGTAGGCCTTTCGCAAAATTACCGTCAGTTTCGGAACTGTTGCTTCAGCATAGGCGTACAGCAACTTTGCTCCGTGGCGTATGATGCCACCCCATTCTTGATTGGTACCGGGCAAGAAACCTGGAACATCCTCAAGGGTAATGATTGGAATGTTGAACGCATCACAGAAGCGAACAAACCTTGCTGCTTTGTCACTCGCATCAATGTCAAGACAACCGGCCAGAACTTTCGGTTGGTTTGCAACCACGCCGACAGTGTGCGTGCCAAGGTGCCCGAATCCGATGACGATGTTTTGGGCCCAATCGGCTTGAACCTCCAAAAACGCTCCATCGTCGAGGATTTCACTGATGACATCAAGGACATCGTAGGGTTTGGTAGCGACGTCTGGGATGATGCTGTCAAGCGCATCGCACGAACGGTCGATTGGATCTGAAGTTTTCTTGTCGGGGGGTCGCTCAAGGTTGTTTTGTGGCAGAAGGTCGGTGAGTTCACGGGCCAGCAGAATGGCGCCTTCATCGTCGTTTGCAGTAAAGTGAGAGACGCCCGATTTGCTCCCGTGGGTCATCGCGCCGCCGAGGTCTTCGAAAGTCACGACTTCATTGGTCACGGTCTTGATGACTTCAGGACCCGTGATGAACATGTGAGCGGTTTGGTCGACCATGATGACAAAGTCTGTGATGGCAGGTGAATAGACGGCACCTCCGGCACAAGGCCCCATGATCACCGAAATTTGTGGAACAACACCAGAAGCACGCACGTTGCGGAAGAAGATCTCTGCATAACTGCCGAGGGAAGCCACGCCTTCTTGGATTCGGGCTCCACCAGAATCGTTCATCCCAATCACGGGTCGGCCCGTCTTGAGCGCCATGTCAAGCACTTTGCAAATTTTCAGACCGTGCATCTCACCGAGAGAACCGCCATAGACGGTGAAGTCTTGAGCAAACGCGAACACTTCTCGTCCGTTGATGGTACCGTGACCTGTGACGACGCCGTCGCCGGGGATAATGTTGGAATCCATGTTGAAGTCTCGGCAGCGGTGTTCGACAAGTGCGTCAATTTCTTGGAACGAACCATCGTCAAGCAACATTTCCATGCGCTCTCGTGCGGTCATTTTTCCACGGTTATGCTGAGCGTCAACCCTTGCTTGTCCCCCACCAGCCTCGCTGCGGGCCTTTCGATTTCGCAAATCTTGGAGTCGTTGCTCTGTCGATGACATAGGCTTCCCTACCCCTCGGACTGAAAAGCCGCCCTTATGCGTTGCCACTCAAAGACTGCTTATTGAGCGAACTTTTCACCATGTCACTGAAAGCAGGATGGAAAGCGGAGTGCCTCACTTTCAAAGGGGTGTGTTGATAGGGAAGCGTTTCATCCTCAGTTCATGGGCGAACCGTTGCGTGTGGTTGTTGCAAAACCCGGACTCGATGGACATGACCGTGGTGCGAAAGTAGTGGCACGCGCACTCAGAGATGCTGGCCACGAAGTCATTTACACGGGCCTCAGGAGAAGCGCTCAGCAAATCGTTGACACCGTTCGAGACGAAGACGCTCGATTCCTTGGACTCTCTTCCCTTTCAGGCGCCCATGGACACTTGTTCCCAAAAGTCTGTGAATTGTTGAGAACTGAAGGGCTCAACGATGTCATTGTGTTCGGAGGCGGCATCATCCCTGACGACGATCGTGACGCCCTCTTTGAATGCAAGATTCGCGCCATCTTTGGCCCGGGCACACCCACATCCGAAATCCTTGAATTCATACAAGCATCAAACGCAATGGATGATGCCGGTGTTGGTCAAACAAGCGAATGGCACTGGTCTTCCGAAGCATGAGGTGAGTGCATTGCAAGCAATGATTGAGGCAGCCATGCAAGGCGACCGTCGGTCGTTAGCACGCACCTTGACGGCGCTTGAAAACAGAACCATCACTCTAGATGAGATCAAAACCATCACTGGTGAACATCAATCCTCAAGTGAACACTGGCAATCACTCGCCATCACAGGCGCCCCCGGAGTTGGCAAATCTTGCCTTTTGGACGGCTTATTGACACAATGGGCTGGCACAGGATTACGAGTGGCTCTTTTGGCTGTCGACCCATCCTCACCCCGTTCCGGTGGTGCGTTGCTTGGAGACAGAGTTCGCATGACGGTCGTTGACCATCCGACGCTCAAAAACAACATTTACCTGCGCTCCATCGCCACACGAAAAGCATCGGGAAGCGTCCCTCTCATCGTTGCCGACATGACGGAATTTTTGTTGATACTAGGGTGGGATCGAGTGGTCATCGAGACTGTTGGGGCCGGGCAAGCGGAAGTTCGATGCGCCGCGATTGCAGACAGAATATTGGTCGTTGAAGGACCAGCACGTGGCGACGGCGTCCAAG
>CM001443.1:933598-949338 GCA_000246735.1 uncultured Candidatus Poseidoniales archaeon | reverse complement strand
AGGCCTGCTCGAACTCGCTGACGCTGTCATTGTCAACAAATGCGACCTGCCTGGTGCAGATCGTCACGCTGATGAACTCAGAGAATCTTATGAGTTGGGAACAGGGGCGTCACCCCCGGTCATGCTGACCTCAGCGCTTCATGGAACCGGCATCGAAAACGCCTCAGCGATGTTGCTTGAACTGGTCTCATCGGGCCGCTCCGAGCGAGCACGATGGCGAGAGCGATTGCTTGCGCATCACGAGCGGAAAATACTCGAATCTCCACAACTGGACGATTATCTCGAAAAATTGGCAGCAGGTTATATGTCGCTTGACGATGTGATACAGTCCATTGGGGCGAACAAGAGTGAGTGAACACGTCGAGTTAACCAACCCTGTTGATCTTTCAGTTGGAGGCATGAGCGGTCACTTATTCCGCCGTGGCATACACATCGGAATGGCTGCAGTCCCGTTTGTTTTTTTTGAGTGGGGCGAAGACTTGGCCGATTCGATTGGCGCCGAGGTCCCTCAAGTTGTCTCCCTCGTCATCCTCGCCATCCTTGCAGCAGAAGCAATTCGTCTGAAAATGGGCTTCACAATCTTTGGGCAACGATCGTATGAGGCAAAGCAAGTGTCAGCCCTCGCATGGGGTGCTTTTGGCGTCGGCATGGTGTTTTTGCTGGCACCAACCGAAGCCTACGCATGGCCACTCATCCTTTCCTTGTCGTTCGGCGACCCATTTATGGGCGAATTAAGGCGGCGCGGAACGGAGACCAAGAACGTGATTCTCTATTCATGCGCGTTCATATCTCTGATATGGGTTGCATGTTGGTACTTCTTTGCAACACCACTCTGGCTTGCGGTTGTCTTTGGCCCCCTATGTGTGGCCGCTGAATGGCCAAGACTGCGCTACATTGACGACAACGCTACCATGACGTTGATTCCGCTCGGCCTTCTGTTGGTGCTCGAACCGTTCCTTCAGGTTATGGCTTGAAACGAACCACAGCCCTCAATATGTTCAAATGATGGTGTCGTGTGGAAGAGATTGGTGACGTCAATGAGCGACGAGACAAACTCTTCAGAACCCCCACAAATCACCTACTTCGTTGGCTTTTCCTTGGCCATCATTCTCATGGCTGTCGTCATGATTCGATACCCCGTTTGGTGAATAAAACCGACCTGCATGGGTTGAAGAAGGGCGGGCCTTCGACTCCACATTATGTGCGGAATTTCAGGCATGTTTGGGCGACCAGACATCAATGTAATTCACGCCATGAACGCACTTCAAAAGCATCGAGGCCCAGATGGTCAGGATGCCTGGACAGACGACACACTCGCTCTTGGCCACACCCGCTTAGCCATCGTTGACCGTGCTGGCGGTGATCAACCAATCTTTGGACCAGCTGGTGAAATTCTGGTCGCGAATGGAGAAATCTACAACCACAGCGATCTGCGCCGTCGAAACAACACCTACCCGTGGACCAGCAATGTTGATTCTGAAGCCATTATGGCGCTGTACAGCAAGGCAAAGCAGCAACAAACAACGGGCTCGCTTTCGGCTCGTCAACATGCAGCCTGGATTAACCAACTCGACGGCATGTACGCATTCTGCCTCTGGGATCCTATAGAACGACGCCTTTTGCTTGCACGCGACCCGCTTGGCATCAAGCCGCTCGTTCGAACGCATGTCGATGGAAGTTTGTTATTTGCGAGTGAAGCAAAGGCCCTTCGCGCTCATGAAGGTCACACCCCCTCATTTGACGAAGCTGCCTTGATTGCGCGACTGGCTTGGGAGTACCCACTTGACGGTACAACCCTGCTCAAAGGCGTGCATCAAGTCCGTGCAGGAACCGTCGAAGTGTGGTCGATGGAGAACGGCAAACCGACCATGATTGACAAAGCAAATGTGGAACGCCAAGCCCTTAGCCCTGAATCTTCATGGGATCCATCCACACAGGCAGGCCACCTATTGGAATCATTTGTTGATGGTGTGAGCCAGCGACTCATGGGTGAAGTCCCAATGGGCATCGTTCTATCTGGCGGCCTTGATTCCTCCCTTGTTGCAGCCGTCGCCCACGAAGCGGCTCAGCGCGCAGGTCAGCCCGTACCTGAATGCTGGACCGTAGCAGAAAGTGAAGACAATCCCGATTGGATCGCAGCAGAAAACGTCGCCTCCTCACTGGAACTTAAGCACCACCAGCACATTTTGGAGGCCGATTCCTTCGACAAACGACTCCCAGACCTCACTTGGCACGGCGAAGACTTCGATGTCACGGTGTTGTTCTTCCAACCTCTGTTCCAAAAGATGGCGGAAAAGGTAACCGTTGGCTTATGTGGACAAGGTGCTGATGAATTGCATGCAGGCTATCCAAGGTACCGAGACCTGAGCCAACACGCACGCTTGATTGATGCGCGGCTTGCGTCGATGGACCATCCAATGGCACGTCAAATCGAACAAGGTAACCTGCCGGTCGGCGATGCATGGTACACCAACGACCACAGCGGATCCGCTCACACGGACTCTCTGGAATCGTTCCTCAATTTCGAACTTGAACATGGCCAACTCACCAATTTCCAACTGAGATTGGTTGACCGCCATTCGATGGCTCACTCCTTGGAAGTGCGCGTCCCCTTCCTCGGAAGCGCACATCGGAAAGCCACTAACAACCTCCCAATGGAGTGGCGCCTGCCCGCATCCCTCGAAGAAAAGGCAGCATTGAGGGCAGCGGCTGATTTGACACGGCTCCCACCGGAAATCGTGCGCCGTCCAAAACTACCCGCTGGAAGAGCCACTTCACCTGGCCTCATCACGACCCTCATCGAAGAGTTGCGCCCACGCGGGGATGAAGTCCTAAAGCGGTACCCGAGGCTTGCGAAAGCGTTCAAGGGTCAACCTGAACTAGCCATCGGCATCGGATTGTTTGAAGCAATTCATATATTGGACAGAGGCGCATTGCGACCACAGAAAAGTGCGGTTGCACTGCTCGATGAGGTGATTGGATGAATTCATTGCATGATTTGACGCCAAAGTTGGAAGCAAATCGCCAACGGATTTCTGAGTGGATGGATCTAAAGCGATCCGAGGTCCCAATTCCATTCTATGGAAGCGTTGACGTCCGAGATGCTGAATGGAAGATTGCCGTGGTCGATGCAAACCACTTCCCAGCTGGATTCAACAACATTGCCCCACAAGACATGGATGAAATTTCCGATCTTATGGGGTCGCACATCAAGCGGAATTATGGTGATTGTAAGTGGGTTCACCTTTACCCTGAAGCCCACACAAGGAACAAGGGCTATGTGGAAAACATTGCAACAATCCAAAGACTGTTGGAAATGGCGGGCTACCGATGCACGATTGGCTCCCCTGTGTTTGAAGACCGAGGCTGGCTCGATGGGATCTCAGGCCCGGTTGAACTCACGCCTGTCGAGGCGATCAGCAAAGACGGTGAGGAACACCTGCTTGTGGCGGGAGAAATACCGTGCCTCACGCTCCTCAACAACGACCTCACAGAAGGAATTCTTCCCGGACTTGGAAACCAAGTGTTCCCACCGAAAGAAATGGGATGGCACCGACGACGTAAATCCGAACATTATCTCCAACTCCAGGCCTATGTGGATGAAATGGCAGATATGCTGGAAATCGATTCATGGCATTTGATGAGCGAATGGTTTGTCTCTGAAAACAAGTGCCTCGAAAAAGAGACCTGTCGAGTTCGATTGGCAGAAGAAATTGATGAGTTTCTCCTTGGTTTATCAGAAAAATACGCTGCTCTTGGCATCGAGAGAGAACCTGTGGCCTTCATCAAAAACGACCGTGGCACCTATGGATTAGGCATCATGGTGGTGACCAAGGGTGAACAGATCCTTGAACTATCAAACAGGAAAATGAACAAACTGATGTACGCAAAAGGCGGCGTTGATGTTGAAAATTTCTTAATTCAAGAAGGCGTACCAACCTGTTTGAAAACGGAAGAAGGCGCACCTGTCGAACCCGTAGTCTACCTTGTTGACGGTCAAGCTGCGTCTTGGTTTTACAGAATCAACCCAAAGAAAGGTGACAACGACAACCTCAATTCACCAAGCGCTCGGTTTGAGTCAATTCACGATGTGGGTGAAGCATACGGCGAACATGCACAAGGTTGGCACGCCCTTGTGGCAGAGTTGTCAATGTTGGCAATGGGCAAGGAACTTCTCGCCTATCAGGAACATAGCAACGCCGTCCAGTCTTAAGTGGCCACACCTCTTCGGTTGACCATGCACAGGGCATGGGTGTACATCCTGACCATTGTCGTCGGCCTTTGGGTCTCGGCAACGGCTGCAGGTGGACTTCTCACATATGTTCTGCCGCCAGAATGGCCGGTCAATCTCTGGTGCTGGGGTCTCTTTGCCTACATCTATGCAAAGGGAACCAGAAAAATCCGCATCGAAATGATCACGGTTGTTGCTTTTGCCACACCGATGGAATTATTCTTCAGCGAAGTCTGGGGGATTTACGAATACCAACGGGGTCTCATGCCGCTGTTTGTCCCAGCGGGCCACTACTTTCTCTTCGATCTTGGACGTATAATGGCTGAGAAAATGAAGGAAACATGGGCGCTCCCATCCCTGATGCCATTCGTGCCTGTTGTGGCCTATGGAGCGTACACGGGGGGCGATACTTCGGCTGTTGTGTTGCTCATTCTTGTGTTGGTGTTCACGAAATATGGACCACAACCAAGACTCTATGCGGCGATGGCATGGGCAGCACTGGGCATGGAAATCATCGGCACTCAGTTAGGAAACTGGACGTGGGCAGCGTCTGTACCATGGACGGGGCTTACGGCTTGGAATCCACCGCTCCTTGTCGGGGCGTTCTACTGCTTTGGGGATCTTTTGGTCAACATGGCTGTCGTCAAGTTTGAAGAGCATGACCTCGTGGAGGAACATGCATGACCTCCTCGGACGAGCTGAAAAAGCGCAGAGAGGCTGAGGCCTTGCGCATTCGCAGCTCCCTTAACCGTCAGAGAGGTGAACAACACGCAGCAGCAAAGGGTGGCGAAACAGCCGTCGCCTTTGTCGAAGAGCGGCTTTGCATCGGTTGTGACCAATGCACCATTGTCTGTGATGACGAAGCGATTGATCTCTACAAAGTCGCTATGGCAAGCCCACTCATCAAAGTCGAATCGAATCGAAAGGCGAGGATTATACGCGATGCTTGCACTGGATGCCGTTTGTGTGTCTTGGCGTGCCCAACCGACGCCATCACGATGATTGACCGTTAAGGAGGAATAACAATGTCGAAAAAAGGAAAGGATGACACCGCTCAACGCTTTGGTGGAGAATTTGGTCCGTACAGAAAAGAAGGGACGCCCGGCGTGACCCTTGGTACGTTCAAAACGCTCGTTTGGACATCGAACATTGGCGGCTTACTGATCCTTGTCATCGCCCTTGAGATGATGTTCGTGCGTCAGATGTTTGGCTGGGGCCTTGCTTGCACGGTGCTTGCTGTTGCGGTCGCCATGTTTCCATCGAATTATGAAATCGTTGGAATGGAAGAGGCACCATCACCGCCCTCCCAAGATTGAAGTGGCCAACGCCCAATCTGGAATGGAGTTTATGTTCTCCATCGAACCATGACATATCCTTGCCTTCAGCAAAGACCATCATTCTGTCAATAGGCAGGGAACTGACGCATGGTCTTGGCGATCGAAATCCCTCGCCACTCCGTGGCGTGAATCAAATCAGACAACGCCATGAGCAGCCATTGCCTCAGCGATCTTGAGGAAGCCTGCAACATTTGCGCCAAACACGTAGTCGCCAGGTCGACCGTACTTTTCAGCGGTCTCTGCAGCGTTCTTGTGAATGTTGACCATGATGTTGTCGAGCTTTGCATCGACTTCTTCACGGGTCCAGCCATAGCGGAGGGAGTTCTGTGACATTTCCAAACCGGAGGTTGCGACACCACCAGCGTTGCTTGCCTTTCCAGGTGCGAACATGATGCCGTTCTTCTGGAAGACTTCGACAGCCTCTGGTGTGCATGGCATGTTGGCGCCTTCTGCAACGGCCATGACCTTGTTGTCAACGAGCATTTGTGCCTCAGCACCGTTGATTTCGTTTTGTGTTGCGCATGGAAGTGCAACATCGACGTTGACGCCCCACAATCCGTTGGAAGAAGGTTCAGGTGCGGATGCGGTGAAGGTTGCGCTGCTGAATTCAGCTGCGTATTCAGAGATACGTCCACGTCGGTTGTTCTTGAGGTCCATGATCCAAGCGAGTTTGGCTCGGTCGATGCCTTCGGAGTCGTGAATGAAACCACTGGAATCGGACATGGTTACTGGCTTGCCACCAAGGTCGAGGACCTTTTCGCATGCGAACTGAGCGACGTTTCCGGAACCAGAAATGGAGACAGTAGCACCTTCGAACGACTTGCCTTGTGCGCCAAGCATCTCACGAGCGAAGTACACGAGACCGTAGCCTGTTGCTTCCGGTCGGATGAGTGAACCACCGTAGGAAATCCCCTTGCCAGTAAGCACGCCGGCCTGGAATTCGTTCTGGAGTTTCTTGTACATACCAAACATGTAACCGATTTCACGACCGCCAACACCGATGTCACCAGCAGGGACGTCGCAGTTGTGGCCAATGTGTCGCCAAAGTTCCATCATGAAGGATTGGCAGAAGCGCATGACTTCGCCATCGGACTTGCCTTTCGGGTTGAAGTCTGCTCCACCCTTGCCGCCACCCATAGGAAGGCCGGTCAGGGAATTCTTGAAAATTTGCTCGAAAGCAAGGAACTTGAGGATGGATGCATTCACGCTTGGGTGGAAACGCAGACCGCCCTTGTAAGGTCCGATTGCGCCGTTGAATTGAATTCGGAAGCCACGGTTGACTTGGATTGCACCAGCGTCATCGACCCATGGGACACGGAAGTGAATCAAACGTTCTGGCTCGACAATTCGCTCCACAATGCTGCGGTATTCTGGGTGTTGCTCGATCACTGGTTCGAGGGATTCAAGAACTTCCCAAACAGCTTGATGGAATTCAGGTTGGTTTGGGTCGCGTGCGACCACTGCTTCATAGATGTCTTTTGTTGCACTCATAGAATCACGTATACAGGTAATGTATTGCTCTTGGCGAATTGCAAACCCTTTCTAAGCATTCCCATGGCATGGGCTCATCAACCCACCTTTCCTTGCGTAAATCAAGGCCGTTCAGTAAGGGCAAACTGTGTTAAATCGATTCAGTCGTTCAATGCGGCGATTGCCTTCCTCATCGACTTCTGCCATGCCACGAATTGCTTCTTCAATCATGGTGTGCTGATCTGCTTGGATACCAATGATGGTGCGCAGCGAGTTCAGCATCGACCACTCATCTTCGGTAATGACTTCATCATCCAACGCGGCGATAAGAGCCGTTTGGTAGGTCGTCACATCACCCATTCGATGCCCAGCGTAGTCTTCTTCGAGATCGTCGAAGGGATTGCGTGCTTCGCCCCTGGCGACCGAGAGGCATTCCGCAGTATCGCTTGGACGAACACCGAGGGCATGAGCGAGAACCCGGAGGATCTGTGCTTCGTCATCAGTGATGATTTCATCGCCCAATGCTTCGTTCAAAGTTCGCAAATAAAGGTACAACCCACGGGATGGTTCGAGTGCCATGCTCCAACCAACAGGTGGCGGTATTTAGAGACATATCGAACCGTGGTTGTGTCGAAACGGCGTATACAGAAAAATAACACTCAATGTGTTCAATTCGAAGCTTTGCCCAAACCAAACAGGCCACTGAGAAGAGAAACCCCGAAAAACCAAGTGTAATCAAGTGTATGACAATATGTCATCAAAACGAATATGTTTATATCCTTCATTGTATAGCACAGAGTACAGGAGACCCAACGATGACCGCACCTAGCAACCTCGTGTCCCTCAGAATCACTGAGGAAGATATGATGATGCTTGATGCTCGAATTGGTTTGGATGGGGCTCGAAACCGCTCCGACGTAATCCGTCAAGCGATTCAACAATTCCTCAACGGCCAACCATTGGTCCAAGGCATGGATTCAGTTCGAATCCCCCTTGGTCATGGTGACAAGCGTGCCCTCGGCCTGCTTTACGAACTCCAGGGCACAACCCCAGAGATCGCCGCCCAAGAAGGGCTTTCACTCTACATTGCAACCGCTGTCAAGGCGAGCGCAGAACAGAACAAAACACTCGAAGATTTGTTGGCCTCGGCCAAGGGATCAACGATGCGACACGAAGAATACCACGAATGAGTGGGTGAGAGTGCTGGAGGGGATGGAATGAATTGGCAAAACGAAATGGATGAAACTCGTCGAGCCACCTTCAATGCTGTACAGGAAAGGTCCAACCTGTACGGATTAGCCGCTTTGTGTCAGCGTGCCCGTCTTGCACGCACAGGACAAACAAACCCAACACACCTCCCCCCGAAAGACGGGCGGGGGGACTCAGATTCCACCCCAGCTTGCTGAGTTGGTGGTTCCCACGTGCCCAGGCCCCCCACGATCCTGGGCACAATGATGCTCAACAGTGCAGCCGCTGGCTGTCGCTTCCCCCCCAATCCTTTAGAGGGGTCGACTGTGAAGGGTGATTATGACAACGGAGGCAGAACTCGATTCGACGGACGCCTTTCCGTATTTGGCCCACCCTCAACCCCGTCCTGGTCAAATCGATAGTCGGATATCCGAAAGTGAAGCACTCCGAAAGGGCGGTTACCATCTTGCCGCTGCACCAACTGGAATTGGAAAGACGGCGGCGGCTTTGGCAGCCGCCTTGGAAGTCGCAGCGCTCACACCCGGGCAGAAGAGCATCTTTTTCCTCACCTCAAGGCAATCGCAGCATCGCATTGTCGTCGATACCGTGCGGAGGATCAACGAACGACGGATCAACCAAAGCCCCGTCACCTTGGTTGACATGATTGGTCAATCTGGTATGTGTGTCCAACCCTTTGCCAAGGAATCACCACACGTGTTTTCGATGATGTGCAGCACCGCACGCCGGGAGAAGAGCTGCAAGCCTTGGATCACCAAAGCACCCGGCCTTACCAAGCGAATTCTGGACAGTCCATTGCATGTTGACGAATTGGTCGAATTGGCCAAAATACACAGGGTTGACGGGCAAATCGCCCAAACTTGCCCATGGAAAGCAGCACGAGAAGCAGCGAATCACGCCGACATCTTTGTTGGCGACTACAACCACTTGTTCGATGAAGGTGTTCGCACTTCCAGCCTAGAAGCAATGGGGATCGCCCTTGAAGACATCATCTTGGTCGTCGACGAAGCGCACAACCTTCCCGACCGCATTCGTATGACGATGGAGCGAGTCATCACACCAACCATCTCTCGAAACTCAACCATGGAATTGGAGGAATATGTTGGCACATTGACCAATATCTACCACCAGAGCGGTGCGGATTCCACGGCCCTTGAACTCGATTTGGCGACATGGGCGCTCGAAGTGATGAAAATTGCCCGTGTAAAAATTGCAGATTTGTTCAGGCGCTTGCACAATGAATTGACCGGTGATGCAAACGAATCCCATGTCGAAGTGGCCGCATTCACAGATGTGTTCCACCGTGCTTGCGATGAATATGAAGGCCTCTCTGGACAGCGAACCTTGAACGAAGAACCGGCGCCTGTAGCTGATGATGGTCACGGCGTACAACGACACCATCGATTGCCACTCCTTGCAGACATTCTCAGCCGATGTGACATCGATCTCGATGCTGGCGAGGGCGAAGATCCAATGGAGCCAGACTCCCACCGCCTTGGCCACATCTTGAGTTGCGTCAATGAATTTGGCTCGACAACGGCGCTTTGCCTCGTGTTCAGCGCAAAAGGCAAGGAAGGAAAAATCACCTCCCACCTCTTGGACCCTGGCTTGGTATCCGGCCCTGTGTTCAACGACACCTCAGGTGCAATCTTGATGTCAGGAACCCTTTACCCACCGCAAATGTATGCAGATATGCTGGCACTCCCAGTGGGTAAAACCACGAAAACTGCCTATGCCTCACCGTTTGCAGGTGAGCGAAGACCCGTGCTTGTAGCAGGCGATGTGTCCACGAAATACACCCAACGCTCGCCGGCCATGTGGGACAAGATACGGGCCCACATCCAAGCCCTCATCGATGGCACACCTGGCCACATCGCCGTGTTCGCACCCTCCTACAAAATGATGGAAGAGATTGTGAGCACCACCCACTTCAAGGGTGTTCGTAAGATTGTTGAGAGCAGGGAATGGTCAAAGCAAGACATCGACACACTGGTTGAACAACTCCGTGGCGAACGTGATGCCGGTCAAAGAATTCTGTTGTGCGGCGTGTATGGAGCACGGCTCTCGGAAGGGATTGATTACAACGGCGGCATTCTTGACGCGGTGGCGTGTATTGGCATTCCAAACGCACCACCATCCGTTCGATCAAACGCTCTGAAAAAGTATGCAGGTGACAGGTTTGGAGCCAACAACGCTTGGCGTTACACCGTGACCCAACCTGCCATCAATGCGATTCTACAAGCGATGGGAAGACCAATCCGCTCCATTGGCGACCGGGCACTTATCCTGCTGCTGGACCAGCGCCACACCGACCGGACCTACGCAACCTGTTACCCGAAGGACCTTCGAATGAACGCAACAAATGCCCCTACAACCACCGCCAGCTTTGCACGACGGTTCTTTTCACGGGTTCACACCATTGATGAAGTGTAGACTTCATCCATTGATTGGAGGACGAAGGTTCATGGAGGCCGCACACAACCCACACCGCATGGCAACATGGGAACCCCTTGCAGTCGGCACCGACCACACGCAGGTCAGACCTGGTGAAATCGATGCTGAAACAACAGTCGGCTTGGCTGCGAGCGTTGAGTCATTGCACTCAGAATTCCAGCAATCCGCAGACCATCTCGGCGAAGTACATACCATGCATGAACAAGTGCTCGTCTCCGCAGGCATGCTCCCTGAATCTCACTTGGCAGAAGTCCAACCAGAGCGTCAACTCAAGTGGATGGTTGAAGCGCTTCATGGCAGCGTCAATCCGGACGGTCTGACCATTCCATTGCTCGGTGTCACAGCCAAAGATGTCGTTCTCTTTACCAAGAAAGAAGGCGAAATCACCCACCTCAAACTTGTCATCGCTGATGGCGACAACGAACCCCTCGAACGCGAGATGCCACTTCCCGAAGCAGCAGAGGGCCTAAGCGCCAACTACGTCAACGGGCGATTGCACCTTCGATGGTGAACCAAATCATTGCGCTGCTCACTCATCGAGCAGGGACCTTTGTGAGTCCTGAGATTTCTTGACCCATTCGCTCCAATGCTTGTTGTGCTGCAGCTTGGTGCTGGGATCCAAGTTCTTCACGGCTGTATCGGGCTTGCTCAAACATGTTGTCCAAAGCGACGAGAGCGTCTTCAGAAATTTGTGGCATGGCCTGACGAATCGCCATTTCGAATTCACGAACTGTTTCGAAGTCTCGGCGCAGGAACCCGTGTTGCTGGAAAGCAGTGCACAAGTTCTGGTAACATGTGAAAATTGATTCACGGATTGAATCGCCTGCTGCGAGTAACTCAGCCGTGTAGGCAAAGATTTCAGCAGCTTCTTCAAGCAATTCTTGACTCTTCCGTCGTCGGTAGAGCACCGTTCCTGCAGCAGCACCTGCTGCAATGAGGAGCGCCAAGATGTAGACCCATGAAGGAACAGGCTCTGAGATTTCGTTGTAACTGTAGTTCGGTGCCCATGGAGCTTCAGCAGCCTTTGCGTCGAATGCCAACTTGCTCTGATCGGAGAGCCTTGGATCATCGATGATGATTTCGAGGTACACTTCGCCCCACACATTCGAGCGACCGTATGGTGGATCGGAGTTGAATTCAAAGGAAGCAATTCCATTCTCATCGGTGAGCGGTTGAATCGGGGTTGAAAGTTGGGATCCGTTCGCATTGTAGAGGTAAACGGTGACCTTGATGTCTGCAATGCCTTCGTTTGTATCCAAGGCCGTGATCACGATGTTTCCACCGATGTCTTCTTGCTTGTCTTCAACAACTGTGTTGATTGAAGGCACGATGTCAGCATTCACCTTGACGTAAATCAGATGGCTTTCCGAAGCACCGTTGAGGTACAACACATCGTTGCGAGGTGCGTCGATGTGGAGGTACTGGCCACCTGAATTCATCCAAGCTGGAGCAACACCGTTCATCGAGAAGTTTCCATTGTTCCAAGCGATCTGAATGTTTTCAAGGCAACGAGCGCCTTCTCGATTTGAGATACAATCCGAGCCGTTACCGAGGTACAATGTGAGGTTGTTGAAGACTTCACCTTGGCCGCCGATTTCAGAAACTGAACCCGTCAGAACGATTGGTGAGAACACATCATCGCTTCGGACGACGATGTTGGAAGAGGTCCCGTCAATCGTGATCATCGTGTTCGACCATACGAGCGCAGTCGCACTTGTGGAGGCTTCGAGGTGAGCACTTGTTCCAGCAAAGGCAGCTGTGAATGTGTGTTCACCACGTGCAAGTTCCATGGTAGCAGGGACGATGACCGACCATGAACCATCGGCAAGTGTAACGGTGCTTGCCACCTCGACGTCATCGAGTCGAACGCTGACCAACATCGAAGGGAGCCCGTCGTTGTTGACTGTATCAATATCGAACAAGCGTCCGGAAAGTGACCATGTGTCACCACGGGTTGCATCTCGTCCGTCATCGAAGATGAGCGTGATATCGGAGCGGTGTGCCAAGAAGAACGTCGTGTTACCAACATTGGACCTGTAGAAGCCCTGAGCCTCGGCACGAGCCTCAAGAGTGTGGTTACCGAACGAGAAGATATCTGGAACATTCCAGTCGAAGGAGAAGTCGCCATTGGCGTCGGTGACCACACTTGCCAAGAGAATACCTTCAACTGACAAATCGACAACATGCCCTTCAATGCCTAACAATTGGTTGTCGACAACAGTACCGGAGATGGTGATGTTTTCAGCCACTGCGACTGGACTTTCCATGTTCACAGTCACTTGGACTGGACTGTAAACGGTCCATGTGCCACTTGCAGCGCTTGGGAGGTAGAAGGTGGTACCGATGAACCTCGTTTCAAGAAGCAATGCACCGAGTTCTGCACCAGATGGGACTGGATAGATGGCCGTGAATGTGCCGTTTTCATCGGTCGTGACATTGGTCATCCATTCGCCGCCAAGCCAAACCTCAACCGTGAGGCCGGGGAGAGGCGCATCCACCAAATCGAGCAAGCGACCCTGGATGGTCATTGTCTCTTCTCGGTTCACTTCGCCACCAGGCGTAAGAAGGAGAATCTTGGTTGGAACGCTGACATTGAATTCAACTTGATCGTTGCTTGGCATGTAGTATTCTGGGTTGATCAAATCACCAATACCGATTGGGTTGACCCAATCTCTGCCGCCAAGGAAGCGGACCTCGATCATGTGTGCGCCAGCGGTTGTGTCATCAGGTAGCGTCCATCCGATGGTGAAAACCCCTGTCTGTGCATCGGTTTCAATGCTGGAAACTGGAACTCCATCCACGAGGAGGTGGACGATTGCGACCGAGGGCACGCCATTCACCATGAGTGGCAAGCCAAGGTCATCCATCAGAGTGCCATTGACCACAAAGGCATCACCAGCAGTGAGGGTGGAGGGCGCTTCAGAAATGGTGAGGTTCGTTTGGCCAAGAATCACAAATTGTGTTGTCTCGTTCGAACCAACCAATCCAGTTGAGCCGGGAGTGCCTGCGAACTCAACAAAGAGGTCAGCAGGTCCAACGCTTAGGTTCTCAGGCACCGCAATGCTACCAGAGGCTGTACCGTTGGCAAACGTTGTGAAGGTCGAGAGCGCAAAGCCTGGCAAGCCCACTAAGACCTGTTGATTGCCAACAGCTGTGTCCGTGTTGTCACGCAAGAGGATCTGGAACGAGACGTTGTTACCACGTTCAGTTCGGTCGTTCAATGAAGGCGCACCAAGGCCATCGAGGACTGGTTTGATGAACACCAATGTTGTGAAACCACGGCTGTCGAACGTTTCGTTCGCCTCAGAACCGATGTAGTAGTTCACAGCAGGGATGAAGGAGGCTTCGATGGTGTTGTTACCTGCTGGGAAGGCTGCACCGAGCGAGATTGTAGCGTTCCAGATACCGCCCGCTTGGACCGTTCCACCGCTGACTGTGAAGCCAACTGGCTGGCCATTGATGGCAAACAGAATGTTCGCTGGCAACAGACTACCGTCCCTAAGTTCGAGGCCTGATCCGTTGTCACTTTGCACCGTACCACTCACATCAAAGGAAGTACCGGCAACCGGATTGGCTGCAATCGCATCGACCACCAAAATCGTTGTCGAACGCACGGTGATTGATGAGAGGTTCACGTTGGTGGCCAAGAGGTCAACGCTTCCGTTGAACACGAGTGTCACCGTAATCAGCCCAAGTGGGTGGCTTGTAGGAATGAGGTAACTGAAGTTGGCAAAGCCACCGCCGTCAGTTTGTGTACCCGGCAACCAAGTTTCATGGAATTCAATGTCCACATCATAGGCAGCGAGCGGCAAGAAAAGGTTTGATGATTCGACCAATCGAGCGCTAATGTTCACTTCATCGCCACGGTTAACCAAGATTGGGTTGAGCGGTTGGATGTTCTCAAAGCGAGACACACCCATGACGAGCATACCGTTTTCGATGCTTGCCGTAAGATAGAACGGTGACGAGCCTTCGATCACTGAGATAACAAGAACCTTGTTTCCACGGAGCGTTCCGTTACCAGACGTGTCGGTTGGGATGCTCATGTTGAACGTACCATTCACAGAAGTTTGGTAGGTTGGCACAAGCAACTCTTCGGGGTTGCTCAACCAGAAAGCGCTGAGTTCAACTGGTGCAATGAGCGGTCGCGCTGCATTGTCACCATCGAGCACTTGCCCGAGGACGTTGAAGTTGATACCCGCAGTCACAGTGCTTGGGATCGAATCAATACGGAAGTTGCTCGGAACTTGCACGGTGAGGTTGACGAGCGTGGAATTCCCGATTCGTCGAGCGTTTCCAACGGCCAGTGGATCCGAGAGGTCATCATACACGACCATCAAGATGTCATAGTAACCCGGCGCGATACCAGCAGCAGTCCAACCAACGCTGGCAAATCCTGCTTGGTCCGAGATTGCAGTGCCAATTGAGACATTGGTATTTCCGTAATCGAAGATAAATTCAACCGACGCATCGCTGACATTGGACTTGTCTGCCACATCGGAAATTGTTGCGTTAAAGTCGAGCGATCCATTCACCTCAACGATGAGGTTTCGCTGGCCAGTATCCACAACAAATTCAGACTCGAAACCAACCAAGGTGGAAGGGAGGCTCGGCGTTGCAGGTGGGACGGATGTGTCGACAAATCGGTAGTAGGGCCCACCAACTGGTGCTTGATTCTCAAAGTCCATGTTGAGAATGAACTCATATGCATTCGAAGGGCTTGTTTCAGGAACGGTGAAACTGAGGTTGTAAGCACTGGTCGTGTTGTTGAGCAGCCCTTGGGCGAGGTCGATTGGTTGACCGTCTGCGGTCGCCATAATCAGCGAAAGCATGGTGATGTTGTCACCCAAGATCTTTCGATTTGTGTGAACAGCGTCAAAGATATCTCCATAGATGTAAGTCGAGTTCCCGATGTGGGTCCAATCTTGAGCCAATGTGAGGTTCCATCCGACTTCTGCAGCGACACGGACTGAGGAGAGTCCGGTTGAAGGCTGATACAAGTCAGAACCGTTGAAGGAGATGTCGAGAGGGTAATCGCCAGC
>CM001443.1:928767-933582 GCA_000246735.1 uncultured Candidatus Poseidoniales archaeon | reverse complement strand
TCGAGCAGCCAATTCAAAGTGATGGTTTCACTTTCTGGGTCCACGGTGGTGTTCACCCATGTACCATTGAAAGTAAAGTCAAAGTTACCAGAGGCGAGAAGGTCTGAATCAACACCTCGGTGGTCGGTCATGGTGACCAAGACCACAGCCTCGGTGTTCCGCAATTGTGACACAGATTGCGTGGTGAATTGGAGCCAGCCTCGCAAGAGGTATGGAGCACCAGCCGACATGTTTGCATCGTCAGTTGCCTCAATCGAATCAGGGAAGAACCGAACTTGAAGTTCAATCTCACCGGCCGCAATCTGGGCATTAGCTGCTGTGAGCAAGTGCAGAACTGAGAAGGTACCATTGACACTGGCATTAAACATCTCAATCCAATCAGAGCCGCTACCGACTGACCGCATCGAGAACGAAAGGTTCCCGGGCATGGCCACTGGATTTGCACCTGAAGTCACAGCTGAACCGTTGACCCAGATGTTGTCATCAATGAGAATGATGCTGTTGTTGGATAATGGACCTTCAAGCGTAGCAGTCAGTGTTGGTGCATCTCGGATGTCCAACACAATGGCTGTGGTCGATGGCTGCAAGTGGAATTGCACGGGCGTAATGCTTGGCTCGGAGGTGTCTTGCCAACCAGAGAAGCCGAGTGTTGCAGAAAGGTTTGTTTTGGTCTCAAACGGATCCAATTCCACTTCGATGCTCCATGAACCATCAAATCCGATTGGTGAGGAGAGGTTGATGGAACCATTCACCGAGGAAGTGAACGTGAGCCAGATTTCTGGGACATCTGCGCTTGATGCGATGGAACTGATCACATTGAGCGGAGCGTTTTCTAGTGAAAGTTGCCCGGTGAGGATGGTTGTTGCACCAGCACCAACAATTGGTGCGTTGATCGCGTTCGGCCCGGTATGGTTGATGACAGAATCATCGGTGACATTGATGAAACCGTCGTAAATCACGCCGTCTTCAGAGACATAGCCGGATTGAAGGTGCTTGATGACAATTCGGTGGATACCTGGTGCACCAGGTTCCAATGGACTTCCAGTGAACTCGAACGTTCCGTTTGCATCGGTAATGAGCGCGCCAATCTCATAGTTTGGAATGGCTGCTGGACCTGGGACACCTGCTGCTTCTGCAAGTGGCACAAGGTAACCAACCATTGGCAGTTCAGGGATTGGTGTCGAGTTCTCAGCGAAGCGAAGTTGCCCCGTGACGTTCAACGTTGAAGTCCCATCTCGGTCCCATACAAGCGAAGAGATGGTTTGGTTGACGATCTCAATCTCTTCTGCTGCAGGGCAGGCGTCGAATGGGATCCAGCCAAGTTCGGTACCGCCGTTGGCGCTGTTTTGTTGAAGCCGAACTTCGCCCCATGTGGTTCGGTCTTGGGGGAAGACTGCGTAACCATCGCCGTTCCATGTACCTCCGGCAAAGCCGCTCACATATCGAGCGGGCAAGCCAGCGAGCCGAGCCATGGTGACGAAGGCAGTGTTGAATTCATTGCAAGTACCCTCTTGGATAGCCTCAACTAAGGTGACACTCAAATCTTCAGTGTTTGGAATTCCTGAGCCGTTGTAGTTTCGCTTGAATTCAGTCGTAGCGTTCCCTTCAGCAAGGAACGATTGGATGGCTACAGCCGTATCGTAAGCATTGGTTGCACCTGCTTCGGTCACGATTGTATCAGTGGTGTTGAGCAAAGAGCTTCGTGGGCTACTTAGGTTGGTGAGTTCATCAGGTGTCTGAAGTTCGTAGGCAAACCCTTGGCCTGGGACAGTTGTTGATGCCAAGGAGGCCCAATCGAAGTAGAACTCAGGTTGTTGAATGAACACTTCTTGAATTGGTCCGGCCACGATGTTGACGTTGTGTGAATCATTGGAACGTTCCAGTTCGGCACCTGAATCAACATAGAAGGACATGTTTGACCAACTCGCCGGCAGTGGTAAACCACCCGTAATCGGGGGGCTGTTGAAGGTCATGAGCCACTCAACGGTGTCATTGGCAAAAGCCATGTCTGCAAGGTGGGTGAAGTTTGAGGAGGGGAGAATAATGGTTTCAGATGGATGGGTTTCCGCAATGTGAGCATAAGCCGTTCCTGTGTAGAAATCATTGGTGTATTGGCGCCATCGTTGGGTGGCGTCGAGGTCGACAACACCGCTTGTGTTGTTGGCCCAAAATACCACTTCAGATGCAATAAGGTCGTCTGTTGGGTCAAATGGATCGAAAGGTGAGCCGAGGCAGTTGATGATCCAGAATTCTTGTGTGCATTCCAATCCATCAATCATACCGCCGCCATCAGTATCGGGGTTCGTCCAGTCTGTGCCAGTTTGATTCTCAACTGCATCTGGAATCGTGTCACCATCAAAGTCAGACGGAAGCAAGTCATCTGAAGGATTGTTTTCCGGATTGGTTCCATCAAAGTACTCATCTCGGTCCCCTACACCACCGGAGTCGGTGTCAATCGAGGCATCATCGGTGACCCAAACGTCGGTTGAACCGTTGGTGATTCCGATGTAAATGAGGTCGCAACCCGTGCTTGTTTCGAAGTAGTTGTTGAGACCATCTTGGTCATCATCCAACAGGTTCGTACATGGTTCGTTTGGATCTGTGTTGGCGAAGACTTCCTCGAAGTCATTCGCCCCGTCGCCGTCTGAATCGACAAGCGTTGGGTTGGAGAACCATCCAAAGGTGCCCAACAGTTCCTGCCAGTCAGCAAGACCATCGCCATCGCTGTCAGTGTAGTCATCATCACAGTACGTACGGGTTGTGGAAATGGTTCCGTCAGTTGACGCATCTGTGTGGCAGAACGAACCGTTTCGGTTCGCAACTTGAGTGGCCGTACCGGGTGCAATGGAAACACCTTGAATGACATCATTGACAACCGTCGCATACGCAAACGGCGTCCACGTTCCAGAGACATTGAACCAGCCAACACCTCCTGCAGGGTTGAACCCGCTTCCATCGGCGACTTCCATCTGCCCGTTTCCGTTGTTCCATGTGACAATCGTGGTTTCGAAATTAATCAATGAATCACATGGGTCTGTTCCATGGGACACGTTTTGTTCATCACCGTCGTTGATGCCACCAAAGTCAGTGTCTGCAACATCCCACAGGGTACAGGAGAGGTTTTCTTCCCAGTTTTGGATGCCATCGTTGTCTTCATCACCAGAATCTTCTCGGCGAGTCGGATCTGTTTCACCAGCATCGACCACACCGTTTCCATTCACATCTTCTTCTCCGTCGTCAAAGGCGTCTCCATCAGTGTTGTTGTTTCGTGGGTCACTGGGTTGAGCAGGACTGCCGTATTGGCCACCCACTTCGACACCATCGGTAATTCCGTCCCCATCCGTGTCAGACGAAGTTGGATCCGTTAACAGGGTCAATGCTTCGTACGAATCACTGAGGCCGTCACCATCGGTATCGGCGCGTTGAGGATTGGTCGAGGTGATGCCGTCAACTTCCGCAGTGAAGGTCGCACAACCTCCTGGCCCGATGCCACTGACCGGGTCACATGGCGAGGTAGTTTCAGTCGCCAAGCCGTTCGGCCCGGGGCGGAAACAAGGCGATGCGCCACACATTGTGGTCCATGTTGGGTTGATGTATTCGAGCAAGTTGTTGAGTCCATCACCGTCTGGGTCGCCATTTGGACCATCAGCGTTGGAGGGGTTGGTTGCGTTGAGGCCGTTCGCTGCTTCCCAGCCATCGTCCATACCGTCACCGTCAGTGTCCCATCCAGCCACGTCTTCGTCTTCGATGCCGTCACCGTCATCATCGTTCGATGAACAATCCGCATCACCGTCATTGTCCGGATCTGCAGAGTCAACAAAGCCGTCTTGGTCATCGTCGAAGCCGTTTGTACAAATGTTGCCAACCGGGTCTTCGTCGCAAAGAATCACAGTGCCGGTTCCATCCGAACCGCTGTCGCCACAACCTGGACGGTTGTATTGGAGGGCGTTTTCTTCGTCCCAGTTGTTGACCGGCACCGTACCGTTCCACCAGACACCATTGTCAAGCACACCACTGGTGCTTGAAAGGTCCCAGTTGGTCGGTTGGAGGTAGGAATACTCCTGTAAGTTTGACATTCCATCGCCATCAGGGTCGCCAACAGCTCCATCGCCGCCGGTGCTCGAAAGTGGGTCGAGGCCATATTGCCACTCCCATCCATCAGGGAGGCCATCGTTATCGGAATCAGGATCGTTTGGTGCGGTGTTCATGAGGTACTCTAAACCGTATGTGAGACCATCTCCATCTTGGTCAGTGGCAGCAAGCGCCTCAAAAGATCCGTACTGAATGGTGGCGAATGTGGAGAGCACCATTAACGCAACGAGCGCCACGGATTTGACCGTGTCTCGGTGCTGAAGAATTTGCCATTGAGAGCGCGGCTTCGAGGAGGATGAAGGCGTACGCATGGTTGTCACAAGAACTCGGCTGTTTTGATGCCTCATAAGGGAAATGGTACGATGTTCATACAATGCTCGATTTAACAATCTTTGAATTGCACTGGAAAGACCAAACGAAAGGCTCGCAGCCCCCCGAATAAGGCCCTGCAGGAACGCTCTATTGCTCAAAGAGCTTCAAGTTCATCCAAAAGTTCGAGATCGTCGTCGATTTCCTCTTCCATCACTGGCTCAGGAAGCGTGGATTCCAAGGGCTCAAGTTCCTTGTCATCTTCATAGAGGAACACTTCGTCCTCAAAGCCAGAAGTTGATGCTTGACCACGGCGGTAGACAGCAAAGACGAACGCAGCGCACAATCCAAGACCCAACACGAGGGTTTGAGGTTCAGGGTCCACAATTTCGTTGAAGAAGCACGAGGCCCCTT
>CM001443.1:910260-928751 GCA_000246735.1 uncultured Candidatus Poseidoniales archaeon | reverse complement strand
GGTCGTAGCATAGACCTGTGTGCTGGTTTGCGTGTAATCGCTATCGTATGGCACTTCCTCGTCCATTGGCGTCACCTTGAGGTCGAAGTCAATAGTTTCTCCATTTTTGAGGTTCGTAGGTGGCGTAATAGCGAGGGTGAAATCCTTACTGGAGTAGGCAGGGAGGGTCAAAAGAAGGAAACGACCACCCGTTTGGTCCGATGATGCACGGATGAGAACATCCCAGCCTTGTGGTTCGTTCTCGAGCGTGATCACCACTTCGAGAGGGATGTTGTTTTGATTGTCGATGCTGTATTCCACCGTTTGGAACTCACCGGATGCAAAGCGCACAACTGAGCTGCTGGTGTCTGTTATTTCGAGGCGCCCAGGTTGGACATCTTCTTTCACTTGTACCGTCACTGGGAGGTCGAAGTAGCGAGCGTCTTGGGCGTCCACGCCTTCCTCGACAACACGGACGTACACAGTGTGGTTGCCTGCTTCGACTTTCTCGCCAATGGTCATGCTCAATTTCATGTCAGCGTACTGGTCTGATTCAAGGTACACAACTACGATGTCGGATTGGGAACCATTTGAGATGGAATAATCCCACGAACCGTAAGGAGAATCATCTTCGAGGTTGCGATCAAGGTCTTCAGGGTTGATGATGCGCCATGTGGTTTGGCCAACGGTGTCACTGGAGTCTGTGATGCGCATCTGGTACCATAGGGATGAACCTGGCGAAACTGGTCCAACGGTGCCCAAGGTACCGCTATCGGAATCGGCTGTCACTTCGACAAGGACGCCAAAGGTTCTGTGAACGGTGAACGAAACGGATGTGCTGAGTTCCGAATCGCCTTGGCTGGCCACGCTTACTGTGACAAGGCCGATGTCTTGTGCGTCACGCTCTGAGGGCGGGAAGACCTCCATGCGCACCGTGAGAATTTGATGAGATCCAATGTCTGGTGTGACGGAGTAGATGCCCTCTTCTGCCAATTCGAGTCCCGTTTCGTTGTCATAGAACTTGTATTGCCAAGCATCTGGAAGTTCGGTAACTCGGAGCTTGAACGCATCGGTAATGAATCCGGAGTTGAACACATCAATGAAGAAATCACCGCTTACATCCCCTGAATCAACATAGTGGGAAAGCATCTCATCATAGGCTTCAGGGCGGGTTGAATCAGCAATCTGCTTCTGATGCTCATCGTCTTCGAACACTGAGATTCGAGGTGGCGATAAGACATCGGACTCTTCGACATCGAGGACAATGGTTTCGACGGCGACCTCGACCGTTTGCCCTTCGGTGTTCTCTGCATAGGCTCGAGCTTCAATCTCCAATGTATTTGGAGCGGAAGTCAAGTCACCATCAGGCACTTCGATGCTGAGAATTGGTCGTGCGAATGTGCCACCGCCAGAGAGGCTGTAGCCGCCGGGTTGATCCCAGACTGGGTCGGACCAAGTTGAAGGCAATGAGCGGGACAACGAGAACACGACGTCAAGTTGAGAGGAACTGGCGCCCGTGTGTTCGATGAGGAATTCAATGCTCGATGTTTGACCCGGGGCAATCAAAACAACATCGGGCTGACTTTCAGGCAGGGTGAGGTAAACATCGTGTTCAACAAACTCAATACCGCTGTGTTCGAAAACCAGTGTGTGACCTTGAACATCGCTAATTTCGAGTCGCAGTGGGTATTCGCCGGAGGTAATGCCAGTCTCGTATTGGAAGGTGTAGTTGCCGACCAGTCCATTGTTGTCGAGTTTCAAATCATCGTCGTCAAAGGACTTTGAGAAGACAGTCCCCGCATCATTGGGCGTGGCCATCACGAGGTCGACACCTTGGATGTCATCGCGACCAAAGGCGTCTCGAACATCAACTGAGAACTGCATGTTGCGGAACTCAGGTCGATGAGCGGGCGACCACTCTGTGACCTCTGGATCGAGGAAGCCGCCACCTGGGCGGTGTACCTTGACCACTGAGTTCGCCAATGCATTTGCTTTCATCTCAAGTTTGGAATACCCGTTTGTTTGTTCGACATCGCCGAAAGCGACGTTGACTTCGCAGTTAGGGCCGCCAATGCCGCCGCCACCGCTGCTTTCACATGTTGCTTGGGCGTCAACATTGAGTTTCAGTTGTTTACCATTGGCGACAGTAAAACCGTCAGAGGGAACATCGAAATCGACAATGGAAGAGGTCCAAGAGCAGGAGCTGGTACCGAATGTACCACCTGTGCACGGGTCATCAAGCGTTTCAGAAACGGAGTCCACTTCAGAATCACCGGCCTTGAGCGAGAAGGTGATATCAGCGGTCGAACCTTGAGAACCTGTGAATTGCAGGAAGAGGGTGAGGGTCACTTTGTCTGTGTTGTCACGGCCGTAAACGAGAAGATCGGAAATCATTTCAGCGCTGCGGAATTCAACCCCACCAAAGGCGCTCGCTTCTTGATGAGCACCCGTCGGCTCAAGGGTTGTGATGGAGCCTTCGCCACCGCTTTCACTCGTTGCTTCGTCGAGGTACAAGTTGTAAGATTGACATGTTGAGCACGAGGATGCAGAGTTCATTGGAACCGTTGGTTCAACGAGCACTTCTGCCTTTTGGAAGTCCTGATCAACCGTGCCATTTAACGGCGCCACGCCGCCCAACATAAGAAAAACAAGCAAGACTGCCAAAAACCGGCCGTTTGATGATGAAATCGAAGTCATGAAGGTGTTCACCGTACCCGCCTGTTCAACCGACTGTTAAACGGTTTTGCATTGTTTGTTCGGGCAAAGCCCCCTCTACGAGGGGGGAAAACATGTGAGAAAGAAGTGCAGGGGGTGGGATACGAACCCACGAACCCATACGGGACCGGATCTTAAGCCCGGCGCCTTTGACCACCTCAGCCACCCCTGCACTTTGGCCCACCGGACCACATGATTTGAAGAAAACCCCTGTCAATGTTGACTCAAGGTGCGACCGACCAACCGCCATCGACTTCGATGACTTGGCCTGAGAGATAGGTTGAACGTACCAAAAACGACACTGCATTCGCCACATCTTCTGGTGCTCCGCCTCTGCCAAGCGGCACCTTCTCGATGACCGATGCGAAATGTTCAGCCTCCCAAGGTGCGGCCATGATGGCGCCTGGCGCCACACAATTCACCCGAATATGGGGGGCCAAGTCACCGGCGAGGTTCATCATCATTGACGCAACCCTGCTTTGGAAGCCGTGTAGTGAGCAAGTCCTTCCCAAGCTCGCCCAAGCGATGTATCAACCATGCCAATGATGCAACCCGAAGCCGCCTTCAAAACGGGTGAAAGCGATTGTGTGAGAAGAAAAGGAACCTCGATATGAATCCGATTATTAAGGCGCAGTTCTTCGAGCGAAACTGATGCGTAGTCTTTCGAATTATAGATTGAAGCATTGTGGACAAGCACCCCGAGTCCGGCTGCGTTTTGAGCCTCAATAATGGACTTGGTTGCATCGATAAGAAAAGCCAAACCTTCGTCGCTCGATAGATCGGCCTTCACCACTTCCCCGCAGGCTTCACCATTGGCCTTCTGTGATGCCTCGTCAAGCAAAGCTTGCGCCTCGTCGACCGAGGTGCGAGCGTGGACGATCACATACCATCCTTCCTCGATGAGCGTGGCGCAGATTTGGGCACCGATACGTCGTCCCCCGCCGGTCACCAGAGCAACACCTTTGGTCATGCCCAGCCGTGAGGTTCATTGCTCATCAATGCTCGTTCACCGTCGAAATTGAATCCTCGCACACCAAAAGCACCATTTGAAGGCGATAAGAACACCACAGCGCACCTTTTTGAGAGGCAAGCCGTGGGGAGTTCATAGGGGGATGAGGCGATGTCGGGCAAACCACTTCCAATGGCCGAGCGAACACCCCCGGCTTCTCGGCCAAAACCAAAGCGTGAGCGTCTCCCTCCGTGGTTCAAAACAGCCCTCCCATCGGGTGAACAACAGGCCATCTTCAACACCACAAAAGCAGCAGTGAAAGACAACACGCTTCACACAGTCTGCCAAGAAGCACGTTGCCCGAACATCCACGATTGCTGGGCAAGTGGCGATGCAACATTTATGATTGCAGGCCAAGAATGCACCAGGGGCTGTCGTTTCTGTGCGGTTGGCACCATCAAAACTCCACCTCCATTGGACGTTGATGAACCTACAAATTTAGCCAATGCCGTCGAATCGATGAACCTTCGACACGCCGTCATCACTGTCGTCAACAGGGACGACCTTGCCGACAGTGGTGCTGATCATTACAAACAATGCATCGAAGCAGTGCACAAACGCCAACCTCAGGTCACCTTGGAACTCCTCTGTTCTGACCTTGCGGGCGACCATGAGGCCCTTGCTCATTTGCTCGAGGGAAGCCCCCTTTCCGTGTTCGCCCACAACGTCGAATGTGTTCCCCGGCTCGATGCGACGGTTCGGGACCATCGGGCTTCGTTCAGCCAATCGCTTGAGATTCTGCGTGCTGCGAAACAACTTCGCCCCGACATTCTCACGAAATCTTCCATCATGGTTGGCGTTGGCGAAACGGACGAGGAAATCACCGAAACGCTTGGCATGCTCAAGGAAGCTGGAGTTGACCTTGTCACCATCGGCCAGTACCTCGCACCTTCTCACAAGCACCTCGCCGTCGATCGATTCCCTGAACCGCACATGTATGACGAATGGGCCCAGCACGCCATCGGCATTGGGTTTTCAGGAATCGCAAGCGGCCCACTGGTTCGCTCCTCATTCAAGGCAGGTCTGTTGTTGAGAAAAACACATGATCCAAACAACTCAGAATCAATGCCCGGAGCATATGTCTACGTGGCCAACCAAGGAAACCAAGCACCGGTACACCTTAAGAGCGGGATGGAATGAGGCGATTCAATGACCGAGAGAGTGACAGCCACGACATCGCCGTACACCATCGGTCGGCCACCTTTCAGGCCGGGTGAAGAAGCCGATTTTGGCGGCAAATTCAAAGAGCAACCCGGCGATTTGAACCGCCCAGATCCGCTCTCGTGCACAGCCCAAGACACCGTGGCTCACGCTGTTGGCCTCGTTCGAGTTCTCAACGATGAGGGCGAAGCACTCGGTGAATGGGACCCTCATTTGGACGCTGAAACAATGATTCAGGGCCTTGAATACATGATGCGACTTCGAATCTTTGACGACCGAATGATCAAGATGCAGCGCACTGGAAAATTGTCATTCTACATGCAATCCCTCGGCGAAGAAGCCATCGCTATTGCTCAAACAATGGCCCTCGAAACTCAAGACTGGATTTTCCCATCCTACCGACAACCTGGCGCACAATTTGTCCGAGGAAGGGACATGGTCAGCATGATTTGTCACTGCATTGGCAACACTGAAGACAATGTGAAAGGACGCCAAATGCCTGTCCACTACACATGGAAGGAAGGACGATTCATTTCGATTTCCTCCCCCGTCGGCACTCAATTCTCCCAAGCCGTCGGCGTGGCAATGGCCAGCGCCTACAAAGGCGACGATGAAGTCTGCATCTCGTGGCTAGGTGACGGTACTTCGGCCCAAGGCGACTACCACTACGCCCTCAATTTCGCATCAACCTTCAAACCCCCAGTAATCCTCAATGTGGTGAACAACCAATGGGCGATTTCCACCCACGCAAACCTTGCCACAGGTGGACGTACCTTTGCAGAGCGTGGACTTGCGTACGACATCCCTTCAATCCGAGTGGATGGAAACGATTTCCTTGCATTGTACAGTGTCACCAAGTGGGCACGGGACAGAGGCGCAGCCGGACTCGGTGCAACCCACATCGAAGTCTACACCTACAGAGCAGGCGGTCACTCGTCGTCCGACGACCCGTCCGCATACCGCCCAAATGATGAATTCAAATGCTGGCCCGGTGGCGATCCAATTGAACGCCTCAAGTCCTACCTCATCAAAAGCGGCATGTGGGATGAGAAGCGAGATGCGGCATTGGCTCAGAAAATAGATGATGAAGTCATGACCTCTTACAAAGCAGCATGCGAATTCGGGGACCTTGCCAGTGGACCATATCCACCAGCGTCGACCATCTTTACCGAAGTCTACGAAACCGTGCCTTGGCACGTACAAGAACAGCGCGAGGAACTCGGCAAGTGAGGTGACCATGATGGCAGAAATGAACATGATCAAAGCGCTTAATTCAGCACTCGAGGTTCAACTCGAAAAAGACCCAAACATCGTCATCTTTGGTGAAGACGTTGGCTTCTTCGGAGGTGTCTTCCGAGTCACTGACGGCTTGCAAAAGAAATTTGGTGAGCACCGTGTGTTCGATTCGCCACTTGCAGAAGGTGGAATCGCCGCCATCGCCATGGGCATGGGCTTGAATGGACTCCGACCTGTTGCTGAAATTCAGTTTGCGGACTACATCTTCCCTGCATATGACCAAATCGTTAACGAGATTGCCAAGGTCCGACACCGCTCTGGTGGCGAATTCACCGCACCACTCACCTTCCGCACACCTGCTGGTGGCGGCATCAAAGGCGGCCACCACCACTCGCAGTCGCCTGAAGCACAATTCACCCACACTCCTGGACTGAAAGTGGTCTACTGTTCCAACCCCTACAACGCAAAGGGATTGCTAACCGCAGCCATCGAATGCAACGACCCCGTCATCTTCTTTGAACCAAAGCGGTGCTACCGTGGACCGTTCTATGGCGATCCTCACAATGTGCCAACCTGGGCCAACCACCCTGACGGCGAAGTCCCTGAAGGCCACTACATCGTACCGCTCGAAGAAGCTCGTATTGTTCGAGAAGGTGAAGCATGCACCGTCATCGCATGGGGCACAATGGTTCACGTCGCCGAACAAGCGATCAAGGATTCTGGCATCGATTGTGAATTGATTGACCTCCAAACGCTCGTTCCATGGGACAGAGACACGATCGTTAATTCAATCAAGAAAACAGGCCGATGTGTCATTGTTCACGAAGCACCAAAGACAAGTGGATTTGGCGCAGAGATGAGCGCATCAATCCAAGAACGCTGCTTCTATCACCTTGAAGCACCAATCACTCGAGTGACCGGATGGGACACACCCTTCCCTCACACAACGGAATGGGATTACCTTCCCAGTCCAGCACGAATTGCTGAAGCAATAAAGAAAACACAGGAGGAATGAATATGGGAACATTTGCATTTAAAATGCCAGATATCGGAGAAGGCGTCGTCGAAGGCGAAGTTGTAGAATGGATGGTCGCCGTTGGTGACACCGTCAAAGAAGACGATCCAATTCTCTCGGTGATGACCGACAAAGCGACCGTGGAAATCCCATCACCTGTCGATGGAACCGTGACCAAGGTGGTCGGTGAAGCAGGTGACATTCTCCCTGTTGGCGTCGTGTGCATTGAATTCGAAGTCGATGGTGCAGGCAACGCATCCGCATCTGATGATGCCCCGGCAGCAAAGGAAGCACCAGCCCCTGCGGCAAAGGAATCGAAGCCAGAACCAACCCCTGAGGTTGCGCCTGCCCCAACGCCAGCACCAAAGGCAGCAGCAACCCCTGCACCCGCAGCGGCACCTGTCGCCCGTGCACCCGGCACCAAAGCACTCGCAAGCCCTGCTGTTCGACAGCGAGCCCGTGAAGCAAACATCAGCCTCGACCATGTCGCTGGATCCGGCCCTGCTGGTCGAATCAGCCACGCTGACTTGGACGCTCATATCGCAGGTGGAGCCTCTGGCGCAAGCCGAGCCGCACCTATGGGTGGCCGTGCGCGAACCGAACTCAATGGAACTGAGTCAATGAAGGTCATTGGACTGCGACGAAAGATTGCAGATTCAATGATTGCATCCTACTCCAGCATCCCTCACTTCTCATACTTCGAAGAAGTTGATGTCACGGCATTGGAAGAACTCCGCCAACACCTCAACGCCACTCGGCCTGAAGGCGCTCCAAAGCTGACGTACTTACCGTTCATCATGCAAGCACTCGTCAAGGCGCTTGCACAGCGGCCAGAATGCAACGCACTCTACGATGATGAAGCAAACGTGGTCACTCGTCACGAAGCGATCAACCTCGGCATCGCCACCCAGACCGACCGTGGACTGTTTGTCCCAGTCGTGAAGCACGTCGAAGCCATGGACATCTGGCAATCAGCGACTGAAATGGGCCGCGTCACTGGCGCTACCCGGGATGGAAAAGCCGGTGTCGAGGACCTTACTGGTTCCACCTTCACCATCACAAGCCTTGGTCGCCTCGGTGGCCTTGGAGCAACACCGATTATCAACAAACCGGAAGTTGGGATTCTTGGCGTCCACAACGCAAAGGACCGAGCGGTAGTTCGCGACGGTGCTGTTGTGATTCGCCGAATGATGAACCTCTCTTCATCTTGGGACCACCGAGTGGTCGACGGGCACGACGGAGCCACTTTGGTTCAATTGGTCAAGACATACCTCGAAAACCCAGCAACAATTTTCATGTGAGGCCTGATTAATATGGAAACCAAAAAGTGTCAAGTTCTCATCATCGGCGCTGGCCCTGGTGGCTATGTCGCTGCCATCCGTGCAGGTCAACTCGGCCTCTCAACCATCATCGTTGAAGGTGAGCGAGCAGGAGGTACATGCCTCATTCGAGGATGCATTCCTTCGAAAGCTATGATTCACGCAGCCCACAGGTTCCATGACCTTGCCAAGCACGCAAAGAAAGACGGCCACATGGGAATTTCCATCCCTGGACCTGCCGAACTCAACATGGCCGACTTGGTTGGCTGGAAAGAAAACATCGTCACCCGACTCAACAAAGGTGTCGAGCACCTGCTCAAGAACGCCGGAGCAGAACTCATCACAGGATGGGCAGAATTCCAAGACGCAAAGACCGTTAAGATCGGTGAAGGCAAGGATGCCATCATCGTTCAGGCTGAGCACGTCATTCTTGCCAACGGCTCTGTGCCAATCGAATTGCCGTTCATGCCCTACGACGAGCATGTCATCTCATCTCGAGAGGCGCTCTCCCTCGAGACCCTACCAAAGCACGTGGCCATTGTTGGCGGCGGCTACATCGGACTCGAACTCGGCATTACCTTCCGCATGCTTGGCTCCGAAGTGACCGTGGTCGAAGCAATGGACAGCGTCCTACCAATCTTCGATAAGGAGATTCGACGCCCCCTCGAAATTTCAATCAAGAAACAGAAGATCAAGACCCATCTTGGCGTATTTGCCAAAGGAGCAGAAGCCACAAAGGATGGACGGGTTCAACTCAACTTCATCGATAAGAACGAAAAGGATGAGAAAAAGATGCAGAACGTCATCGTGGACAAAGTCCTCGTTACTGTTGGCCGCAAGCCAAACTCTGCAGCCCTCGCACCAACAGGCGTCGCTCTTGACGAGCGTGGTTTCGTGAAGGTCAACGACCGATGCGAAACCAACATGAAAGGCGTGTATGCCATTGGCGATGTGTGCAACTCTGGCGAAATGCTTGCTCACGTCGCATCCTTCCAAGGCGAAATGGTTGCAGAAATCATCGCTGGCAAGAAGCGAGCCTACGACCCTGTAGCCGTTCCTGCGATTGTCTTCACCGAACCAGAGATTGTCTCTGTTGGACTTTCACCAGAAGAAGCCAAGGCAGCTGGCCACCCAGTGATCATTGGGAAGTTCCCACTTGGAGCAAACGGTCGAGCCCTCACACAAGAAGCTGAAAAGTCTGCAGGATTCATCCGAATCTGTGCACGAGAAGACGATCACCGAATCCTTGGAATCCAAGGTGTTGGAACCCATATCAGTGAACTTGTTGGCGAATGGACCCTTGCCCTTGAGATGGGTGCCCTGCTCGAAGACATTGCAGGTACCATCCATGCACACCCAACCATGACCGAGATGACCCATGAAGGTGTCTTGGCCACATTGGGCCATGCGATTCACACCGCTTGATACGAATGAAGCCGGACTGCATGCCCGGGCTCATCTTTTAGTTTGCAGTTGCAAGAGGTTCACCTCTGGCGAAAAGAGAAGGCGGTTTTTTACAAGCGTACTTTTTGGAAGAACATGGATTTTTTCACATTCCATTGGTAACAGGGCCACCCAACCATCGTGGATCAGAACAAGGTGCCTACAGGTGAGGTAGAAGTCGCAGATACTCGCGAACCCAAGGTCTCACCCATAGGACTTGGAGGCCCTTGGGTGAAGAACGAATGCTTCGACGAAGTATAAACTTCAGCAATCGCCGTCGTGCGCTCACGAACCGCAACTTAGGCAGTCGTCAGGCGTATCAAGTGAACAAGCAATGGCTTCGAGGCTGGAGATTTCTTCAGCACGATCGGCTAATCCACCGACGGTTTGGTCCTCGCCTTTCTTAGCTTCAACAGTGAATTGAATGGCATCTGCTGCAGCCTTCGTTCGCAAGTAGTACATACCGGTCTTGAGCCCTTGCTTCCATCCGTAGAAGTGCATCGAGGTCACCTTTGCTGGGTTTGCGTCCACCATGTGGATGTTCATTGATTGGCTTTGGTCGACGTATGCACCACGGTCAGCAGCCATGTCGAGGACGTGGCGTTGCTTGATTTCCCAGGTGGTCTTGTAGAGAGCCTTGATGTGTTCAGGGATTCCTTCGATGGCTTGAATGGAACCTTTGTGACGAAGGATTTCGTCCTTCATGTTCAGGCTCCAGAGGTCCAAAGCGATGAGGTCACGGACAAGGTGCTTGTTGAGCACGATGAATTCACCAGAAAGGGTTCGGCGGACGTAGAGGTTGGAAGTGAAGGCTTCGAAGCATTCATTGTTTCCAAGAATCTGTGATGTTGATGCGGTTGGCATTGGAGCCAAAAGCAACGAGTTGCGCATGCCGTGTTCAATGATTTCGCCCTTGAGGGTGGTCCAATCCCAGCGTCCACTGTGATCGTTCATGCCCCAGAGGTCGAACTGAAGTTCGCCCTTGCTGGCAGGGGAGCCTTGGAAGGTCGAATATGCACCCTCTGCAATGGCTGCATCCTTTGAAGCGGTGCAGGCTGCGAAGTAGATGGTTTCGAAAATTTCCTTGTTGAGAGCACGAGCTTGTGGGCTTTCAAACGGAAGTTGAAGCAGGGCAAAGGTGTCTGCCAATCCTTGCACACCAAGACCAATTGGTCGGTGGCGCATGTTGGAGTTTCGTGCTTCTTCAACAGGATAGTAGTTCACATCGATGACACGGTTGAGATTGCCTGTAGCGTGGTATGTGACATCATAGAGCAACTGATGGTTGAAAGTGCTGTTTTCCAAATCCACGTACTTGTTCAGAGCAATCGATGCAAGGTTGCACACGGCAACTTCGTCCTTTGCAGTGTATTCCATGATCTCGGTGCACAGGTTCGATGAACGGATGGTACCGAGGTTCTTTTGATTGGATTTCTCATTTGCAGCATCCTTGTAGAGCATGTAAGGTGTACCGGTTTCAATCTGAGATTCAACGACCTTGTCCCAAACAGTGCGAGCAGGAAGGGTCTCACGGGCGAGGCCTTCGGATTCGTACTTCTCATAGAGGGCTTTGAAATCTGCACCGTATGCGTCTTGCAAACCAGGGCATTCATTCGGGCAGAAGAACGACCAGTCGGCGTTTTGCTCAACTCGTTCCATGAACAAATCTGGCGTCCATAGCGCATAGAACAAATCACGAGCACGGAGTTCTTCCTTGCCGTGGTTCTTCTTCAAATCGAGGAAAGCGAGGATATCTGGGTGCCATGGTTCGAGGTAGATCGCAATCGAACCCTTTCGCTTGCCGCCGCCTTGGTCGACATAGCGTGCGGTGTCGTTGAACACACGAAGCATTGGCACGATACCGTTGCTCTCGCCGTTGGTCCCCTTGATGTAGGAGCCCTTGGAGCGAATGTGGTGAATCGAAAGACCGATGCCACCAGCCGACTTTGAAATCAAAGCACATTGCTTGAGGGTGTCATAGATTCCGTCGAGTGAATCGTCTTGCATGGTGAGCAAGAAACACGACGACATCTGTGGTGTTGGGGTACCGGAATTGAACAATGTTGGTGTTGCGTGGGTGAAGTACCCTTGGCTCATGAGGTCGTATGTCTCGAGGGCCTTGGTGATGTTGCCATGGTGGATTCCGACTGCGACGCGCATCAACATGTGCTGTGGGCGTTCTGCAATCTCCCCGTTCAAGCGCAACAGGTAGGAGCGCTCAAGGGTCTTGAAGCCGAAGTAATCGTAGTTGTGATCACGGCTGTAGTTGACGTGGTTGTTGAGAACTTCTGCGTTCTCCATGATGATGGAATACACCTCTTCAGAGATGAGGGGTGCGTGCTTCTTGGACTCCGGATCAATGTATTCTCGGAGGTCGGTGATGACATCAGTGAATGTTTCCTTGGTGGATCGGTGAAGATCGTCGACACAGATACGAGCTGCGAGTCGACTGTAATCAGGGTGCTGAGATGCAAGGGAGGCCGCGGTTTCAGCAGCGAGTTGGTCGAGTTCTCGGGTGGTGACACCGTCGTACAATCCTTCGATGGTGAGCTTTGTTACATGGCCTGGGTCAACCCAAACCGGGTCCAATCCATGGGTGAGCGATCGCAATTTCTCGTGAATTGCATCGAATCGAACATCCTCTCGTTCTCCTTTCCTGTTTACTACTTGCATTGTCATGTGTTTTCCTCCAGTTCATCAGTTGAGTGTAATTGCGCAGTATCTTCCTATCATCGCGTACGGTTCAAAAGTCTTCGTCCACGGAGAAGCGTTGTTGCACGCTTCCGAGGGATGCATTTTCCATAACGCCGGCCTTTTGGTATTCGGCCACACGCTTTTCGAAGAAGTTCGTCTTGCCTTGCATGGAGATCATCTCCATCCATGGGAATGGGTTGACGACGTTGTAGATTTTACTTGCACCAAGTGCGACCAAGAGACGGTCGGCAACGAATTGGATGTATTGCTCCATGAGGATGGAGTTCATTCCAATCAGCGACACTGGTAGAGCGCTGGTGACGAATTCAATTTCGATGTCGACAGCTTCTGCAATGATGCGAGTGATCTTTGCGGCACCAGCACCACGGAGCAACTTGTTGTGAAGCAAGCATGCGAAGTCACAGTGAAGGCCTTCGTCACGGGAAATCAATTCATTTGAGAACGTGAGCCCTGGCATCAATCCTCGCTTCTTGAGCCAGAAAATAGCACAGAATGAACCTGAGAAGAAGATGCCTTCAACAGCAGCGAAAGCGACGAGGCGCTCAGCGAATGAACCTTGCTTGCGAGACAACCAGCGCATGGCCCATTCACCCTTGCGCTTGACCGAGGGAACGGTTTCAAGCGCTTTGAACAAGTGATCCTTCTCTGGCTCGTCCTTGATGTAGGTGTCAATAAGGAGCGAATAGGTTTCTGCGTGAATGTTTTCCATCATAATTTGGAACCCATAGAAGGCACGGGCTTCTGGCCAGCAGACTTCATTGGAGAAGTTGATGCCCAAGTTCTCATTGACAATGCCATCGCTTGCGGCAAAGAAGGCAAGGATGTGCTTGAGGAAGTGTTGTTCATCAGCGTTGAGGTTCTTCCAGTCTTTGAGATCTTCAGCCAAATCGATTTCTTCTGCGGTCCAGAAGCAAGCCATTTGTTGTTTGTACATCTCCCAGATATCTGAGTGTTGGATTGGGAAGAGAACGAAGCGATCGAGATTCTCTTGGAGCATAGGTTCAAGATGTTCCTGACTCAAGTCGACTTCGAATCCATCTGCGGGCGTGTTAGAGTTGCTATGTTCGATGACCATTTTTGTATCCCCCTCGTTTCTTTCACGCGCTGGATTTTAGAGGCCTTCCGATAGAGTGTATAATATATGCCCCTGCTGAGCATTGGAAAAGGTCGGTTTCAAGCGTAAATCGAGCGGTCAGATAAGTGGCGCAGTGCATCATTAAACCCAATATTATGCCGGATACTATAAAGGCCGGTTTTTGAATGTAAATAATGCACCATTGCAAGGTTCGTTTCCACTCGAATGTTACTCAATTTCCCGAAGCCTCTGGATGTTCCGACATAAAAGAGCCCACCCATTGATAATAGGGAGCCTCTGAAGTTGCAGCCCAATGTAAAATCTGTGGCGTTTCGTAAGGATGTGAGGTTCGAAGATGATCTAAAACGGGTTCGAGTGAAGGGGCACTCACTGTAAATTGAACGGACCATTCCTGTGAGGATTCAACCTCGCCTTCCCACCTGTACATGGATTGAATGCGTTGGTGTTCCGCACATGCTGCACCAGCAAGAAGCGTTTGATGCTCGAATTCCCCTACAAAGGCCTCGGCCCAATCACCAGGTAATGTGGTCTTGATGACAAAGACTTGGTGCATACTTAGAGGAGGCAACATTCAGTCTATGAGGTGTATGGGCCCCGTCATGAGAATTGGAGGAGATCGGAAGTTACCCTGTAGGATCCTGTTCGAGGCGATAAAAAGCCATAACAACTCAATCTGCACAGGGCAAACCGTGCGAGTCCGGTGTATGGCGTTGGTTTTTCTGATGCTTATGCAGGGCGTTGCCATCGCTCATGCCTCGTCCGGGCGAGCTGCGAGCATGGAGTTGTCAACACAACGTCAGGAATGGTTATCCAACGAGACGGTTGAACTCGTTGCTTCAATTTCCAACTTACCATTCGGAACTCAACTCTTCTATGAGTGGGAACTTCGGGATGAATCAGGCACGGTCCTCTTAGAAGAAAGAGCACCTTTCCAAGCAACAGGAACCGTTACTGAAATCGCCGTCGATGTGAAGCACTTCTACAACGGTGATACATTCTACAGAACTTCATTCACCGTGAAGGACCAATACAACGCCACAATGACCCAAGATTCCCATGCATTTGCGGTGTTTCACAACTCTGTCATGCCCCAACGAGGCAACCTCTTGGCGTTTGGCGATTCACTGAGCGACATGGGGAACGCCAAGAATTCCATCCTCAATGTACCGGATGTCCCCCCCTACTGGCAAGGTCGATTCTCAAACGGGCAAGTCTGGCTTGAATACGTAAGTGATGCATATGGATTGCAGACATCGATCGGCTCGGGCACAGCCACGGGTGACAACAGAGCGTTTGGTGGTTCACAGACTGGCGCTGGCTACTCCTACCTCCTCCTTCCAAACGTAGGCACTCAAATCAGCAACTACCTCACAAGCGTGCAAAGCACGATTCCAAACACGGAAGTGGTCTCCCTCTGGGCCGGTGGCAATGATTTCCTCTACGGCAGCGCCAATGCCGACATCATCGCGACAAACATGGAAGCCCACATTCGCCAACTGGCGAACGGTGGAGCGACTGAATTCATCATCCCAAATTTACCCCCTTTGGAATCCACGCCTGAGATCTCAAGCCGTTCACAAAGCCAGCAAACGGCCATCCAACAGGAAGTTGTCCTCTACAACCAAAAATTAGCCGGGATCATCGCCAACCTCTCTGCAGAATTAGGCATCACCGTTCACAGCATCGATGCGTGGAACATCTTCAATGACATCTTACAGAACAAGCAAGCGCTTGGTTTGACCAACACACAGGACGCAGCTTGCACTGGTGGCATCTCATTGCTGCCACTGCCAATTTGCAGCAGTGGTGACACCGTGGTTCCAAACGTCGACGAATACCTGTTCTTCGACAAAGCCCACCCGACCCGAGTGATGCACCGTTTCATTGCCAGGTTTGCGATTGAAGCAATTGGCGAGGGCGACATGGATGGCGACGGAATCCTCGATGCGTACGATGCATGTGATTGGACTGAAGACATGAGCAGCCTTGATTTGAACGGTTGCGATTGGTCCCAACGAGACGACGACGGCGATGGTGTTGCCAACGGCAATGATACCTGCGCAAACACGCCACAAGGCGAATCGGTCAACGATGAGGGATGTTCAGCAGTCCAGCGTGACACGGATGGCGACGGATACAACGATGCCATCGACCCGTGCCCGTTCGGCGATGGAAGCAACGATCATGACAGCGATGGCTGCACCGACAGTGTGGACACTGATGATGACAACGATGGCTTTGCTGACCAAATCGACGCATGCCCCCTCGGCGTTCTTGGCGTACACGTCAATGATTTGGACGAAGACGGGTGCAACGATGCAGAAGACCCTGACATCGATGATGATGAGTTCACCAATCAAGAAGAAGCGGCCGCAGGAACCGATGAGCGCGACAGAGACACCGACAAGGACGGTGTCATCGATGGGCTCGATGCGTTTCCCTTGGATGCAACCGAGTGGATGGACAGCGATGGCGATGGATGCGGTGACAACCGTGACCTGTTTGTCTATGACCCAACCGAATGCAGCGACACCGATGAAGATGGTGTGGGCGACAACCAGGACGCATTTCCTGCTGACGAAACCGAATGGGCCGATCAAGACGAAGACGGTATAGGCGACAACAGCGATGCTTGTTTCTTGACCTTCGGCACTTCACTCGTACCACTGGGATGCCCAGATCTTGATGGTGATGGCTATGCAGATGTGGTCGATGCATTCCCCCAAGACATCGAAGAATGGAACGATTCAGATGGTGATGGGTATGGCGACAACAGCGATGTCTTCCCTGCGGATGCGAGGGATTGGCAGGACAGTGACAACGACACCTATGGTGACAACACCGATGTCTTCCCATCCGATCCAAATGAATGGAACGATACAGACATGGACACCGTTGGTGACAACGCAGATGCCTTCCCGAATGATTCAACAGAGTGGAACGACCGTGACGGTGATGGATGTGGCGATAACAGCGATGTATGGCCTGATGACCCAAGTGAATGCAGCGACCAAGATTTCGATGGCGTTGGTGATAATGCGGATGCCTTCCCACTAAGTGCCTACGAATGGCTTGACAGCGATGGTGACGGATTGGGCGATAATGCAGACCTCTTCCCGAACGATGCACGAGCAAAATATGATTCTGATAACGATGGGGTTGCGAACGCTCTTGACGCTTTTCCAAACAGTTCCGGACTCGATTCGTGGTTTGACGTCGTGTTCCGAATCGTGGCGGTTGCTGGTCTTGTAGCAGGGGCAGTCTTGGTATGGAACAAGCGACAGAGCGCTCCATCCGAGCCGAAATGGAATGACTTTGAAGCAGCAGAGGCAGTGGACATCGAAGCAACAGCCATGGATTCTGCCAACCGCCCGCAAGGACCGCCACCCGCAAATGCATTTGGATTCAACAACCAACCTTAGGCGCAACACTGCATCGGCAACGGCTAAGAAGGCCACAGCACAGCAACACATGAGGGGCACAATGAAACTAAGGTTGCATCAATTTCTCTCGAAGACTGGCGTCTTTTCTTCAAAGGCAGAAGTAAAGCAGGCCATTTGGGATGGTGAGATCACCGTCAATGGCTCTGTTGTCAAGAACATGACCTTCCAATTCAATGTCAACAACAAGGAGGTCACCTACAATGGAAAAGTGCTTGAACTCCATGATGAGGAAGTGCATTTCTTACTTCACAAACCGCAAGGATGCATTTGTTCACGTCTGAATTCGCACGAACGTTCTCTTGAGAAAACCTCTGTCTATGAAGTGTTCAGGGAACATGTCGAGCCGACCACCTTCGAACGGTTGGTGACAGTGGGCCGCCTTGATGAACAAACCACTGGATTTTTACTCGTCACAACGGATGGAAAAATAGTCCATCGGATCACCTCTCCCGACCATACGGTCCGCAAGACCTACGAAGTCCACACCACGCATGACCTCGACAATGATCAATTGGATGCCCTGCGAAAGGGCATTCGAATCGTGGTCGAAGAGGACGAGTCAACCGACACCTATTGGACAAAGCCTGCAGAAGTCGAACAACAATCGGCTAGGTGCGTTCTCCTCACCATTGGAGAAGGGAAAAAGCGACAGATTCGAAGGATGTTTGGAGCGCTTGACAATCCAGTCAAAACGCTGCACCGCTTGTCGACAGAATCCATGCTTCTCGAGTCCTACAACCTCGCGCCAGGTGAATTCACCGCGATAAAGCGAAAGGAACTGGTGGATTTAATCCTCAACCCAAGTATCTAATCGGAAGCATCTGCTTGCTTCGATGTGAGCCGCTTGATCCCCCTGAAGAGCAAACGTGAGAACACCATCGAACACAGAAGGAAGAGCACAGAGACCCAAAGCGGGGCTTCTGCCTCGCTGGCAAGAAACCATGTCACCACAAGAATTCCTGCCCCGTAGAAGGCTCGAAAAAGAGCGAACCACAGGAAGGAGCGAAACAAAGGGTGCTGGAGCATTCGTTCAACAAAACCGTTGCCGACCGAAGCCTCCTCTGCCATGGTGTGTGCTTCACAGTGAAGTAGAAAGTTATGTTCACCAAATTCGTTTAGCGGCCAACTGCACAACGGTCAAGAACCGTCCACATGAGGCATGAGCATGACTCAAGTAGAACTCGCTGTCGAATTCGCAAAGTTGGACCCAGAGGCACGCCTGCCGACCCAAGGCTCAGCAGAGGCTGCCGGTTGGGACCTCTATGCATTAGAGGAAACAACCGTTGTTCGCCATAAGAGTTCACTCATCAGAACTGGCTTGGCGACCGCCATTCCATCTGGCTGGGAAGGGCAAATCCGC
>CM001443.1:907333-910245 GCA_000246735.1 uncultured Candidatus Poseidoniales archaeon | reverse complement strand
GGGTTCATGATCATGCCAAACGGACTTGGGACCATCGACGCCGACTACCGTGGTGAACTCATGGTCTTGGCCACATGGATTGGTGAAGGCGACTCGTTTGTTGTGGCCAAAGGAGAGCGAGTGGCACAAATGTTGTTCGCGCCTGTCCCCAAGGTCACCATCGTGGAAACCAGCGTTGAGGAACTCGGCACCACGTCGCGAGGCGAGGGCGGTTTTGGCTCCACTGGACAATTTTAATGCATCAGCCAACGCTTCAACACTGTAATATAGAACCCAAAGGATATCGAAACGGGGTCAAGTAAATGGGTATAGAATCGTCCGCTATCGCCACTGCCATACAAGCGGTGAGAGCCCTTGTTACCGTGTATGATGGCTATGAAAAAGGCCGGTTCATGAAATCCGATGAAGCCGTCCGTTCAGAAATTCAACGCCGTTGTGAGATGTTAATCCGCCATGGAGAGAAGCTCGAACAAGACGCCCATCGCCGAGGGCACAGAAACTCAAGGATGGCCTGTGCACAAGCCATTGAAACACTTCAGGCATTCAAGCGAGAAGCCCAGTTCTCCACCACGGCGAATCACGTCTCGAAACACAAAGGCATTGGCAAACTCAAATCAGCCTCGGTTCGAAAACTCGTTGACCATGACAGTGCAAGCCTCCAATCGCTTGTTGATGCAACACGCAAAGCCAATCAAGTGGCCAGTGAAATCGCCAGCCTCGATGAAACTGAAGGGATGGAGAACATCTCTCAGTGGGAACAAAAGATCAACAGGGCTCGAAACCATTTCCTTGAACGCAACATGTTCATTGACGGATTGACACAAAGGTGAGATGATGAATTTTAGATGGCGAGAAAACCCGACTGTTGTGGCCCAATACCTGCTTGGCAAAAACATCCCAGAGCAAGCGGAAGTGACACTCAAGCCAAATGAAATCTGCGTGGTTCTCGAGAATGGCAAAGTGGTCGGTTCCGTCTCGCAGCAGCACATGGAGGTCAGTCCCGAGATGGGGCTCTTCGGTCGAATGCTTGGGAAGAAAAACCCGCATCGCGCCTTCATGTTTTGTTTCACAGGCCCTCACCTCATCATGGTCCAGGTACGTGGCCAATCTGATGCTGGTGAGGAAATTAACTGCCTTGTCAACATCAATGTTGAGATCACCCGTGAGTCTGCGCCTCGTTTGGTCACCTACCCTGCGAAAGGAACTTTGACTGTCAAAAGCGGCGACATTGCAGAAACCATTCGCATGGAACTTCAATCAGCCCTGATGTCGTTTGTCAAAGCCATGCCCTCGTCTCAGATGAAAAATGTGACAACCCAAGAAGATCTGATGTTCCACCTCAAGTCCTCCATCCGCCCAACCCTCGATGCTCATGGCCTGCACTTCCAAGGCGGCCACATCACATGGAGCGCTTCGGTTGCTGAACAACAAATGCAACATCAGCAAACTATGGAGCGATTGCGAATCCAAAAGGCATCGCTCTCCGACCGACAAGAAATCGAGATGGACAGCATGATTCAGTATGAACAAAAGAGACACGAGATCCAAGCACGCATGGCCCTTGTTGGCGTTCAAGCAACTGAAAAAGCAAACATGGAACTGGAACTTCAACGCATGAAGAACAAGGGCACTGTCTCCCTTGAGGAATGGACACAACACAACCAAATTCGCCTGGCTGAATCACAAACAGCACGAGAAGAAAGCCTCAAAGATGCACAAACTGAACTCGAAATCAGCCAACTCCAAGCTGAACAAGAACGAGTTCATCAAAATGTAGAATTGGAAGGCCATGAAAAGAAGAAAAAGGTGGCTATGGACATGTTCGACCAAGTCCAGGCACGAAAGCGGGAACGCATGAAGTTGCAGAATGAGAAGGAACAACAACGCCTTGAGCAGCATAACAAGGCGTCTGAATCTGCAATTGCGGTGCTCGAAAACATCGCAGCATCGTCAACCGATCCTCAAGTTCAGATGGAGGCGCTTCGCCAACTCGCAGAACTACGAAAGGCGGACGTTCAGGGGCAAAAAGACACCCACACTGGCAACTGAAGGAAGGAACACAGCAGGCCAATCTGCGCCTGCAACGGTAGCGAGCAAACCGCCCCACGCAAAGCCCATCAAACTACCATATTCAGTTGGAAGGGGTTTCGGATGACCCCTTCCAACTTACCCGAATCGATTTGTTGATGGTTGCAACTGGTGGGTTTCAACAGACCCTTTGTTTGAACATTATGTTTATCAGCACATAGACACCAATAATAAGAATAAAATTGGCGCTGATATCATGCGACGTCTTAGATGGTGTTTGGTTCTAGCACTTTTACTTCTACTGATGACTTCCACAGCAATTGCAGATGGTGGTGATGATGATGATGATGATGAGCAAAAGATCCTTGGTATAGAAGGTGAAGATCTAGGAAATATTGCACTTTATTTGTTGATTGCCACTCTAATGATTGTTATCTGGAAACCAACATTCAAATGGCTGAGGAAATATGGACCAGAGCGTTTTGATAAAGAACCTAGAGAATTCAAACGAAAATTGGGAGTATTCAATCGGCGTTTCATGAAAATCCATAATTGGATTGGATTTGGTACTGCTGTTGTTGGAACGATTCATGGAATTGTCCTCGAATGGCATTGGACATTGTGGGCAGGGATGGCGGCTCTTTGGATTCTAGTTTTCAGCGGCTCAATGATGCAATGGCGTTGGCCTCCAAAAGAAGTGCGCAAAGGCGCTCGTCTACTTCATTTACAGCGAACGTTGTCAGTGGTTGCAATCGCTCTCCTTTTGATTGGACACGGAATCGTGGATTGATATTCAGTGATTACTTCATTGAAAGTTGCATGGGACCCCCTTGCAACATCCGTCAGTTGGATGGGTACCGACATACACCCAAAGACACACTCAA
>CM001443.1:874333-907233 GCA_000246735.1 uncultured Candidatus Poseidoniales archaeon | reverse complement strand
TATCACTAGTATTATTCCGATAAATACAGATATACATGCATTGCACCATAATGTAAACCAATTGTCTACATCACTTCCGCCACCGCTACCAGTTTCTTCAATGATTACATCATCAGTAGCGGCGAGTGTAAATTGACAAGGGCAACTTGAACCGTCATAATGTCCGATTATTAACCACTCAGATTGGCAGGTTTCTCCGTTGACATTATAATTTGTGCACGAGTCTGAGCGAAACAATTCACTCCCCTCTGAATCCTTGATCGATATTGAATCATATTCACCTCCTTTCTTGATGTAAATGGTGAACTCGTTCCTATCTTCACCTAATGGGAGAGTTACATTATCCGCAGAACCACCTCTCCATAGGGCATATTTCTCAGGATTATTACTATCATTAGAACTTGCAGATGGGCCTGCCATGACGATTAATACAGCACCAACTAAGAGAAATAATATACCTACAGAAATTAATACGTCCTTTTTTTGCATATTACTTCCCTCTTTTTATTCTTAATTAATGTTGAGCCGTCAATCCAAATTGGAAGTACCTTCATACCAACTCGGATAGATTGCAAGGGGTTATCCGAAACCCCTTCGTATTTTATTTTCCGATACAAAGGGGATTCAGTGGGTCGATACAGACGCTACCGTTGCATAGAGTCCACTGAGGGTCCATTTGATCTGATAATGTTACAAAATAAATTTGAAAAGTCTGATGAACCAGAATTCATTGGCATTCAATATGGCCCTACCACCTGGCGTTTACGAAGATGTTGTTTCAGCGATTGGTCACACCCCCCTAATCCGTTTGAACAAGGTGACTGCTGACTTATCTGGCTCGGAAGTGTGGGCAAAACTCGAACGTTGCAGCCCTGGTGGCTCAATCAAAGACCGAATCGGCCTTGCCATGATCCTAGAAGCGGAAGAAAAAGGTTGGCTGAAACCCGGTGGAACCATTGTTGAGGGAACCAGTGGTAACACAGGTATCGGACTAGCGATGGTTGCTGCTCAAAGGGGCTACAAGTGCGTATTCACCATGCCAGATAAGATGGCAAAGGAGAAAATTGACTTGCTGCGAGCCATGGGAGCCCGAGTTGAGATTTGTCCAACAGCTGTCGAAAAAGAAGACCCTCGCTCTTACTACATGGTCGCTGAGCGACTGAGCAAGGAGATTGAAGGTGCATGGTATCCTGATCAATATTCCAATCAATCAAATCCAAAAGCTCATATTCTTTCAACGGGACCGGAACTTTGGCAACAGACTCAAGGCGACATCACTCACTTTGTCGCAACCATGGGGACTGGCGGCACCATCACGGGATGCGGAAAATATCTAAAATCGCAAGCAGAAGAAAACGGTAAAGTCGCTCCACAAATTATTGGCGTCGATGCTGAGGGCTCAATTCTCAAGCAATGGTTCGAAGATGGAACCATGGGTGTCCCTCATGGATACAAGGTCGAAGGATTTGGCGAAGACTTCATTCCACCAGCGACCGACTTCTCGGTGATTGATGAAATTCGAATGGTCGATGACGAGATTTGTTTCAGAATGGCTCGACGTCTGGCCAAGCAAGAGGGGCTGTTCTGCGGTGGTTCATGCGGTGGAGCATTACAGATTGCATTGGATATAGCTGCAGAATACGATCAGGCGGGAAAAAAGGCAAGGATTGTTGTCATTCTTCCCGATGCTGGAAATCCGTATCTTGGAAAAGTCTACAACGATGACTGGTTAAGGGATAACGGATTCGATGTCGATGGATGGGAGTGGTGAAATGACTGGAGATTCAACCCGCTGCGTGCATTCATCCTTGGACCCAGAAGTCACGACAGGTTCTGTGCACACCCCTATTTTTCAAACATCAACCTATGTTCAGAAGGATTTCTCCGAGCACCTTGGCTATGAATATGCACGTGGAGACAACCCCACTCGAAATGCCCTTCAACGAGCGCTCGCTGAAATGGAATCACCTCACCAAGAAGCCTACGGATTTTGCTTTGGAAGTGGAATGGCAGCGATCACAACCATCAGTCAAATGCTCAAACAAGGTGACCATGTCATCGCATGTGACGATCTTTACGGTGGCACAGTTCGCCTGTTTGACCAAATAGCCTCGCGGTTCGGTATTGAAACAAGTTATTCTCCATTGAAAGGCGGAGACCTTGCGGAACTTGTTCGTGAAAACTCAAAAATTCTCTGGCTTGAAAGTCCAACAAATCCACTTCTCACCGTTCACGACATCAAATCATTAGCAGCGGAAGCAAAAGAACACGGCCTCATCGTTGTTGTTGATTCGACCTTTGCAACACCAATTCTACAGCGCCCGTTCGAGTTAGGGGCAGACATCATTGTACATTCAACGACCAAGTACATCGGTGGCCACAGCGACGTCATCGGTGGTTGTTTAATCACCCAAAGCAAGGAAATTGCTGAAGAAATCTCATTCCTGCAAAATGCAGTTGGTGCAGTTCCAGCACCGATGGATTGTTTCCTCATCCTCCGAGGACTGCGAACCCTCGCTTTGCGAATGAACCGTCATTGTGAAAGTGCACAGGCATTGGCAGAGCGATTGCAGGGCAATGAAAAGGTCACACGCCTCTTTTATCCTGGGCTGAAAAGCCACCCAACCCATGAAATCGCACAGCGACAAATGAACGCCTTTGGTGGCATCATTTCGTTAGAGGTCAAAGGAGGAGAAGCAGGTGCTCGAGCGTTTGCAGCACAGTTGAAACTGTTTGCGACTGCAGAAAGTTTGGGTGGAATCGAATCGCTCATCAACCATCCATGGACAATGACACATGCTGCTATTCCAGAAAAGCAACGCTATGATGCAGGAATGACACCGGGCTTGATCCGTTTGTCGGTTGGCATCGAAGACATGGAAGACCTTTGGCAAGATCTTGTGACCGCTCTTGAAACGCTCTAATCCGAGTTCTTCAACAGAGAAGCAGAAACTAGAATTCCTGATGTCGAACAGATTGCAGAGAGCATCTTTGAATTCACAGACACTTCCATGATTGGTTTGGAATCTGTAATCGGAGAAAAAAGGCAAACCATCCCCATCAAAACTTCATTGGGAGGAACCCGTAGGCAACACCATGGTCGAAGCGAGGTCTGTCGAGGTTCAGCACCTCGGCGTGGTTCCGTATCAGACGGCCATGAAAAAGATGAAACAACTTCAAGCTAAACGCATTGAAGATAAAATCGATGATACATTGCTCATCTTAGAGCACCCAGAGATAGTCACCGTAGGCCCTCGTGCACGCAATGATGGCATTGCGCCACCCGAGGACTACGAAACACAAGCTGTGGATCGTGGTGGTGGACTCACTTGGCACGGACCTGGACAACTTGTTGCCTATCCAATTTTCAAATGGAATCTGGAGGGTGAAACTTCAGTCGCCGCCATTATTGAACGAATCGAAGGGTGGGTTATCGCAGCCTTACAAGCATGCGGCATCACTGGAAACAGAGACCCCCGAATGCAAGGTGTTTGGGTTGATGGAAAGAAAATATGCAGCATAGGCTTGTCATTTTTACGTTGGACCTCACGCCATGGTTTCACAATCAACATCGACACACCAGCAGGCCGAGTCGAAGGAATCGCAGGGTGTGGCCTCAATCAATCCACAACAACCTGTATCAATCAGCTTGGTTATTCCCTTACCCATGAAGCAATTCTGTCCGCACTGCTGAACGCAATGGATGAAAATCTGTTGAGAAGACCATCGTAGTCTTTTCTATAGAGAAATAACCCTCGCATATCCGCACCATTTCCAAACAAGTGGCTAAAAGGAAGAACCGCAACGAGCAAACATGGGCGAAATTGTCGTAGGCATATCTGGTGCCTCCGGTGCTATCTACGGAAAGCGTCTGGTGGAAATCTTGTCCTCGAAAGGGGTTGAAGTACGACTCGTCGTCACAAATGCAGGTGAAATCACCCTCAAGCATGAGTGCGATACAACCAAGGAAGCGCTGGCAAAAGAGACTGGCGCCCTGCTTGAAAACGACCGAAACATCGGGGCCAAATCTGCCTCTGGCTCTGCTAACATCGACGCAGTTGTGCTCTGTCCATGCTCAGGAACAACCCTCGGCAAGCTCGCTGCTGGCATCGGTGACAACCTCGTAACCCGTTCAGCCATCGTGGCATTGAAGGAACGGAGAAAACTCATCCTCGTACCTCGTGAAGCACCCTACGCAACAGTCCATTTGGAAAACATGACCAAACTTTCTCAATGGGGAGCCATCGTGATTCCAGCCTCCCCAGGATTCTACAACCATCCAAAATCGATTGACGACATGGTTGACTTTGTTGTCGCAAGAATCCTCGATCACATCGGCCTTGACCACAATGTTGGTAGCCGTTGGACTGGCGACGAAATCGCATAAACAATCAACCGCCGAGTTCTTCAATGAGGGTGTTCAAGCCTTAGGCATGGACGAAGCATCATTGTCTGGGAAGACCGTGGCGGAACTCAAAGCAATGCTTTCAGAGAAGGGCCTTGCTGTCAGCGGGCGAAAGGCAGATCTTGTCGCTCGGTTGCTAGAATCAAAACCATCCATATGGGACGATGTTGAAGCGCCAAGCGAAACCGTCACTCTGGCAGTGGAGGAGGACGTGGAGAAGGAGGAGCCTGTCACCTTCAAATCAAGAATGCAGAGGCAAGTGTATGGACCAATCAACATGGGTGCGGCGATTGCCATTGGCCTTGCTGTGCTAATGATCTCAGCAGTTCTTGTGGTGCAACCAGCATGGTTAGGATTCGAAGAGGATTATGAATACAAACTCATCGAATTTGATCAAAACCAAGCACTCACCTATGCTGAAAACCTCGTAGAACTTGGCCACCCTGATTGGGAAGGTCGCATGAGTGGCACACAGGAAGAAGCAAACGCTGCGCAATACATTATCTCTGAATTTGCGGCAATGGGCATGCAGACTCAACTCAACACCTTCGATGTGCCAATGCACAAAGTCAACAGCGAGCCAAGCCTCAGAATTTGCGTTCAAGGGAACATCGGACCGTTCGCCAGCCCGTGCGAAGGGCCAACCGCTTTTGGTTCGGAAATCACTGAATTCCAACACCGCGTCGATTACGTTATTCAAGGCTTCTCGGGACAATCAGAGTACTCCTTCCAGCAAAATGTAGCACTTACTGACTTAGGCAACGGAAGCGATGATTCATTGTGGTCCACGGCCTCGGGAACAATTGGCTACCTACGCAGTGGTGGGTCTAAGATTGGCAACACGGTGATGTTTTCCAAGGCTGCAGAAAACAACCTAGCTGGTCTAATCCGAGTCAACAAGGACTACAACTGTGGCTTGATCGAAGGAAATGACTGTGTCCCAATTTTCAAGGGCAGCGCAATCGACGATGTGACCGCTGCCAACGGCGGAACGATCCCCACTGACTTGCCCTTCATCGCCATGTCCAAAGACGCTGGAGATATTTTAGAGGCTGCAATATTCAATGCAACAGGAACGCAAGGTGTCCTTGAGATGAACATAGATGTCACAAACGATCAAACACAAACCATCTATGTTCCATGTGGCATCATTCAAGGAAAATCCACAGAAGTGGTCATTGTCGGCGGCCACCATGATACTGTTTACCACGGACAAGGCGCTGTCGACGATACGTCAGGAACTTCCAGCGTGATGGAAATGGGACGGCAAATGAGCATGATTGTCAGCGAGACTGGAACGCCTGAGCGAACCCTCCAATTCTGCACATGGGGTGGGGAAGAGGAAGGCCTCTATGGCAGCAGAGCCTATGTCGCAGCAAACCAAAATTACCTAAATGAAAACTTGCGACTTTATGTGAACCTGGATATGAACCACGTTGACGCTGATTCAAGTAGGGGGGACTCTGTTTCTCTGTTTACCAACAACAAGGGCGACTACGGCCACATGAAGCGAATTACCGATCTTTATGAAAAGGCAAACCCAGACATGGCCGAGCGTTATGACATCAGACTCTCCCTGCTTGAAGGAGACCGAGGGGATGCAGATGGCATGCCATACAACTCTGATCACGGACCGTTTGTTTACGACCTTGGTGGGAAGAACGGCCGAGCCGTCGTGTGTTACGGCAGCGGAAGTTGGGAATACCATACCTACCTTGACACCATGGACCGATTCAATGCAGAATCCCTCGGCATTTCGATCACCATCTATGGAACCTATGTTCGCATGCTTGCTTACAACGCAAATGCTTGAACAGTGATTTCAATCGACGGCTTGAAAGCATAAAGGCCAGCCATCAAAGCATGGTCGCGCCAAGTGCTTGGGCATCCCACATCCTCGTAGCCTCGAAGTCTGAAGCTGTTCAGTTGCGTCAAAACATCAGTAAACTGAAAGATTTTCAAAAGATGGCCCGAAAGAAGAGCACTTGTCCTTCGAGCCAAAAAGGAGGCGACCTCGGTTGGTTCCGCAAAGGTCAGATGGTTCGTCCATTCGAAGAAGTCGTGTGGAAGAATGAACTCGCAACCGTGTCCGAGCCTGTCAAAACTCAGTTTGGCTACCACCTTATCTGGGTCCACGAGCGAGACGAAGCCTGAGGGATTTGATGACCGTCAGAGTTGGTTTAGAACGCTACACCGTGATGGCAAAGCACGGTTACTACGAATTTGAACACGAACAAGAGCAACCGTTTGTGTTTACGGTCTGGGCTACCCTTGTGAACGATACGGTCGATAACGAGCTAGCCAAAACAATCAATTATGCCGACATTCAAATCGCAATCGACAACGTAATGCACGGCTCAGAGGAGCCAATTGCCTTGATGGAGGAAATGGCAAGTCAAGTCATTCAACATCTCACCAGCAACCAACTTGTGGCGCTGATTTGTGTGAGGATCGAAAAACCAAATGCACCATTGCCGCACCCTGGCGGATTGCCTGTAATTGAAGTCGAATGGAAGCGCAATTAACCGAGCCTTCAAACACCCGATGAACAAACGACCACCATGGCGGAGCAACTCCAACGGGTGTTCGTGCCCTCTGCAGTTGAGGAAGGTGGCAACGCACTTTCACTCGGGTGCTTTAGCTCAGAGCAAACGGCATGGGGCGTCCTCCGGAGTTTCCTCAAAAAAAGTGACAGAATGCTCCTCGTCTCCGCCAGCGTCGTTGTGTGGGACATCGATGTGATCGGTGAACATGGCCTCACGGTGCTTGCATCGCTCGAATGCAAAGCATGTCCTGTTTGCAGCCGTCAAACTTTTTGGGTTGACCTTGAGAATTTTTCAGCCCTCTGCTATGGAGAGGCATGTGCGGCGTGGGTGGAAGAAAGCACGCATGAGCCTGGTGTCATCGATTGCGGTTGGCCTGCCATGAGGTACCTCAAACAAACAAAATCCATCGAAGAAGCCTTCAAAGAATTGTTCGCCATAGGTGACCAAATCAAAGCCGCAGGCATCACAGGCACTGGGAATATAGAGGCATCCAAAGCGATGCTCGATGAGTTCGAAGACCCTACCTGAGCAACAAAGGTCCAATGAAACTGAAGGCAAAGATGCCAAGGAAAACAAACATCCAGATCCTCATTTGTCGTTGATTCTTCTCATCTCGTATGTTGCGATCGATGCATGCTTGATCCGAACAGACGCGTGGCTCCACGGACAACTTGATCGGGCGAAAGCAGATTCGACAATGCTTGTGGGGCTGGATTTTCCCTGTTGTTGATGAGACAACTTTGTTGGTCATTCGTTGCAGATTACTCTTCACTTTATTTGCGTCAACCATGCTTCATCACCTAAGGTAAAATCAATGTCCCATCAAACGGCTGCCCATCAAGCGCTTTCTCAAGCAGCGATAAGTCCCGGCCATCGAGCACTGCCAAACGAAGATCGCACGCTTTTGCCCAACCAACGGCAACGGGGTCAATCACGGCAGAGGCTCCAGGCGCAAGCGGTTCACCGATGCCGGTAATCTCTGCTAATTCATCAATCGACATTGTTGAGAAAGAGACAGCATCGTCGTGTTGACGTGGATCCTTGTCGAAGACATGACTTACATTGGTGGCGATGATGCAATGACTTGCACCAGTATCTCGGGCAAGTGCCACGGCTACAGCATCGGTTGTATGACCGGGCGTTGTACCACCCATGATCACGAGATGGTGGGCGTCCATGAGGGCGGCAGCATCGCTTGTTGTCGCAGGAATGACTGGCGCTACATCGCATCCGATGTCCAAGAGAATCTGCTGAATCACTGTGGCATTGAGGCGGGTTGCGGCGATGCCGACTTCATCCAGACGTTCGGTGTCGCTGACGAGGGAACGGGCCAAGGTGATGCCTTCACGGGCAGGTAATCCGCCACCAACAACAAGTGCGAGGCGTCGTCCATTCCCTTCCATGTGAACAGCGAGTTGACGCAGTCGACCAAACCACTCTGTTCGCTGCTCTGCTTCTTCCGGGCGAAGGAGGCTTCCTCCCAAAGCAACAACATGACGAGTGGTCATCGTTCCTTCCTTACGCGCTCATGCTTTGAGCATATCCCATGAACGGAGGAAGAAACCTCAACCTTCCATTGTTCTGTAAGCCTCACCATAAGAGAGTTGAAGACCCCTCAACCACGCCCCACAACTGGAGGCCAAGCGATGTCTGAAGATGCAACTCTCGCTACGCGCCGCCTTCGGTTGAAACTCGCCCTTGAAGACCTGAGGGAAATGAAGGGTTTTGGAACCGAGCTGGTCACCCTCATCATCCCACCAGACCGCCACATATCTGATGCTCGCTCGCTGCTTCAGAACGAGCACGGACAGGCTGCAAATATCAAATCGAAAGGGACACGCAAGAATGTCCAAGGCGCTATTGAGTCGGCTCTTTCAACCCTTTCACGCTACAAAAGACCCGGTGAAAATGGCATTGCCATCTTCGTTGGTTCGATCATCATTGGCAACAACAAGAACCGGATGGTCAACGTCGTCATTGAAGAACCACCACAACCGCTTATGTCGTTTCGATACCGATGCGACTCTGTCTTCGAATTGAGCCAACTTGAAGACATGCTGGTCGATAAAAAATCGTATGGCCTGTTTGTCATTGACCGCAGTGAAGCAGCCTTTGGAATTGCATCTGGAAAGCGCATCCATGTTCAAGAGCACCTTGTTTCCAACATCATGGGGAAACACCGACAAGGTGGTCAATCCGCTCAACGTTTCGAACGACTGATCGAAGAAGCCGCCCACAATTTCTTCAAGCGTGCTACAGAACACGCCTGCAATTATTGGCTCCCAAACCTCGAAAACATCCAGGCGATCATTATTGGTGGCCCAGGAGCGACCAAGGATTTCGTTGTGAAAAACGATTACTTCCATCACGAAGTTGGAAAGAAATTGGCAAAGACGCATTTCGATGTTGGCTACTCCAATGAGAGTGGTGTTCGCGAATTGGTCGAAAATGCAGGCTCCCTGATGGGGGAAATCGAACTTGATGCGGAACGACAAGTCATGAATTCATTCCTCTCAGAATTGATCAAGTCCGCCCCACGGGCCACGTATGGTGAAATGATGGTTCGCAGCGCTCTAGAGCGAGGAGCCATCGACAAACTACTCATTTCTGAAGGCTTGAGAAAGAACACAATCACCCTACAGTGTGGCTCCTGCAAGCATGAATGGACCGCTACAATCGGTCGAATGGAGGCGTTGCCTGCATGCCCATCATGCGAAGCCTCAGGTGACAACGCTAAGGAACTCAACAGCGTCTCTTTGATCGATGAATTTGGAAAGATGGCTGAGCGAAGCAACACTGAAATTGTCTATATTTCAATCGATACCGAGGAAGGTTCTCAACTCCTTCACGGATTTGGCGGGCTTGCCGCCTTGTGCCGCTACCCAATGATGTGAGGCGATTCAATGCAGATGTTGAAGAGAATCATAGAACCTCTAATCGAAGCCGCGCTGAAAGATGTTGGCATTCAGAACAGTCACTGGAAAAACATGCTTGCTCCATCGAGGGAACTCGATCAAGGTGACCTTTCACTCCCATGCTTCCCTTTTGCCAAACAATTGGGACAAGCACCCCCTGCAATTGCAGAAGCCATCGCTGCCGCCATTCCGTCTCACGAAGCGATCGGTGAGGTAAACGCCGTTGCTGGCTACCTCAACATCAAGGCCAGTCCCAGTTGGCTTGCCAGAACCATCCTCGCCTCACCCCAAACTCACGGCCATCCATTCGGAGAGTGCCAGCCAACAGGGCGTAAAATCCTCATCGAGCATACGTCTGCAAATCCAAATGGACCCTTCCACGTGGGCCGTGCACGAAACGCGATTCTTGGCGACTCACTCGTCCGATTGCACAGACTCTTTGGAAACGAAGTCCGTGCAGAATACTATGTCGATGACATGGGGAAGCAAGTTGGTGTGCTCGCATGGGCATTGGCAAACCTTAGCGAAGCCGATGTTGAAGCGACACTCGAAGGCCGTGACGGACTCAACCCGAAATGGAAAGGCAAAGCTGACCACGAGCGAGTGCGGTGGTACCAAGCCGCACAAGTGGTTCGCCAAGAACGAGCCGATAAAGAAGCCATTGAACAGGAAATTGGACGCATGGTTCATGCCAGCGAACACGGCGACCAAGGGGTGCTTGACGCATTCGCCGCAGCCTACCAACCTGTCCTCGATGGCATGCTCATTACACTGGCACGCTTAGGCATCAGTTTTGACACATTCACAAAGGAATCTATGTTCGTAACGAACGGTGACGTCGGGCGGTTAATGGAACTGTTCCGAACCTTCGAAATACATGGCACGGCAGACAATGGGGCTGAATTCCTCGACCTCGGTGCAAGGGGCTTGAAGGGTAAAACTGAGTTCTTCTTCCGCCGTGGCGACGGATCTTCACTCTATGCCACACGAGACATCGCTTACCATATGTGGAAGTGGCAGCAATGTGACGACCTCATCAATGTCCTTGGTGAAGACCACAAGCTCCAGGCTAAACAGGTCGGTATGACACTAACAGAACTTGAACAGAAAGTCCCAGAAGTGCTGTTCTATTCATTCATCAAACTCCCAGAAGGCAAGATGTCAACTCGAAAGGGCAACGTTGTCTTCATGGACGACCTTTTGGAAGAGGCACAGGCACAGGCAGCGGCCGTGGTCGGTGCTCTTCGACCCGATTACGAACAACAGCAAGTAAACGAAATCGCAGATGCTGCAGGGAAGTCTGCCGTTCGATTCAACATCATCAAAGTCAGTCCCGAAAAAGGGTTCACTTTCCGTTGGGAAGAGGCTCTGGCGTTTGAGGGCGGCTCAGCACCGTTCATCATGTACTCGCACGTCAGGGCGTGTTCAATTGTCAGAAGGTGCCAATCAGAAGGTGTTGACATCGAGGCCGAGCTTGCAAAGGTAAACCTCGAACTTCCAGAATCCATGCCATCCGGCATGGTAGGGTTGTTGCGAGCGTTGGCAGTTCACAATGATGTCTTGGCGAAGGCAGTGAACGATCGACGACCGCATCTTTTCGCAAATCATCTCCTCCACCTATCGAACTGCTTCAATGCGTTCTATAGAGACTGCATGATCATCATTGATGGTGAAGTCAACACTGTGAATCTTCAAGTTTCTGAAGTCGCCCGTCGCATGATGCGAACGGGCATGGAAGGCTTGGGCATTGTGCCGATTGAACACATGTGAGTTCAGTCTTGGTCGCGTCGATACCAACCCTCTGGCAAAGCCATTGGATCAATTTGGCGTGCGTCCTTGATGCGACGAATAATTTCCATTCGCATTGCATCCATGCCGATGAATTCTGTTGCCGACATGGTCACTCGCCCTTTCGGGTCAAGCAAGAGAGGGAGGTCAGGTGTTCCTTCGGCGCCATCATCGCGCCACTCAGCCTCTGCCTCTGAAACTTCAGTCCACATATCGGGAAGTGGGTCAAGTAAATCTGCCTTTGAGGTTACAACCATCAAATCCGTGCCCGGCAACATCGCCTGTACATCTTCCAAAAGATGCATTTGTTCTTCAATTGATGTGCCGCATGCCTCGCTTTCATCCATCAAGAAGAGAACAAGAGAACCAATATGTTCCAGTGCTGCAATCGCTTGCAATTCGATGGTGTTCCGAGCTGTCCTCGGTCGATCAAGCAGACCTGGCGTGTCCACCATCTGATACTGCAAACGGCGGTGAGTGAAGTGCCCAACGTGGATTTGCTTGGTCGTGAAAGGATAATGGTTGACTTCCATTTTTCCTGAACTGAGCGCAGAAATGAATGCAGATTTACCGACGTTCGGGGCACCACAGACGACAATACAAGGCAAGACTTGGTCAATGGTTGGCAAACGCTTCAGTGTTTCACGGGCTTGACTGAGCCAGAGAAGCGAAGGTTTCACACGGCGCATGATCGAGGATATTCGGCCATATGCTTCTTTTCTGGCATCGTGCATCAAATCAGTCCGAGCCGTCCGGATGATCTTCTTGCTGTTTTGACCAGCGATGTTGAGCACCTGTTTGGAAGCCCATTGGAGCATTGAGAGGTGGTGTCGGTAATCATCACAACCAACGCACGCATCAATCATGGCGACGTCAAACTTTGGCGATTGGTCGAGCGAAGGCCATACATTCACCGTATCCATGAAGGTCGTTGCAATCACATCTGCTGCGGTTTGAACCATTCGGCTCATTTGCTTTCGAACACGGAACACACGGTCGGAGTCATCAACTCGGTCAGCTGCTTTCCGGGCACGGGAGAACGCTTTGTCGAGCACTTCGTCCTCGAGAAGGACCGTTGGAAGCGTTCGCCATGAGACTTTCATCTTCTTCCCCTGTCTTCTGCCGGTGGCCCACCCTTCAAGAAGACATACCCCCGAATGAGGAATTTTCAGCCATTGGCGGGAACATAGCGAGGAGCGAGGTTCAAGTAGCCTCGCCATGTACCTCTCATCATGGCGAAGAAGAAGCAGAAGATTACGCTCCCTGATTGGGCGACACAGATGTGGAAAGATATGGGTTCGCCTGCCCTTGAGGATGTCGCTGATGTCATCAACGGGGACCTGCTCAAGCGAAGGCATGGCCTCCGACGTGATGATTTCATTGAGATCTTGATGGACGCACGAGCACTCCTTGATGGTGAAAGCCCATGGATTCGTGGCCGTTTGCTGGCATCAGGCAAGTCGAGCATCGAATTGCTAGGCGAAGATGGCCAAACTCACTTCGTTGCACGTGAAATCATTGCACGCATCGTGCTTGTCGCCCATACCCGCCCCGCATACATCGATGACAAGGACCTCCTTGCCTTTGAGCGAGCTGACATGAAGCGTCGCTCAAGCCTTCATGAGAAGGTCGAGAAAGAAAGCAAAGGCAGCGATGACTCTCACCTCTGGGGTTGAGTAAATGGACATCCCAACGGGATGGGCCATCGTTGAGCACCGCTTGATGAGGGAATTTGAATTCACGGATTTCTCAGCAGCAAAAGCCTTTGTTGATGAGATCTCAATGTTGTCAGAAGACGCAAACCATCACCCAGAGATTCATCTTGGTTGGGGCTATGTCGTGATCGAATTGTACACCCACGATAAAAATCAAATCACCGAAAAGGACCTGGCATTGGCACTCCGCATTAATCAAACAATGGAAGCGTGACCACCATGCCAAACGACCCAAAAGGACGAACTGAACCTGGCTACAGGAAACACTTGTTCGTCTGTGGTCATGAACGGGCCGAAGGTGCTGCTCGACCTTCGTGTGGAAAGCGAGGTAGCCTCGCACTCATGCAATCGATCAAGCGTGCTGCAAAGGAAGCAGGATTGACCGATGTCCGTGTACAGAAATCTGGCTGCTTGGATTTTTGTGAATTCGGAACGACGGCTGTCATTTACCCAGAAGGCGTATGGTATACATTGCAAGGCGAAGATGCAGTGGCGGCGATGGTGGAGCACCTGCAACATGACACCGGGGCTGAGGCCCATGAGATGGGCATGGATTGAACCGAACAATCGAGTCAGGCATCTTCGGCAAGTTCAGACTCTTGCTCTCGATCTGTGGCCATGCAAGGGTCTGCCAAGCACTGAACAGGAAGAGATGCTGCCATCCCAGAACCACCAGGCTTGTCGTTGAGAACACCCTTTTCCACATACAGGCTTGGACCGTTGTTCATGAAGTAAACAGAACCACGCCCTGCTCGGGAATCTTCGGGCTGTGAGTTGTTGCCCGTTGCGCACGCATCGATGCAACCATCTGCGAAAGCAATGTACACACGACCCTCAAGGTCAATTGTGAGATCGTTGAAGTCGAGTAAGTTTCTGTTTGAGCCGCCAGCATCTGTTCGGCAATCACCACTGTTCAAGCACATGCTACCGATCTGCACGGGGTCGTCAGAAAGGCGGTAGGTGTGGAAGATTGGATCTTCATCGAGGGCGTTGAGACTGTAGGTCACGTAGATGTCATAGGATACATTTCCTGTCGCATAGTGGGGGTTTCCATCCCAGTTGTTCCCATCGATGTCGGTTGTATTCAGCACTTCTGCGTTCTCGCTTCCAAGGTAGGTGAAGGCGATTCGTCCGGGGTCACCTGCGTCAACCTGCGGGAATGCAGTTGAGATGACCTCGATTGGACTAATCCGGGTGCTTGTTTGCTCCCATGTGTCGCCTGAATCAGTGCTACGTGACATGTAAATGCCAAAGTCTGCACCAGTCCAGATGTGATAGGCATTGGATTCACTATCGGTAGCGACCTCTGAATTCTTTCGTGGATTTGGCGTCCCTGCGTCTTCACCCATAGTGCGCTCTTCCCAGTTGAGGCCGTTGTCTTTGGAGAGAATGAGGGTCGGGGTTGGCACGCGGGGAGTGACGTACACCGTGCCATCCGGAGCGGTGGTGATTGCACCATGAAGACCGCCATTTGTGGAAGCGAGGCCGACGATGTCCCCTCCAACCTCAAACGTTGCACCACCGTCAAAACTGGTGAAACAAGAAATCCCAACAAGTTTGTTGAAACAGAAGTAGACAGCTGTTTCGTAGGTTGGGTTGAGTTGCCCCACAAGCCCGTATGCTCCGTCAACCCATGGCCCGGTTGCGAGCTTGATGTGATCGTTCAGTGGCGTAGTACCGGAATCGTGCGGGTTACCCATCCACGATTCACCGTCGTTATCAGACCAGCCAATCCAGGTCGATTCAAGACCCATCATGTGAATGTTGAACACTCGGTCTGTGACCGGGTCGACCCATCCATACGGATCGCTCGTGAAAGGCGCTTGCGTGATGTCTTTCGAATCGATCCATGATTCACCAGCATCGCACGAGCGCATTGGTTTTTCCATGGCAATGAAGAACATACAACCGCTGGATGTGATACCGATGCTGGGTTCTTTTCCAGTTTCACCTACATCACTGAAGGTGAATTCCATCTCAATTGGTGCAACCCCGACAGAAGCACCTGTTCCATCCGTGACAAAGATACGCTGGTCAGTCACCGTCACCTCTTGTTCCTCTTTCTCGACTTCTTCAGCACCAAAGCACCCTGATAGGGAGAGGGTTGCCACAAAAAAACAGAGCATTAGAGCCTTGGCTCGCATGGCTTGGCCTAACAGACCTCTCCATTTATGTTATGCATTTGAGGACTCGAAACAACTGACATTTTTCCAAGTGAAAAAGTAACACAATGTGTCAAGCCCCTCTCTATAGAAGGATAGGCGCTTCAAAGTTTAACAGGGCGAGTCGCACCACATGCCTGGCACTTGAGGAGCGTGGTTCGGTCTTGCTTCACAAAGTGTGTATCGGGTGCGGAGCACTGGCTGCACTTGATGTAGGCATTGACGTAGTTTGCAATCGTCTTCTTGATGCGCTTAGGAGGGATTCGCCCCTTGAAGCGAGCACGAGGCCCGTCACGGGAACCGGAAGTACCCAATTCATTGAGAATGTACTGGTACACGTGATTGTCATCTCGATCCATCATGGAAACAACCTCATTGAAATTACGGAAAATCGTGTTCTGTCCTTCGATTAGAATTTGCGGAGGAGGCAATCGCCATCGTGAACGCGATGAGATTTCCTCTGGGATGTTCTCTCGTGCTCGGTCGAGCAGGGACTCGTAATCGAAGTCGCTCATGCGTCAATGCCTGTGCCGCTCTATCTTGAAGCCATCGGAGGCGAACTGGCAAAGGATTCATGAGGTTGAGTCATCAGCGCATCATGAGTAGTATGGTTTTGAGCATCGAAGAACTAAGAGCACAAGCATTTGGCATGCGAAAAGAAGGGTTAAATTCTCAACAAATTGCTGATGAACTTTCACTCTCACAAGACACCATTTCGTGGCTTTTGACAGAAGGTGGCACCGAGGACCGTCCGACCGATGTACGAATCGGCTGGCGGAGCATTGGTGTTCGACCTGAGCGCATCGCTGCTGTCGGCACGATTATGGCCGATGTCGCAGATGAAGAACTTGGCCTCGCAGACATCGACACAGTGGTCGGCATCTCGATCAACGGCATCACATTCGCTCACGAAGTCGCACGTAACCTTGGCGCAGAATTCACGATTTTCAGAAACGTCGAAGGTGAAGACGGCAAAGGTGTCCTCTCCAACAAGTACGGCAAGGTGGCTGGAAAGAAAGTCGTGATCATTGACGACGTGCTCTCTTCTGGCGTGACAATGGGTAAAACCATCGAAGCGATTCGAGCAGTCGGTGGCGAAGTTGGCCTTGCCGTTGTGCTCGTTAACAAAACCACTCGGAACGAAATCAAGGATGTCCCACTCAGAGGCATCATCCGCGCCGTTCCTGTTTGAGGTGAAGATGCATGCACTGGGCAGATGTGGCGGCGAAGGCGCTGAGCCATAAGGGTGAGAAACACATTGTCTCAACGGGCATAACGCCAAGCGGTGAATTCCATATTGGCCACCTGCGAGAAATTCTCACCGGCGACATGATTGCCCGAGCCGCACGCAACGCAGGCCTTGATGTGGAATTCGTGTTCATCGTCGACACAGCTGATCCACTGAGGAAGGTGTATGATTTCCTTGGCCCAGAGTATGAACAATTCATCGGCCACCAGCTCGGTTCGATTCCCGCGCCTGATGCAGATGGGAACCCCGACTGGCCTCGCTTTGAAAAGGAAGGATGGACCTATGGAGATCACTTTCTGAAGCCATTTCTCCAAGCACTGGAGCAAATTGGCGTTCGACCGAGAATCATCGATAACCTCGAGTCCTACCGATCGGGTCGATTCGATGCATTGGCCAAGATTGCTTGCGACCGAGCGGATGAAATTCGGGAAGCCATCGAGCGAATTTCGAGCAGGGAATTACCAGAAAATTGGTTCCCTTGGAGCCCTCTTGACTCCAAAGGATCACTCGATGGCGTGACCGTCACAGGCTACGAATACCCACTCGTCCATTGGAAGGACATGCACGGCGAGACTGGCTCTTCAGACATTTCCAAAGGTGAAGGAAAGTTGCCATGGCGAATTGATTGGCCTGCAAAGTGGGGATGGATTGGCGTCACATGTGAGCCATTCGGAAAAGACCACGGTGCAGCAGGAGGCTCATATGCGACAGGAAGAGAGATTGTACAAATCCTCGGCCACGAACCACCTCATCCGCTCACCTATGAATGGATCAGCCTCAAGGGTCAAGGCGCTATGTCATCATCTGCAGGCAACACGATTGGCCCAATCGAAGCATTGGACTTGGTGCCTCCAGAAATCCTCCGACTCTTGGTGGCGAAGTCCAAACCGAACAAGGCGATAGAGTTCGATACTGGCATGAGCCTTGTCAACCTCGCTGATGAATATGAACGTCTTGCCGCAAGGGATTTCGAGGCCGAATTATTGGATGATGGATTAAGCCGAAGGCAGCGTGTGCAGGTTGAAGATGCCGCAGGTGCCATGCGAATGGCCGCCGTCGAGGAAGGGATGGCCGCTCAAGCGACCGCCGTGACCTTCAGGCACCTCGCCTTACTTGCTCAAACCAAGTCGACTGATGATGGCGTATGGGAAAGCCTACGCAATGCTGGTGCGATCACGGAACCAACTCAAGCAATGACCGACCGACTCTCCCGAATGCGAGCGTGGATTGCCTCGAAGCACTTCCCTGAAGAAATGAAGATCAGTGTCCTCTCAACTCCAAATGTGGAGGCATTGAACGACCTGAGCCAGGAAGAGAAATCCGTTCTTTCCACTCTTGCAGTTACGCTTGAGCAGTGTGAGTGGAATGCCACAAACATCGGGAGTGCTATACCTCAGTCTGCCAAAGATCTCGACTTGAGTCCCAAGATGGGCTACAGGGCTGCATATGCTGCGCTCATGGGCAAGGAGCGGGGACCAAGATTGGCTCCGATTTTGGCTGAAATGGAACAAAATGAGATTGTCGATTTGCTCAAAGCATGCGCAGCCCATGTCGAATGAAAGAATGCAATCCATTGTTATGCCACGCTTCCGATTCAAAGGATGGGCCTTTGTCCGCACCGAAATAACGTGATTTGACCATCACCATTCAAAAGAGGTGACCGTGCATAACCGAATATGGCGGGCGTTTATTGTCCAACCTGTGAATCAGGTGTTGAAGCAGCGGGGAAATTTTGTCTTTCATGTGGACACGACCTCACCGCCCAAGGCCCCATTACTGCAACAGGTCACGACTTGAATCAACTCAAAGAAGTCATTCGCCACCGCGAAGACCTCTCGATGGCTGAGAAATTCGACATGATTGCGAGGGTCGAGGAAGGTGCAAATCCAATCCTACTCGGCATTGCTGCACCCGCTGAAGGCGAAGACATAGACTTAGCAAGCGCCTTTGGTACTGAACTGGAGGAAACAAAAACCACTCTGTACTCAAACCACGAATGGGGTCAATCACCAGCAGCGAGCGCTGCAGTTCGAGCTGTCGTGCGTGGAACCAATGGTTGGGATCTCATCCAAGCGGGAAAACTCGATTTGAGTGAAGGCCTCTTCCGTGATGCGATGGACAACGGCATGGAAGCATCAACTCACATTCACGATGTGGCAAGTGGTGAACACGATGGTATTGATCCTGAGGCAATGCGCGCCATCCCTGTCCTCAAGCCGCCAAAGCGAAGTTTTTGCCCAAAATGTGGTTCCGACATTCACGCCAACACCATGCTTCAATGGCGCAAATGGAGAGACTCTTCTGGAGCAGTTGTGTCAATGCAACTTGAGGCTTCGATGGAAACATCCCTGATTCAAGTCGCCGCTCATTACCTCAACGTCATGCAGGCCATGAAAGACGAGCGCGACGATGCAATCTCCAAAGCTGCTAAGGGCGATCCAACAGTCATAGAAGCCAAACTCCGTGAACAGTTGGAAAAGTCAATCCGAAAGGAACTTGAAAAGGAAATCCGCGCAGAGATGGAAACAGAATTCAAAGGCCGCTCAGCAGCAAGTGCTGGTGCTAGCGCATCCGATTCACCAAAGAAACAGAGCACCAGAGGCAAGCCCGATTCGGCAAAGAAGGCTGCTACGAAGGCAGCATCTGATACAAAGAAGAAAAAGTCGAGCGGTATGTTCGGACCGAAGAAGGTTAAGAAAACATACGAAGGAGAGGCTGGCGGCAAAGCCGATTGGTTCTTGAGCGATGCATTGGATACAGTCTATGACCCTCATGGCACAGGTAAAGCCATCAAACCTGCTACAATTCTTGCGCGCTCAAGTGAAGGCAATGTGAGGGTCCGAGATGTGGTCCGAATTTACGACCTCGAAGGCGAAGCAGGCATCAGTGAATTAGCGTGGACAAGTCCACTCACGAAGTACATCATCGATGCTTACAATGCGTGCTGATCTCAGTAATGAACCGTCAATCGACGTGGTTCCAATGGACCAGACATGGCTGCCTTCATTGCTGCAACCTCCATTGCTGCCCCTCGCAATGTCGTGACAAATGGAATGTTGAGTTCAACAGCAAGCCGTCGCATCATGTTCCCGTCACGCACTGCGCCTCCGGACACAGTTGGCACGTTCACAATGAAGGAGACCTTTCCTTCACGCATCAAGTCGAGGGCATCAGGATGCATCTTATCCGCTATTCTATAGGCAACTGTTACCGGGACGTCGTTGGCGCGAAGCACATCACACGTACCTGGCGTTGCATAGAGTGTGAAACCAAGTTCAACCAAATTTTGGGCGATTGGGACCAAGCGTTCCTTGTCGTCGTTGCGCACCGTCAAGTAGGCTCCACCTTCACTTGCAACAGGCACCTCAGTGGCAATTCGTGCCTTGAGGTAGGCCACATCGGCAGATATGTCGGAACCGTACACTTCACCGGTTGACTTCATTTCTGGCCCGGGGGCGGGGTCGAGACCTCGCAGTTTGATGAATGGGAACACGGGCGCCTTCACGCAAACTTGACCTGTTGTTCGCTGAGGGATGGTTTGCTTGGCGAGTGGGATACCAATGGTCACATTGGCTGCGATTCGAGCCATTGGCAGCCCTGTGGCTTTCGCAACAAACGGTACAGTTCGTGAGGAGCGTGGATTCACTTCAAGGGTGTATAGTTGATCGCCTTGTATGGCAAACTGGATGTTGAAACATCCTTTGATGTTCAAACCCAGACCGATGGCTTTGGTTTGCTCCTCAATCCTCTTGAGCATGGAGTCAGGAATGTTTTGGGTAGGAATGAAACACGTCGAGTCACCTGAGTGAATGCCAGCTTCCTCAAGGTGCTCCATGATGGCTCCAATCAGGACCTCTTCACCATCTGCGGCTGCATCGACATCGATTTCTGTTGCATGGCCAAGGTACTCATCGACGAGCAATGGCTTGTCAGGTGCAAGATAGGCCTCACGCAAGTAAGCATCTAATTGCTGCTGATTGGCCAGAATTTCCATGCCCCTTCCACCAAGAACATACGATGGCCGAATAAGGACTGGGAAACCAATGAGTTCAACTGCAGCCCGAACGTCATCAGACGTGGTTCCTGTCGCACCTCGTGGCATTTGCAAGTTAATTCGCTTCGCAAAGGCTTCGAATCGCTCACGGTCGCTTGCTTCGTCAACCGCATCGCAAGAGGTGCCCATAATTGACAGATCAAGCCCTTTCGGGGCGAGGAGTGGAAGGCGGTTGTTGAGAGGCAAGGCGAGATTGATTGCAGTCTGACCGCCAAATTGGAGGAGGATTCCATGTGCCTGCTCACGGAGCAAGACTTCTGAGACATACTCGAGGGTTAATGGCTCGAAATAGAGCCGGTCGGAGGTATCGAAATCGGTCGAGACTGTCTCAGGATTGTTGTTGATCAGCACAGCATCCTTTCCAGCGGCTCGAATGGCCTTCACAGCGTGAACGCATCCATAATCAAATTCAATGCCTTGCCCGATACGAATTGGACCGCTCCCCACGGTGACAAGGCGTTCCTTCGTTCGAGTTTCAATATTTGGAAGCAAGTCTACACCAACCTCATCATCGATCTCGTAGGTTGAATAGTAATATGGAGTCTTAGCAGCAAATTCTGCAGCACATGAATCAACCATGCGGTATCGAGGGTGGAGACCTAAGCTGTGCCTTCGCTTCATGACGGCCTCTTCATCAAACCCTGGTTGCAGTGACTTCGGCCCAGTTGGAGGGAAGCCAGCCAACGCATCGGCAATGTGGGCGTCACTGAACCCGAGGCTCTTCCAAGATTTGAGTTGCTCTCGGGTGAGTTCCGCAGGAGTGGCATGCAAATCGGTAATCGAACGCTCTGTACGGGCGATGTTCTCGAATCTATAGAGGAACCAGCGCGTGATTCGTGTGATCTCATGGACCTTTTCAACCGACCATCCACGACGGAATGCCTCGATTAAAGCACCCATGCGTCGATCGGTTGCGACGCGGCACCATTCCACGAGGGTGCTGTCAGGGAGTTGTGTCAACGCCCGCTCTGCCATGCCATCGCCTTCGCTCTCGTCCGCCCGAGTCAATGGACGTGGGTGGGCGCAGCCTTGCTCCAATGAAGCCCAAGCCTTGAGGAACGCTTCTTCGAAATTGCGCCCAATGGCCATCACTTCGCCCGTGGACTTCATCGAAGTCCCAAGCGTCCTGTCGGCTGTTCGAAACTTGTCAAAGGGCCAGCGAGGAATTTTCACAACGCAATAATCGAGGGTTGGCTCGAACGCTGCGGTGGTGCCTTCCCCTGTGATTGGGTTCGGGAGTTCGTCAAGTGTGTAGCCAACAGCGATTTTAGCGGCCATACGAGCAATAGGGTACCCCGTCGCTTTGCTTGCCAAAGCAGACGACCTTGACACACGAGGGTTCACTTCGATAACACGTATCTCACCAGTGAACTGATTGAAGGCAAATTGAACATTGCATCCGCCCTTGATGTTCAACTCACGAATGAGTTTGAGGGCTTGGTCCCGAAGGATTTGGTGATCTGCATCAGAGAAGGACTGCAAAGGAGCGACAACGGTCGATTCACCAGTGTGAACGCCCATTGGATCAATGTTTTCCATTGTGCACACAATGGTGGCGTTATCGGCGCCATCACGCATGACTTCGTACTCAAGTTCCTGCCAGCCGAGGATTGATTCCTCAATCAACACTTGATTGATTCTGGAATTTCGGAGGCCGAGTGTGGCAATTTCGACAAGTTGTCCAATGTCCCAAGCCGTACCCCCGCCCAGGCCGCCGAGTGTGAACGCAGGGCGTATAAGAATCGGCCAACTACCGATTTCTTCGGCGGCAGCAAGAACTGCTTCCATCGTGTTGCAGGCAATGGCTTCAGAAATTGGAAGTCCAATTGACTCGCACACTTCATTGAACAGTTCACGGTCTTCTGCTTTGTCAATTGCATCAAGGTCAGATCCAATCAATTCCACACCAATTCGATCCAATGAGCCATCATGCGCCAATTCACTTGCAATGTTCAGTGCAGTCTGACCGCCCATGCCAGCAAGGAGCGCACATGGCTTTTCGATTTCCAAAATGCGTCGAACGGTGTCGGGGATCAGCGGCTCGATGTAGATTTTGTCAGCCATTTCCGGATCGTTTTGGATGGTAGCGGGGTTTGAGTTGACAAGAATAACTTCGTACCCGTCCTCCCGTAGGGCTTGGACCGCTTGGCTTCCTGAGAAGTCAAATTCTGCAGCTTGCCCAATTTTAATCGGGCCGCTTCCAAGAACCATGATGGTCTTCAGATCGTCTCGGCGAGGCATCAAACAGCACCTCCGAGATGTTCGTCAACGATTGAACGGAATCGCCCAAACAAAGGGGCGGCGTCGTGAGGACCCGGGCAGGCCTCAGGGTGAAATTGAACGGTGAAGGAGGGATGGCCAACGAGGTCGAGGCCTTCCACAGTGCGGTCATTCGCATTGACATAGCGGACTTGAACCTCGGCACCGTGCATGTTCTCCCCCGGAGGTGAACACGCACCTGATGGATGAGCAGCAAGCATACCAGCCTCTGGATCGGCGACCGCAAATCCATGGTTCTGGCTTGTGATTGAAACCGAGCCTGTGACGAGATCAACGACGGGCTGGTTAGCACCACGGTGACCGTAACGCATCTTGTAGGTTTGAAGCCCCGATGCAAGACCCATCAATTGGTGACCGAGGCAGATGCCCATCACTGGCATTCGATCACGGACGGCTTTTGCCAACGTAGCTCTGGCCTGTGTGGCTTTACCGGGATGGGCGGGGTCGCCAGGGCCGTTAGAACAGAACAAGGCGTCGATTTGATAGTCATCACGAAGCACTGAAAACGGAGTTTCAGGTGGGCACCAAACCACTTCGAAATGCTCACATAAGTTTCGGAGAATGTTGTACTTGATACCACAATCAAGAGCCCCCAAGCGTGGCAGTGGACGGTTCAAATCATCCAAGGCGCCGGGATTAAGAATCACGGCTTCGTTGATTGAAACATCATCAACAAGGTCCTCAAGTTCAGGAGATGTCAGGTTCGCCAGTTTGGTTTTGAGAAGAGCCTCGTCTTCAACAGGGCCAAAGACACACAACACCGTTCCGAGTTCACGAACCCTGCGGGTGATCGCACGAGTATCGATGTTCTCAATCCCTGGCACACCATGGGAACGGAGCAGTTCATCCACAGTTCCAATCGAAAAGCGATGGTCTGGTTGTGACATAGCATGGCGTACAACCACGCCTCTTGGCCACACTGAGTTCGACTCGGATGCCCCGTTATGGACGCCGTAATTACCAATCAATGGATACGTGAACGTCAAGACCTGGCCTGCGAATGAAGGATCGGTCAATGACTCTTGGTACCCCATCATTCCCGTTGTAAACACCAATTCACCCTCGCCATGGGCACGGGCGCCAAAGAGAGTCCCAGTGTAGCGGCCGCCGTCAGCGGTCAACAGCAACCCATCGCCACGAGCGCCTTGGGGTAATTCTTCGCCATTTGTGAGACGATCTGCTGCATCAAAAAAGGAAGGAGCATGAGCCACACCACGTCGGTTTTTGCCGGGACTGAATGAGCCAGAACCAAAATTGACTTCCGACATCAGTTTTGGTCGAAAACGGACACCCATAATGATTGGGTTGGAAACCGAATGACCAGTTTGGTCGAAAACAGTGCTTATTTCGTGCCAAAATAGACTGACTGCAAGCGAGTAATCGGGTGCTTACTCTTCTTCACGATCTAAATCCCTTACGCGCTTGCCGCTTGCCGTCGGCTGGATGATTAATCGAGCATCATCAAACGACCGTTCGCTTCCTGATTCACCATGCCATGCGTCCAAAAACAGTGCCAATGCGGCGACTTCCGAGTGAGGTTGATTTCCAACGGCCAAATTGTATTGACTGTACTTGTAAACATCACCGGGAACTTTCGCACCACCGACGATGACGACCATTGGGCGATCTCGACGGATGCGAGGAATGGCTTGACGGAAGGGTTCTCCGTACATGGTGAGGTGAACAGCGACACCAGGTTCCCCGTCACCTGCATCCTCTTCGACAAAACGACGCAACCACCCCATCGGCCCCTGAACATGCTCACAAGACATGCCTGAGCCGAATCGGTCAGCCACCGATTCGAGGTTCTCAAACATCTTTGAATCTTCATCACCTGCGAGCAAAAACCGGTCTGCACCAAGGGCACGACTCACAAGCGCTAGGTGGGTGGTAATGCGAGGGTCCCTGCCAAGGCGGTACCCAAGGCGCAATACATCCAGTCGTTCTCCTGACATGTTCATTCCACCCATTCATCGTTCATCAAAGCGACGCGTGGTCACTCCATGACATCGACTTCGGAGTGTGCACCATGTTCCGAAGCAGTGTTGTCCGTGATGGTGATGCCTCTTGATTCGAGGAATTTTTTCACCCAATACAGGTGCCAAGCCTCCACAAGGAACTTAGCGCAAAATGTGACGCCTATGAACAATCCAAGAAGTCGACTGGAACGCCAAAATCCAACTTGCCCGGTAATTTTGTCACCAGTGAGGCCATAGAAGAGTGGCTCCAACACGAAGAATCCACACACGATGAGCATGGCTCCTGAGAGAAGGGAATTCATCAATTGGCCCTTTTCTTTAGCCGTCGAGGTGAGGCCTGATGAAAGAAGACCGAACAAGCCAACATAGATTGCCACACTGAGGTAGTTCAATTCAAACAAGAAGGAGGTGGCGAGTTCGACATCATCGCCACCCTCTGTGATCAAAACCCACCAACCAAGAATAATCAAAGCGATGAGGATACCACCATAGTAGCCTTTTTTGTGGATGAGATGGTAGATTTCCTCGCTGCTACTCACACCGAAACGGGACATTAATCTGAACGCAAGTCGTATGCCGTGTTCGTCACCGGCATCTACCGCATAACCATCGGCATTGGGATTTGATGGATGAGAATCACCAACCTCCCCCTGCGACATAGGTAGACTTCACAGCCACAACTTATCAATTCTGTCACCGTCCGAGGGAACATGGAGCCAACCTTCGGACCCAATTTGGAACGCCGAAAGGAAATCTCTGAGGGATTACGTCGAACGGAAGGCGGTGGCTTTCACGTCATGGGCGTGCTCAACATTACGCCAGATTCATTCCATGCAGCAAGTCGCTTGGCCAGCACAGAGCAAGCGATTCAAACCGGGTTGACAATGTGGGAAGATGGAGCGAAATGGCTGGACATAGGAGGTGAATCAACACGCCCTGGCGCCGAACCAGTCTTGCCGAAAGAGGAGATAGAACGCGTCGTTCCGGTGATTCGAGGCCTCCGGGAAGCCAACCCCTCCGGATTAATTTCAATCGACACGAGGCGACCAGAGGTGGCTCGAGCGGCCATCGAAGCAGGGGCTGATTTGATCAATGATGTCTCAGGACTTCGCGACCCACTTATGGTCGAACTTGTCCTCCAGACAAAGTGTGGCGTTTGCATCATGCACATGCAGGGCGAACCTGGAACGATGCAAGAAAAACCATCCTATTCCAACTGTACGCAGGAAGTAAGTGACCAATTACTTGAAACTGCACGGGCGCTTAAATCCGCTGGCCACCCCGAGGAATTGATTGCCCTTGACCCGGGAATTGGGTTTGGAAAAACGCTTGATCATAACATCGAATTGTTACAGAATCACAACCAGCTTCGAGGCATTGAAGGGTTTGCATTGTTGTGGGGCGTCTCCAGAAAATCAATGATTGGTGAATTGACGGGGCGTTCGAGGACAAGCGACCGCCTAGCAGGTACGCTTGCGATTGCCGCACTTGCGCATTATGAAGGGATTGACTTGCTCCGTGTGCATGACGTTCGAGAACACGTGGACATGCTGAATGTGCTTGATGCACTTGCTTAATTGCCCAATCCGCCAAGATAACCAGCTGCTGCAACCCAAGCGCCAGCCATGCTCCCAAGGTTTGTCAGAGCAGTGACCAGCAAAACACGCCCGGCTCGGTTCGACCAGAACGCGCCCAGATCATCCATTTTCAGGAAATTCTGCAAATCTTCTGCTGTCGGTTCTCTAAGTTTCAATTGCACATAGCCCGCAAACCACCCTGCGGCAAGCGTTGGATTCAGCGAAGTGATCGGTGAAGCGAGTGCGGCAGTGAGGATTGCAAGCGGGTGGCCACGAGCGATAATACAGCCAATGGCTGCAAAAACTGCGTTAGCAGCCGTCCAGACAGTGAACAGGGTCAACAAATCCTCTGCCTCACCCTGGGAAGCGAAGTAAGCCACCATCCCCATTACCAAAACGGGCAGAATCCAAGGAATGGCTTTTGCAAATCGACCGCGTTTCGGCAGCACTTCAAGTTCCTTGAGTTCGGCTTCCTGAGGCTGTGTGGATTCACTCAAATGGGCCTCAATGCCCTTGAGATGGCCAGCGCCAACAACAGCGAGAATTCGCAGGTCGCTGCCTTGTTCCAGCGCAGCGATTTTCCCAGCGAGGTAGGCATCACGTTCATCGATAAGAACGGCTCCAGCACCCGGTGAAAAGGTCTTGAGTTCTTCCATCAGGGAACTGAGCAAGTCCTGATCCTCAAGCAGTTGTGACACTTCAGGTGCATCTTCATCCTCATCATCGCCAAGAAGTGACCAGAGAATCTTGACCTTCTCAAAGAATTTCATCCGCTTCCATGCCCTTCGCAATGTAGTTTGGATGTCACGATCGATGAGGGCAACCTCTAGGTTGGCCTCTTCAGCAGTTTTGACTGCTGCAAGCAATTCTGCCCCTGGTTGTTCACCCTCATCAAGGCCCATTTTGCGCTGCTCTGCAGCCAACAAGGATTGGAGCATCACGAGAGGTGCTTTCCCTTCTTTGACCACCTTGAGCAACCCTTCCTTGTCCAAGCGACGGTTGGATGTGAGAGCAGTGTGGCGTGAAGAACATAACTCAACAGCGACAATGTCCGGTTGAAAAGACTCGATTTGTGCTTTCACAGCCGCCACACTGGAACTCGAGATGTGAGCCGTACCAATGACACGAACACGATCTGAGCGATCAAACATTGGCGGTTCAGACATCAGCCTCACCTTCCTCGGAAAACAGCGATTGAAGTTCCATCGTCATTGCCTCAAGAGCGGCACGGCTGGCTTCTTCCAGATCGTCTGGAACGTTGTCAAGCAGTGATTCAAACAAGATTTGACCGCCTGCAAGCGCTTTATGTCCGCCTGCTTGGCCCTGCTTCCAATGCTCTGACAACATCCGCCCAAGATGAATCTCGGTGTTTGTAGTACGCGCAGAGAGAATCACCTTGTTGCGTCGTACGCCATACACAACCACCGAATCAACACCCTCGGTCGGGAGGAGAAAATCTGCAATCTGGGCTAATGCATCACGATTTGGTAGGCTCGAGAGCGGAGCGAGAACTGTGGTTTGGAATTGCTTGCGTTCTTGGAGCGCTTCAGCAAATGCTTCAAGTGTTTCAACCGAACGCGGCGGCTCCTCTATAGAGCGCATCATATCATCGTCAACCCACGCATTCAACCACGAAAGGGCACGAATGTCGACCGGATTGAAGTGCCGAGTGAAACCAAGGGTGTCCGTGCGAATTCCAAACGCAAGCGCTGTGGCAACCCTTGGTGTCATTTCGAATGCTTGCTTCATCAAGAGGCTGGCCACAAGTGAGGACGTCGCTGAGAACTCGGGGTGAACCATTGAGAGATCCGCCGCAACGCCTTCTGAAGCATGGTGATCAATGACGATATGGGGCACGCAGTCCTCTGGAAGGATGTTATTGGCGCCAGGGCGATGGAAGTCCACAGTCATGACAACCGCAGCATCACGAAGGACATCATTGACTTCCCAATCGAGAATTAACCGTCGTGCTGGAATCTCCAACACACGCACCATGGCCCGGTTTTGCTGGTGTTCAATGAGTCCACCGTGGTAGAGATTGGGATTCAGACCCATGGAGGCACACAGCTCAAACATTGCCAATCCAGCACCAAGCGCATCTGGGTCGGGATTATCGTGGCAGAAAATGGCCACATTGGAGCCTTCAGGCACTGAAGAGAGGTAGTGGTGGAGCACGGAGGCACCGTCTTTTCGCTCCCATGAGCGAATGCGATCTTGCATGGCTGAGAAAGAAACATCATCCACGCTGATGAGGTCGACGCCATCGCCTTGTAATGGCAATGTGGTCAAAATGGGAACATCGCCCCAATGGTTCCGAATGGCTTCCAACGGTTGCTCACTCTCCAAAGCGTTTGGATCAATCAAGAGAATGGCGGTCGGCGTGTGTGAATCTAAGGGCAACGAAGACAGTGGCATGGCTGATGGAAGGGCAATAATTTCACATTGTTCAATCGGCTCAGTCTCAGGGAGTGTCGAAGCTAACCCAACCAAAATACAGCGTTGGCGTTGCGCACACCACCGGCTTAATCGAACAGCGAGAGGGTTAGAACCAAACACCAAAAACATTCGAACACCAATCCGTTGACTCGTTGTAGGGTCAGAAATCCATGCTGTAGTTCTGATGGTAGTGGTCTGGAACATCAACCAATTCACGGACCTTTGAACCCTTTATTCCAGCCACGATGTTCGCAGGAATCATGAGAATGGCTTTGTTCCATGTCGTTGCTTCAGAATTGTAGAACTCTCGACGATCTGCAAGACGCTCTTCGAGCCGGACCAGTTTGTGTGAGAGGTCCATGAACAACTTGTCCGCTTTGACTTCAGGATAAGCCTCGGACAGTGCGTTGAAGCGGGGCGTCATTTGTGCAAGTGCATTTTGTGCCTGATTGAAATTACCTAAGTTCTTTGCAATCAATGCACCAGAAGCAGCCTGACGGGCCAAGAAAAGTTGCTCGAAGAATTGAATCTCGTGCTTTGCATACCCTTTCACAATCTTGTGAAGGTTTGGCAACATGTTGTACTTGAGCAAGACATCGCTTTCATAGTCCTGCCAAGCATTGTCGACGTTGAGTTCAAGACTCACAAAGCGGTTCCATGTCGACCAGATGTACAAAAGACCCACTGCACTGAGGAGGGCGCCAAAAAACCCGGCAAAGATGAGCACAACCATACCACAAGGATGGTGCCCCGACCTATCAATGATGTGGTAGGCGCTACAATGAGGCAACATCTTGAAGCGTAACCGCATGGCATGGCTGTCGTGAGCCTGCATGTCGATTGAAGCAATGATTGGAATTGCCCTTGGTGTGTTCCTCATTGCGTTCGCATTCGCTCCTGTTGGCATGGGCGGAGGGATGCTTTTCGTCCCTTTACTCCACTATGGAGCAGGTTGGGACATCGATGGACGAATCATTGCTGCCTCATTGACCCTTACGGCTGTTGTGAGTTATGGCAGCGGCTTGGCCCATCGGAGAGAAGGGCATGTCGATGATGCAATCGTCAAAACTGGACTCTATGGAGCGATTCCTGGCGCCATTGCAGGGGTGTTCATTGTCAGCCTGATTGGAGAACACCTCGATGATGTGTTCAAATTGCTCAGCCTTGTTATGATCTTCTGGGCCATTCGTAAATCCTTGACAAAGATGAATGCGGCGAGTTCACAAGAGGAATTGAAGGAAAATGGTCACCATGCGGAAGTGGAAAGAGTGCCTTTACGACTTGGGGCTGCAGTGGGGGGTATGCTGTCGAGCGTGTTGGCGATTGGCGCTGGCGTGATCTACGTGCCCATCCTTCGGGCCTTTGGCCACCTTGCCCCTCGTAGGGCGATCGGCAGCAGTTTGCACTTCATGATGGCCGTCATACCGATTTCGATTGTGACCCATGTGGCATTCTTGCCAAGTGATTCCATCGAGCAACTGACCAGTGACGCCCCGTTCATTGCTGGGTTAGCATTGCTGACGTTCCTCGGAGCACGAAGCGGTGCCCACTTTGGAATGAAACACCTTTCTGAAGCAAGAATCATGCAACTCTTCCTTGGCCTCATCATCATCGTAGCCATCCGCTACGTGATTGATCTTAGTGGATTCTGAATCAGTCTTCACCAGTCATGTCTTCCGTGGCTACGATGAAATCCAAGGCAGACGAATCTTCCACTGCAACAAGACCACGTATACTGTGAGCGTCTTGTAACTCAACCGTTGGTTTTGCTACTTTCACTCGTGTGTTCCCAAGCGACAGCACATGTCCAGGACTGACAGGGAGTCGCCCCTCAGGCAACCAGAGACCCAATGCACCCATCTCGACATGATGAACGACGATCAATGTGTGACCGTGCTCATCCACTTCCGATCGAACCACGCGCAGTGCCTCGCCATCAGGAATCAATCGCTCACTTGGTTGCCAATCATTCCATGTGTCTTCCAGTGGCGCGTTATGCAAGTTCGCACGTTCACCAATAGCCTCGATTTCCTCACTAAACGCCTGTTCAGCATCGGACTCAATGTTGTTTAGACCATCGAGAAGATCACGAAGCCCTTCATGATGTAAGGCATCAATTTTCGTCATTGCCGCATGGGCCATGAGCAACAGTTCAGCCAAAGCTTCCGTTTCTCCTTCGTTTTCAGATTCATGCGCACACTCCATGGCTTCATCAAGGATTTCGAGAGCCAAGCCAGGCTGATCAATCGACAAGAGGGCGGTGCCAATCGCTTTCAGAGAAAGACACGCAAGTCCTTTATCGCGTGACACATACTCATGGGCTGTTAAAATGTGCTCTTTTGCTTCTGCAAAGTCGTGGTTGAGATGGCGCGTGATTCCAGACATCACAAGATACCGCAACCGCTCAGCGCCAACCGAGAGGGCTTGACGGTCTGCGGTTTCGAACAATCGAGCTGCTCGCGCCCAGTCATCTGAACTTGTTGCCAATAAGCCGAGTTGATGCATTCCCTGCATCTCTGCATGTTCATCGTCAATAAGAGTCGCCGCTTGCAAGGCTCTCGAAAGGTGGAGGCGAGCAGCCCCTTTATCGCCTGCCATTTTGGCCATCAGTCCCAAGGCAGTTTCTGTCCGTTGAGTATAACCTGCAATGGCTGTGTTTGCCAGTTCAGCATCCTTTTCACCAAGAGGGGCCAAACCAAGTCCAACCGCTTCCAAACTTTCACTGAAGGCCAGCATCGTCATTCGATACGCACCCTCAACATCGTTGGAGTAAGTTTGACTGGAAAGCCGAGCAAGATGAGCATCCAATTCCACCATTGGAGCACAAATTTCTGGCAACTGGCCAAGTGCTTTCTTGTGTTTTGCTTTGATCTGTTCACCGTCTAAGACGCGTCGTAGCGCTGTTGACAAGACCTCTTCGGCCGCTGGTTCGGATTCCTTTGGCGCAGGAGTTGGCTGGGGGGTTGATTGGGGGGTTGTGATCAACGAATCGACCATCCACGTCAATTTGGCTTGAATATCATATTCATTCACTCGGCTGATAGCGTACCTCATTTCCGCAGCACGGATGCGTCTCGATAAACTGTTGAAAGCTGATTTCGATTTGATTGAAGACAACTCGGCAAGCCGTTGCATGAACGTAGAGGGAGGGCATGTCGTGTAGCCAAGATTGGCTTTTTCACCAGTGGTTGTCATCTTGAAATCATCCGTGACGAGAACCACGGTTTTCCCTTCACGGGTGAGGGTAGAGGCGAGCACCATCAAAGACAAATCCACATCTTGAGGCGAAGCACGCTCACCGATGAGTTTGCCAAGGCCTTTGATCTGTGCTTCGTCAATTGGCACCGTGGTGAGGATCGGTGCAAGCGTTTCAAGCAGGAGCGGTTTGTTTTTCCATCGTTGGAACCGTACGGTTCGAACCTCATCATGAACGCCGGGCGTGACACAGAAGGTGTGTTTCCCACCATGTGCCATGGCTTTGATGTCCTTTAGAAAACGGTCCGCAGCAAAAGAGCCCAAATGGATGAAACAGTTGGAATCGATGACCCATGTATGACTCATAGAGCAACACTGAGCAACTCGGTTCTTAGGTTCTTAGGGGTCAATCAATCACTAAGACTGGGAAAGATACAGGTCGTTGGCCTTGCGAAGAATTTCAACCGGTATTTGGCCACAATCCGATAAACGATGTTTCGAAGCGGAAGCGGTACGAGCCAAGCAAACGGAAACAAAACCCTGTAGTGCCATTTGAGGTACAGAAGGCAGCGCACAGCAGCCGAGGAACGCATGTATAC
>CM001443.1:859619-874316 GCA_000246735.1 uncultured Candidatus Poseidoniales archaeon | reverse complement strand
TGTCTGCTTGTTGCATCTTTTCGGGGAATGTGGCAATGATGGCCTGACCTTCTTCGCTTTCAATCGCAATGAATTTCATGCTTCCCGATTCGGCCAAACGAGGGTGTAAAAACACAGCAGAGCGAGTGCAGAGTCCACAGTCTCCATCCATCAGCAGAAGATCAGTCATGTACCTCACCTTCCAAAGGTAACAAGTGCCATGTAACGACTTCAACCCCTTCTGATATGTGGACCAACTCCGGTTGTGTTGCATCCTCAATGCCAAGATGGTAACTGTCCACCAGCGTGTTCCTCACCACATGAGCGGTCGCATCGGCATACCACCACTTCACGTGATGCGTGTACCCGTGGCGCAAGCGCCCATTATGAGACGTGTAAAGGCTGTAACGTTCGAATAGGAAATACTCGAGGGTTCCAGGTTTTGCTTGTCTTACTTCGGAAGTCTTCTTGGAAGAACCCACCAAGCCTACACCACCTTTTGTTCGGGTGGATGACCATGCATAGCCTGCCTCGAGTGTACCACTAACGGAGGCCTTAGCGTGACGGTAAGCAAGACCATACCTTCGGTTGGCATAGAAACATGTCACTCGGCTTTGTGCATCCAGTGTCAGGAAGAAGACACCTGGGATGCCATTCTTGGTCACGTATGTCCGAATATTGAATTCACCAAAGGTGGAGATTCCAGGAACAGCAGGCAAACGAGCCGGCCTTACCTTCTCCATCACAAATGGGATGCAGCCAATGTAGGCTTTGCCTTCATGCAGATCAAGGTCGAGGCCTGCCGGAAGGTGTCGTTGCAAAACCTCGGGGTCCACTGACCAGTGCATGAAGGTAAGTTTCTTCCAATTCTGTCTGAGCACAGACCGTCCTTCTGGCATTGGAAACGGGATGTGGTCGACGTTAAGACCGTCTCTCCTCGTGACCATGTTGGGCCATCGGCGCAGGGGTCTTGAACCATCCCTCATTTCATTCGTTTGGGACGATGGAAGTCACAGCAAGGGTGTCGATTGGGCCCTTTCCACCCCAGGTAGCAGCGACGCCCGCAGCGCAGCCAATCGGGGCCATCATCATGCAGAGAAGGAGGATGGGTGTGGAGACATACATCGGGCGCTTCGCCTCGAGCATGCGCAACCAAATGAACCTGCCAAGAAACATATCGAAAGCCAAGTAGTGAAGCCATCCAAGAAGAATCACATCTTCATCCGCAAACAGGTCGACCACAACAGAGGGCGTTGGCATGTCACTGCCCAGTGCAAGTAAGATTGTACCGACTTGGGGCAATGCAAGGACAATGTAGGGGACTAAAAGCGGTAAAAAGCAGAACCGAAGATCACCAACGAAGCGTTGCGTCAGCTCGTGGTTTGGTAGAAACCACATCAACAACCAAAATGGAAGAATCCACAGTGACGAAAACCAAAACATCAGTTCTGTGAGATCCATGTTCATTCCTCTTCCTTCATTGCAGCGATGTATTTCATCGCATCAGTTCGCAAGAACCGAGCATAGAAAGCTGGCAGAATCACAAGGCTCGATACAAGGGCCAAAGCGATGGCAACGACGAAGGCTTGTCCAAACAATCGCAATGGGAGCAACGATGAGAGGTTGAGAACAGCGAAGCCTCCAGCGGTGGTTAAGGCGGCCATCCACATCGCTCTGCCAGTGGTGGCAGAAGCGTTCGCAACCCAATGGTGAGGGGTCGCGAATGGATCGTGCTCGACTTCTTCTTCAAGCCGGATCGAAAAGTGAACAGCATAATCCACACCAAGACCCAATGAAAGAGCACCTATGGTCACGGTTTGTGAATTGATTTGATAGCCAGTGAAGCCCATTAGACCGTAGACCCATCCGACAACCATCATCAGTGGAATCCAAGAAACAAACCCACGAGCTGCACCTTGAACAACGTCCTTCTGGCGCACGGTGTGAATGCCAACCAGCATGAAGAGAATAACCACAGCGACAATGCCTGTGGAAAGAATGGCAGAGTCTGCGACATCAGAGGTAGTTTGTGCAAGGATGAGACTGCGCCCTCCAACACGGAGGGTAGCATCACTGTCGAGTTCACCCTCTGCATTTTCGAGGGCGTCAATCATTCGATCATTGAGATCAATCGTGGCCTGCCAGTCGAGGGTTTCCGCTTGGAACGAAAGCACTGTTTGTTGACCATCGGAAGCAAGCACTGAGGAAGTCAAGTTTCTTCCAGCGGTCGTTTGCAGAAGATAGTCGCCCAATTCATCCCATGTCGAGAGGTTCTGGTCATCGAGATTCGTAATGAGCGCACTCAACGCTGAATCCCTCACCTGGGCTTCGGTCAGTACATTCCACAAGCCACTCGGAGCGCCGCTTACATCGGGACTCTCGAGCAAGACCTGTTCGGCAGCAAGCCAGGCAGCATACCCATCTGGCGAGAAGACGTCAACATCGACCACCACATACAATGGCGACCTGCTGTTTTGGAATTCGTCCGAAAGAAGAAGGAAATCCGCTACCACGGGGACTTCATCATCAAACTGGTCGCGCTGGTCAAAGCCAACTTCGAGTTGTTGGAAACCAAAGAACATCGGGGCTAAAAGGACCACTGCGATGATGCCTACCTTCACAGGGTTTGCGGAGAGTCGAGCCAGACTGTTTGCGATTGGACCGATTGAAATCGCACTTGCTTTTTCTAGCTTGAGTTTCTTTGGTGGGAAGATCAACATGAGGGCAGGGAGTGCTGTAATGCTCAACAGGTAAACGAGGAATAAACCGATGGCGATCACTGTACCAAACACTTGGAGGAACGAAAGCGATGAGAACCTGAAGGAAAGGAAACCAACCATGTCGGTGAAAATTGCAATCACCAAGGCAATGGAGGTAAGCACCGTTCCACGACGAACGGCAAGTTGCCTTGCCTCATAGGAGAAATCCTTCAATGTCTTGCGAACTATAGAGTCCTTAGAGTCGAGAACATTCAGTTCTTCCCTAATCCGAATGACGACGTGTAAGCCGTAGTCAACACCGATCGCCAGTAAGAGAACTGGGATTGAATTCATTGCTGCATTAAACACCATATTCACGCCAAAGAATTGCAACCACCCTGAAAGGCCATAGGTAGCCACAATCGCAAGAACGGTGAGTGATGTGACGAACATGGTGTCGCGCACGGACCTGAAGTTGAACCACAAAATCACAGCCAACAAGAGGAGGGCGGCACTGGTGAGTGTGCCAATTTCTTTACCGAGGTTGGCGTTGGCACCTTCGCTAAACTGAGAAAACGAGAAACTGCGCAGGCTTTCTTCTGCTCCGTTGGATTGTAAATCGAGGACCATCAATTCAGACCAGTTGTTGATCATCGCTTGGACATCTCCAAGAATTTCCAAATCATAGTCCCCAGGTTCCGTGCTAACCACGAGAGTGGTCAAGACGGGTCCTGATGAGTTCCATGGATCAGTGGTGCGGTCAGCAACGGGCAATGAGCCCAGAATGGCCGCACGGTAATCGATGGATTGTAAGCCTGAGAGGAGTCCAAGTTGCCCATTCATGGGCCCTGTTACGGCCATAATTTGGCCAAAAGTCCCTCGAGAACGGTTGTCCGTGGCTGCGTCAAGCATTCCAAGCATTGCTCCGAGCTGTGGCGAAAGATTCGCACCACTGTCCAAACGAGGGAGCCAATCCGCTGGCGTACCTGCGTTCCAAGCGAGTAATTCCGTGCCAGTCATGGCCGTTGCTGCTGGAATGGTTTCTGCCGCAGCGGAAAGGTTCGCAAGTGCCAGCGTAAGGTTACCATCATCTGCTGTGAGCACATCATTAATTCCGTTCTCCACGCTCGAGATCCAATCAGCACTCACTGGGTCTTGGTACAGTTGCCACTGATAGGCATAACCGGCCATACCGCTGTTGGCTTGTGTGCCAAACAGGGGATAGTGGTAAGGTGCAAAGTTCTCATCGTCAATCATCCTCGCTTCGATGCCAGCCAAGTATTCCCAAGTAGCGTTCGTCTGAAGTGATCCCGCTTCGATGTCGTCGATGATCCGAACAAAATCGATGGAGGCTTGGTACTCTCGTTCAATGTCCTCCAATAGGCGGACGTTTTCATCATCAGGAAAGAAACCGTCTTCACTGTTATCGAATTGAAGGTGCATTCCACCGGAAGCAAGGATAAACACGGCAAGCATGACGACAGCGAACACCGATTTTGGGCGGTTCACACTTGCGTTGCTCATTGCTTCAAATGGATTCATCATAGGCTTCGCTTTGACAACTTGCATTTATATTGATGTATAAACAGCCCCGGAAGGCAGTCAACTCACGCACGAGAAGTTCGACCCGAAGGGACAATGCACACGTCGCAAACGCTGTTCAAATTGATTCGATGATCATGGCAATGCCTTGACCGCCGCCGATGCACGCAGTGGCGACACCATACCGTCCCCCGCATCGCTTCAATTCATGAGCGAGGGTGAGCACCAATCGAGTCCCCGTTGCAGCAAGCGGATGGCCAAGACCAACAGCGCCGCCGTTGACGTTGACTTTTTCGACTTCAATGCCCAAATCTTTGATGCATGCAAGGGCCTGTCCGGCAAATGCCTCGTTGATTTCCCACCGGTCAATGTCTTCCGCTTTGAGGCCAGCCTTTTGGAGAGCCTTGAGCGAAGATGGAACTGGACCGTATGACATAATGGCCGGTTCAAGGCCAACAATGCCCCACGAGACAATGCGTGCAAGAGGTTCATCACCGTCGGCTGCGGCCTGAGAAGCAGACTTGATGACCACGGCTGCTGCTCCATCGACAATGCCTGATGCGTTTCCTGCAGTCACAAAGGATTCAGGACCAAAGGCAGTTGGAAGCGAAGCGAGGCTCTCTTCTGTGCAATTTTTGACCACGTGATCTTCATCAAGGTGGGTGATGATTTTGTCGCCCCTTCGGCTTTTGATGGTGACTGGTACGATTTCTGCTTCGAACAGGCCCGATTCAATAGAGGCAGTGGTTCTGGCGTGGGAAAGAGCAGCAAATGCGTCGATTTCTTCACGAGTCACGCCTTTGCGCCGACACAATTCGTCAGCAGTTTGCGCCATGAACAATCCACAGGTCATGTCTTGCAAATTCGTCATCATGTAATCTTCCACTTTTGGAGAGCGTCCCAATTTCCAACCTTCACGGCCACCACGCATCACGTGAGGGGCCTGACTAAGGTTTTCCATTCCACCAGAAACAACGGTTGATGCTTCTTCCAGCATGATCATTTGAGCACCTGTGACAATTGATTGAACACCAGAACCACAGATGCGGGACAGGGTAAGCATTGGCACTTCTTGTGGGATTCCGCCTTGCAAACCCGCATGACGTGAGCCGTAAATGGATTGAGAACATGTTTGAAGTGCGTAACCCATGACCACATGATCGACCGAGGCCGGGTCGGTTCCGGTTGCTTCAAGAGCGCCTTTGATTGCAATACCACCGAGTTCTTGAGCGCTGACGGACTTGAGCAGGCCACCAGTTTTTCCATCGCCACGCTTACCGCCAACCCATTCACAAAACGGGGTGCGGGCACCGCCTACAATCACAACATCTTCTGCCATGAACCGGCGAGCCCAAACAGGGTCATGAACCTCACTGTCACAACCACAGGAGCATGAAACAGCCTGCCACTGCGGTTAAGAACGGTATGAACATCAATTCGCTTCTCGAGCGGAGGCGTGCGATGTTCGCAAGTTCAGTCCCTCGCTTGAGCATCGCAGGCATGCCGGGTGTGTCGGTACCAACCATGTGCAAGCGAGCATTGCTGACTGGAAGATTGTAGTTTACCTTGCTCTTTTCTTCTTGAGACCAAAAGGTGCCATCGTCGTTCCCTTCAAGGGACGGAGGTTCAAAATCGACAACATCGTTGACACCCGGCCATTCGAGTTCTTCGGAAGGGCGTGGCTTGACCATGCCTAAGGCATAGACTGGGTCGCCAATCCGTAGCGCATGAATCGTCCAGCGATGGCGGAGAATGTTGCCACCGTTGTACAAGCGGCCATGTTGCAAGCGCCAATATCCATCCGACAAACTCTGACGATGCGTGGTTGTCCATTGTTTGACGAATCCACCAAAATCTTGGCGCTCGAAAGTCGAAGGGCGGACATAGATTCCACCCGTTCCATCATGAAGAATGAATGGAACACTCCGTTCATTCGATCGGACATCGATCCACCGGTTCTGAGTGCGGCGGCGTGGCTTGCCGTTTCGCATGACCACTTTTGTCTCTCGAATTTCCACCTCATACTCCCACCTGTACGCCACACAGCCCGGCACCATCCGCATTGGGTGGTGGTCGACGAGCACATCAATGCCACCAGAGAAGGTTGGTCGGACCTGACCAACGAGTTCACCTGAACCAACTGCTACTGAGCGTGCTAAGGCCGTCGAGGTATCCATCATCACTGATTGTTGGCGTTGAGCGAAATAGCCCAATACCATCCATATGACGCCTACACCAATCGTGATGTAAGGGAGCAGCAGCAATCTGTCATCGCTCGAATCGACTGAGGATTGAGCGCTTGCAACGCCGAAGTAGGCCAAGCTAGACATCCCGGTGAGGAAAATCAGCAGAAACAAACCATAACTCGAAATGACGGCTGGTTTAGGCGTTCCTATTTTTGTGGGATGTTCTGGAAGAAGTTCATTGCTTGGATCGGGGTGATAGGGACGTGGTAGGTACCATGATTTGGGCCCCGGTGCAGGATAAACCCAACTATTAGGGTCGCTCGTTGGCACATATGATTTCTTTCCATAGAACCAATCTTCCACAGTAGTTCCCGAAATAAGGGCCTGTGCTTCCAAGTCCTCAGGCTGTGGGTTTTTCTTCCGCATGGCGTGTAATTTGGATTCAAGTCCGGTCGGTGAAAGCATCGCCAGAACGATGAACATGCAAAGCGAGATGATGTAGCCTTGAGGTTGAAAAAATAAGGCCCCAATCATCACGCCGATGATGATGACCCACCACACCCATCCTTGCCAGGTGTACGGCACTGTGAATTTGAAAAAGCCCTGGTCAAATTCGACCTGAGGCTTTGGGTCCATGCTCCTGTGTGCACGGCCCATGTTATGGTTCTTCCACTCAAAGGGCCGCAGGTGGCTCAATCGGATAGAATACCTACAACCTTCACCATGATTCGCTTGTCCCGGCAACCGTCGAATTCAGCATAGTGAATTTGTTCCCATGTCCCCAAATGTAACTCACCACCCCGGACGGCCATTGTGACCTGTTGGCCAAGCAATTGCCGTTTCAAGTGTGCATCTCCGTTGTCCTCTCCTGTGCGGTGATGGTGATACTCCTCACCTGACCGACCCTCAATGCCATAGAAGGGTGCAAGGTGTTCCAACCAGTGGCGAATGTCATGATGAAGCCCATATTCCAAATCATTGACGAAGCACGAGGCAGTAATATGCATCGGGTTGACCAAAACAAGTCCGTCAACTATGCCACTTTCTCGAATGACCCGTTGGACGTCTGCTGTGATGCAACGAATTTCGTAGCGTTCTTTGGTGTTGATCCACAATTCTTCGACATAGGTCGCTGCTGTGCCTTTGACAAGGGTGCCCATGGACTCGTAAGGAAAGCGACGGTTGTTGAGGGTTAGGATACTCAGCCGAAGAGTTTTGAGTCATCCAATCCGTGGTTTCCACCGGAAAGGAGTGGAATCGCCACAATGAGGCCGCAAATTCCGGAACATACCCCTGTCAGAACAGCTGTGACTCCGAGCGCAGCACCGTCGTCGAGCAAGGTGCCGATGCCACCATCGTTCCCTCCGACGCCAACAGTTAGGACACCAATAAGGTAGGTGACCACTATGGTTAGGAGCGCAAGGTGCAAGCCTTTTCGACGGTATTGAGTCATCCATACACCAGCAAGGACAAAGCCAACGAGGGAGATCAATGAGTTCACCGCCGTCAGCACCTGTGACGAAGTTGAGACGATGATCTCTTCCCCTGTGAATGGGTCTTCTTGGGGGCCAAAGGCAGTAAGCAATCCCAACAAATTGAATGCCCCGACAATTACGAGAATGATTCCAATTATCTTTGCTGCCGAAGATGGTGCTTGTTGAATATAGAGCGGTTGCTGTCCATAAGCCGGCATTTGTGCAGTTGTACCCATGATCATCGGTTGCTGCATCTCGACAGGTTGTGAAGAAAATGGATCCTGAGTGGACATTGGAGCATTCATCTGTACTGATTGGGGTGCGTTAGAATCGTTGGATTTGACGTAATCATCGTCCCACGGGGATGGTTCCATGGGTTGTACTCTTCAAAGCAGTACATGAAACATCGTATCTTCTATACAGGGCTGTGTTGAAGAGGGAGGGCCTCGTGGGTGAAACAAGGAGGGCGTGATATGTCGGACATACTGGTTGTGTACAAAAAAAACTTCGAAGCCGTCCACGATGCAAGCCTTGGCATCATCACCGAAGAACTTCAACGGTGCAGTGAAGAACGTGGCGGCCTACGTATCGATATTCGTGCACGGGAGCGTGTGCGTCGAGCTGATTTCATCGGCCGTGACCTCGTCATCGTCTTAGGCGGTGACGGTACCCTCACGAGTATTTCACACAACATCGATGCAGACACGCCAGTGATGGGCGTTAATTCTCACCCAAGGGACGATGATCCGGAGGGGAGTTTTGGTTTCTACATGGATTCAAACGTCGAGACATTTGCAGGCGATGTGCGCCAAGCATTGGAAGGTACGGCCATTGTCAACGATTTACCACGTCTGCAAGCCATCATCGATTCAACCTCTGGCAACCGATTCACCACAGACCCTGCAATGAATGACCTTCTCATCGCCAATACCCATCAATATGCTCCGAGCAAGTACCACTTGCGCAGAGGTGATGAAAAGTGCGAGCAGCAAAGCAGTGGGTTGCTGTTTTCCACCTGGCTCGGGCAAGGTGCGTGGCTAAGCCACGCGGTTTCCAAAGACGAACTCAAATCGTTGAAGGGAGTTGTCAAGCCAAATGAAATCGATGATCACTACTTCGTGGTGGCAAGAGACCTTCCTCATGAACATCGAGCAGCGATGCCCTGGGCATGGATGGACTGGACCAAGAACGCCACAACAATCACATCAGACATGCACAGGGGCTATGTCGTCCCTGATGGGTGGGATGAAGTTCATTTCAACAGAGGTGCTACAATCACGGTGAATACAAATGCACCAAGACTCCGCCTGCTGACGTTCCGTCAGAGTATGAATGAAAAATTAACATCGTGAGCAAGGCTCACAAGAAGTTGAAAAGTGATCGAGACCGTTTTCGAACAAACGGTGTAAAAAGTAAAGCGCCATAGGCCAAAAAAAGAGGTGGAGACTGGAGTTCGACAAAGAACTCCAGCCTCCGGTTTTCTTAGGAGGTGATCCATCTGCAGGTTCCCCTACAGATACCTTGTTACGACTTAACCCTCCTTGTCGAAGACAGGCTCGAATACGCCATGCCGAAGCAAGCGCAGCCTCACCCACCCCCAACTAAGATGGTTTGACGGGCGGTGTGTGCAAGGAGCAGGGGCATATTCACCGTGCTATATTGAAACACGATTACTACGGAATCCAGCTTCACGTGGGCGAGTTACAGCCCACGATCCGAACTATGAACGGGTTTCGGGGTAGCTCGGCCTCTCGGCCTGGCTTCCCATTGTCCCGTCCTTTGTAGCGCGCGTGTAGCCCAGGACATTCGGGGCATACTGACCTGTCGTTGCCCTCGCCTTCCTCTGGTTTAACACCAGCGGTCTCCCTATAGTGCGCCGCCTCCGGAGAGACGGGTAGCAAATAGAGATGAGGGTCTCGTTCGTTATCTGACTTAACAGAACGCTTTACAGTACGAACTGACGACGGCCATGCACCACCTCTCTGAAAATCCGACAAGCTCATTACGCTGGTCTTCATATAACAGTCGGCCCTGGTGAGTTTTCCGGCGTTGAATCCAATTAAACCGCACGCTCCTCCCGTTGCAGTGCTCCCCCGCCAATTCCTTTAAGTTTCAGCCTTGCGACCGTACTCCCCAGGCAGTGAACTTAACATCTTCACTCCGGCACCGGGGGCCCATTGCGGACTCCCGACACCAAGTTCACAGCGTTTACACCTAGGACTACCCGGGTATCTAATCCGGTTCGTGCCCCTAGGCTTCGTCCCTGACCGTCGGATCCGTTCCAGTGTGGCGCCTTCGCAACTGGTGGTCCTCTAAGGATGACAGGATTTTACCCCTACCCCTAGAGTACCCCACACCTCTCCCGGTCCCTAGTCTGGCAGTCTCTGCAGAATTCAACCAGTTAAGCTGGTTGATTTACCCACAGATTTACCAAACAGGCTACGGACGTTTTAGGCCCAATAAAAGCGACGACCACTTGAGCTGCCGGTATTACCGCGGCGGCTGGCACCGGTCTTTCCCAGCCCTTATTCCAATACCGATTAATAGTAAAGAAAAGGCTACACAATGTGCAGTCACTTGGAGTTCCCTCATCACAGTTTCCTGCAGTGTGAAGTTTTCGCGCCTGCTGCACCCCGTAGGGTCTGGATTCGTGTCTCAGAATCCATCTCCGGGCTATTGCTCCCACAACCCGTACGCGTCGATGGCTAGGAGGTCCGTTACACCCCCTACGACCTGATACGCCGCAGACCCATCCTATGCCGTGACCTTTCAACCACACACCGTTCCAGGCGTTGTGGTCTATCCGGTATTCTTCTCAGTTTCCCGAGGTTATCCCAGAGCATAGGGCAGGTTATCCACGTGTTACTGAGCAGTTTGCAATGATCTAATTCATTCTACTCGCATGGCTTAATCGAACTCCAAAAGCGGTCGCCTCTGGCAGGATCAACCAGATTTCTCTTGTTATGATCCTTGGGCTACTTGTCGCTGAAATTCATTTGAATTTGCTGTCCTAAAAAAATTGGCGAGAGTATAATGCACTAATGCTTCTTACACAAAAATACGTCATAATCTCGATCACCTACCTGACCCTGAGCGAGCTTCCGTGGGTGGAAGGTTTCTCAGAATCGCAATCGCTTCGGCTCCACGTGTCAAGAGGATGGCGGCTTTCATTGTCCGGAGACTCTGCCGCCAACGCCGTTCTTAACTACGCAAGCAACTTGGCCACTCACCTCCCCTATATCAAAGTACCCGACTGCCAAAGCAGGTCAAACCAGCGCACTGCGTGGGAAAAAGGGTTGGATTTACCACCCTGCATCAAAAGGAGGGGGGGGCCGAGTGACTGAACAAAGAAGTCAAAGGGTGTTTCGTGGATGAAAGAATCGATTTCGAAGGCTGATGATGTCCTTTTCGGGAGCCAACATACAGATCCTGGACATGCTGTAATCCTGTACCACTTTGCTTAACCGCCACCGCCACCACCGTGGCCGCTGTCTTCCGAATAGTACACCCGGTAGGCACACAACATGTGAGCATCACCCAGGATTGCTTCAGAGAGGACAAACCTCGAACCTTTCCGACCCAAGCCAGGACTTGTGATCTGCTCGACCCAAGCAATGTAGTTACGACTTGGATCATAGTACTGACTGCGGGTGTATTTTTCAAGCGTTTCTGGCGAGAAAAAATCACCAAGTATTTCGAATATGAATTTGACAGAGGGAGTGAATGTAAACATACCAATAATCGAAAAAACCAGTGCCAAGAGCAACGGTACTTCCGAATCAGCGAAGAGCGAGAGTGGGAGCATCAACAACGCTAGGCCTGAAAAAAAGGCGAACCCTAGGGCGAACCAAAGTCCGAAAAGGGTACCAAACACATTCGCAATCATCGTCTCGCCGCGGTGGCCTTTTTTAGTTTCAAACACCTCATATGAATCCAATTCTGTGTTGTTCGAAAGAGCGGAGAGCAGTTTTTCACGGTCTGTTGAATACCAATCGAAATGGTTTGCATCTACAGTTGGTGAATCCGCTTCGAATTCAAATTCAGAGTCGCAATAAGGGCATTCATATGCCTCATCGAAGGGCGCTTCGATCAAAAGGTGTTCATCACAAAAAGGGCACGCCACATCGACCGGGCCCTCTGGCTTAGAAATGGTATTAACAATTCGTTGATGAGCCTCTTCAGGATTGAGCTCAAAATCATGATGTAAGAAGGTTGGAGGCCTGGATTCTCCACCAGGCATCGTGAGGTCAAGCCCAAGGCGTTTGGACCAGTACTCTGCTACATTCGCCTTCTTATTCCGAACAGGGGGGAGGGATACATTCCCCTCAGCACCACTGAGAAAATAGAAGGGTCCCGCATAAGGCATTGATTACCTGTTACCCTTTCGCCATTTAATGGTAGAGCCTGCATCCAGGCTAACACCTTGACCCAACGTCAGTTGTGTCTTCGTGGCTTCCAAAGGCGTAGACTGGTCGTCCAGCACATCAACAATGGTGGTTTGTTGCTCAGTCGGCTCCGAAGAACTGACGAATCATCGGGTGCATTTCCATAGCTTGTTCCTTTTGGATCTGCTCATATGTTCTGAGAATGATACCAACGGCCAGCAAAAGACCCGTACCAGACGCATTACCTACAGTACCGAGTAAGTCTGCACCGGCTGCTAAGAGACCGACGAATGCACCTGAAAAGTAGGTGACTGGAGGAATATAGTTCTCAAGGATCTTCTCGAGGATTTTTGGATTCTTCCGGAATCCAGGAATTTGCATACCTGTTCGCTCGATTTGCTTTGCAACGTCCTTTGTACCCATGTTCGTGGTGTCAATCCAGAACTTTGCGAAGACCATCGAACCGACCGTCATAAGGGCCACATAGAAGACCACGTGCACCATGATTTGGGTGAGGCTGTGTCCAAAGACGTCACCTTGCTGATTCAGTAACGGAATCATCCAGTCATTGACACCGTTGACCATGCTTGCATACCATGCAAACCCTCCAGAAGCGGTGGTTTGGCCGGCCTCATAGGTCCCGATGAATTCCGAGGCTGAACCCCAACCTTGTCGGCCAAGAATCGGGGTCTGAGAGAGCGTTGGGTGGCTCCAGAACAGGAGAGAGAACATGTTGATGTTCGCAAGCAATGCAGCCATCAAAATCACCGGAATGTTCGATGCATAGACCAATCGGATTGGGTACTTCCCTCGGTGGCCACGGACCTTACCGTGCGTCAACGGAAGTTCGAGTTTGGATGATTCTGCATATGCAACAACCAGGAACACCACAATCGATGAGAACAGTGCTGCAATGGGGTTGACGTGCGTCAGCAACATCGTTTCGAAACCATTGTTTGAGATCATCTCTGCATTCGTCGCCTCTCGGAACATGTAGAAAATCATCGGAAGCGTTCCAGATGGTGGGTTTTGGAGAGAGTAAGGAACACCGGAGGTTGCGGCGAGCGGCGACAGTGTACCGACGAAGGTCGATTGAGCCACACCAGCTGCAATGAACAGTGAGATACCGGAACCAATGCCCCACTTGCTGACAAGTTCGTCAAGAAGGAACACCAGATAGGAACCGGCAAAGAGTTGTGCAACAATCACGAAGTTTGCCCATCCAAGGCCGTACGTATCGATGAGGAATTCAGTAGGGTCGAGGAAACCGTAGGTTTGAGGAATCGACTCAATTGGAATCATAATGAGAACCAAGAGTTTCTGAACACCTTGGTACATGGCTTTGTCTTCAGTGTTGCCAAGGTCGAGGCGGATGATCTTTGCACCTGCGAACAGTTGCATGATAATGGAACCTGTAACAATTGGGCCAATTCCCAAGTGCATGATGGTACCGGATGCACCAGCCATGATGGAGCGGAATCCACTGAACAAGTCAAGTGCTTGTCCGGAAAGACCGTACAACATGACGTTGGTCATGGCGAAGTAAATGATGAGAACGAAGGTTGTCGTCCACATCTTTTCGTTAAACCGAACGTGTCGTTCTGGCTTAGTGATGGTTGGATACACATCAACGAACCGTCGGAGTGCATACAAGCGGCTGCTTTTATCGCCGCCCCACATGAAACAGGTAATCACAGCAGCTGCTCCAAATCCAAGTAGGAGAATACCGACAAGGAAGAAACCAACGCCATCTGCATAGCCGCCCCACATATCTGGCAACCAGATTTCAGGACGGACATAGAACACTGCAACACCGACAAGGGCAAGCCAAGCCAGCAGTTTCCCGTAACGACCAATCACTGGAGCGTCTTTGAGGCCATCAGGCATGTCCATTTGGAAACAGGCCATGACGTAGCCAACGTAAACGATTGAGAAGATAATACCGAACAATGCAGCATCCCTTGGAGCGCCGGTTGAGTTCAGATCATCAGATGCCCAGTAGACGAGGAGACCCCAATAGAGTACTCCTGTCAAGACAATGGCCCATGGAATTGGCTTGTGCTTCATTGTTCATCCTCCTTATGTGGTAGTGTGATTTGGTTATGAGGGTTAAGGTTCATTCGTTTGTACGAACTCACTCTTCGTCCCATTCTTCGTCATCGCCGGAGTCAACTGACCCGCCGGCTGCTTCAATCTTCTCAACAGCCCTTGCGCTTGCTTCTGCAACGGTGACCTTGAGAGCAACGTTGATTCGGCCGCTGCCCAGAATCTTATCGATTCCAAGTTCGGTGAGGTTGATCGAGTCGTTTCCATCAGCCATGTCTGCGAGTTGGCTCACGTTTACGGTCACGTACACAGTGCGGAGGGTTGGATGACGGTTGAACCCGTGCATTCCCCAGTGGTTTGGCATGTACTTGATCCGTGTCATGAC
>CM001443.1:852953-859602 GCA_000246735.1 uncultured Candidatus Poseidoniales archaeon | reverse complement strand
TGACACGGTGCTTGTTCATACCAGCGTTTCCACGGCCACCACGCTTTCCTGCTCCACGACCGGCTTTCTTGCCACGGCCATGGTATCGGTTTCGTCCACGATGCTTGTTTGCTTTTGTTCCCATTCATCATCACCTCAAATCATTCGCTCAACGAGCGCACCAATTGCTTCCCCTCGGGATCCGAGGGCGCCTCCAACAACGAAGGAGCGCTTGATGCCGCCCCATCCTTTCGGACCGCGTGGAGGGTGGAGTCGGAAGACTCGCTTCAAATCTGGAACAGCCTTCACGGTTGCTTCGTCAGCGGCGATTGCCTTAGCAAGCGCTGCGATGTCTGCATAGTCGGAATGTTCTGCAACGATTTCGTCTGTCAAAGGAGCGTCGCCAACCATTCGGCCACGACCGTTCAACATCTTCTCAACAAGTTCTTCGGTAGCTTCGCCCCAAGTGATGTAATCCTTGGCCTTCTGAAGCATACCACGGTATTGTGCATTATCAGGGATGATGACTGCGTGGTTGACCTTTGTAAGGTTCAAGTGCAGCATTGTGTCCTTGATCGTTCGCTCAACGCCAACGTTACTGCGTGCTCGCACGACGATGAAACTCATTCGAGCACCCTCCCTCGTTGAATGTGGAGTCGTTCAGCTAAATCCTCAGGAACACGGGTGGTGTTCATGTTATGCAAAGCGTTGAAGGTTGCTGCTGCATAGTTGATGGTCGTACGGGTTTGTCCCTTCGTTCGTGAAAGAACGTCAGTGATTCCCGCAAGGTCAAGCACACGCTTACCGGTTTGACCGATGACGAGTCCTTTGCCCTTTGCAGCAGGCATCAAAGTCACACGGGTTGAGGCAGAGCGCCCCTTGGTCTTGAAAGGAATCGAGGTACCTGGACCTGCCGAAGATTCCCAAGAGCCGTTTCCACGTTGCACTGAAATAAGGTTCAATTTAGCAGCGGTGATGGCCTTGCGGATTGCGGTTGCGACTTCCTTGGCTTTTGCCATACCCAAGCCGACGTAGCCGTCTCGGTTTCCAACACAAGCCATGACATTGAAGCGGACACGTCGTCCACTGTCGGTCATTCGCTGAACCATGTTGACCTTGATGACGTCGTCTTCGAGGTTTGGAATCAGTGCATCGACGATTTCGACTTCACGGATTGGTAGACCACTTGCGAGCGCTTGCTCGTAAGTGAGAATTTCTCCAGCCATGACTGCGTGACCCAATCGAGTTCGTGGAACCCACTTGCGAAGTGCAAGGATTGGATCGTCTTGGTTGCGTCGTCGTGGACGTCGTCCTTCGACTTTTTCTTCAGGCTCCTCTGGAGCGTATGCTTGCATGAGACCTGGGGCCATTTGTTGAACTTCTTCTTCTGTCATCAGTATGCCTCCTCGATGGTATTCTTGGTGGTTTCGACCGCACCGGCCACATTGTCGCCAATGTGAGCGCCGTTCACACGGTCATCATCTGGCAACACTTGGTCGCCGTGAGGGATGTCGAGGCCAGCGTCAACCATGCCCTTGAGCGCAGCGAACACACGTCCACCGGCGGGGGTTGCAGCCAAACCGACGTCAAGAACTGCTTGTTCGCAGCCTTGAGCCATAGCAGCCTTGCCCATTGCATAGCCCACGAGGTAGGATGCAGGGACCGACTTCTGGGAGAAGTCTTCAGGCCAGCCGTATTTCTTAACCAGATCAGTTCCAGTCATGGTCACCTTCACAAGGTCACCAGAAGCTTCCCAATCAACAAGTTGGCATGTGGTTCGAGTGTTGGACACACGGACCACTGCGCGGGACTTGCGTCCACGGAGGAGCTTGAGACGGCGACGGTAGTCGGTCAGACCGGCCTTTCGTCGGCGGAAGACAGAGCGGCGTTGTGTTCCACGCATCACTCAACACCTCCTGGGAGTGAAACGCCTTCAATGGTCATCTGAGAGCGCATGTGAGCAATGGATCGGTAAGAACCGCCCTTTGCCTTGAGGTAGTATCGGCGGTATTGCGAGGATTGGATTGTACCGTCTTCACGCATGTCCTTGAGAACACGTCGTTGGGAGCGGATGGTTCGCATCCAGCGGTTCTTACGAGGGTTTCGGGCGTTTGCTGTACCAGCACGCTTTCCATGTCCCTTACGTCGTCCCTTGCGCTTTTGTTCAAGACGTGCACGGGCTCGGACACGGGAAGTACCCTTGATCGCCTTTGCCTTAATCCAGCCTTCTTCGATGAATTCTCGGATGTCATCGGTTTGGACTGCAGATGAAATCTGGTCGACATAGGATGGGTTGATCCACACACGGTGGACGCCACAGCCCAGTAGTTTAGCAGCGAGTCGCTTTTGGTTGGTGATTTGCATCAAACATCCCTCCTTCGGTTTAACACACGAATTCCGAGTTCATCGGCTCGTGAGTAAATGTGTTCTCGCTTTCGACCACCAACACTTCGGCCGACACGTGCGGCTTGGGTTTCTGGGTCAATCGATTCGAGATCGGTTGTGTTCTGAACCATCACTTCTTGGAAGCCAGATGAGTGCAGACCACGTGCAGCCGCGACCTTTCCGTGCCCGACACGGACAAGGGAACCACGGTAGCGGTAATTTCGTCGTTGTTTGCTGTCCATTCCGTGAGGTGCACGCCATCCGGAGCGAGACAATCGCTTGTATCGGAACCATTCAGTTCGTCGGAAGGATGGGGTCAACTTCTTTTGTTCAGCACGGAGGGAAAGAGCGGCCTTTGTCTCTTCATCGAGAACAGGCTTCTGCTTTGCAACGTGGCCTTCAACAGCCTCGTCGTCCCAATCCCCATCTTCATCCCAGGACTCTTCGTCTTGGGTTTCAGCTGCTGGTGCAGCCTCATTCGCCTCTGTGAGACGAGCGATGAGATCGGCTTTCTTTCCTGAGAGGGGCAAGTCTGCCGCCTTGAGGAGTTCCTTGAGTTCAGCAACGGTCATTTTTTGATAATCTTCTGCCATTCATATCACTCCTTGTGGATGAGGTATATTCCGTCTTGGAACACACGTCGGTCACGGTTCTTGACCGTGGTGCTTCGTTCGATGTTTGCTGCAGTCTGGCCGACATTTTCCTTGTCGATTCCAGTCACAGTGACTTCTACCTTGTTGCTAATCTTGACTTCAACACCGGGTAGGATGTCGGAAGTTCGTGGGACTCGCTCACCAAAGTAGTTGTTGACAACAAATGTGTTGCCCTTCACAGCCATGGTCATGGGGAAGTGAGAGTACAGTGCCTTGAGTTGGTAGGTGAACCCTTGTGTCACGCCCTTCACCATGTTGTTGAGGTGAGCGTTCCAAGTTCCAGCCAGTGCTCGTTGCTTTCGGCGAGGCATGTCCACACGGACAAGGAGGCCGCCACCTTCTTGGTAGAGTGAGCACGAGGTGCTGACAAAGGCGCGGTTCAAAGAACCCTTAGGTCCTGTGATGGTGACGACGCCATCTTCGCTGAGCGTTGCTGTAACGTCTTCAGGGATGGTTACGAAATGTTCGATTCTGTCGAGTTTTACCATAATATTCACCTCAGTATACGTAAGCCAGTAGCTTACCACCAATACGGGCGTCTTTTGCATCGTAGTGATGCATGACACCGGAGTTCGTTGTTAGGATCAGAAGGCCAAAGTCTTGTGCTGGTAGGTAGCGGGTTTCCCATTGGTCGTATTCTTGGCGTCGGATGCTGTGACGGGGTTTGACCGTGCCGCATCGGTTGATAGCGCCGCGAAGTTCAACGGTGTATGAACCGCCACGACCGTCTTCACTTCGGTCGATGGAGCCTACATAGCCAGACTTTTGCATGATTTCCAAGACATTGCCAAGCAGTTTCGAAGCAGGGGCGAGTTCGACGTTGAACTTACCTGCTTGCTCTGCGTTGTACATCTTGATGAGTGCGTCGTTGAGTGGATCAAATTGCATATCTTTCTCCTCCTTAATTCATTTTCTTGAAGCCAATCGAAGGTGCGATGTCGCGGAAACATTGTCGACAAACACGCAATCCGTGTCGTCGAATCATTCCACGTCGTCGTCCGCAGCGTCGGCAGCCGTTTGTTCGGCCAATTCGTTCTCCATGATCTCTTGCCATTTTCATTCCTCCATGATGGTGATGCCGTAGTTTTCTGCAAACCAGGCACGGGATTCTTCCGGTGTGACACGGTGGTCCATACCGACCTTGCCCTTAGCACGGCGTCGGCGGCTCACACGGTGGCCAGGTCGCTCAAGAACGACGGTGATGTCCATACCGTAGATACCAATGTCAGGATTGTATTTTTGTCCGGGGAAGTCTGTGTAGTCACGGACACCAAACGAAAGGTTACCCTCTCGGTCAAAGTTCCATGCTGGAATCAAGTTTTCTCGGACCCAGAAAGCATCGGTCAAGAACTTCTTGATCCCTTCTCGGGAGCGCATGGTTGCCTTGCAGCCAATTGGTGCGCCTAGCCGAACCTTGAGGTCACGGTTTTGGATTCGTCCAAGGGTTCGTTGTGGCTTGACACCGGTCACGAGCTCGAGAACGCTCTCAGCGTTGATGAGGCGTTCTCCGCCTTCACCGACACCGATGTTGACGCTCACCTTTGTGATGCGTGGAACAGTCATTGGGTTAACAGTCTCGCTCATTCAACCACCTCAGTGTTTGGGAGTGTTGCGCTACCAACAGCAAAGACGTTGGTGGCAACAGTGCCGAAATCTTCGAACTGGACTTCATTCGCCATGCTGGATCGCTTGACTTCGAACGAGGTCATGTTTGCGAAGCCGCCAACGTGTGCACCACCGATGAGGTAGCAACGAACGCCTTCAGCGAACTTGATGTGTTCAATGATTTCTTGGCTTGGGAGCGCAAGTTTGAGTGAACTTCCAGTTGAGTATTCTGCAGCATCATCAACAATGATGTTGCGCCCGTCGTGGAGGTTGAGTTGGGTCTTGCCGCCCTTGATGGTGCTCTTGCCTTCAATTCGGCAAACCTTCCAACCAGCTTCATCAGCGGAGATTGGGCGGTAGCGAAGTCGGCCATTGTGGTCGAGAACACATCGGTAGTGGTTGTCGCCGAGGGAGAGAACGTCCATCAAGCCGACACCACGTCGGGTTTCCTTGCAGACTCGGCCGTCAATCATGGCCAATCCGTTGTGGAGGATGTGTCGAACTTCACGGGTCGAGCGTGCAAAGCCAAGAACGTCACGGATGACGAGGTTGATTGGCATGCACAATTCCAAAGAGTGAGCGCCCGCTGTTGGACGTGTTACCCAAATCGTAGTCTTACGAGGGAGTGGCCAGCTTCGTGGCATGGCCAATCGCTTCAAGTGGTTACTGCTTCCCATATTCTTCAGCTCCTGTTCCCGGTGAGTTGTTGCATTCGCAACTTGTCAGTCTCGTCCAAACGGACGACGACGACATTGGAAGAGTGGACCGGAACCGCCTCTTCTTTGTTGTCGGCCTTGGAGGCCTTGGCACCTTCGATGTAAAGGCGACCCTTTTCTGAATCAATTCGAATCACAGTTCCAACGAGTGGATCTGCGCCTCGCTTTCCGCCGTGTCGCTTGCCGCCATTGGCGAGATCGCCACGGACAACCTTCACGGTGTCTCCAACACGAACAGTGACGGTGCGAACACCGTCGAACCGGTCATCTCGGTCTTTGAGTTGGAGGCGTGCGGCAACCCGCTTTCGCTTCTCATGCATTGGCGCATTGAAGTGCGCCTTTCGTTGCTTTCCTGGTTTCATACTTTTTACCATAATTTCACCTCAAATAATTTGCTTTGCGTTTGCAGCGATACGTGGCCAGCGCTCTGCGGCCTCACGGGACACAGGCCCCTTGATATCCGATCCTTGCACATCGCCCTTTTCGTTGGTGATCACGCAAGCGTTGTCTTCGAATTGAACCCATGTACCATCGACTCGGCGGAATGGACGGCGTTGTCGGATGATGACAGCGTTGAACATTTGGCGTCGTGTTTCAGGAGTACCCTTCTTCACGGAAACCTTAGCGAGGTCACCAACGCCACCAGCAGGGTAACGACGGATGGTGTTACCGAGCTTGAGAATGTTGATGATCTGTACAATCTTTGCGCCAGTGTTGTCAGCGACGTGCAAGCGTGCAGCCGTTGGCAAACCACGGGTTTGGCGTCCAGCGATTCCACGCATCAGGCCTCACCTCCTGTGGTTTCGATGACGCAGAATGAAACCGTCTTTGAGAGAGGGCGGCATTCCATGACCTTGACCGTGTCACCCACTGCCACTTCACCGATGCACGCTGGCAGGTGAGCAGAGAGAACACTTGTTCGCTTTTCGAATCGTTCGTACTTCTCCATGTAGCGAACGTTGTTTCGCTCAATGGTGATCGTCTTTTGCATACCGAGGCTGGAAACAGTTCCTTCCAAAACCTGGCCACGTAGGCGTAGGCTTCCATAGAAGGGGCAGTTTGCATCTCCGTCCCACTCATCTGTGGGGTTTTTCACGTCTACTCCGATGTCTCGCATAGTATCAGGCCATCCTGTATTTTCGGTTGGTTCTATCTTCTGGGCGCTGACCAACCAGTGCGCCTTGAACGACAACATCGCTGTTGTCGAGGGTGAATGTGATGCCGGCCTTGCCGATTCGGATTGTGGAATCCTTTTCGAGCATGACCAGGGTGTTCTTGGTTTCATCCAAAACCAAGCCTGTTCGTCCGACC
>CM001443.1:852132-852937 GCA_000246735.1 uncultured Candidatus Poseidoniales archaeon | reverse complement strand
CCAAGGTCGGGTCGTTTGATTCAACGATGTTCATCGTCGAACCGATCCATGTGCTGTTGTAGTGTGTCATATCATCGCACCTCTACATTGAATCCTTCGTTCTTGAGTACGCCAGCCGCTTTTTTCTTGTGGTCGCCTTGAAGTTCGATTGTTCGTCCTTTCACTGTACCACCGGCTGCGCATTTGTTTTTGAGAATCTTAGCAAGTTTGTTAATGTCAATAGCTGAGTCTTCGATTCCTTCTACCTTGGTTACAATTTTTCCATAACGTCGTCGGTCGGTTGAAAGGATGGCTCGTTGTTGTTCTTTGGCAATTTCTTGACAGATGCACAACTCATCAGGGAGTCCGCATATGTTACAAATAGCCGCCATTGTCAATCTCTCCTGTAGGTTCACTTCATTGACTCATGTGTGTCTTGAGTCGGGCAATACTTCGGCGGGTCGCCTTGTATGCACCGATGTTGGATGGAGTACCACCCAGTGCCTGCTCAGCACGGAGTTGCAACAACTCTTCTTGGAGTTCAAGCAGGCGTGATTCGCGAGCGTCTTTGCTCATGGAAGCGATCTCACGGTTGGATACGTAGCTCATTCGCTCGCCCCCGCAGGTGCTGCAGCGTTGGCCGCTTCAGCTTGTTCTGCACGGATGCGCAGTTCTTCATCAGAGAAAATGCTGATTTCGTGAGGTAGTTTGGTGCCAGCTCGCATGATAGCGACGGTGACTCCAATGGTTCCAAGTTTCTTGACAGCAACAGAGTATCCCCGGTCCATGTGTTGCAATGCGGTCTCACCGCAGTACTTGACGTGGC
>CM001443.1:848230-852116 GCA_000246735.1 uncultured Candidatus Poseidoniales archaeon | reverse complement strand
GTGGCCACGAATGTACTTCTCTGTTCGGTTTCGAGAACCGGTCAGTTTTCCAGCCAGGGTCACAATGACACCGCGGGCACCAGAATCCATGATGTTCTGTGCAGCGCTGTTTCCAGCACGGCGGTGGTACCAACCCCGCTCGAGTGCGGAGGCGATTTTCTCTGCCATGACTTGTGCGTTGAGGGTTGCCTTTTCGATTTCCTCGACCTTGAGCTTAGGGTTCTCGAGATCGAATTCTTCGTTGAGTCGCTTCTGAAGTTCGTTGATGATCTTCCCCTTTCGGCCAATGACCATACCTGGGCGTTCTGCATGAACTGTCACTTCAGTACCTTGTGGGGTACGACGGATATCAAGTGCGCCGAATCCGGAGCGCTTGGTGTTCTGCATCAAGAATTCCTTGACGAGATGTCGCTCGACGTTTCGGTTTACGATGGTGCGTAGAGTGCTTTTCTTTCCTGCCATAATCAATCACCTCAGAAGTCGTCCTCCAACTCGTCCTCTTGGACGGAGAAATCTTCGAGGAAAACCTCGAGATTTACACGGTAGTGGTTTGAAGGGGTAGCACGGCCACGGGCACGAGGGATGAATCCCTTCTTGATTTGGCCACGGTGTGCTGCGATGTGAGTGATTTCCATTTCTTCTGGATCCACATCTTCGTATTGATGTCGGGCGTTCTCCATTGCGCTTTCAATCAACTTGATGATGGCGCGAGATGCCTTGACCGGGTATCGGCCTGGACCGACGCCACCTTTGCGGTGACCGACCATTGATGGGCCGGTGCGCTTCTTCTTCTTGTTACCGCTTCCGAGACGGAAGGGCACAGCCAAGGCCTTACGGCGGACGTCAGCTCGGTCGGAATCGATTCGGAGAACCTCGTTGAGGAACTCGATTGCTTTTCCAGCCTTCATTCGCTTGACGTAGCGGCAGATTTCGAAACAGTGCTTGACGTGCATGTCCACGTTTGTGGAGCGTGCAGTCGCAAGGCGGTTGCCTTGGAGGAGTTGCGTGTAACCCTTTTGAGGGAGTTCACGGCGCTTTGAACGGCGGTCCATTTGTGTCTTAACCATACATAACACCTCACTTTAGCGGTACGTGCTTTGACGACCGAGTTGCACCAACACCAGGGCCGCTGTGTGCGACGCCTCTGCGGGTAATTGCGAATTCACCAAGGTAGTGACCAATCATTTCTGGCTTGATCTCAACAGGAACGAAGTTTTGTCCGCTGTAGACTGAAATGGTCTTGCCAACAAACTCTGGGAGAATTGGCATGTCCCTTCGGTGGGTTCGGACCGTGGAGCCGTTGGAACGGCGAACACGAGCTAGGAAATGTTCGTTCTCAACCGAGAAACCACGAGCCATCGAGCGACGGGCGCGGGATGGGAGCAAAGTGATCACGGATGGAGCGGATGGGTCTTCAGCAGGCCAAAGCGACATTGCGGAGAGTTCTTCCACAGTGTAGCCACGGTACGTGAATTCCTTCTTGACTCGGCCAGAGGTTGTCGACAGGCGCTTTCGTGCCTTTCGTCGACTGGCCTTTGGGGTCATAAACGACTTCTTTTTCTTTCGTGCCATACATCATCACCTCAAATTTTCTTTCCTCGACCTCGGCCAGTTCGGCTCGGTGCGATCAGACCAACCTTAGCACCTGGTGGGGTGCCACGGGCGACTGAGTTAGGACCGTGAACAGCTTGGTGGTTTCCACCGCCGTGTGGGTGGTCAACAGGGTTCATTGCAACACCGCTCACGTGAGGGAACAACTTACCACGGGCCTTGGCCTTGTAGTACGCTGCACCTGCAGTTCGCAGAGGCATTTCGTCTCGGCCGTGACCTGCGAGCACACCAATGGTTGCTCGGCAGTTGGCAGGGAGTTCACGAAGGCTTCCAGATGGCATGCGGACACGCACCTTCTCGCCAATTCGTGCTTCAACGAAGCAGGAGTTTCCTGCTGCGCGAGCGATCTTGCCACCGTCACCAGGACGGAGTTCAAGATTGTTGATTGCTGTTCCTTCAGGAATGTTCGCAAGGGATGTGATGTTTCCTGGTCGGAGTGCTGCGTTGTCGCCAATGGCAACAGCGGATCCGATTGCAAGTCCTTCAGTAGCGACGACCAATGTGGTCTCACCGTCTGGGAGTTTCATTCGAGCGAGTGGAGCCGAATGGACCGGGCTGTGAACGAGTTCGGTAATTTCTCCGACGACGTCACTCACGCGTGGCATTCGGTTCGCACCTGGGAATCTGTGGCTCGCAACGCGGTAGCGTGGCGAGGAACCCTTTCGTTGTGCACGTATTCTCTTACCCATGATTCATCACCTCAGAAAGCTCCCAAGCGCATTGCTGCGTCCTCTGCGTCATAGCCTTCGGCGAGCTTAACGGAAGCGTGCTTGCCGTGCTTTGTGTTTCGTACGTTGACTTTAGCGACTTCGACTTCGAAGATCGTTTCAACCGCACGAGCGATTTGTTCTTTTGTTGCTCCACGGCGAACGAGGAACTCGAGGCGGCTCTCAGATGTTCGAGCTTCCATCGACTTCTCAGTCAGCCATGGTTGGATGATTATATCGTATGCGTTCATCATAATCACCTCAGTTGAGTGCCTCCACGGCATCCTTGGTAAACACGGTCAAACGACCGATGTCGCCACCAGGGGCTAGGTCTTCTGCGCAAAGGTCACGGGCTGCAACAACATCGACACCTGGAAGGTTTCGTGCTGCTTGAGCAAGGCCTGACTTTTCCTTCACTACGAGGAGGACCGACTTTGGAGTTTTGTGGACACGTCCACGCATGGTAGCCTTACCTGCACGGATGTTTCGACCATCTCGAGCACGCATCAAATCAGCACCGATGCCGATTTCGTTGAAGATTGCGAGGACCTTACGAGTTGCAGATCCATGGTTGAAGGATTCAATGCTGAATTCTTCGGTCTTTCCGTCTCGGACTTCAGCGTAGTTGCCAAGCACGATTGGGAGAGCTGCGATGTCTTCGGAGAACCGGTGACCTCGGGCGCTCACGGTTTCCACGTTGGTGGTTGCGCTGAGTGCAGAGTCACGAGCAAGTCGTCGTTCCTTGAGGTTGAGTTTTCGTCCCCAGTTCTTTTCGACTTTAGGTCCGTGTGCACGTCGTCCACCCTTCGTGTGTGGGTTTTGTGCACCTCGGCTTTGTCCAGTGCGTCGCATAATTCGAGACACACCACGACCCTTACCCCACCATTCGACGGAGTGCTTCATACCAGCCATTGGAGCACGCTTTCCGACGTGAGGTCGGGAACCGTAGGCTTGTCGGCGGTTGGCACGGCTTGAAGCCACTGCCAACTTGATCAAATCGTTGCGGAGTTCAGTTTCAAAGGCTGCTGGAAGTTCGACCTTCTTCCCGTTCGAGATGGAAATCTCAAACACATCAGGAAGTCGACCTGCATCGAGCTCAGTCTGTGAGATGGTGTTTGTAATATCGAGAACATTGACCTTCAACTTCAGACCCCCTGCTTAGATGCTGTACTCACGTACGTAATTTCGAACGGGTGGAGCGTTTTGTCGCTACCACGGGTTGCGTCACGGAATCGAATCAATCGCTTTGCAGGTCCTGGGACGCTTCCCTTGACGAGAATGTAGTCGGACTTGACTTCGCCATAGTGGAGGAAACCACCGGCTGGTGTGATCGAGTGGTCTTCTGTGCTTGCGATGCGCATGATGCGCTTGTTGTATTCAGTTCGCTGGTGGTAACCAGTTTGACCACCTTGACGGATGGACTTTCGAACGTATCCGTCACCGAAAGCACCCATGTTACCGTGCTGTCGTCGCTTCTTGGAGTTCTTGTGAGATTGCAACTTACCACCGAATCGCTTGATGACACCTTGCCATCCGTATCCTTTGGTGATTGCAACGATGTCAGTGAG
>CM001443.1:844761-848213 GCA_000246735.1 uncultured Candidatus Poseidoniales archaeon | reverse complement strand
AGGAGTACTCTTCGCCGAGTTTCTCCTTTGCATAGTTGAGTTGGTCGCCGATGTTGCCACCGTCCAAACCAACTTCCATGACGCTAGGTACCTTAGTAGGAATTCCTGAAACTGAATGTGGTTGGGTTGCGCAAATGAGACGAACTTCGACAAGATCAGCGTTCATGAGGTTCTCAAAGTGCTTTTCTGCGTCGTGTTCCTTGCGAACGGGAAGTCGCTTGAAGAGGTCTTCGAATGCTTCTGCAATCTTTGCTGCGTCAGCCCAGGCTTCGCCAGCAGCTTGCTTACCGTAAGGAGTCATTGCGTAACCACGTACACCGAGAATGCGCATCTTTGGGCATTCTACAACGGTGACTGGTATACGGACTTCTTGACCAGCAGATGGGCTGCGGGGGTTCAAATCACGAGAGAGAACGTGGGTCATACCGGCCTTCCAGCCTGCAAATCCTTGCATTCTCACTTCGCTCGCATCGGTTGTGGGCCACGACTTCACATGACCAAATGGTCGGTTCGCACGCTTACGCGGGCTGAACGCCATTGATCCTCGTCGTGGGTGACTTTTCTTCGCCATGTCGGATTCCTCCAGTGTTTTTACAGCGCATTGGCCCCACCGTAGAGGGGCGTACGAGGGCTCTCAGGTTGGGAGAAGCCGTGACACTGCGTCTCATTCCCACGAATGGGGAGCGAGACTATCGGGGTCCTCGGGGGATGGCCCATTGTGTCTGGCTGCTCACCTTTGAGCAACCCTCCGACTTACCTCCCGTATATGAGTGGTTCGGTTTGCAACAGCCGACCTGTTGCGTGAATCGCCACTGTCCTAGAAGGTCTTGAAACCTTTCGGTGTCAATCAGCCCTTTTCCGTCGAAAGAAGGAGAATCGAACCGGATTCCGCCCCCTGATTTCTCTGATGAATCCGAAAAGTTACACAAATCAACCGTTAAGGTGGGCTCAGTATGCTTTAGAACCCTTGACGAAATGGGAATGCTATGGCCACTGTTGTTCACCCGTTCCTCAAGGATGGGGTTCAGGCAAGGGCCTACCAGATGAAGTCGCTGAAATCGGCCCTCACGTCATCCACGCTGATGGTGATGCCAACAGGGTTTGGAAAAACGGCTGTGGAATGGATGGCCATGGCTGAAGCCCTCCGACTCAAACGAGGCAAGGTGCTGCTCATTGCACCGACGACGGGCCTCGTTGATCAGCAGCGGCGCATGGCGACAGAGATGCTCAATCTTGACGCAGATGCAATTGTATCCTACACTGGCGAGGTTGGTCCTGCAAAACGCCCACCGCTTTGGGCAAAAGGCCAGGTCGTGATGGCAACGTCACAAGTGATTCGAAACGACGCTGTGAACGGAATCATCGATTTGACGGAAGTCGGCCTGTTGATTGTGGACGAAGCACACCACAGCACAGGAAACCATGCCTACGCTCAAGTTGGCGACCTTTACCTCAGTGCCAAGCCAGACGCTCTTGTCCTCGGGGCGACAGCAAGTCCCGGATCTACGGAGGCAAACATTCTCGAGGTTGCCCGAAGGTTGGGCATCGAACGCTTGGACGTGTCGAAGAAAGAGGATCCACTGCTCACTCCCTACACGGTGAAGTTGGAAACTGTTCCCCACCGGCTCCCGTTACCAGAAGAGTTGCTGGCCCTTCTCGCTCCAATACAGGCTCAACAAGATGACGAGGCTGAACACCTGCGCCGACTTGGTTTCCTTGCCCCGACCGGCCACCTCTCCTCGAAATTCATCGAAGAAGCCCAACGCAGGGCAAGCATGGCCATTCAACGTCGGGATCGGAGAGGCTACGATGCTGCACGACGAATAGGCGACCTCAGAAGGGCTCACTTGTTGCTCGATTTGTTGCGCACCCAAGGCGTCACCTCAGCACTTGCGTTCCTTCAACGTGCTGAAGAGGATGGGCGCAGTGGAGAACGGAGCACCAACCGATTCGTTGGCCTGCCTGCAATTCATGAATTCCGAAGGGCTGCAAAGGCGATGGGTGAACGCCATCCAAAACCTGCGTATGTCCGGCAATTAGTCGAAAACCAACGCACGACGAACCCCGAAAGCAAGATGTTGATCTTCACTGAATACAGAGACACGGTCGATCACCTTGTTGAATCATTGACAGCCATCCCAGGGATCCAAGTTGACAAATTTATTGGCCAATCTGGTAAAGGAAAGCGGAAAGGCATGACTCAACGGCAACAATTAGCCCAATTGAACCGGTTTAGAGACGGTGAACTCAACGTGTTAGTCGCCACCTCTGTTGGGGAAGAAGGCCTTGATGTGCCTGCAGCGGATTTGGTGATTTTATACGAACCAGTCGCAAGCGCTATTCGAGCCATACAACGGCGTGGGCGTACCGCTCGACAACGCGATGGAAGTGTTCACACCCTCATTGCCGTAGGAAGCAGGGACGAATATGTCAACACTGCTGCTGAACGCAGGGAAGCTAAGATGTACACATTGCTTCAACGAATCCACGATCGAGGCAGACTTCCGAGAAGGCCACCGCCACCCGCCGATGTTCTCGGCGCTTTCAGCATCCAAGATGAAGGCATAACGTTAGCACCACAGGAATTCATTCAGCAAGAAACGGAAAAATACGCCCCCGAAGAAGCCAAAGAAGCACCACTGGGTGAATCTATAGAAAAGGACGCACAGAAGGTGAAGAGAGAACCACCAACCCTACATCCTGTCGATCGAAGGCCTCGCCAACAAATGGGACTGGATCAATTCATGAGCAGCGTGCCAAGCCCTGCAGCCGACCAAAAAGAGCACTCAATTCTGCCTGCTGAACCCCAAGCCTCGATTTCCGGACCGGTGCTGGATGGCTTTGCTCACAGGGAAAGAGAGCAACTCGCAGCTGCGGCTGCCTCAGCAAGCATCACTGAACTGCAAGGTGATGCCGGGCAAGCATCCATCATCCTCGACCATAGGGAGTCAAAATCAACGCTGGGGCCCTACATCAAAAGCATGGGAGCGAGCGTGACGTTCAAGCACCTCACCACTGGGGATGTGCGTTTGTCAGATCGGGTGTTGATTGAGCGAAAAACAGCAAGGGACCTGGTGCAATCACTGAGCGATGGTCGACTGCTCCACCAATGCCGTCGACTCAATGCTGCTGCATTGCGCCCTCTTTTGTTGATTGAAATTGGAGAAGGTCACGGCCAAGCCGTCCACCCTGATGCTGTGCATGGCGCACTTGCTTACATCAGCCTCGACTTGGGCATACCAGTTATGATGACTAAAAATGCAGAAGAGACGGCTCGATTCTTAGTCGCAGCCGCCCGAAGGGAGCATGACCTCATGGAGCATTGGGCGTACAGAGCGATGCAACGAGTGGCGCCTCATCAGGACGTGAAAGCCGTCGAGCGAGCCACATCTGCTGCCGCTGCTGAAATCAAAGCCATCGAACTTGGTGCGGCTCAATCGAGTCCACTTGCT
>CM001443.1:826742-844744 GCA_000246735.1 uncultured Candidatus Poseidoniales archaeon | reverse complement strand
CGCTGCAATTGATGGGGTTGGCCAGTCAAAGGCCAAGGCATTGATTGAGGCGTTTGGCAATCTTTCGAGTGTCTTTTCTGCAACGCCTGAAGCGATGAGCGAAGTCAATACAATTGGACCTGTGACGGCCATGAACGTGCATCAAGTGTTGCACGGTGTTTGAATCATCCACCGATGACCAAGGAGCGAACACGCAATTGTGCGAATCGGTCAGGGAAATGACCAAGCGCAAATGCGACAAGTTCAGCGAGGTGAACGATTGGCATGTTGGTGTTCTTGCCGCTCACCCGTGCTGCCTTTGATTGATAGGAGTCAAGGTTCGAGTGTGACACTGTGCAGGCGCTGACCATGAGATCTGCACCGCTGCTCTTAGCATCGGACAACACTGCAGCGGTCATCTTCATGACCGGCTTATTGAGCGTCAGGAGTGCCGGTGCTCCAACGCTTTGACACTTTGAATCGTATTCAACAGGTGTTCCGCCGAGTGCAATGATGAGTTGTTCCATGTAGGTTGGCATGAAGGGGTCATCGCCCGCAGTTGCGCCTTGACGTTGCATGTTCGGGCCATAGTAGGCAGCCACGTTCATTCGAATTGGGTTAATCACAGCGTCTCGAATGGTGTCGAGGCCAATCTCTTCCACCAAAAAGTGCAGAAGATGGCGGGGTGAAGATTCGCCAGCGTACTCGATGCCTGTTGAGCGGGCTACGAGGTTGTTGATGTTGTTCGCAAATCCAGCATCTTCTTGGAATTCATCCACGGTGTCACACATGATCCCATAGCTGGTTGCACATGTGGTCATGACATCGACGCCTTTCGCTTCTGCGAGGGCGAGGTTTCGAGCCACGAGTGCGTGCTGGAGTTTTGGAGAGGATTGCTTGATGATGTTGCCACCATCGCTCGAGGCTTTTGGAATCTCGATGAGTTGAATGCCCAATGTTTTGCAAAGGGGTTGGATGCAATCTTCCACTTCGGAAGAGGCAGCGCGTGCGGTGTTTCCTGGATAGTATGCAATCTTCATAGCCATAAGAACACCTCAGAACCTCTGGTCAATCTCGTTGAACAGACTCACAACTTCGTGGTGGGCCTCAACCTTACGGTTGATCATGTTTGGAATCTTTCCGACACCAGCCGGTGGGGCAACCAATGCTTGGAGACTGCGGATTGGTGGAGCACCTGTTCGGGTGAATCCAAGGAACATTCGTGCTGAAACACCATCAAAGATGTTGCTAAGGAGGCCGACGGGTCCCAAGACTTGTCGGTAGAGCGTTGTTTCATTGACGTTGCCACTCCATTTCACACTGCGTCCGTACCACTTAACCAAGCGTCCGTGAGGACCGGTGTAGTTGGTGGTGTTGAGAAGGTGGCTTCGGGCGGAATTGAGGGCTTTGGAGGCCGTGCGTCCTTCTGCACCATATCGGGCAATGGAGGCCATGTCTGCTTCAGCCCAAACGCCGTCTTCGTCGTCGAGCATCTTGACAAGCGAAGCCCGCTGTTCATCGCCCGTTCGTGGATCGAGGGAGCGAGTCCAGTGCTGGAGAAGAACTGCTGGTCCTTGGTAAGTGGCATTGAACGGAACTGTGTCCGACATTGCGTGCAAGAGTTGGTAAGATGACACATCCGTCATGGCGTGAAGCATAGCAGCAGTTGGGGAGTCCATTGTCCCCATTGGGCTGCCGTTGAGAAGGGTTGCACCTTCTCGAGGATCTGCACGGAGCCATGGTTTGCTTTTACTCCGGTTGGATTCGAAGGCTGAATAATCAACAATTAAATCTCGAATGACTGGGTAACCTGGAAGTGGTTCAACCTTGAGTTGACCACCTTCTCCAACAAGATCGCTGATGTTTGCTAAGTCAGCAAGAACAACACGGCCGTTCACACGAACGCCAGATGTTGGTGTGCCGTTTCCGCTTCCACGACGGAAAGCAAAGCTGCCGTCAACATCTTGTTGAATCGCAACAAGAAGATCTTCCACAGTGGCATGACCTGGCACTGCACATGCGATGGTGTCCCATCCCGATTCGTTGGCGCTTGGGCAATAACGGAACAATGAGAGGGTGATGGAAAGGTCTTGTTTGACAACAACGCCTGGTGCAAAGTCGCCATCAGCCACTTCATCGGCGGTGCCAGATCCGTACTCAAGCATCTCGTCGAGAAGAACCTCTTGGAGGGTTCCAGATTCATCGACGCACGCAAGGAGCGGAAGGGCTTGAGAAATCCATTGTGAATATGGTGTGTCGAAATCGACATCACATAGTTGGATCTCATGAATTCGGCTTGCACCGAGTTCGACGTACTTGTCATCCCAATCAGTGCCTGCCTTGCAGAACTCGTCGTAAGAGGAATCGCCGATGGCGCACACACTGAAGTGTACATTAGCAAGGGAAGGCTTCCCGCTGCTGACCGTGTTCCAGAGCGTCTCTGCATTGTCTGGCATCTCGCCTTCGCCCCATGTCGAGGTAATAATGAGGGTGCGAGGGTGCGAGTTGAGTTTGCTTGCATCAAATCCGTCCATGTCGTAAACAGTCGGGACCAAACCATAGTCGGCTGCCATCTTAGCAGTCTTTTCCGCAAGGCCGGCTGCATTTCCAGTTTGTGAACCGAAGAAGATTGCCAGGCTGCGGTCGCCACCCATGAGCGATTGGAAAGCCTCGGAGCCACCGGTTGCAACTGCGGCAGCAGGTGCTGCTTCGACAGCGAGTTCTGCAGCGGGTGCTACTTCGACAGCGATTTCTGCACCATCGCTCACCAATTCGAACTTGATGACTTCGACAGGACAAGCTTCAGCCGCTTCAAGGATCATTTCTCCGTAATCAGCACCGAGGGAGCCCACCATTGGAGAGCCTCCTACGTTTCGGTCGAACTTACCATCCGTGCGAACTGCAGCAAGAATTTGAGAAGAATCATCATTCACTTCGAAGACTTCAGGACAGATATCCTGACACGCATCACAGGTGATGCAATCTTCGTCAATCCACACCTTTGCCACAATGGTCATGTAAATCGCTCCTACTCACGCCGGTCGTAAGCAAACTTCCCCACCATAGAGGGGCCTTTCAAGGTTCGTACTTGTTTTGTTTACCTCAAGCCGTCTCCGGGGGGTAAATCGAGGAACCGAAAAGGCTTGCTGCTTAGCATTGGAAAGGAAATTCTGTCCTTTCTGAACATCACATTTGGAAGTCGCCCATGCCACCCATGCCGCCCATATCGCCGCCCATGGAGACACCCTTGGACGAGATGACATCGTCGATGCGCAAAATCATGATTGCCGTTTCGGTTGCAGACTGAATCGCTTGCTCGACGACTCGCATTGGTTCAACCACATTGGCTTCTTTCATATCGACAACGCCGCCTTCGTAGACATTGATACCAGCATGGGAGTGACCGTCAGCGTGAGCCTTTCGGAGTTCGATGAGGGTCGTGACGGGATCGAGGCCAGCGTTCTCAGCAAGCGTACGTGGAATAATCTCCAAAGCAGAGGCAAAGGCCTCGATGGCCATTTGTTCACGCCCGCCGACGGTTTCCGCATAGGTTCGCAAGTCACGGGAGAGGGCTGCCAAAACGCTGCCTCCACCAGTGAGCACTGCTCCGTCTTCCCAAGCCACGGAAACAACGCCGACTGCGTCGTCAAACGCTCTTCGGATCTCGTCGACCACGTGCTCAGTACCACCACGAAGCAGCACAGAAACGGATTTGGCTTCTGGGCAGCCGGTGATGAAGGTCATGTTGGATTCGCCGATCTTGCGCTCCTCAACCTTCGCAGCGTGACCCAAGTCATCGCCGCTCAAGTCGTCCAAGTTGGTGACAATGCGGCCGCTGGTGGCCTTTGACAAAGCCTCCATATCGGATTTCTTTGCTCTGCGAACGGCAAAGATACCAGCCTTTGCCATGTAATGCTGAGCGAGTTCATCGATGCCTTTCTGGCAGACGAGCACTGTTGCTCCGGCAGCTTGAATTTTCTCGACAAGTCCACGGATGTAGTTTTCTTCTTCTTCGAGGAAGAGCGCCAACTGGCTTGGGTCCGTGATCTGAATCTTTGCATCGACTTCTGTTTTCTTAACTTCAATGGCCGAGTTCACAAGAGCGATTTTCGCATTCGAAATGCTTCGTGGCATGCCTGCATGGACACGCTCTTTGTCGAGGAGAATTCCATCGATGAGGGTTGAGTCCTTGATCGAGCCACCTTGTCGCTTTTCGACCTTGATGTCACCAAGGTCAACAATTCGCTCTTCGTCCTCAATAACACCGACTGCGTTTACGGCACGGACACAAATGTCGGCCATGAAACTCTTGACCGCTCCAGCGGATTTACCAGTGAGGGCGGTTTTGGCGACTTCGGTGAGCACTGCGTCGTCGTTATCGGTCGCAATGCCATGGTTTTCTAGCAATTCCACGGCTTTCTCTGCAGCAAGACGGAAGCCTTCACAGATGACTGTTGGATGCACGTTCTGTTCAATGAGGTCTTCGCTTCGCTTGAGAAGTTCACCTGAAAGCACCACTGCGGAAGTTGTACCGTCGTAGCAATGTTGTTCTTGCGTCTTGGCAACTTCGATGATCATTTTTGCTGCAGGATGGTCGATGTCCATTTCCTTTAGAATGGTCGCTCCATCGTTGGTGATTACAACGTCGCCCATCGAATCGACGAGCATTTTGTCCATGCCCTTTGGGCCGAGGGTTGAGCGCACAGCGTCAGCAACGGCTTTTGCCGCTGCAATGTTGTTCGATTGAGCGCTGCGGCCTCGAGTTCGTTGTGTACCATCTTTGAGGATGAAGATTGGGGCTTGTCCGTTTCCATACATGATAAATCGCTCCTATCGTTCTTGGGGGAGGACGAGACCATCTTGAACCCTGCGCTTCTTCAGCAACGGGTCAAACGGTGCTATTCACGCCATTCCGTTCTGCTCAAGCCACATTTGGCCGTAGACTTCCCATTGTTCCATCGTCCAGCCATCTGGGAGGCCGGCGGCAGGAACTGGAGGGGCAGCGGAAGGCGCTGGTGCAGCAGGTGCTGGTGCAGAAGGTGCTGGTGCAGAAGGTGGCGCAGCAGCGGGTGGCGCAGCAGCAGGAGGCATACCGGCGACCGGAACAGTTGGTGCGGCAGCGACAGCCCCGTAGGTTGCTTCGATGCTGTTTTCATAGCCTTCTTCGCCCCATCCGCCGTAGTCATCTTCCTCTTCTTCTTCACGGAGAATGTTGAGAATCATGAACACACCGACGCCCATTACGGCGATGAATCCAAGCCACATAGCAATGCTACCGATTGGCAACCCGTCGTCCGCAGAAGCAGCTCCGTCGATCTCACTGGATTGTTTGATGAGGATCACTTGCAAGTTGGTGTTTGCTGCATCGCTCACTGTTTCCGAACGAGCCCAAAGGGTCAAGTTTGTCGAGAAAGAGTCTGAACCAAGGTTAAGCAGGGTTGTTTCTGAAACTTCGAAGTAAACTGTGACTTCTCGTTCTTCTTCTACGGCGAGAACAAACGAGCGGTCGTTACTAGAGATGCGGGTCTGGACGTAGGCAGATGATGCGCCGTTGTCCAAGTCAATCGTGACAGATTGAGCAGTCGTGTATTGGTTGCGGACCTTGACGGTCATGGACCATTCCTCAGCCGGCTCAGATTCATCGATTGTAAGTGCTGGAGCAGGGAGAATCTTGAGCCAGTTTTGGGAACCGACAAGGTAGGTTGCAGAACCTTGTGCGCTGATCAATGGGTCATTAACGCTGGTCGCAATGATGTCGAGTGTGAGTTGGCCGGATGTGTCTGCTTCAAAGGAAAAGCGAACGGTCACGTTGTAACTGGCACCGGTTTCGATTTCGGGCGTGTTGCCATCGAACAAGTTCGTGAACTCGATGATCATCCCCTCTGGTACATTCGCCGTCATCGTGAATCGGTCAGCACTGTTCCCGTCATTGCGAACTTCGAACGCCATGGTTTGGGCAGGGTCGCCAGGAATGTAAGATTGGTCTGCATCTTCATCCGAGACGTCAACGGCTGCTGTGTCAAGGATTTCAATGCTGAGTGAAACTGAACGCTTGACCAGTGGATCGTCGACGCTTGTTGCAGTAACAGTGACACCGTAAAGACCAGGATTGAGGCCAACAGGCATTGGAAGGTTCACCTGGATGATGCTCTCGCCGTCCCATGCATCAAGCACGGTCGTTTGGTCACCAGCGAGGTTTGCACCAAGGAGCCAATTTTGTTGAGTCAACGTCAAATCGTATTGCTCGTCATCATTTCCAGTGTTGAAGATGTTGATGTAGACCTTCTTTGCGATTCCATTTGCAGGGCCCTGAATGTTCAATTCTTCTGCTTCGAGGTTGACTTCACGGTAGACAGGAACCTCGATGTTACGAACGAGCACATCGTTGCCCGCAAGTGCAGTTCCACAGGAAGGGCAAGTGGCACGCAAGTTGAAACTCACATACGGGCTTGCTTCAGTGCCGAGAGCCGGCATGGCCATTGAATCAGCCGTGATGTTGAGGTTGTAATTTTGGGCCTCTCCACGGTTAAGAACGATCGGGTTTTGAACAACCACACCCGTATCATTGACGACGAGGGCTGACCAACCACTCTCGGAGAAGGTGGTAACGAGGTTGAAGGCTGCGTCTCTGTTTCCGGAGTTGAGCAATCGGAAAGGAACCAAACCAGATTCGCCTGGTGCAAGGGTTTGAGCAAGGATTCCAACCGTCGAAGTCAACGCCACACCGTATTGTTCGGTAACGGCGACTGGCATCGTAACCCGGCCCTTTTCGCCGGCGTTTTGATTGCTGGCATCCGTCAACCAAATTGACCATGTCTGTTGTTGAACATCAGCGCCAGGTGGGATTGAGAGGTTCACCCACACTTCAACGGTCTCTCCGGCCTTGATCCCCGGCATGAGGACGTTTGTGTCGTGATCGTTGCTGTTAGGAACATCGATGCGAATCATCTGCATTGCTGGGTCCATCCAAGTGAGGTTGGTCACGTTGGATTGCAAACGCACAGACGCAGTTGAGTATCCATTGTTGGTCACATCACAGCGAAGAATGAGCAAGTCATTTGGCGGCGCTGTGTAGCCATTGGTGGGGTTGTCACAATCAACACCGAGGGTGTAATCGTCAACCTTGCTGATTCCGAATTGGATGAAATCGTCGACGTGGAACCCTTGCGAAGCACCACCGGAGTCCGAGTGCAGGAGAAGCCCAACGCTCCACGAATTACCACCGAGGAACAAATCTGGATTTGAAAGGGTCGGAATCTGAGCCCAGTCAACTTGAGGGTCCCAACTTAGGTTGGTCCACTGGTCAGGAGCTTGGCTTGGATTTCCGTTTGAGAGATTCCAATAGAGGGATTCCATTGGTTGCTCGTAATTCCCGGAACCACGCCATAATTCGAGGCTTACACTGTCACCGGAAAGGGTGCTGCCCCATGCCTGAACGTGGAATTGAGTAGAGATGTAATTGCCGGCAAAGAAATTCTTTCTGCAGACATAAATTTGGTAGACATTGGAAAGTCCCGCATCCAGTTGACCTTCTGAGCCACATTGACCGTTTCCGCTGAAGAAGCCGTGAATCAGACGGTCGTGAGCGTTTGAGGGATAGTTGCTCGAGGAGTCTGCCGAGTTTGCCCAGTGTTCTGAACCGACTGCTCCACCGGAGTTGGTTTGCCACGACCCAGCGCCTTCTGCGTTGCCGCCAGTTGCCGGATATCGGCCCGGAATAAAGGTCTCTTGAGCGTTCACAGAGGTGCCTTCGAAGGGGTCACTCATGATGGCAACAGGAACCGTTTGCTCCTTGATGTCGTTGTCATTTCGGTCGTCGCCGTTAGAATCTTTGTCGACCATTGCCCGGAGAATCATTCCACCGGAGAGGTCGTTGGTTGTGGTGTCGAGGATCGAATGTGCTGCATCGGCAGTCCAAACAAAGGATGCTGAATCACCTTGGCCACCGATGAGATCGTTCGAAGTCCATGTGAAAGTCTCAACAACAAATCCGATTGGGTGAACAATCTGCAGCATAGCGTCTGTGGTTTTCCCAGAGAAGGATGAGCCACCACGAGCGATGGTCATCGTGACTTCAATTGACTCGCCTTGGAAGATGTAATCGACGGTTGTACCGTTGGATTGGACCCAAACATCAGCGGCTTTGGATGAGTTTCCGATTGAGATGCCAGTGACTCGATAGTCATCGTTTGCACCGCCACGGGCTGACGCAGCGCTGACAGGAGCGGCCATACCAACGGCGAGCGTTTGCAATAACAATAAGGCAACAAGGGTTAATGGAGACAAGCGACGCATAAACACCAACGATTCACCGGAGAATCACTTCGCATATAGTCATGGCCGTTCGATGACCCCTACGGGGTCAGCAGAAACCGCCACTCCTCGACGGCCTTGGTCGCAAGGTCAACGTTGGTATCGTCGTGCAACTCACGGACCTGGTCAGCCGCATCGATGGAACGGCTCACATCTTCAAGGGAATCCATTGCATCCATCATTTCAATGGGCATTGCATCCGCTGCACTGCGAGCGTTGTGCAACGCCCCCGCTGATTGGGCTAATGGCACAGAACCACCAAGACCGGTCAAACCTTGAGCGAAGGATGAGCCATGAGCAACAGCAGCAGATGCACCCGCCACGGCCACTGTAGCAGCGGCGCCGACAGCAACCGAGGCGCCTTTCTTAACCAGTGAGGAAGAGCCTGCTGAACTCATCGTAGAGAAATCGGGCCGTGGGTTGTATTCGTAGATCCAATCGGGTGGATCTGCACCTGCACCAAGCGCTGCCAGCGTGGTGAATGCTGCGAGTGGCATGACGGCTAGAGCGGTGAGCAAGTCAACGAAAGAGGTCTCAGGAATTGAACGAATGGAAAAGGAAGTTTCGAACAATTCCTTTTCGATTTGGAAACTAAGACTGATGTCATCGCCCATGGATCCAAGCACTGCGATGTTTGCAATCCTACCAAGAATCCACAGCACAAGGAAAGGCGTGGCTGTCGAAAAAGAACCCATCGAGCCGAGCCAACGGCGGGTGAAGGTTGCAAGTCCGATGTACTTTCGAGCGATCATCGGAAAGAGTTTCATCGTTACAACAAAGCAAGCAAGGTACACGAGCAAGGCCACCTCCAGCCTTCGATCGGCCCGCATAATGGTGTCCGGTACGGCCAAGACAAGCGCCAAAGGCACCGTTGCAAGAAGAACTTGGAGAGGAATCGCCACCAGCACTAAGCCGCCATGGGTGGACGTGATTCGGTGCCCAGCCATGTGTCGTTCATGGACGAGAAGGGAGAGCCGCCCATGAGCCGAAGTGGCGTAATGTTCGCGCATGTTTCTCCGTAATCCTGCATCACCATGTCGTCCTCTGAGACGAAGCATTGCAAGCCAACCGCCGCGCTCAATCACGCTGTGAGGACGGAAGCCACCGCCAAATGTCAAGGCCAAGAACAGTGCAAGCATGGCATACACGAGGGAGGCTGTGAAAATCCACGGCAACATTTCTTTGCGGAAATCCAAATTAAAGCCAGAACTATCGAATTGGAAATCAAAGTAATAGGTGATCAGAAAGGCGAGAAAAGGCGTAATCAAGACTTGACCAACAGCTCTGAAGGTCAACCACATCAAGCCTGAAAGGGACTTTCTCGACTTACCCCCCATGCACCTTCGTGGATTCATTCACACCTCAAAGATTCCCCTTCTTATCGGGACCTCAAATTGGTTTGAACCACCTTTGGCCTCAACCAGATTTATTCTTCTTCAATCGGGTGAATCATAGGATAACCATCGCTGACCAAGAGGCGAAGCATGCCAACGATTCGACCGTCTGAACGCTTCCGTCCCAAGTCAGGACGAGCTGCCTTGTGCAGCACCTTGCTGCAATTTCCGCATCGAACCCGTGTCATGCCCCAAGCGGGCGCAGGCCACGAACAGCATGCGAGCGAACCTTTTGTGCCATCCATCACGACCTGAAGTTGCTCAGCCATGGCGCGAGTCCATGGCGGCTTTTGGCCGCCAATGAGGGCTTGAAGGCGATTTAGAACAAGCCAACCTGATGAAAGCCAGAGGCCAAAACCAAACGCAGAATTTCCCCATCGTACTGAGGCAAACCCAACACCAAGCGGAATCAGAGCCACGATGAGGCCCAACCAGTAAAACGTCCGAAGGTGGAGCACGCGCTGGTTTAGATGAGGACCTAACGGAACCGGATCAGGGTGGGGTGGAAAATGAACATTGAAACCGCGACCCCTGCTTAACAGAAGGACTGGGAAACGAGGCAGCACATGCCCGATGAACGACCCGAGAGAGAACAAAAGAATCGCTTGAATCATCGAATCACTCCGTCTTAACTCAACAATCGATTGAGCGTGGCCTCAACGATGTCCATGCCCCGTGAGATGTCTGCTTGGCTGATGGTGTAAGCAAAGCGGAGGTGGCCTTCACCAGATGGTCCGAATGCAGACCCTGGTGAGCACAGCACGCCATCGTTGAGCAACGCCATGGCAAGTTCTTGCGAGGTCATGCCAGGAACCGTGACTTTCGGAAACACATAGATGGCACCCTGAGGCTTGTGGCACTCAACCCCGGGCATGGCGTTGAGACGATCCACGATGAGGTCGCGTCGTTGTTTGAATTCAGCAGCGATCATCTCTGGATAATCACTTGCCTGTTCGATGGTAGCCAAGATCGCATGTTGCATTGCATCGTTGGAACAGGCTGCGATGTAATATTGCATTTTGATGACTTGATGCATCGCTTCTGCGTGCTCAGAAATGATGTAGCCCATTCTCCAACCAGTCATAGCGAATGTTTTGGAAAACGAATTCACCACGAGCACTCGATCGTATCCTGCGCCCATGAAAGATACGTGGGGCCCATCGAAGACAATGCGATCATAGACTTCATCGCTGATGATCCATAGGTTGTGTTTTCTTGCAAAAGCAAGCAACTCATCGCGTTGTTGGGTGTCGAGCGTACCCCCAGTTGGGTTGCTTGGGAAGTTGTACAAAATGGCGACCGTGCGATCATCAACAAGGGCTTCCAAGTCGCTTACCTGCGGAATGAATTCATGCTCGAATTGGCACGGATAGTAGGTCGCGGAACCGCCTGCAATCGAGACATCAGGGCCATAGAGCGGAAAATACGGCTCAGGAAGAAGCACGTTGTCGCCGGGGTTCACAAGCGTCAAGAAAAGGTTCAACAGAGCGTTGGTACCAGACATTGTGATGCATACATTGGAAGCGTCAAGTCCGGCTTGATATGAGGCCCATGATGCTGCAATCTTCTCGCGCAGCGCTGGCAAACCTGCTGTCGTGGTGTACTTATTTTTCCCATCGAGCATGGCTTGATGGAACGCCTCAATAGCGATTGGGGGAGGTTGGAAATCAGGTTCACCCAAACCAAAGGAGATGACATCATCCCCTGCAAGGTCGAACATTTTACGAACGCCTGTTGGTTGAATTCCCAACGCTCGGTCGCTGAAGTCGCCCATACCTTACCCTCCGCATCTTGACATTTGAAGGCGAGGGTGAAAGGACACGCCATGCTTCGAGTCTCAATAGAACATATGTCAGCCATTCGATTTTATTTCATCCTCAATGAGAACGGCATCAACCGCAGAAGCAAGGTCTGCGTCGGCAGCAAGCACAGCATCCACGGAGTCGTTTGGTTGGTTGCTAGCAATGGAGAGCGGCGGGTCTATTCGTGCACCCCGGGCGAAACCAAGGAGGCACAATACGATCAACGCACCAGCAAGTGCGAGGTATTGACCGTTGGACCAGCCGGCTCCTGCCCCATCCATAGCCGCACCTGTGCCTTCAACGGTGGCAAAGATTGGCAATGATTGCACAGAGTCATCATTGAGGGCACGAACTTCGATGGTGTGATTGCCCTTCGCCATTTTATCAAGATCGAGCGCAACCGTCCATGTGAACCGTTCAAGCGCACCCAGTTCACCGCTTGATTCATTGAATGAAGCGCTCTGCCATGAGCCATCATCGATTCTGAACTCAACGGCGCTTACAGAGCCCGACTGGCCCCATGCTTCGCCTGTGAGGATTGACAACCCAGTGGCGTCATCCACCGACTGATTGAGCATGTGCACTTGTGTCCCGACGTCGATTTGACCCGTGAGGCCTGAATCATGCAAGTACATCGAGAGTTCCGTTGCTGCCAATGCATCAGCCATACCCCAACCAAAGTCTCGGTTCCAAAACGGGTCGACATCAGGTTGAGTTGGCTCACCACGGCGTTCAGCAGTGATTTTGAGAATCTCTTTGACTTCTAAGGGTGAAAGTTGAGGGTTGGCTTCAAGCATCAAAGCGATGATGCCTGTGACGGATGGTGTGGCATAGGAAGTGCCTGAACCTCGGCCCGTATAGCCATTTTCTGAAGCACCACCGCCAAGGAAATTGTTGCAGAGACCTGAGGTTACGCACCCTTCCGCCTGGATGATGTTTGTTCCCGGGGCAGAGATTTCGGGTTTCAACTCGTTAAGCGGGTTGCCGTCGGCGTTGTCTCGACGAGGACCTCTCGAGGAGTACGAGGCGACCGTATCATCTTCTCGGTCAACGGTGTTGATGTCGTCGGTTGCGCCAACAGTGATGGCCAAGTTTGAGGAACCCATTCCGGAGAGCCCGTCGTTGTCTGGACCATCGTTTCCAGCTGCGACGCTCACAACGATACCTGCTTCCATTGCTTCATTGAGGATCCTGCTGTGCATGTCTTCACCATCTGAGCCTCCGCCTTCATGTGAGGTGATACCCCAGGAAAGTGAGATGATGTCGATGCCGTAGTTGCTTTCATTCGCACCTTGCCATTCAGTGTCTTTATTGTCAATAATCCATTGGAGTCCGTTCATAGCAGATTCGTAAAATTCCTGCTCGAGAACATAGTTCTCGAATGGACCTGCACCGGCATCGGTTCCAATTCGGACGTCGACAAGAGCTGCGTCAGGTGCAGAGCCGTAGAATTCAGTTTGTTCGCCTGCAGCGTTGATTCCCGTTGCAGCTGCCATGCCCATGCAGGCAGTGCCGTGTTGATTTCCGTCATCTGGATCAAAGGTGCCATCAGTTTCTCGCAATCCTCCACCTGCAGCGATGCAAATTGGGTCTGAAGGCGTGTAACAAACTGCGTCATAGCCAGCAACGAATTTTTCATTGAGACCCGGATGTTCGTTATCCACACCAGTGTCGACCATAGCGACGTTGATGCCAGCACCGCTCACGCCCAAATCCCACGCGCCCTTAGGATAGACAGAGGAGTTGCTCGCTTTGACAGCAGGCGTTTGAACATCGCCGTAGAACACCACGGCACCATAGTGTTCGACCATCACAACATCGGTGAGGCCTGCAAGGGTTGGGGCAAGAGCAGCATCAATCTGGCCAAGAAGCACAGCGTTCACCGATTCAATGACGTCATTGACAGTCAGGTTGAGCGCTTGTAAATCAGAGAGGTGAAGATCGGTAACAGGAGCACCGTATGAAAGACCAATGCCTGTTGTTCCTTCAAGCGACTCGATGCTGTCGTGGATGTTGTTTCGATTTTCATCCAGGACGGTTCGTTGCCACCATGGCAACGTCGACTCAAGCCACTCAGCAGCAGCTTGTGCTGGAACGTCACTGGTTGAATCGATTGGGCTCCATACAATGCCTGCAGAATCCATGGCCATCCAATCTGAACGGTTTTGGTCGGCATGAAGGGTGAGTGAGCCTGTGACCGGAGCCATGAGCAAAGCGAACATGATGAGTGCTGTGATGCGACGCATGAGTATCCCTAATGTGACCGGGACAGCCCATATATCATCAAGATATTGGATTCTAGATTCGTGTTTAAAACGCTATGCTGAACGCTGTTTTGATGTAAAAGGTGGGGGCAGAGGGATTTGAACCCCCCCCAGCTGGTTTGGAGCCAGCGATACTACCAAGCTATACTATACCCCCAGTGGGTAATTCACTGATGAAGATCAAGACTTAGCTTGCTTACGAGCACGCTTTCGGCGGCGCAACTTCTTCTTGCGCCACTTCCACCGTTGATTACCGGTTTTCTTCCAAGCACGTGAACCTCGCTTCATGGTGAACGAGCCTCCGACCAGCCCTGCATATATGAGAGCATCGGGTTGAACCACTGAGCCCTTGTGGTCAAATTAGAGCTTACAGTGAGTTATTGTGGCTCGCCGTCGCGCTTTTCCTTCGCTTTCTCTCCATGAAGCCACTTGAGTTCGAGGAGCCGACAGATAGCAGGCGCCCACATCCGTTTGAAGGCAGGATGGAATCGCAAGTCATTGTCCCTTCGAATCATTTCTCTGTACACTTCCTCCACCGCAACAGAAAGATCGGGCATGTGTAAGTTCACCCTTTTTTTCTTTGGAGGCTTATACTCCATTGATTCCCGCAGCAGACGTTCTAAGAAACCAGGATCGCATTGGAACAACTTATTCATTTCACCTCGAAGTTGATGAGGCAAGCCATTCGGCCGTTGACCGCTTTGAACAAATGATTCATCGGGCGTCGCACCGAGAACACGACTTGAGCGTCGACCTTTCGGGCCAGGTCGCCTCTTCAGGGCTGCAGCGTACTCGACGCTAATTCTAAGCGTATGCAAGCTATTGACTTTACTGTCCTCCCATGCTTTGCCGTGAGAAACCCCCGATATTGCATTCTGACTGATCTTGCAATACCGTCGTGAACGAAGCATCTCCCAGGTTGGTTTGGGCTCCATAGCATGTGCCTTAATTTCCTCGTTTATAAACGTCTTGAAAGTGCCATAGTATTGGGATGTTTTTGAAGAGCATAAGCGCAGTACAGCGGTTGATTTTAGGCATTAATATAAGGTAGAACAATAGTATACATAAGTACCTACAGGAGAGAACAAAATGATCGGACAAGAACAGACATACACCCTAGCCAACGACGCCAGCCTAACCCTTCCAGCGCTCAGCGAAGGACAACTTGCCATTGCCATGAAGGATGGATGGATCGGCTACATCCGCCACACCGTCCACAACCCGAACCGTATGGGTTGGCCCGACCCAGCTGAGGAGTACACCCAGATGGGTGTCATGCTCCAAGCCTTGAGCGACCGCACTGCGCGTGTCGTTCTCGTCGTGGACGATGAGTTCGCCGTGGGCAACCTTGCGGTCTATGTGGCTGCTTACGCCCATTGGGGCTTTGAGTTGCTCATTGACGGTGCCACGTTCCTGCGAACTGGCGTGACGCGTATCCCTGTTGAGGACGCTGAGCCTACCGCCCAAGCCAAGCCAACCCACGCCCCTGATGTTTGCGGCATGGAGGTGGCTTGAATGTGGCTCTTTGTTTCCGGGGGCTTTGTCTCCATCGTGGCTCACCGCCATCAGCCAATGCATGTGCTTGTGCGTGCGCGCCACCCAGAGCATATCGCTGCTCTCTTTCCCGACCTTGAGCCGACTGTGCTCGATTCAGCAGACTACCGGTTCCGCGTCGTGGTCCATCGGACTGCTGTCCAACGTGCCCTCCACCACTATGTCGCAGGCATGGATTATGACAACTTCAAGGCCAGCATCCGTGATGATCCCTACCACGATGTCTGCCTTGATGTGTGGCGTACCATGTGGGCGTACGGTAAGCGAGAGGGGGGTGAGTGAATGCGAACAAGCCTCACACACCCGCTCTACGTCACGTGGATACCCCTCGAGGGCGATGAGGGTCAGATGGGCATGACCTTGTGCCCGGGCAAGTACCAACCTGTCGCCTCGACCGGTTCATGGGATCGCCAACTCGATGTGGATTTGGACGACCTCGTCGGCATGGGCACTCAGCGACTCGTAAGCCTGGTGACTGATGAGGACATGCGCACGCTCCGCGTCGAAACACTTGGGATGGACACCCAAAGCAGGGGCATGGCATGGAATCACCTTCCAATCCCCGACACCACCGTACCAACGCCTTCATGGCTCGAGGCTGCGTTACCCGTTCTGCAGGAATTGGTCATGTCCGTCCCTTCCGGTGAAGTCGCCGTTGTGCACTGCATGGGTGGATTAAGCCGGGCGGGCACCTTCATGGCGCTGTATCTGTGGATGAGGGGCATGTCAATGATCGAGGCCATTGCGCATGTCCGTGAATGCCGCTCACCCAACTGCATCAACTTCAGCCAACAAAGGTTCTTGATTCGTTATGCTGGAGAATAAGGCGGACGTACCAGGATTCGAACCCGGGTTTTCGGCTTAGAAGGCCAAAGTGATATCCAACTACACTATACGTCCTTGAGTCAAGGGCAGGGCCTACACTTGAAGAAGGTTCAGCAAGAGTCAGTCGCTCAAAGGGGCCTTGCGCATTTGTGGCAACGGCTCGGTTTACGGACTGTCGTCCGCTTCCATTCATAGCCGCAAGATTTGCACTCCCACTGTTGTTTCGTCGACTCACCGATCACCGCATTGCGCATGCGTTGGAGCAAGAGAGAATCCTTGAGGGCGGGTGAAGGAGCCAGTGCTTGAGTGAGATCATCGTGTTTGGAAGAGTGTGCCATGAGTCCTGCTGCGTGGAGAAATTCGTGGACAAGCGTATGGGCGTACATGCGTTCATCCTCAAGCAATACGGGATGAAGACCAATCGTGACTGGACCCGGATCGATTCGCAAGGTGCGGCGGCGTGCGAGTTCCTTGGGACCTTCTTCGAACCGAGTCATGCCCAACCGCTTGTGTTCATTTTCTAACCAAATCAAAGTAATTCGGTCTTCAATCCAAGGGCGGAAGACTGCATCAGTGACACCTGAAAGTGATTGGATGGCGCGTTCGAGCAAGCCTTCAGGAACATGAGGCGCTACCTCCGGAATGGGAACTTCGCTAAGCACCAAACGTTGCGAAGGTTCGCTGCTCATGGTTGAGCGAGGAAGCGCACCTTCATGAACTGAGCGAGGCGTTTTGGTTGTGTTGCTTTGAACGCGCTTCAACCCAATCAGCCTCAGCCCATGGCTCACATCGGGCCATTGTTCGTACTTCATGCGTGTTCAAATCGAACGCAGAGAGAACTGCGGGTTGGTCTGTTTTGTGAAACACACATGTATCCATACCGATTGAAGCGGATCGACCGTCACTCAATTTCATACTCGAATGCCATACTTCGCCCCAGCGATTTTCACTGCGCGGATACAAGTTCATTGTTGGTGTGTGCCCGAACAGAACGGTTCGTTCCAAATCAAGCGGTTGCCATGCAGTATGAAACGGTTTACGAATCCATAACAAATCCTCAAGCCGTTGTTCATTCATCTCCAGTCTCGGATTGTACCCTGCGTGCACCAAGCGCCACTGGTCCAATACAATGTGTGCGGGCAACAACCGCATCCAAGCCACATCTGCTTCAATCATCCACTCAAGCGCCCCCCTTGCGTCTTCAGGGAACGCTCGTATGTAGGATGCGACAGTTTCGTGCCCCCCATTGTACAACCACTTGGCCATGCCTTGATCCGGATGGTCGATGAGTTCCAATTCAAAATTCTCCGTCATCATTGCCTCATGGTTCCCCTTGATGCAATGAATTCGTGGGTCTTCTCTGGCGAAACGAACCACATCGAAGCTATCGGGGCCACGATCAATGAGATCGCCCAAAAGCACCACTCGGTCGTTAATGGCAAGTTCAAGCGAGGCGACCAATTGCCGAAGTGTTTCATTGAACCCGTGGACATCCCCAATCACCCACACACGCCCGCCTTGATCGAGGGTACTTTGTAGGTCGGCTTCGACTCCAGCATCACGAAATTCATCCATACAAAAAACGCCATTCACAGTATTTAAGCCTCAAAAATCCACTAAATACGGCAGATAATCATGCAATCCAAAGGCACAGTCAGTTTCGCTGAGGTGCTACGCCAATCTTTGCCGTGAACAATGCTTATGATGGGAGGGCAGGTCGCAGGGATGCGAAAGCACCCATATGGGCGTGTAGATCAGTTGGAAGATCGCTACCTTGGCATGGTAGAGGCCCCGAGTTCAAATCTCGGCACGTCCACCACCTTCGATGACAACAGACCAAGTTCGTCGTTAGAAAGGCTCGAACCCGTTTC
>CM001443.1:826395-826727 GCA_000246735.1 uncultured Candidatus Poseidoniales archaeon | reverse complement strand
CTCGCTAAACTAAGACTTTGTCAAGACATCAAATAGACAGTCTCAAAAAGGTCCATCGTGACCCGATTTCATGGAGACCAAAACGCAAGAGGCCGAAGGATGGCGCCTTGACATCGTCAATGCATCGTTCTTGACGGGCATTCCAATCCTCGCAGCCATCGGAATGGTCTGGTACACCATGAACCACGGGGTTTCATCTGCTGAACTCGCAATTTTCGGATTCATGTACATTGCATGTGGTCTCTCAATCACGGCAGGCTACCACCGCTTGTTCTCCCATCGCACGCACAAGGGCGCATGGCCACTTCGTTTGTTCTATGCACTGTTTGGAG
>CM001443.1:821635-826295 GCA_000246735.1 uncultured Candidatus Poseidoniales archaeon | reverse complement strand
GACCTCGAAGCAGACCCAATCCTTGCCTTCCAAGACCGCCACATCTTCCTGCTTGGTTTCCTTGTGGGCATGGTCCTCCCCGGTGCTGCTGGGTGGTACTTGATTGGCGGCATGACAGGATTCCTTGGAGGCTTCATTTGGGGCGGCTTGTTCCGAGTCGTCATCGTCCACCATGCCACCTTCCTCATCAACTCTGCAGCGCACACATGGGGCACACAACCGTACTCCACTGCGAACACTTCTCGAGATTCACCCCTGCTTTCGCTGTTCACCTACGGAGAGGGTTACCACAACTTCCACCACACCTTCCAAGCCGACTATCGCAATGGGCACAAGTGGCACCACTGGGACCCCACCAAGTGGTGGATTCGCGGGTTTTCATTCATCAAGATGACAAGCGATCTTCACAAAATTCCAGACAAGACCATCGAAAGTCGAAAGATGAAAACGGCCTATGAAACCAGCAACAAACTCGAAGACACCGAACTCAAAGAGAACGCCCAGAGCTTTGTTGATCGACTGCGGAAAGGATACACTGAACTCGATGCCCATCGAAAAGCTTTGAAAACGGCCAAGAAGAACAAGGATGGTGTTTCAAGCCAAAACCGGAAGACCATGTGCATTGACCTCAAGAAAGAGATCAAGCAGACCAAAGAGGCCATTGCCCAGATTCGAGATGAATTCCAACAATGGATGAATGGATTGCCTGCCATGGCATGAAGCACACGCCGCCAGATAGGCACAGTGATTCGGCTCTCCTCTTCATCAAGGGTTTGAAATTTCCAATGGTTTCGAATACCACGACACCACTGCCAAGAACGCCGTAAAACAGCCAACTGCTCCACTCACTAAACCGCACGCAAACGATTCAAAAGCACCAGAATTGGATCCTCCAAATATTGAAATTCCACCCAATCTTTGACCGTTCAAAAAGGCAAGAAACGCCACGAGAAAAGCAACCAAAGTCACTTGAACCATCTGCTTTCGATATGCATGGGCGTCGAGATCCTGCACTCGGCCATAATGGAAACTGCGTTTGCAAACTGGGCATGCGAGGGCCCCTTCATAGCCTTCAGGGACATTCAAGATCTGTTGGCAATACGAACAAGGTACCTGTTTTTTGGAGATGTTCCCCGGTTGATTTGTTGCAGGATTCCTTTCTCCCTCCTCCAATTCAAGAAATGTTTCGCTTTTCTGCCTCCTTAATCTCAAAATCAATTCTTTTTTTGCCCCCGAGACCTTCTGCCCATCGGCTCTTAATCGATTCTTTAACTCGACAACAGTGAGTGAATCGAGGCCATCCATGGCTGAAACTTGCTCAAAACCGGTTAAGGGTTTACCAGTCAATGTGTTCTTTTCCTACCTGAAACGTTGATTCAATCACGACGAACAAGAAGCGCCGCTCCAAGCAAACACATGCTCGTTGCAAGCAAGCCAATTGACGGAACAGATTCTGATTCACTTGAACTCGAACCTTCGTTTCCGTCACATGCTGTGCCTACGCCATCGCCATCGGCGTCCGCTTGATCGGGATTAGCAACAAATTGACAGTTATCGATTGTATCCTCGATGCCATCACCATCATCGTCGGCATCAGCGTTGTTGCCAATGCCGTCTCCGTCAGTATCGACGGTTTCGTTGGCATCGTATGGGAATGCATCAGCAGTGTCATTGAGGCCATCATTATCGTCATCAACATCTGCATTATCGCCAATGTTGTCTCCATCAGTGTCTGCGCTTTCGTTGCCATCGTAAGGATACGCATCTTCTTGATTATCTACGCCATCACCATCAAGATCTGAATCGCACTCATCCCCAACGCCATCACCATCCGTGTCTGCTTGATTCGGATTGGAAACGGTGGGACAATTGTCTTGGCCATATTCGATTCCATCCATGTCTTGATCCTCTGTTAGTGGATATGCATTCATGATTTTAATTTCGTTAACAGGATCTGAACCCGAGTTGCCACCGGTTTGAACAGCGTCGATGTAATCCACTGTTGAATATCCTGAATGAATAGAGCCAAAAACCGTGTGAACACCATCGAGATGAGAAGGATTTGATCCTGGTGAGACAATAAAGAATTGGGAACCACCGGTGTGAGCGTTGCTGGTTTTTGCCATTGAAAGAACGTAAGGAACATGGGTCAGATTGTTGGCTTCATCGGGAATTGTCCATGACGAAGATGTGCATGCATTCTGGTTTGTTGATGCTTGCCCGTTGCAGTAACCTTGCCAAGACGCAGCATGACCACCGGTTCCATCGCCATTGGTGAAGTCACCAGATTGAATCATGAATCCTTGAATGACGCGGTGGAATGAAACATTGTCATAGCATCCCATTTCTGAAAGCAAAGCAAAGTTCGATGCATGAACTGGGGCTGTTAAATGGTTAAGTCGCAGGGTCATATTACCTACGTGTGTCATTGTTCCATTTTGCATCTCACTGAGTTCAAGTGCAATATATCCGAAATCACTTGTCGCTGAGGTGGTGCAGTCTTGCTGAGTGTAGAGCCCTTGATGGGTTGTAACAAGAGCCACTGCTTCCGCCGTGTTTGCAGGAGGCAGGGAATTGATTTCCTGCACAATTGCTTTGATTGAAGCAGAACTGTTGAGATATTTCCCAACTCTTTCGATGCTTGTCAATGTGAGGTTTACAGTTGCATCCGAGTTGCCTCCAACATACACATCATTTCCCTGCACGCCAAATTCCACAGAATCTGAGGAGAAGGAAATTTTCTCTTGGTATGTTGTTGGATTTGAGACAGTGCACTCAATGATAATTGATTGATTAGATAAAGAATCTGTGAATTCATGAACACCCTGATCGCATGTCATTGAGACTGCTGCGGTCGGGGCTTGAGCAGAGGTGAGGGGTACTGAAACAAGCAAGAGGGTTAGACAAGCAAGGGCAGTGAGAACTCTGTTCATGGAGATACCATCTGCTGTATGAGTATAATTCTTCGCCCGACTCAGAACTCGACTTCCGAACGAAATGGCCTCGATGGCGACGAACAAGAAGGGCTGCGCCAAGCAACTATATGTTTGTTGAAAGCAAGCCAATTGACGGAACAGATTCTGATTCACTTCCTCTTCCGTTCGATTCTATTCTTTTTTCGATTGACGTATGACTGACTTGATTTTAGTACGAATTCCAACAGCGATAATCAAGTAGGTGAGGCTGAAGAAAACCCACTTGATCACGTTTAATCCGGAACCCACTGAAACGAGGGTATCAGAAATGGTGTTTGAATCAAGGTACCTGTTGATCATCATAACTTCAACAAAATTTTCAGCCCAATCTGCAACCATGGCAAGAACTGGCACCACCAAAAAGATGGGTCGATCATGATAGAAATACATGATCCAGAAGCAATACATTGAGGCATAGACAACCGCATACATCACATCCCATATTTGTAGAAATTCAACATAGCAGTCAAGTTGATCTTGACTCCTCAATTCAAAGAAATCTCGAACCATCTCCAATGTATAAGTAAACCTCAGCCCCAATGAATTGGAACTATCTTCGAGCGTGAAGCATTTGCTAACAGGTTCTAAAATGAGAACAGAGTAGAGGACAAAGGCGATGGTCGAGCCAGTAGCCAAGTATAGAAATCTTCGATTTCCTGAACCCTTTGCCATCTGGGTTGGGCCAGGTTCAACCTCTTGAGTCTGACCATCCATATATCCCCGGTCATTTGAACGGGTGATATGCCTTACGGTCTGATTGAGCCAATCTATTTCCATTACCAAATCTGCCATGTGAGAGAAAAAATATTGCACAACTACAAGTGTGATGTTGTAGAGAACCATGCATGAGTGAAGAATCAGGTTTCAAAGTCTTCGTAACAAATCAAAGTAACTATGATCGAATTATCAGAGCAGGAATTGCTGTAGTCTTGATACTGGCTTACCTGGCCATTCCATCTAGCGTGAATAACTCGATTGGTTTCGTTGGGCTTGGAGTTGCTGGCGTTCTTTTGTTTAACGCAGCCTCCGGTAATTGCTACATTTACCGAGCCCTTGGAATCAATACCTGTCCATTACCAGAAGCTCAAGAATAATATCTCTTCACCAATCAAAGCGTAAACTTTGACAAAGCCCACTGCGAGCCCTTTGATTGGGTCAAACAAATCAGTGGGTTTATGCATCCGTCCCCTGATTGGAAAGTTCAAGGTTAGAGGCGGGGGAGGATGCCTCCACTTCCAAGAATAAAAAAGAATACCACAAGAGCTAGACACAAGATTGCCAGAATTACAAAAAATTGTTCTATGCTTATGTCGTTTTTCTCTCCCCTTTCACTGATCTCAGATGAAGTTTCTTCACCACTCGTTCCATTTTTTTGATTATGGTTGGAGCCAGAGGGGGCTTTGGTAACCTCTGCCAAAACGACCACGATTAAAAAAACACCACAAACTGGAACGAAGAAACACAGGGCGTAAACTGGACTCGTGCCCGAATCCAAAAAGCCTGAAGCAACAGTGAGGAACCAGATTCCGAGACCAATGGCTCCAGCAAGAAAGACGATGCTCATAGTTGATGTTTCTCCTTTTCCATCCTGGGACATAACGCCACCTCATGCCCCCTCTTATTGACAATACCTCCTGCCTGTCAATCAGAGGGGGCCCTTTGCTTACCCGTCCAAGCAGTGGGTA
>CM001443.1:813177-821620 GCA_000246735.1 uncultured Candidatus Poseidoniales archaeon | reverse complement strand
CATATTGAAGGCTACCCAACCATGAGTATCTCACGCGTGGGTGTTCAAAGGGCTGCAACGAGTTTTCCAGCCGACATGGCCTCCAATATGCCACATATGAGAAACGAACTCAGACCTCGGTGTTGAGCGCCCGGTCCGTCTCCTCTGGGTCGATGAACAAGGCGGCGAAGATCACGAATGTTTCGAGCACGGCAGCGATGTAGAAGATGGTCTGATAGTCATACTGGGCGGCAAAGATGGGCGCCAACTGGTAGCCGATGATCGCAGAGAGGTTCATCATCGCCATGTAGCCCGTGAATTGCGTCCCACCTACCTCGGCCCAGGTGACTCGCATCATCAGAGAATAAGCGCAAATGGAGACGATGGCCCAGAGGAAGGTGTGAATAATCCACACCAACATCATGAACCAACCTTCGCTCCACATGGAATCGAGCATGCCCCAACTTAAGGTTGTCAAAGAAGCACAGAGAGCCGCAAACATCAGCATGGATTTCCCTCCAAAGCGACGACCAAGTTCGCCACCGGCCATGGCCCCCAACATCGTCACTACAAGGATGATGCCGCCCTTGGTGGCGTTGAACTCTTCTTGGGTCCAACCCAATTCTTGGAGGAAGAGCAATGGAAGAATGGGAATGAGAATGAAGGCGAGGGAAATGACGAGGCTGACCACGATTCCGAGTTGGGCTGAGCGAACGGAAAAGGCCGTTCGGATGTTGCCCAAAATGACGCTAAAGTCTCGAACTTCCTCGGTGACTTCCTCGGCGTCGTCGACCTTCCCAACAGCGTCACCTTCGTCCCACGGGAAGCGCTTCTCACCCGGACGTTCGCGCATAAAGAGCGGCACCATCATGATGGCCACCAAAATCGGAATTTGAATCAAAAAGGCGCCGCGGATGCCAACAACACCGATGATGGTGCCGAGCCCTGCACCACCGATGATACCACCCAAGGACTTGGCCGTGAACATGTAACTGTTGACACGCTCAAATTCGTGAGATTGGAGCACATCAACAGCAAGGGCATCAGTTGAAACATCTTGCAAGGCAGTAAACACGTTGTAGACAAAGAACAGCGCACCGAGAAGTGAGATGTTATTGGTCAAATCAGGAACCATCAACATGGTCACGAGCAGCGCCACCATGCCCGTTTGGGCAATGAGAATCCAAGGACGACGGCGTCCAAGGGCCGGTATCTGGAAGCGGTCAATGATGGGACCCCAAAGGAACTTGAATGACCATGGCAAGGTGCCGAGGGTCAACAGGAAGGCGAGATCACCGGCGTCTGCACCCTCTGCAGCGAGGAATGTAACCATCGTCACAGTGATGAAGCCCCACGGAACGCCTTGGGCCACGTACAAGGCTGAAAGCGTGATGACGCGAGCACGGTAGCTGTCGACGAGGGTTTCACCGTCGGAGGTGGATTCGCCCTCAACAACCTCAGATTCAGGTTCGCCAAAATCAAGGTCAAGATGGAATCGGTCGCGCTGCTTTGTGGAGACATAACCGACGAGGAACACAACTGGGAAGATCCATCCTGCAAACAAGAAGACTGGAAGAGAGCCTTCACCGACTGCCATGCCCGTCAACGATTCACCGTCTTCATCGAGAATGGTGAAGTCCAACACGAGCAGACTGACCACGGTGGCGACCTCTTCGCCATCGTCGTTGTTTGAACAGAAGGCACCGTTGAAGGCCTCCGCATCAACCGTTACAGCGAGATTGTAGGTACCCAATGCCTCTTCACCAAAGGCCAACTGGTCTTCGATTTCACCCTTGGTCAATCCTTCGATCACACCGGAGAGAAGCGAAGCGTTGTGCCAAGTTAGGTTGACCTCATGGGACCCGGGATTTTCCCCAGACCCTGAAAGGGTCCATTCTCCCTTGGTAGCAGTTCCTGTAATCGTGTCGGGTGCATTGGCTTCGCCGCCCGTACAGATTGGACCTCCCGAGGTCTCGTCCTCACCATAGGTAAGAGAGAAGTCAACGCCGACAACATTGCCACCAGCCGCCTCAATGGCGTCGATGATGGTTGAGGAATCAAGGCTCCATTCAACGGTTGCTTGGTCTTGATAGTCAGCGGATTTCGTCTCCAATTCGATGGATGTCATGGTCGACTCAACCGTGTAGGTCCCGGTCGTTTCTTCGCCACCTCCACCGCCGCCAAGGCATCCAGTAAGCGGCGCGAGAACGACCAGCATCAACAAAAGATGAACCGGTCGCATGGTCGAAGGGTGGCCCTGTTCATCTTCAAGATTGTTCACGCCTGCTTAGTCCGCTCCGCCCCAATCCTAATTGTCCAGATCCTTACAAGCACCTTCACTGCCGTGGATTTTCGGCTCCCAGCCAGGCGTTCACCTCAGGTTGTTGTTGACCGATGCGAACTTCAATCCAAAGGCAGTGAAAGGGCTAATCACGGCACGTACGAGGCCTGATTAGAGCAAGGTACAACCAGATCGGAGGGTGGTTTCGAGTTGACCCGCTTGGGTAAGTGGAACGAAGTAAAGGAAGTTGGCCGAGTAATATTTAAACCAACTAAGATGATAGTAGATGGGGATTAAATGGTTAACAAACCGATTGAAGAAATGATGCAACTCATACGGAACTACACAGACCACGAAGAAATAGAGCGGTATTTGGACCAAGCAGGCCTTTCTGTCGAAGCGATGCTTGAATTGAACCATGCGCTTTACAACCTCAACGCAATTGGTTGGGAACTGCAAATATCCTCCAACGAGCGCGGTGTGAACCCATTTGATGTGATTTCTTTCTTGGAGGCAAGTGTTGCCATACTCGCTCGTACTGGTGACGAGGGATATGCGGATTGGATGAGGGCAATGTTCGAACTGGCTATTCGCTATTCAGACCAAGCAGGGTTAAGTCGTAAATTCAGTCTATTTGCTGAGTTGGTGGCATCGACCAAGCAAGACCTCTCTAAGGAGGAACGATCTGTTTTGTTTTACACCCGTTCACTCAACAGGCTTGCTCAACTAACTGATTACTGGCACGGTGAGGATCAGGCACGACCGTTGTGGAAAGAACTCTTTGATTATGTTCTCAATTTCATGGAAGCAGATGAACAACTTGAGGCACTCAATGTGATACGGAGCAATGCGCCATGGTTTGCCGAAGAGAATAAACTGTACTTCGAATTCTGATGCCAATCCCTATAAAGAGTAAAACGGGTATTTGTTGATGAAGTACAAGACCGTTATTGAAGGCCTAACCGAACTCCATGCTCGCATGAGTGAAGATGATACATGGCAAGCTTGGCCCAAAGAGTTCAGCACAGCTTATCGCTTCCAAACGGAAGCAACTGTGTTGCTTTCCAACAAAGCCATGGCAAATGCAACCAAACATGCTCTATGGCACAAGGCTCACGTGGAGACATCGAGGAATTCGACGTTCAGTGCTTTGTTTTGGATTATGTCATTTGAACATCTTGCCCGACTGCATAATGTGCCCATGAGTTGGATTGCCGCTCTGCGATTTACGGCTCAAGCGAGTTACGCAGTGGTGAGAAGTGGGGATTGAAACCATTGCCTGCGTTCATCAACAAAGATGGTCATTGCTACGATTCCCTATGGGCCTCACACCTCGATGGTGTTGAACAAGGGCTCATCATCGACGAAAAATTCCCTCATATGCGTGATCCCGAGGAAGTCGCAATCAGCGAGGCGGCATTGGCGAAGGAAACACTCGAATCGTCCAACACATCCACACCGTAGGAATGCGGGGCATCTTCGTCCTCGAAAAGGAAACGTCACTCACTTCTATACACAACTTAACCCGAATCAAACTACAAAAGGTGTGTGTTATGAAATGAAATTGCAAATGTTTGACCTAAGTTGGAGGCACATTGAATATACCGACATCTTAGCAATGCTATGAGCGGCTTGAATCTTCAGCACTTTGGGCTGGACATTGCATCTCCAGAAGAATACCGCAAGCGAAGTGTTGTTGAACTCATTAACGATGTGTCACTGAAAGATGTGTTCGAAAAAAAACCACTTCCAGGGAGCGTATTTGATCGTGCAATGGAAGGGCCAGCGACAGAATCAACTCTCTTCCACAAATGTGGGCATATTGAACTTGCAACCCCTGTACTGAGGCCTGAATGCGCCGAGCAGTTGAAGGAATATCTCCTCCTTGAGATCGGTACAAATAATCGATTCAGTGATTATTTTAACATCACAAAAAAAGGTAAGCCGACATATAAAAATGACGAATCCTTCAACTTGATGTTGTTGGAAAGAGGTAAAGACCTGTATGAAATATTACTCAACCTTGATCGTATTTGGGGGGATGAACGCCATGTTCTCATATCGGGAAACCAAACAATAGAACATAATGTCAAAGGCGCTTATGCGGAAATGATGTTGACCGTCTTGCCAGTACCCTCAATATTTGCACGAACAATCGATGACATGACAGTTGGATTGAGTCAAAAATTGAACATTATTCTTAGCGTAAACAATGACCTAAGGGAATACCAAAAACGCCGTAAGAAAGACCAAAATGAACTCGATCGAAAAATCATTTTATCAACCCTCATCTACCATGTCACAACGTACATTGACAACACAATCCCAAACATAGCCACGTACGAAAACCCCAACGAAACCTCGTTCTATGGTATTGGTCAACTGATCCATATATTCCATCCTTTTCAAAACAAAGCAAAAGCGATTGGGTTCGAAATCGCCGGTACACCAATCCAACGGATGGTCCGAAACATCAATTCTGGTGAACGAATCTTGAATGCTTACTCTGGTGATTGTGAGAACCTATGGTTTGAACTTTCAAAACAGTGCGCTCTTGGCAAAATCTTGGCGGATGTAAGTCCAGAATTACAACTCTATTACATCAATCGACAAGGGATCATCTTCAAAATTGAAATGGAAGAGATCCATGGCTTGGAAATATCTCCATGGTCAGGTAGTATCAAATTACCAGAGGATGTGATATTGTCTGCAAGGAAATCATTGCCCGTTGAAATACCCGTTCATCCAAGACTCAAGTACACGATGCAGAAAATTAGAGACCTCGACTACAGAAGGGCGGAAGAAATGAGCATCCATTCCCAAATGATCGCTAATTTTTTGTTTCATGAAATAGATCCTCAAAAGGACTCGATTTCCTTAAACAAACTCGTGGTGGTAAATGGGGCACCGGATCAATTGTTGTGCAGTACCGCATTGCAACAACTCAATGATGATGTCGGATTGAACACGACTTTCTTATTTCACACTCGTCATATAGCAGATGACTACAAACAATATGGTCGATTTGAATACAAAGCAACACCCGATGCCTATCGAAATGTAATTATTGCTCTCGCCGAACTCCGGTCAAGAAATGCGTTCGCAAAGAAAATCAAATTCTTCGATTCGAGAAAACCAACTGAAATCATAGAATTAAGTGTGCTCATGAAGCACATCCCTCGCAAACAAATTATGAGAATTCTTGGTTCAACGCTTGTTGCAAAAGGCTCTTTCGACCAAGATTATATTCGTGGTTGGGTGAAAGAAATTTGTCACTCTATGGACCTCGATACTGATCACCTTCACCCTGCGGAACGAAGAAAAAGCCGACCACCTATCGATTTCGAACCAATAAAGCATCAACTGGGCTCAAAAATACTTCAGGAAGTGGAGGGTGCGAATAAAGGGGAAGAAGATGGTGTCAAGAATCTGACTTTTGACAGCCTCAAGGGCCTCGACCCGCTTGTCAACTGGTTTGTAAGCACTGGGCGTCGTTTTTCCCCACAAGCTAAAGAATTTGGATTCACAAGTTATCCAAAGGGCGTCATCCTCACAGGAGTCCCAGGATGTGGAAAAACAATGGCTGCTAAAATTGTGGCAAGTGAATGGAAGATGAACTTTCGAAGAATCGAAGTCAATGATGTCACCGCACGTTATGTTGGTGGGAACGAGGCAAAAATGGCCACGCTTCTGAAAGAACTCGAAGCAGCCGCACCTGTGGTGTGCTTTGTCGATGAAGCTGAGAAACTCTTTGCTCAAGTGCGCACAGGTGACCTCTATCAGACGGGGGATGCCGGCCGAGATGGAACCGAAAGTATGCTTCTTCAGTTTATGGAGGAAAATGAATCAGGAGTCTTCTTCATTTTTACTTCAAATGATTTGGAAAAAATGTCTCCAGCCCTTGTCGACCGTTTCGACGAACGCTTTTTCATTGATCTACCTCCTCATATCGCCCGTCTGCAGATGATCGCATCGATGCTACAAGAGCGCAGTAAAAATCCTGCTGATTTTGACATTCATGCATTGGCAAACGCCTCGAATGCGTTCACTGGACGCAACATCCGAGCAACAATTGACGCTGCAATGGCGGATGCCTTTGGACAAAACTCAGAGTTGAAAGACACGCATCTTATTGCCGCCTTCTCAACCACTGTCCCAACAACGGAGACCCACCAAGATTACATTAGTAAAATGCGTCAGTTGGTCATTAGCGGAAAAATACGATTGGCCAACACGAACGAGCAGAACAAAACCGTGCAACCAGTATTTGACCCAAGCGTGGGCTGATCCTCGCCGGCATGGCACTTAGGGTCAAACAACGAAGTTCTTCCAGCGGCGCATGTAATCAATGAACACAGGTGACAAGCCTTCCTTTGAGAGATGCTCAGCAGTGAACGGTGCTCGTTGAGGATCATAGTCCACATCGCCAACATGCCTCGCCCAATCTGAATGACCAATCGCCACTCGTCCGACACCAACGAAGTGAGCGCCCTCGTCCATGACAAATTGTGCATCCTTCGCCGACCAGACACCACCTGTAGAAATGAGAGGAAAGTCATCGGGCAACGCATCAGCAAAGCGTTTGGTCATCAATCGATCGTCTGCATCGTCGACCTCTTGGAAGACATCCCAGCATGAGATGTGAAGCCCATCAACATCCGCTTTCACAAGGTCTTGAGCCAACTGAAGGCTTTCTTCCAGATGAATGCCCATCTTCTCAATCAAAGGCGAAATGCGGACGAAGACCAGAAAGTTCGGTGAAGTTCTTGCCCGAACCGCTTCGATGATGGCCCACAAGAAGCGCCTGCGTGCCTCGTACGAGCCGCCCCATTCATCCTGTCTGCGGTTTGTTTCTGTGCCTAGAAATTGACAGATGAGGTACGAATGAGCCCCGTGCAATTCAACCCCGTCAAACCCAGCTTGTTCACAACGAACGGCTGCATCCGCAAACGCTTCGACCATGTCCTCAACTTCTAATGATGACAAAGCCCGGGTTGATCCGTCCATGCCCGCCTCCGTATTGACGCTCGCTGAAACTGGTTGAACACCGTTGATGGATTGTGGAGCCCGCATGCCACCGTGGAAGATTTGGACGAGGCTGAGCGCACCATGAGCGCGCAATCCCTCTGCCATTTTTGTCAGGCCAGGCAGTTGATGATCGCCCCATACGCCCATTTCTCCATCCCAACCACGCCCGGTCTCAGTGACGTTGGCAGCCGCCGTGGTGACAATTCCGAAGCCACCTTTGGCCCGCATGGTCAGCCAGTGAATTTCTTCATCCGATAATGAGCCATCTTCGTGACTCTGTTTGTTGGTCATGGCAGCAAGCAGACAACGGTTGGCCACTTCGATGCCGGTGCGAGGCAACACGAACGGTTCAGAGGGCGGTGCCATGTGGCGAATCCCTCACTCTGATTCTTGACCGTTGCTGTTGTTCGGTGGTTTTGCAGTGGGGAAGAGGTTGTCCAACCACTTTGGCGACCACCAGTTCCACTTGCCCATCAAGCGCATGGTTGCCGGAACCACAAGGGCCCGAACGACGGTTGCATCAAGCAAGATTGCCAAGGCAAGACCAAGGCCAATTTGCTTCAAGATAATGATTGAAGACAACCCGAAGGTGCTGAAAACAACCACCATGATCGCAGCAGCGCCGGTGATGAGCCTGCCCGTCTTTTGGAGTCCGTTGGCCACAGCAAGTGTGTTATCGCCCGTCCGCTCCCACTCTTCGTGAATGCGGGAGAGCATCAGCACTTCGTAGTCCATCGATAATCCGAAGACAATACAGAACATGATGACTGGATTGGTGGATTCAATTGGTTGAGGTGTGAAATTGAGTAATTCAGCACCATAGCCCCACTGGAAGACAAAGACGAGCATACCAAAGGATGCTGAAATCGACAGGATGTTCATGACGATGGCCTTGATTGGAATCACGATGCTGCGAACCTGAATGAAGATCAGCACGATGGTTGCGATCAGGATGAACGCCAGTGCAATCGGGAGGTTGTCTTGAATCGCCCACAAGGTGTCCAAACTCAGCGCTGCAAAACCAGCAACATTCATTGATGCGTCGTCACCGGTGAGGAGGCTGTCAGTAAATTCATCCCGGTCTTCTCGGAGGTCAGCGACGTATTCGTGGCTCTCGACGCTGTTGCTCGGCCCATCGATTGCCAACACGACACG
>CM001443.1:809440-813160 GCA_000246735.1 uncultured Candidatus Poseidoniales archaeon | reverse complement strand
TGGTCCAATACTGGACAACCGTTGATTCATTCATGCCCATTTGAGGCAAAGCATAGCCAAACGCCTCAGTGATTCGTTCATCGTCAATCTGGGACACCATCCATTGATGCATGGCGCGGAGGTTGGTCTCGTTGAGTGGATCTGTCCCATCGAAGTCGATGACAACAAGGGCTGCATTCGAGGTGCTCTTTGGCCAAATCTCGTCGATTCGGTCAAGACCGAGGCGAGATTCATCGTCCGGAGGCAATGCGTCACGGTTGGCGAGCGAGAACTCGGCTTGGAAGAAAGGCAAGCCTGCTCCGAGCAGAATGATGAGTGTTGGAATTAGAACGGCCCATGGTCGGTCCATCACCGTGTTGGCGATTTTTGCCCAAACGCCTTCTCCATCGTCGTTGGTGTCGATTTTGAAAGAAAACGGAAGCCTCCAACCCCAGTTAATATTCCGACCAAGCATTGCGAGAGCAGCTGGTAAGACGACCAGCGAGTAGATCATGGCAATGGTGACCGCCAATGTTCCACCGATGCCCAGGCTTGGAAGGCTTGTGTTGGTGAAGAACAGCATGCCCATCAAACCGATTGCAACCGTGATACCGCTGAAGAAAACTGCCTTGCCAGCGGTTGCCACGCTCATGGCGGTGGCGGTTCGAATGTCGTCAGGATGTCGCGAAATTTCCTCTCGGAAGCGATTTACCATGAACAGAGAATAATCTATAGAGACGCCGATTCCAATCAAAGAAATAATGTTCAGAGCGTATTGGGTCACATCGGTTACGTTTGACAACCAGATGGTCACACCAATGGCGGACAGCACAGTAAGGACACCGACGCCAACTGGAAGGAGCGCAGCGAGGAGGGTTCCAAAGACAATGGCGAGGATGATTAACGAAAGCGGTCCTGAAATAATTTCTGCCTTGATCAGGTCTTCCTCAATGCGATGATCAAAGGTGTACTCAATGGCCATGCCGTCGGTCCGCCACGCGTCAAAAGCCTTGTCCATCTGAATAGAATCTGCGTTCTCACCGTAGAGTGCTTTGGCATCTTTCCGAGACAGGTCCATGACAACCCTGTTTTGTGCCCAGAACCCATCATCACGTTCTGCGGTGACCTCGGAGCGTTCGTCATCCAATGTGTCCCAAGAATATTCGACCGTTACATCCGGCAAGGCTGCAAACACGGCAAGCGCATCGATGACCTCCTGTTGCCACACCTCTGATGTATCATTGAGCGTTGGGTGGTGAACGAGCAGAACGAAGCCTTGGGAAGTCTCAACGTTTCCCGTACCGAAGGCACTGTCTTTGATCGAAAGGGCGTCAACAGATTCGAGGTCACCCTCTCCCCAAGACTCCGCCCAATCAGCACCCATACCAATAAGGGAGGCCATCGCAAAACAAGCCAAAAGACCCATTGCGAGCACTTTTCGCCTGTGGTCGTGAGTGAATCCACCCATCTTGTAAAAGAAGCGGCCTTCAAACAAGGAGGAGTCGGTTGACGATTCCATAACCGCCGGGGGTAAAATTCCCTTTATGAAAGAATGTTTTCTTGCCACTGCTCAAACTAAGTGTGAGAATCCTCACCATTGTAGAGAGGTTATGAGTACGGGTAAACAAATCTCCTCAACCAAAGTCGATGACAATAAAAAACGATAGAAGAACTAAATGATAGAGTCGGCTCCAAAAAACATGGTGAAAAAGAAATCATTCCAGAACAATTGGATGAGAATGAGTGGTGCCATTTTGTTTGCCACCCTTCTCATTCCAACGCCAGCGCAGGCGATGTGTAACGGGCCTGAATCCTGTGGAATTCTCGGAGGGTTTCTCCTTTCAATACTCACGGTTCCAATCTCTTTACTGGCTCTGTTTTTGGCCATTTGGCCAGCGACTCGGAAATCCCTCCAAGCCATTGCTGCGCTTCCAGGAGGGATGGCAGCCCTCACTACGTACCTCATCATCATACAAGCACAAAGACTGGATTTGGCATTCATCCCTCTTATTCACATCGGATTGATGGCTTTGATGATCTTTCTTGGACGCATCGATTCCAAACGGGAAGAAACGCAGATTCAACCATAGAGGGTGAACTGGAAAGCCCCTTTTTCTGCTTGGAGCAGAATATCTCTAGCCCACACAGACCGGACCTTCTTCTTCGAAAACTCCAACCTTGGGGGACCCAATGGAACAATAATAAATCGAAGTTGGAAGGTCGATTTTGTGGAGAACAAAAAGGAGGCTTTGGACCGCAACTCAAGCATGCAGGTTGGAGGCAAGGTACTCTTCCTTCTCTGCGGAATGCTGTGGCTCTACCGCCATGATCTGAACCCTGTGAATTCCATCGTTGCAGTCGTACTCTTCTTTCGATTAGCGGCCTACGGCGTGGCCAAAACTTCCCTCTACTCAAAGAAAGAATTGGAGCGACCGAGCCCCAGTTTGGCCCGCCGAGCAAAAATCTACTCCACTTTGATTGCCTTGAGCATGGTTTTTCTTTTGCTTTCTACGGCAGCCTATGTGTTCTTTTCCGAACAAGTAGGCGGAAATCCAGGATCGTACGATTCTGAAAACTTCTACGATGGCGCCTTTCACAACCTCAAACAGCCAGATGATTCAAGCGGCTCCTTCTTTGGAACAATGGCTGGATACATGATCGATGACGGAAGCAGAACACCGAGCAGTGTTCTCCCAACCATCGAATTTGAGCCGATTGAAATGAACGATGACGACGTGAGCATCACGTGGTTCGGCCATTCCTCACTTCTCATTCAGAGCCCGAACACAAGCGTGTTGATTGACCCTGTGTTTGGTGAAGACAACACAGACCCCCTGTTCTTGGGACCCAAACCCTTTGACTACGAGCACACTTACGAGCTCGATGATCTGCCTGAAATCGATGTTGTTCTCATCTCGCATGACCACTATGACCACTTGGATATGGACGCCGTCAAGCATCTTTCGACGTCTCAATTTCTCGTCCCGCTTGGCGTGGAAGCGCACCTCATTGAGTGGGGCATCCCTTCAACCAGCATTCAGGAGTTCGATTGGTACCAAGAAGGGGACATAACTGATGACCTGAGCGTTGTGTTCACGCCATCTCAACACTTTAGCGGCCGTGGCATCAATCCTGATAACACGCTTTGGGGGTCGTGGGCCATCTACCTCAACGGGCATGATCTTTTCTTCAGCGGAGATGGCGGATATTCCGATGAATTTGTAGAGATTGGTCAACGGTATGGTCCATTTGAAATCGCATTCATCGAGGCTGGCCAGTATAATGAGGCATGGGCTGATGTTCACATGTTCCCAGACCAAACCGTGCAGGCTGCGATCGATTTGAACACAGCGACCTTGCTTCCAATCCACAACACCAAATTTGTCCTCGCCCTCCACGGATGGGATGAACCACTGGAAGATGTGACTGCAGAAGGCGAGAAGCGGAACCAGTCCGTAACGACGCCGATGATTGGGCAAACATTCCTTCTCGGTGAGGATATGCCTGAACACACATGGTGGCGAAATGTATCTGTCTATGAACCTCCGTTTCTCAAACGAAGCCCAATCGTCGGAATAGCGATGTATGCATCGATGATTCTTGCTGTCGTCATGGTTCGCACTGCCTCGATAACGACTCCAGCCCGTGTTGAAGTCACATACGAGGATTGAAAGCAACCTTACTCCACACACGGCCATGGAACGAGCGCTGTTAGGCGGAGGATGCTTTTGGTGCACACTC
>CM001443.1:791413-809423 GCA_000246735.1 uncultured Candidatus Poseidoniales archaeon | reverse complement strand
AGGCGCCTTCAAAGGAATACATGGCGTTGAATCCGCTCTTCCCGCCTACGCCGGTGGATTTGATCCAAACCCTCGCTACGAGCCAGTCTGCTCTGGAACCACGGGCCATGCTGAAATCGTTGAGGTCGTCTTCGACCCCACCATTGTCCCTTTTGACACCCTCCTCGAAGTGTTCTTCACCGTTCACGACCCAACCCAACTCAACCGCCAAGGCAACGACATAGGCACTCAATACCGAAGTTGCATCATGCCGACAACTGCTGAACAAGGCGACATTGCCCGAAGAGTGATTGATGAAATGCAACCACTGTTTGATGCTGACATCGTCACAACCATCGAAGAGCCAACGCATTTCACCATCGCTGAAGCCTATCACCACGACTACTACGCACGCAATCCTGCACAAGGCTACTGCATGGCTGTTGTCGGTCCAAAAATTAGCAAGGTTCGTGCCAAGCACGCCCATCTTTACACAGCGTGATGTTGAAAGGGCGGCTTTGCCACCCGCGACACATGGTGAACAACGTCCCTCGCCCACCGACCCCAACAAACGAACCTGTTCTTGGCTACCTGCCAGGCAGCCCAGAGCGTGCTGCGCTCAAATTAGAACTTGACCGACAGTCTTCGGAAGTCATCGAAATCCCATGCATCATCAACGGCAAGGAAGTCTTCACAGGCGATGTGGTCGAGCAAGTCATGCCCCACGATCACAGCCACGTCATCGCTCGAGTTCACATGGCAACCAAGGCGAACGTCGAGGAAGCCATTCAAGCATCCCTTGATGCTCATGACATGTGGTCCACCATGCCGTGGGAAGCCCGCGCAGCGATTTTCCTCAAAGCCAGCGAATTGCTTCGTGGTGAATACCGCGCTAAAATCAACGCCAGCACCATGCTCAATCAGTCAAAGACCTGCCACCAAGCAGAAATTGATTCCGCGTGCGAACTAATTGACTTCTGGCGCTTCAACACAGATTACTGCCGACAAATCTACGAAGATTTGCAACCACCCGTTTCCCCACCAAGTATGTGGAATTCGAGCGAAGTACGCCCGCTTGAAGGCTTCATCTTCTCCGTAACACCGTTCAACTTCTCCAGCATTGCGGCAAACCTCCCGTCGAGCACCGCCATCATGGGCAACACTGGTGTTTGGAAGCCGAGCCGAAATTCCTACGTTTCGAACTACCTCTTGATGCGCTTGATGATGGACGCTGGCCTTCCAGCTGGTGTCATCAACTTCATTCCAGGGAAAGCAAGCATGGTTGGCGACACGGTGCTTGCCCACCCAATGCTTGCCGGCATTCACTTCACAGGCTCCACCTCTGTCTTCCGCAAGATGTGGCGAGACGTGGCGAACAACCTCGAAACGTATCGCTCCTACCCTCGTGTTGTTGGTGAAACAGGTGGCAAGGACTTCATCGTCGCCCACCCCGATTGTGACGAACGAGCGTTGGTTGTTGCCCTCCTTCGAGGATCCTTTGAGTTCCAAGGTCAGAAGTGCAGTGCAGCCAGCCGCGCCTACATCCCAGCATCCGTGTGGGGGCGCATCAAGGACGAATACTGTGCCGAAGTCGGCAAGATCACCATTGGTGACCCTCGGGATTTCACCAACTTCATGTCTGCAGTCATCGACAAGAAATCGTTCGACAACATCTGCGGTTACATCGACCGAGCCAAGGCCGACCCAGGCTGCGAAATTGTGACCGGTGGCGGCTATGATGGTTCAAAGGGCTACTTCATCGAACCGACGACCATTGTCTGCAGCGATGCGCATTATGAATCAATGTCTGAGGAAATCTTCGGACCTGTGATGTCAATCCACGTCTACCCTGATGACGAATTCGAAGCAACCCTCGCAACGTGCGATGCCACCTCGGAATACGCATTGACAGGATCAATTTTCGCTACCAAGAGAGAAGATGTTCTGACGGCCATGAAGGCCCTTCGTTACGCATCTGGAAACTTCTACATCAACGACAAGCCAACTGGCGCAGTTGTTGGCCAGCAACCATTTGGCGGCGCACGTGGAAGTGGGACCAACGACAAGGCTGGCTCACCCCTCAACTTGCTTCGCTGGGTCTCACCCCGCTCGATCAAGGAAACTTTTGCACCACCTCACGAATGGGGCTATGGCTTCCTTAGCGAGTGATTGCTTACTTCTTGCGTTGAACGTTGTTCACTGAGGCTGTCAGCACCTTTGCAGGGTAGCGGGCGCTGACCAAAGAGATCAGCCACCAACCAATGCTGAGCACAGGTGTGGCGACCAAACAGGTCAATCCAAACCACATCGCAATGTTGCCTGTCGTCGCACCCCATGCCCAAAGAGCAACTGCAATGGTGGCAACCAAGAAGAACAGACGCGCTGCTTCACTTGGCGTCGACCAACCACGGTGATCCGTGCGTGGGGCGAACAATGATGCCATCAACGACATACAATTCCCTTTGTTGTTTTCTTATTGAAGGCGTGTTTTTCCCAACCGCAACCGCCGGTGGATTCATGTGGGGGAGAATGGAGCGCCAACCCCGCAATGATGAATGCTTTCAGCCGACTGCTGATTTGTTTTAGTGACGAGTGATGGGCGAACTGAGCGGGACCCAGTCGGGTAAGCATTGAAAGCAATGCGACCTATCTTCGACCATGCAAGGCGTGCCGCTCGTACCGCTCTCGCCTGCACCTTCAGACCTCGTCTTAGCTCACACCTCGAAACCGTGGAAGACCGTTCGTTCCATGCTTGGTCTCGTCGGGTTGCTCTTTCTCATCACCAACATGGCGCCGCTTTTCCTTGCTGGACTCATCGATGCAGACTTTAACGGCACGTTAGGGCCAAGCGATCCTTGGCTCATTTTTGCAAGTTCTTTGTGCTCTATCCCTGTGCTTGCCCTTATTGCATTCCTTCGTAGACCCCGTCTCACACACCTCGTGCGCGCCATTCCCCACCCAAGCGGCAACATGGTTCACATGATGAGTCAAGACGATGTGTTGCAATCCCCACAACCGATCCAGGTGGTTCACCATGTTGTGCATGACTCTGCCCCGTTAGAAATGCCGTCACGAAAAGCACTCTGGTGGTTGTTTTTTGGTGGTGTACTTGCCTCATGCATCTGCCTGTTCCCCGTTCTGATCCTTGGTTTTACACCACTGACGGCACTCTTGTTCATTGCGGTGGCGATACCGGCATATTTGATTGGTTTTTCCACCCCAGTGTTCGCATGGTGGTCCACACTCACGCACTACTTTGGATTGCAGACCTCGCGCCGCTTGGCAGAATGGATGCTGATTGCAGGGATGGTTTCGACGGTCCCAGCCATCATGATCAATTCCAACATATCACCAGTGATCATCGACTTTTTGGGATTAAGCATGGCCAGCGAAACAAGCCTTGGCTATGGGTTGATTTTGATGGTCTCTGCGCCAGTCGGTGAAGAATTGTGCAAAGCCGCTGCCGTCTATGCACTCGCCCGTTTCATCGATTCACCGCGCCGTGGGTTCCAAATTGGATTCACGGTCGGCCTCGGATTTGCTTTGCTGGAGAACATGACCTACATTCTGTCCACCTTTGGAGCGCTTGAAGCGAGTTCAATCACCTTTGGATTCACCTCGATCATCAGGGGCATCGGTAGCATACCTGGCCACGGTGTTTGGACAGGAATTTCTGGTTACGCCATCGGGTGTCATCTTACATTGCGACGACCAGCACCGCTTCTTCACCTCGAACCAAGGCAGGAAGCAACATCTGAAGTCAAGCAGTGGATGTTAGTCGACAAAAAAAGCGGTCAAGTGTTGTCGGCATCAAACGCACCACAACCCCCGATTATGATTCCAAGGTGGTTGTGCAGTTCACCCCAGAATGGCATCCAACTCCCAACCACACCTGCGATGGGCATTGGCCTTGCCATCCTTGGCCATGCTCTTTGGAACGGCAGTTCGTGGGGCATTAGCCTTCTCACCGCCAACATTCATTGGGCCGCCCAATTTTTCCTCATCTTTGGGTGGATCTTTTTCCTGATTTTCGCCCTGTGGCAGGTCTCAAGGCGGATTCTCGCCTCTGTATTGCTTGATTACGCCTACTGAAAAAGGACCCTGAAAACGACAAAAAGCGCCATCAAAACAGGGAAAGCACCTTTGAGGTGGTGGATGCCCGATTCGACTTGAGGGAATGCTATGGATGTGTTCACGGCGGGGCTAAATCAAGGCAATGTCTTGGTGACTGCAGTGATTATTCTTGGCCTTGTCATCGTCTCATCACGAGCAAAAATGCTTGACCGAGCCGGTGTCTTTGCTGCTGCAATCCTCGGGCTCACCGTCGGTGCGCTCGGACATTGGACGTGGTTGCTGATTTTGCTCGGCTTCTTACTCTCTGCTCACAAAGCGACAAAATGGCGCTTTGATGAGAAACTGGAACGCGGCATGTCCGAGTCAGACGATGGACATCGAAGTTACGACAACGTCATCGCAAACGGTGGCCTTCCTGGCATCGTTGCTATCTTCGCCTTTGTCACTGAAGAGTGGGAAACTGGACTTTGGATGTTCAGTGCTGCAGTGGCTGTTGCCGCATCTGATACGTTTGCCAGCGAAATTGGCTGCATGGATGACAACGTCCGTATGATTACGACCCTCAAACGATGCGATGCTGGGATCAATGGCGGATTTTCCCCGAGTGGACAAATCGCTGCACTGGTTGGATCAGGCCTCATCGGACTGCTTAGTTTCCCTGCCTGGTACTTCACGACAGATACAACCGACATTCAGATCGGTTTGACACTCAGCGCAGCCGTGATCATCATTGGATGGCTTGGTTGCCAAATGGACAGCCTGCTTGGAGCCTTGCTCGAAAACCGAGGCTTCCTCACAAAGGGTGGCGTCAACGGAATTTCCATCACGTTTGGCTTCATGTTGATGAGTTTCTTTGTCAATTACCTCGTGGTTTGAGGCAATAGGGCGAATCACTTCGGCCATTGTCTTCATGAACCACAACCGATTCGTCTCATCATGCGCAAGCGCTTTGCAGCCATGGCTTTGCTGGCGCTGCTGGCATGCATGACCCTCGGTGGCTTTGCAAGCGCTGCTGAAGACCCTGTGTACACACCAGGCTACATGGATTGGGAAATCGACCCAATGGAACGACTCTTTGTCGAAGGCTTGGATTCGGAAGAAGCCGTGCTCCAGCGAGGCCGAACCGATAACGCAGTGGGTGGTTTTTCCTTTAACGCAGGCGCAGGTCCAATCCCAGTATTCAGCATCTCCAGCCCTCCCATTCAACAGCCAATCAACGCAACGGTGAACATGAGCGTGTTCTTTTCTGCCTTCATCGAAACGGGGCCATTGTCCCATGAATCGTGCACGCGACAGCCGGCCATAGTTGACAGAACGACGACATTGACCTATTCGGTCGATGCTGGCGGTGTACCAATCTATGACGCAATCGTGACCCAAACGGTCGACACAGCGATTTCAAATGCAGCAATGAACTTCAGTGGGGAGACACAAGAAGCGTTCATCAGCATGCAAGCAGGTGACGTGTTCACACTCTCATTGACTGCAGAAAACAATTGTGCAAACACCGTCATGCGAGTCCAATGGGGCGCCTTTGAACAAAACAGTGGCGGCATCATCATCAAAGGAGATCTCTACGAACCTAAAGCAAGAATCACCATCGATGATGAGCGACGAGCCCACATCGAAGTCGAACCCTTGTTCCCTTGGGGTGAAGACGACGTTAAATCCGTGAAATGGGAAATTTGGGGCCCGCTTGAATCGGATGAGCGCCTTGTTCGCAGTCCCGATTATCTCATGGAAGAATCAACCGGTCGGATTCGTATCGACCGTCCGATGGAGGGAAACCAAACCAGTTGGGCATGGTCAGGTATTGAAAAATTAGGACTTGGTGAAGCGAACCTCCAGGTGTGCATCCAAACCATTTCGGGCGACTTGAACAGTGATTGCCACGCCTTTGGAATCGTCCGATTTGAAGTCGAGCCAGCCGACAAAGGCTTTGCCAACGCTGCAATCATCCTTACGCTTACCACAGTCGGTGCTCTCTTTGCCTATTCGTTCTCATTGTTTAGGACGGACAATTTGCCCCCGCTCCCGATCTTAGTCGCCTTGGTGCTTCTTGCCATCTTTGTGATTCCGACAGCTTGGGGACAGGCCAACTTAGGATCCGATGCAAGCATCGGGGAACACGCCCGAGTGTATGACGGGGAATTGTATGACACGATGGGCAACTCGGTCATGGTCTCGGATTATCTTGACGGGAACAAAGCAATCGTCGTCGCAATAACCCTCCCTGGCTCAGAAAACTCAATTCAACAGGCCCTCGAAATCAACAAAACACTTGACACGAGAAGTGATGAAATTGCTGTAATTCAGGTTGTCGCTGGCATGGATGCAAGATTGTCAGACGTCGCATCTCTTAATGAACGGCTCAATGTGTCATGGCCAATTCTCTTGGATGAAGATGGAGTCTTTGCAAACAGCCTACCCACAGGTGTCGCCGACGCAGTGTTGGTGATTGATCCAAGCATGCGTGTGACCCATTCTGAAGGCCCCTCTGCATCACGTGAAAACCTCGAATCAGCCATTGACGACGTGTCAACAGGCGGCGGACAATCCTTCATGCAGTACTTTGGCCTCTTGTTTGGCCCGGGTCTGTTCTTGTTCTTCATGGCCCTTCCTCGTGCGGAAGTAACCGAACCAGAAACACCCCTGCCGCCGGGTACTTTGTGGGCATCGATTGCTGCTGCAGGTGGAGTCGGCGTGCTTCTGGTCAACATACCTGCAATCATCGCTACGCTCGCCCCTATCAGCAGCAACTTGCTGTTTTGGTTTGACATCGTCATGCTGCTTTGGATGGTTGAGATGTGCCTCGTCACGGCACGGAAAGGTGCACCAATCGAAGCACAGATCGCTGGACGAGCCCTTCACAGGCTCTTCCCACAAGCCTTCCGAGAGTGGCGGGAACTCGAAGACATGCAACGAGATGTGCTGCTTGGAGTTTGGCTCGGTTGGTTCGGATGGCTCGCCTTCCCAGCCTTATTCCCACAGGGCGTTGCATCCTCGATGCTGAGCGGTGCGTTTGGAATCGGGTTTGGTTTGTTTTACTTGTTTTGGCTCGCTCTGTTTGCTGGCCTTGTCGTCCTCATGATTCGATTCATCGCTTCCTGGGGCGGATCGATTTCAAGGGTGTTTGGAGAATTTGGTGCTGAAGTCTTTGCCCAATTCATCGGATGGTGTTTGCTTCCAATCGCCCTTTGGGTCACCGTTGACGGCTTGATTACAGCTTCGCAACTTGGATTATTCTGACCAAAGGCTTGACCACCCTTGACGGTTCTTGGCAAGGTATGCACCACCACACCCCAAGTTGGAGTCGTACGCAACGTGACCTGTTTTTGAAATGCCCAACCGCTTGGGTTCGAGCGTACGGTTCCACTTCCAAAACTCGGCGTGCTGCCAGCGCCAGTCCTGTCAAACCATGGAACCTTCTCCTGAGATCGCTGAAGGCAACCGTCATCGAACAACTGGAAGCACTGCGTACTGGAACTGAATGGACCAAAGAAGTCGCACAACGTTCGTTACGATTGCGATTCCAAGATTCGTTGAGGGCCACACGAAACCGGATGCCTCACCCTCAATTTGAAGCCATGCTGATTGTCGCCAACCATCGGATGAAATTGCTATGGAGAACAGATGTGATGGTCCAATTGCAGCGAGGTGTTCACCCGCAGTGGTCTGTATTAGACCGCCTGGATTCGGAGCACATTGATGGAATTGACCTCTTTGCATCGCCCGACCTTGCGATTCGAGTTCAAGCGAAATGGCACCTCATTCGTTTTGACATGCAATCCAACGGAACGAACGCTTCGGAGCAGCTTGAATCACTGGCCATGGTCATGTGGGCTACAAAACGCACCGGACTACCAAACATTCCAGCAATGTATGCGGTTCAAACCATTGGTTGGCGAGGCGGAACGTGGGTACGCACCATCGTGGAAGTGAACAACAAAGAAGTGGAAATGGCCAAGCGAATGATTGGTCATGATGTTGCGGAAATGAAGGCCTGTGTTGATGCTTCGAGATACAATTTACACAGCGTTCCGCTTGCAAAGAATGCTGCCCAGTGTGTTTCATGTCGCTTCAAACCGATTTGCTTAGGCAATGAAACCCTTGAAACAATGCGAAGAAAGCGAATCCTAAGGCTTGCCAGTTCCGGCATCTAAAGCAAGGAAACCAGGTCGTTGAGAACTGATGCGACGTCAGAGGCCTTTGTCACACCGCTGGCCAAGAGAACACCTTCTGCACCGAGTTTGATCGCTGTTGCTACATCTTGGCCGTTTTTGACACCAGCACCACACAGCACACGGACATCGGGGTTGGTGGCTTTGACAACAGCAACTGTGTCGCTGACGATTGAAGGGTCGGCGGTGGTAACTGAAATGTCGCCTCCAATCAATTCTGGTGGCTCGACGGCGATGAAGGTGGGACCCATTTCTGCGAGGCTCTTTGCTTCCTCAAGATCAGCAGCACATCCACACACCGGGAAATCCTCTGGTAATTGTGGGAGCAATCGCTGCACGTGGTCCATTTCGACCTTGTGCTCGGCGTGGTTGATGATCGTGCCTTGGGCACCACGGTGAATCGCTGTTTTCGGTTCGAGCCAGCCAGTGAAGCCACCTTGGCCCACTGGATCAAGGTGCTGTGACCACACCTCGAGAGAGGGTGCTGCGCGACGAACGGCTTCCAAATCAAAGGCTGAAACGACGGCAACCATTCGAGCGGGGCCATTGCTGTGAGCCTCCATAGCAACGGCAAGCGTTTCCGCTGTTGCACCGGATGCTGATGCGTATGTCTTGAAATTGACAACGATGAGCGGTTTGGTCATGCTTTGCCCACCATCGAGCACCATTTGACATCTTCCGTCCGTCGTGAATCAGGATTCGATGTTTGGCCACTGACCACCAGTTTGCTTGGTACCTGCTGGAACCGTGGAATCATGATCGACCACGACACCATCCAGCACGACGTCTGAGCCAATGATTGCATTCCGTCCAACGAGTGAGTTTTTCAGATGTGCTTGTGGTCCTACCGTCGTACCAGAAAGCAGGGTAGTCCGCTCAATGGTGCATGCGTCAAGACGAACATTCTGTTCAATCATTGAATCGCTGACGGTTGCTGCTGGTGAAGATTGGCCGTCTGCATACCATGTGGTACCTTCGATTTCCCCTCGTTGGAACCGACCTTCAAGAATACAACGTTGAACGCCATCCATCCATGCATCAGGTGTCCCTGCATCGATGAAGTAGCCCTCAAAGGGCAGCCCATTCAGCAACTGGTCCTCGGCTAATTTTGGGAAGACATCCCGTTCTATAGAATGTCGACCTTGAGGCATCCAATCAAACACATCATCTTCGAAAATATAGGACCCTGCATTGATCAAATTGGAAAAGACTTGTTCTGGTTTTGGCTTCTCAAGGAATCGATTGATTTTTTGATGTTCATCAACCCCTACAATACCAAACCGAGTTGGATCTTCAACTTCCCAGAGGGCCAACGTACCAATGCCTCCATTCTTTCGGTGCAATTCAAGCATAGGCTCAATCTGAAGCGAGGAGACAATATCCCCGTTAAAGCAAGCAAAGGTACCGCTCACCACATCGCGGCAATTTCCGAGTGCGCCACCAGTCCCAAGGGGTTCGTCTTCTGGGACAATTCGAACATCGAAATCAATGTCTTTTGATTTGAAATACGACTCAATGAGATCGACTTTGTAGCCACCGGCGACGATGACTTCGTCCACCATGTGTGTTGGCACCGCTTCTACAACTCGCTCGAGCAGCGTCAAATCCAACATTGGAAGCAGTGGTTTGGGAATTGCCTTCGTCCAAGGACGGAGACGTGAACCTACACCGCCTGCGAGAACCACGACTTGCATGGGCATTCCTAACCTGCTCCAACCTATGAACACACCTCTCCTCGAGGATGCTGCAGGCCGAATCGTCGAAGGTGATTGCTGGCGAGGGAGGGAAAGTGTTCAAAGACGGGCATTAAGTGGACGACTCGGAGAGAACAATGAACATCCACGAATATCAAGGAAAAATGCTGCTTCGAGCCGCTGGTGTGCCCGTCCTCGAAGGTGTTCACTGCACCACTGTTGATGAAGCACTGAACGCTTACGACTCCCTCGGTAGCAAAGTTGTCGCTGTCAAATCTCAAATCCACGCTGGTGGACGCGGAAAGGGCACTGTGTTCAATCCCGAAACCAAAGATGTCGTCATGGAAGGCGGCGTCAAAATCGCTTTCTCAAAGGATGAAGTGAACACCTATGCAACCAACATCCTTGGCAACCTTTTGGTCACCATTCAAACCGGTGATGAAGGAAAAATCGTCAACAACCTCTACATCGAAGCAGGCTGCGACATCGCTCACGAATATTACCTCGCTTTGCTCGTCGACAGGGACACGAAGTCCGTCCTCATCATGGCCTCCACTGAAGGTGGAATGGACATCGAAGAAGTAGCTGAGCACACGCCAGAATTGATCCACAAAGTCGTCGTTGATGCTAACATTGGAATCCTCGGCTTCCAAAAGCGCGACCTTGGCATGGCCCTCGGTTTGAGCGGTGCTGCCTTGAAATCGTTCGGAAAGATGCTCTCTTCAATGTACACAATGTTCTGTGCAGAAGACTGTGCAATGGTGGAAATCAACCCCTTGGTCCGAACCGGAGCCGATGAGATGGTCGCCCTCGATGCAAAAATTTCCTTTGACGAGAACGCTGAATTCCGTCACAAGAACTGGGACGACCTTCGTGACATTTCCGAAGAAGAAGACACCGAAATCCGAGCAAAAGAGACAGGCTTATCCTATGTCAAACTCGATGGAAACATTGGCTGCCTCGTGAATGGAGCAGGATTGGCAATGGCGACAATGGACGTCATCAAGCTCTACGGAGGCGAACCCGCAAACTTCCTCGATGTCGGCGGCGGTGCAAACGAAGAGCAAGTGAAAACTGCCTTTTCAATCATCCTCGAAGATCCAAACGTCAAGGGAATTCTTGTCAACATCTTCGGCGGCATCATGCGTTGCGACATCATTGCACGAGGCGTTATCGCTGCAACTGAGGCACTGAGCCTCCAAGTTCCATTGGTGGTTCGACTCGCTGGAACCAACGTCGATGAAGGCAAGGCAATCCTCGCTGCATCGACCCTCAACATTCATCCGGCCGATGATTTGGCTGAAGGCGCTCAAAAGATTGTGGCGCTCATTGGAGGTGGACAATAATGGCAATTTGGATTGAAGAAGACGCAAAGGTCCTCGTGCAGGGCATCACTGGAAAGCAAGGCATGTTCCATGCAGACAAGATGGTCGAATACGGCACACAAATTGTTGGAGGATGCACACCAGGAAAGGGCGGTCAAACCGTTGACTTGCAAGGAAAGCCATACCCAGTGTGGCACAGCATGACCGAAGCGATCACCGCCACTGATGCGGATGCAACTGTCATTTACGTCCCACCACCGTTTGCTGCAGAAGCAATCATGGAAGCAGCAGATGCTTTTGATTCCATCAAGGGCGAGGGCGTTATTGTGTGCATCACTGAAGGCATTCCAACCCTCGACATGGTCAAAGCTGTTGCTTATGTTGAAAACCGCCCAGGTGTTCGACTGATTGGACCAAACTGCCCAGGAATCATCACCCCAGGTGCGGCCGGAGGAGCCAAGATTGGCATCATGCCCGGTCACATCCACGCAAAGGGACGCATCGGTATTGTGTCGAAATCTGGAACCTTAACGTACGAAGCCGTTGCTCAAACCATGAGCATCGATGAAGGGCAATCAACATGCGTTGGCATCGGTGGCGACCCCGTGAACGGCACAGGGTTCATTGAATGCTTGGCTGCCTTCGAAAACGATCCTCAAACTGAAGCCATCATTATGATTGGTGAAATTGGAGGAAATGCAGAACAGGAAGCGGCCGCATGGGCAGCAGAGAATGTCACCAAGCCAATCGTTGGTTTCGTCGCAGGGGCAACCGCTCCTCCAGGAAAGCGCATGGGTCACGCAGGCGCCATTATTTCCGGAGGAAAGGGGACCGCTGAAGAGAAGTTCGAAGCATTCCGTCAAGCAGGCATCGCTTGTGCAATGGATCCATCTGAACTTGGCAAGGTCCTCCTTGAATCACTCAAGACCGCTGGCTTGCGATGAAGCCAATAACCTGCGCTGAGAAGCAAAGGTATGGCCAAAGTGCGGACCTTCGATTCAGAAGTTCTGCATGAGCATTACAAAAACACAGAGCCTCTTGACTTGACCTGGCTTTCAAAACCATCGAGGCACCAATTTCGTTGGCGATGCACTGAGAATCGATGGCACACATCAAAGCGTCAAATCCGCAGTGGCGTAGTGTTGGCGAAAACCACCCAGCGCAACACACCCCGTGACATGTATGTCTCAACAAGTGCATGGCTCAATCCAGTTGACTTACCAAAAATCAAAGATACAAAATCACCCCATCCAATTCTCTTAGATCATCTCATTGTGTTCGACATTGACATTCCCCCATTTTCAAGAGCGAACATGGAGAAAGCAAGAAAGGCAGCCGTCGAATTGTTGGACTGGGTGGAGAAAAAGCATGACTTCGAAAGGGTTCATTTGGTGTTCTCAGGGAGCAAGGGCTTCCACCTTATTTTTCGAGAGAAGGATCGCAGTTTGTTTGGAATCGAAGATCCAAGAAAGAGAGAACATGCCGTAAGAGATGCCCGTAAATCCTTACTGGAAGAGGTGATTGCAGCCGGCCATCCTGTCGACAAAGGCATCACTGCAGACACAAGAAGAATCATCCGCCTCCCGGGTTCCATCCACGGCTCAACAGGTTGGAAGTGCACAATCATCGAGGAAAAAGTTCTGAGAACCCCGTTCAAGAAGTGGATGAAGACCCTCTCAAGGCACCCGAATTCAATCACCATGCCCCGTTGGGCCAGAGCGCCACGCAAAAAGAAAAAGAAATCCAAACTCGCCGATAAAACGAAGCCGGCAGCGCTTGAACCTGCACCCCACACTTCACTCGAATTATCTTCTCATGTCCCCGGGACAAAAGACAGAAGCGCCATTATCGGTTGGTTACCTAAATCTTGGGGGAGCGTCGAAAAAACGGTGGAAATTGCAATGATTCACGTGAACGAACGAAAACTGGGGCCTGCCTTCTTTTGGACGGATCAACAAGCGGTCTTGATGATGCTTCCTCGCGCCTTCCCTAGGCCTCAAGCTGCAAAAATGTGCAGAAAGATTGGCCTCAGAAGGACAGCCTTTTCAATCGAAACTGGCGATCACCACTGGGTCCGAATTTCACCAAGGCAATGGGATGACACAGGATGGGAAGAGGACATTGAAGCACTCGGTATCCTTGGCCAAGAAACCATGGATCAATGCGCAGCGCCGTGGTCTGCGGCTCATTTAGAAATGGCCAATCGGCTTGAACTACCCTTTGACATCGGAGAACAAGACCGCTCAGGCCACCCTGTGCCGACAATTCGGGCGGTCCGCAGGAATTAATCGGAGAAGATTATATGCTGCCCCCACAAGGGGAAAGCGTTCCTAAGAGAGCCGAAAGGCGATGACCTGATGACGACTCGTCGGCAATTGACCAGTACAAACACTGGCTGTGGCGCATGGGAACAGCGCCACAGCCGCTTTTTATTTCCAATACAGCCATGCGCAGCGCAAAAATGGCTGAAAGACTATGTGCTCAAGGCAAAATCTCACATCATGGTTCTGAGTGCTGCGCGGGTTAATGGTGCACCTCTTTTCGAATCGAACGAAGGTTTGTGACGCCAATGAACATTTTTGGAACGATTATATTCATCTTTTTGGCTGGTGTCGCTGGCATATTCATTATTCTCGGCGTCACCTCTGACGTTGTCGTCATGCAAACAGAGGGGACAACTCTCGAGGGAACAACCTATGATGAATACCAAGGGAGTAGGGAAGAATGCGCTGAAATGGGTTACTACTATGACGAATATGGTGAAGAGTATGAGGAATGTAAAAGTTACCGGACCGTGACCTACTATGTTTGTTCAGTTGATATGGATTTCAATTATACCTTAGCTGATGAACCTGAAGGAGAAATCTACCAGGGCGAGGACAGATTGCAATGGGGGGAAAGCAGTGGATCATGCCTTGAGTCAATCAAGAATCAGTATCCAGTGAACGGAACGGTTACCCTCTATTACCTCTCAGAAGATGTCACTCGTGCAACCCTCGATAAACCCCTTGAGCCAAGTGGGTTGTACTTGTGTTGTGGCATTTGCTTTGGCGTTCTTGCCATCCCCGCAGGCATCTTCATGCTGACAAATCGTTCCAAAAACGCCGGGCCAAAAACCGGAGGGATGCTAGGAAACTTTGGACCACAACGGGTATCGATGGCACCTCCGGTGAATTATCAAGAGCAGGCTCAAGCGGCGTACAATCCAAGCGGCCAACCGGCCAACACTAACGGCGTGAACGCTGGACGCAGTGGCGGCGGCGGGTTTGGTGGCGGCGGTGGCATGCTCATGGCCGGAGGCATGGGGGCAGGAGCAGGTGCAACGTACGGCACCCCTCCCCAACAAGCCCCACAGAAAAGAGGGTTTTTCGGTGGAAGGTCAAAAAAGCGCAGTGTAAAATCTCGCAACGCACATTCCCCTTCCCGCATTGAAGGTTACAAACAAGTCATGGCCAAACTCAACATATCAAAAGGTGTTGAAAATGTCTACGACGGGGAAAACATGCTGCGATCAAGTGGCTTCATGACCGCTCAAGCAGCGAATAAATTCATGGCCCATTCATATGTTCTGAAGACACTAGGGTTTTCCGCAGGCGCAGGTGCAGCAGCCGGAGCAGGTGCCGCAGTCGTGGCTCAACAAGGCAACATGCTCAACCGCAATGTTCCACATCCATCCGACCCATCAACCGACCTACGCCCTGCTGGCAACAGTGATGATCGATTGCAGAAGATGCAAGAAGAGGCTGCTGCTTTCTTTGAATCAGCAAAGCCAAAGGTGGCGACCACCAGTTCTCGACCTGTTGGTAAGGATGAAGAGGGCGTATGCGCCCATCCAACGTGCTCAACCGAAGTCTCCGCTTTTGATTTCAGATGTTTTGACTGCCGTCGAAGGTTCTGTTCAGTCCACAAAGGTATGACGTTCCAATGCGAGAGTTGTGCATCAAACTGAGTTCATTCGTAGACTGATTTTTGATGCAGGCCAAATTCTGGAACGAGGCCATTTAATTGTGCGAATTCGACCAGTTGCTTACCATTCCCACTTCGTACATAGGTCACTTCACCCGGACTCACATGCTGATTCCAATACCGTTGGTAGACTGCAGCGCGTTCCTTGGTGTTGGCTAAGCATGAAGGAACTGCATGATACATCATCACAGAAACTCGTTGCTTTCGAAGGTAAACTGCGACGACTTCAGGCATCAGTTTTGAGAGCCATGTCTCATCGAAAAATCGAGAGGAACGAGCCACAACATACCTCGGTTTGTCAAGCGGACCAAGCGCTTCAGTCAAGGCCTTACTGAACATTTCTGCTTCTTCTGGCGTTGAATTATGCAGGTGATATCGAATCCAACCACCGCCACGATCGCCCCCTGATGGACGTGCGACATGGGTCATCTCGCCCAGTTCGCACAACGAGTCGACGATGGCATTGGCAATGGCTTGAGTCAGCGATGCATCGGTCCAGACTTCCTTCTCCACACCGAATTTGAATCCTGTGGAGAATCCACTGGAAGCTTTGGCTTCAACAGCAGGCTTGGCTTCAATTCCAAACGGCTGGCCAATACCCCATAACTCACGGGTGTGTGCACGGCTCATCGCACGGCGAACCATCTCTTCATTGAACAGACCCATACCTTCACTGATTCCTTCGGGCCGGACATCATTGAAGGCGGCGTGCACGTGACCCACACCCTTCTCGATGGCACCGTCATCACAAACGCCGTACAGCTGCTTATGCTTCTGTTTGAAGCGTTGATAATCATCAAATCCTTTGGTGAATTCGTCAGCAACGCACACAATGTCCCAATTATTGGCGACTTTTTCCTGCCACTCCTTGTCCAAACGAATCGAGCGCCCACGGAGTTGATTGATGCTCATACTGGTTGTCACGGTGGTCATGTCAATCAGGACATTGATGCGAGAAGCATCCCAACCTTCGCCAAGTAAACCACGGGTGCCGACAAGGCACTTTGTGAACCCCTCTTGGAAGAATTCTGTAATCATGAGCGAATAATAGCGTGGCACCCAATGTTTCCCACGACCGTGAATCTCATGGTAACCATCGTGAACTTCGTCAGTGAAGGTGACGTCGAGGTCCCGTTCCTCCACCCATGCTTCGGCTCGTTGCAAAAATCGCTCCGCCAAATCATCATCAACCAGAACTGTGCTCCCTGTCATCAAAATTGGATCAAGGTGATCGCCAGCCTGATGCTTGACGAGGGAACGAAGCACGGCAATGGCTCCCCCCGCTTCTTTATCGAGCACGCCTTCAACAAGCGCTGTTGCTGATGTTTTCTCAAAGTCAGTCACAACAACTGCTCGGATGTTCGACCCAAGTGCCTGCATTTCAACAGTGATGATCTCATTGAGAGCTTCCACTTTCGAGGATGCATACGCCATCACGCGACCCACAGGTGAAGCACATGGGCGGGAGCCAGTTTCTGTAATCTGAATACCGAGAAGTCGCAAACGAGCAATGACTGATTCGGCTCGCTCATGATCGGTTTTGCTTTTCGACAATCGTAATCCATGCCGGACGTACCTGTCGAGGACCGACCGGAGCATGCTCATACGGCTCCATGATTCATCACCTGCCTTGGTCGGAACCGGTGGAACGCCAGATGGTAATGGACGTTGATTCGATTGGAGATACCTTCGAGCATTGTCACAGTACAGTTCGTTCTTGGTGTAGAACTTGGACCATGAAAGGGATTCCCCCCGGTGGTTCTTCCGCTCCTCTAAGCTGGTGAAGACCCATTCGTCAAGTGGAGCGATGCACTTGGAATCACCCTTGTGTGGACTTTGTAAATCGAGCAATAATTCCTCAAACTCCCCATCAACGCCAGCTATGTACTGAATTTCGTGAGGCGCTGGGCGAACGAAATAACATAGATCTTGGTAAGGGGCCAAGTTTGACGCCCTCACCAAAGCAGGAACCGGGACTTCGTAATCGACTGGACCAAAAAATTCGTCATACCGTTCTGCATCAGCGCCTGGAATCGCTTCAATATCGGGCGGTGTTGCTGTGAGACCAAGGACGATGGGGTCGCCAAATAATTCCTTGACTTCGCTTAAGATGCGTCCCCAGTGGTGTAAAAGGTGGTGGCACTCGTCAAGAATAATAAGGCCGATACCAACCTCCTTCAACCTCAGCAAATTTTCTTTAGCGCTCTCATGGAGCGTCCAAAGAGCGTTGCCATTCTTGGCAAAATCATCTCGGACCTTCTTTCGGTATGTTCCCAACCTTGAGTTGTAATACTTTGAATTTGAATCCTTGAGACTGACTTGCCAAGCTTCAGCAGATTCATGGTCGTCTGCCTGCCCATCGGAAATGAGTTTTTCTGCCCATAGCCGCAGCGCAACCTCGTCAAGATCTTCTCCACCATGACGTGGCATCGTCACCGATTGGTAGGTAAGCGAGGTAAGAAGGCCTGGTTTTTTTGGATCGGTGCTGATGAATTCATCCTTGCCATCGAGATCGAAGAGAGATGTTCGAGCGGCCCATTGCGCTTGAATAGCTGAGTTTGGTGACAGGACGAGTGCTGGTTTTCGAACTAAGTCAGCCCAGACGTAAAGCCCAAGAATTGTTTTTCCCGAGCCAGGGGGTGCTACGATGTGAAGGCGTTTTTCACCTCGCTCGAGTTGAGGTAGAATGATCGATGTAGCCGCGGATTGAGAAGGGCGGAGGGTTCCAGAGAACCGAATCGCTCCGAAATCAGGGATTTCACTCGACATCAACGTGGACCCCGTTTAGAGT
>CM001443.1:731790-791398 GCA_000246735.1 uncultured Candidatus Poseidoniales archaeon | reverse complement strand
GGACCCGGAGGACCGCCTGATTTCTTGGGACCCGAAGGACCGCCTGATTTCTTTGGACCCGGAGGACCGCCCGACTTCTTCGGACCCGGAGGACCGCCTGACTTCTTCGGACCCGGAGGACCGCCTGACTTCTTGGGACCCGGTGGGCCGCCCGACTTCTTCGGACCCGGAGGACCGCCTGACTTCCCGGGGCCAGGTGGACCCGAGCGTTTTGGTGAGGCCTGAACTTCTTCTTCCTCATCTTCGAACATTGCGCCGCAGTGAGGGCATTCATTGTCGCTTTCTTTGACAAGTCCATCGCAGATTTCACAGGCAAACATTTCCTCTTCATCTTCCGGTTGCTTGTCAAGGTTCTCGACTTCCCCGTCTTTTGATCTGAAAATTGTGAGGACTGGCACGAGATCAAATCCTTTCAGTGCCATCTCAGTTTGGATTGCATGTTCAAATGCCTGCTTGAGATCATCAGGAGTATCCAAGACACGGCCGTCGTCGACATAGGTGACGTTAACTTTGAGTTCCCCACCGTCGGTCTTGGCTTGAGGGGTTTCAACTGCAACACCACGCTTTCGGGCGACTCGGCGGACGGCCACTTCACACATCCGGCGGAGCAAAGCTTCGTCAGGTGAATTGGCAGGTGTTTGGCCAAGCGCACCAGCCATTATTTCTTTGGCTGCATCGTTATCCACGCCACGCAAATGAGATGGCAACTCTGCTCCAAGTGAAGCGAGGACATTACCCGCAGGAGTTTGGTTGATGTTGAGCCACTGGTTTCGACGTTCGTCTTTCATGGCACGCTCAGCTTCAGCCAAGCGGTTTACCATAGCATCGGTTGGGGATGCAGAGGGGTTGTTGGCAACCATGGTGCCACCTGGGTTGAACGCTGTTACATTTGCTGGATTTTTCTGAGGAACAGCACCGCTGGAAAGTGAGGGGCCACGAAGTTGCTGCGGCAAATCAGATCGAGCACCACCCACGACGTTGGTCGGTTGTTGGTTTTGGGGTGGGAATTGACCCATTTGGTTGGGAGGCATGCCCTGCTGAGGAGGGAATTGGCCTTGTGGAATGTTTTGTTGCTGCTGAACACCCATGGCGATTTGTTGGAGTACTTCAGGAGGAAGTCCACCTGTTTGGCCTTGCCCCATGTCTCGTTGTTGACGGACTGCTTCTCCTGAGACGACACCAAAGTTTCGGCCGCCTGTGACTTCTTGACCACCAAGACCAACAGACCCAGTGTTTGCGAAACTCCCTGCACGGGAGACTTCTTGACGAGCACCGCATTCAGGGCAGAAAATACTGTCATTAGGAATTTCTTCCGCACACGAGCCGCACTGCATGGTCCATCCCCCTGTGGCATGGTTGGGTTGACTTGAATTAAAGTCTTGCTTGAGAATCACCCACAAACCCAGCACCATTGAGGAAGACTGCTTATGCTCAGCCAAAGGTTTGCGAAGGATGCACCATCCCACAGGGTCAAGAACAGAAAGCGATTCCGGAGTGTTGGAGGGGCATGGATGAGTGTGTTAGTCAACGCAAAAATAGATGCGCTCCTCGAAGCCACATCACGCTCGTTTTACCCGACTCTGAAATACTTACCAAAGAAGATTCGAGGGCAAATTGGACTCCTCTACCTCCTTGCCAGAGTAGCCGATACAATTGCAGATTCCAAGCACGGCGAGACAGAAACCCTTCTCGACCTTCTCAAGTCATACAATGACGTTGCTCAAGGACGCTCAGATACCCTTCCTGACTTTTCACACATCGCGAAAATTCAGACCAATGAAAACGAAGCGAAACTGCTCCAAAACGTACAGGATGTTGTTGACGGGCTCGGCGTCTACGGAGAGGAAGATCAACAGCGAATCCTCGAATGCCTCGAAGTGATCGTTGCTGGTCAAGTGCTCGACCTTCAACGGTTTGGGCCTGCAAATGAAGGCGGTAAAATTTCTGCATTGACAAACGATGAACAGTTGGATGACTACACCTACCGTGTGGCAGGATGTGTTGGCGTGTTTTGGACAAAAATGTCCCTTGCCCATCTGATGTCCCTGAAACCTGAAAAAGAGGCTGAGTTTTTCGAGAAGGGCATTCGATTTGGAAAAGCGCTCCAAATGATCAACATCTTGAGAGATATCCCCGAAGATTTGCGCTTCGGACGCTGCTACATTCCGAGTGATGCCTTGGCACGTCATGGACTCAAACCCGAGGACTTGCTTGATCACACCAATATCGACCGATTCCGTCCGCTCTATGACGAATACCTCGACATAGCCAATGGACACTTCGAAGCAGCGGTGGAATACATTCGCATGCTTCCGGAGGGGCAATTTAGACTCAAGGCCTCCTGTATGCTCCCAGTGCTCATCGGCCAACGGACCGTCACTCTGTTGCGCACTGGCAACATCCTCAATTCAGAAGAACGAATCAAAGTGACTCGTGACGAAATTAAGGCCTATGCCAAACGTCTCCCGAGAGCCCTTTTGATCCCGGGCGGCGTTAAACGACTTCTTGAGAAAAACAAAGATGCTCCAAAGTGAATTCTTCGAAGTTGGCCAAACCCGGTTGATAAGCCGACCTCATCCGAACACCCCATTGCCCTGCCAGCCACCAAAAGGAACGTAAGCCCCTAAGTAAAAAGTTACTCACATTTATTTTGGAACCATTTTTCAATCCCTCAAGCCATAATTTTAGAGACTGCTCCGTAAGGAAAGAATGGTGCAAACTTCCGCAGGTCTCAAAAAGGGGAAGTGTCGAGCAAGATTCGTTCACCATGCTCGAGCGCCGGAAACCTCTGGATTTGTTGTTCCCTCTCAAAGGGAACGCCGCAACCCGAGAAGAAGGCGAGCAACAAGAGACAATGACTGCTCTTGACCGTGTGAGGGCCGGTGTTATGTTGGCCAGAGATGCGGTAAAAGCAGTCAGCGTAACAGCCATGGAGGCGCTACGTGAAGGTGCCACATTCATCGGAATCGTTGGGGAAAAGAACGAATTGGTTGATCCATTCGAACACCTCGACGCTCCAATTTGGTCCGACCAACCGCCTCAAGAATTGATGAAGTTGGCATTCCGATACTGTGAAGAACTCACAATGAGGGAAGCCGGAAACTTCTATCACTCGTTCAAGTATTTACCTGACGAGCAACGCCATGCAATGTGCGCTGTTTACGCCTTCTGCCGTCGAGCAGACGACATTGCTGACGGCGACTGGGCAGACCGATTCCCTGGAAGCCAAGGCGAAATGGACCCCGAAGCAGTCGCTTACCGGGAACAACTTGAGAGCCTCCAAGATCAGGGCACCATCCTCGATGAGGAAGCTTACCTCAACAAGATTACACAGTTGTTCTTCTTCAGAAAGAAACTCTCCACATGCTACTCAGACGTGTATTCCACTGACCCAGTGTTCCTTGCCCTCAAGGAAACTGTTGAGCGATATTCAATCGGTCGGGAAGTCTTTGATGACCTCATCTCCGGAATGGAAGATGACCTCTACAACAACCGGTACCGAAGTTTCGACGAACTCTATGTCTATTGCTATAGAGTGGCATCTGTCGTTGGATTGATGTGCATAGAAATCTACGGATATGAAGACCCACGGGCCAAGAAATTCGCCGAATCATGGGGAATTTTCATGCAATTGACAAACGTGCTCAGAGACGTCGGTGAAGACATCCAACGAGATCGTGTGTACCTTCCACTGGATGAACTCGAAGCAAACGGAATCACAGAACCAGAACTTGGTGAGCAAGTGGTGCTCAACAAGCAGTGGGAACCCTATTGCAAAGATTATGCACGAAGGGCCCGAACCTACCTCAAGGAAGCTCGACAATTGTTGCCACTCCTTCCTCGAAGAACACGATATTCTCCTGCTGCAATGATTGCATTCTACGACAAGATCCTCCGTCAAATCGAGAAAGAACAAGGCGATGTCTTTACCAAGCGAGTCAAACTCAACAAGGTCCAAAAAATCAGCCTTGCCGCAGCCGTATACATGCGTCACCGCTTGCTTCCTGCCTTCCTTGACCCAGTCTGGGGCGGTCTTGCCCGCATCGGTTTGCTCCCTGCAGTCTGAAGGCGGCAAGGGAAGCATTCTGCTGCCATTGCTCCATGTGCAAGCGGGTATTCCTGGATTTTACTCCGATGGGAAACGTCGATTGTGTTTTGTCAATGAGCGTCTCTCACGAAGTGTAGCACCACCGATTGGTGAACCGAGCACAGAGACCATGAAAGACATGCTAAAGAACTCATTTCCTTCCAAGACTGGCACTGGGCCGTTGCATTGCTTCACAATCACACAGTTCGTGTGAAGGCTTGGATTCCGGTGATGTATCGCCCGATAATCAAGTTGTGAATGTCGTGCGTTCCTTCGTACGTCTTGACTGATTCGAGGTTGGCCATGTGTCGCATGACTGGGTATTCGTCGAGGACACCGTTCGCTCCGTGAATGTCACGAGCGACACGAGCAATCTCAAGGGCAATATCGACGTTGTTCATTTTGGCAAGGGAGATTTGTTCGTTGAACCATGTACCGTCATCCTTCTTTCGCCCTAGGTGATAGGCGAGAAGTTGCCCCTTCGTGATCTCTCTGAGCATCCAAGCAAGTTTGTTTTGCACCAATTGATACGAAGCGATGGGGTGGTCGAATTGAATTCGAGAAAGTGAATAGGTCTTCGCGCTGTGGAAGCAGGCCATTGCTGCACCGAGTGCGCCCCACGAGATTCCGAAGCGAGCGTTGTTCAAGCAGGAGAAAGGTCCACGCAATCCCTTGACGCCTGGAAGCATCCGGTCTTTTGGAATCTTGCAGTCTTGGAACACGAGTTCGCTTGTCACTGATGCTTTGAGAGAGTGCTTCCCTTTCATTTCGGGAGCACTAAAGCCTTCATCGCCCTTTTCGACAATGAAACCACGGATCACGCCGTCGAGTTTTGCCCAAACAACAGCCACATCTGCGATGGTTCCGTTAGTAATCCACATCTTTGCACCGTTTAGCAAGTAGTGGTCGCCCATGTCTTCGGCTTTGGTGATCATGTCACCGGGGTTAGATCCATAATCTGGTTCGGTTAATCCGAAACAGCCAATCCACTCACCTGAAGTCATCTTTGGCAAGTAGTGATTTTTCTGTTCTTCTGTACCAAAGTCCCAGATTGGGTACATGGCAAGTGAGCCTTGCACGGAGGCGAAAGAGCGCAGTCCGGAGTCGCCACGTTCGAGTTCTTGGCAGATCAAGCCGTAAGCGACGTATGAGAGTCCTGGGCATCCATAGCCTTTCAGTGGTGCACCGAGCACACCCATTTCACCGAGTGCAACGCGCCATTCATCAAGGAAAACCCCCTCAGCGCATGCGTGTTCGATCTTAGGGAGAACTTCTTCGTCAACCCAATCGCGCACCATGTCGCGAATCATGATTTCTTCTTCTGTCAAGAGACTTTCAATGTCGTAAAAATCGACGCCTTCGTATGGTTCCATGGGACCCCTCAAATTCTTGTGGACAGAGGCGCTTCAAGAACCTAACCATGCAGGCACGCCGTGAACCGGAATCAGGACTTCGAAATACCGCGCCAGTTCTTGTAGAGGCGTTGCAAGGTTGAACTGTTCATATAAACAAGGCCCAAAATGGTCCCAGGTACAGCGATTACAACTGCAGCAAGCACGGCCACAGTCATGATGCTGTTGTCAATCTCAACAGCCGGTTCTGGCGAAAAAGACACAATGTTTCCAAAATTGGTGATGATGAACCCTTCCCGTTGATCGTTCTCCCAGACGACTGAAAGAGATCGGCCTGCAATAATCGGGTCCCACTCAACGGCGTCCTCTGCCACAATTTGTGCATAGGCTTCAGACACAATCGGTTGTTGGCGGACGGTTGCAAAGGGCGCCATGTGAATCAAGGTGGTTCCATCGTAGCCTCTTGAAACAGCAGTGAAATCGCCGGACAGCGTCCCAAACTGCATCAGGTTCTCTGTGGTCGATTGACCCGCATCCTGAATGTCAAGTCGGATGGCTTGTGTCTTTAATCCGCTTGCAAACCCAACGCACTCATTGAGCGTAGGATCAGCGCAATCAGCTCCAATCCATGTCTCTGTGCTCGTGCCGGCGATGAAGGTTACCCGATGGGTTTGGTCAATGGTTGCAAGACCGTCGCTGAGCGTGGCAACAATACAAATTTGTTCTTGACGATGGCAAGTGATGTCCGAAACTGCAGAACTGCCTGTTCCCTCGAGTTGAACCAATCCAGTGCCTTCTGAAAATTTCCAAACGCTCCCGTCAACGGCTCCGAAGTATGCATAGTCGCCGGATGGGCGCCACTCGACGGCCGTCATGTTCAATCCGAAAATGGCTCCTGAACCATTGACAGGTCCAATGCTGTAATCGGAGGCAACATACCTCATGGCCATGCCAAAATCTCCGGTCATCAAAGCAGTCTTTGCACCGGGGTGCCAAGCCACATCTTGGAAGGTATCTGAGCGCCCAGAGTTGAGTTCGATATCCTGACCTCGATCGCCAGCATCGGTGGCCGACAAAAGGTGAGCATATCCATCTTCACCAGCGATGAGAACTCGAAGACCATCAGGCGAGACAGCACCAGTTTTGATTCCGAGATCATTGTCAGAAAGAGTGTCCTCAAGTTTGAGGTCAATCAGTGACTCTGGTTGTGATTGCACGCTTGGCACCATCATCAACAGCATCATCAGCAACGCAATCGAGGCCTTTCGCATGGGAGTGCCAGCGTGCATGAGGACAAAAACCCCACAGAAGAACTCAATTCAGACTGCAACGACCAACAGCCTTCTCTTTTCACGGTGAGCCTTATGTTCAAGAGCGGTTTGGAGTGTCTATGGAGCAATTTGCAGTCAAGCGTGGATTAGAGAAAAAAATGGGCGGTAACGCAGGCTTAGCTAAGTTGGCTGCACAGTATTTCAACGACCTGCAAGTTGATGCAGACGGTGTATTCACTGGAACATACGGCATCATGACCCATATCAGCGGCGAATTTGGAACTGATGGCAAACTCGCCCTCGACGTTCAACAACTCAAAGGATCTGATCTCTCCGCTTTCCTCAGCGCCGACGGTGGTCGAGAAGAAGCAATGGAATCCCGAAAGCGTTACTCATCCTTCTTGGATGAGGCAACTGGCTACACGCCAAAGCAACGGGGCGACAAAGCAAAAGAAGAAGCAAAGAAGTTCTCAAAGGCAAAATCCGCTATCAAGATGGCTCACAAGACCATGGAAATGAGTACGAGTCTGGATGCAGCAACCGTCGAAAAGGCACATGCAATGATTGCTGAACTCGAATCGATGATCGAATCTGGTACGGCGCCTTCAGAAGGCAAGGTCAAGAAACTGAACGACCTACTTTGAGCACACACTGGAGGGTTTGGCATGGATATTGAAGCCATCCTACAACCACACACAGAACAATGCCCGCGCATCCTAGAATTGGACGAGGCGCAAAAAGCACGCCTGGCCATGATGGTTGGCAGCGTTGATGAGACCGTTGGGATCAGTCACCTTGTTGATTGCTTGGCCGATGGCACAAGCCTCGGCGGCGACGGGACAATTCGCTGCTATGTGGGTTTTGAACCGTCTGGGAAAGCGCACATTGGATGGAAGGTGCTTTCGCTCCAACTCCGAAGAATGTTGGATGCAGATGCAAACGTCCTGATTTTCTTAGCAGATTGGCACGCATGGGTCAACGACAAGTACAACGGCGTGATGGCAGATATACAAACAACAGCGACCTACATGGAAGAGACGTTTCGTGCGCTCTTGGGTCACCCCGAAGAAGGTGACGGCCCTGGTCAACTTCGCTTCGTGTGGGCGTCAACACTGATGAACAATGGAGACTACTGGGCAAGGGTGCTGCGGTGCTCGAAGGGAGCAACACTGGCGATGGTACGCAAAACATTCACCATCATGGGCCGAGATGAAGCCTCTTCTGACCACGACCTCTCCAAATTCTACTACCCAGCCATGCAAGCCAGCGACATTTTCGAACTCAAAATCGATGTAGCCATCGGAGGCATGGACCAACGAAAGGCACACATGTTCATGCGAGATGTTGCAACAAAGTGGGGATGGGCAAAAGCCACATGCATCCATACACCAATCATTTCTTCCCTCAAGGCTACAGGAACACGGATGGAAAGTTTCGACCACAAAATGAGCAAATCAGATCCATCTGGAGCCATTTTACTTCACGATGCAGAAAACATCCTTCGAAACAAGATGAAGAAGCATGCTTACCTTAACCCGGAAGACAACGATTCTCCGGTCTACGAACTTGCAGAACATGTGGTGCTCCCTGAGTGGGGCGAGATTGTGGTCACACCGAACCCGAAATTCGGAGAGCCGTCAACATGGACGGACCTTGCTGAATTCAAAGCGGCGGTCAGCGATGGAACCCTTCACCCATTGGATGCGAAACTCGGTGTTGCTGCCGGCATCAGTCGAGGGCTGCAAGCGGTTGCTGCCCATTTCGAAGCAAAACCTGAAACGCTGGACGCTGTTTCTAAACTGCGTAAGTGATTCATTCTTCGTGAAGGGAGAAGCCTTCCTCCACACTGTGAATGTCAAGTCGAAGAATTCGACGTGTGTCACGAATGTAATCCCGTGAAGGCAAATGGTCCACGCCAATGAGCGCATTCACAGTGATGCATTGGCCAGGAGAAAACTGGTTGACGTATTCGTCACTCAACACAGCGGTGATGGTCGGTACATCATCGGGAAGTTCCTCATCCCTGAGGCAGGTTGGATCGAACAATTCGATGTATTGAATATCCTCGTAGTAATTACGCTCAAGATCCATTCGGATGTCTCTTGGATCGGGTAAGTCCTCTCGCTTCGCACCTTCAAGAAGCAAGTCGAAGCCCCTTCTCAAGCACATTGGGCATGCTTCCGCTTTCGTTCGCGCTCTGGCAAGTGCTTCCTTGATGACCCATTCATGCGTGCATTCGTTGCACGTGTAAGCAGAGCGCTTGAGCCAACCCATGGCGCGGCTTGTGCTGTGTACCACTGCATCAAAGCGCAAAAAGCGAGTCCGATCGCGCATGCGAAGATCGACGAGGTGGTAACGGTGGAGTTCTGAGATGCCTACAATTCGAATGACAGGACGTGGCTTGATGTTGTGATTTCGGAATTGCTCCTCGATGACGATTTGTCCAGAGTGGAGGCATTTCTCCATATCGTTGAGGAAGGATTGCCCGAGCCCCTTGTGTGTCTCTAACAATGACCATTGCAGCTCGAAACCCCAAACATCTTCTTCGCTCGTTGTGAGCGCTGCAAAATCTGCTTTGCAGTTCTTTTGAAAGAAGGTCCGCCACGCTGCGAGGAGTTTCTTTTCTTCGGGGGTCGGTTCTGTTCCGTTCTTCTTCGACATGGAACTTGAGCCCTATTGCGACGGCTTTCAAACATTTCGCCTAACGAGTGGTTCTGGTCTGTTTTGAGTAGATTGAGCAGGGCTAAGGTTCATGAATCCCATTCATGTCGAGAGGAATGTCCCCTCATTGAGGAGGAGCGTGTGCCCCATGTCAAACATCGTCGTTCTCGTTAAGCAAGTCCCAGACACCAACGCAAAAATTGTCGTCTCTGGTGATCGAGTCGATTTGTCGGCCGTGAAGAAAGTCATGAGCCCATACGACGAATTTGCAGTTGAAACAGCCCTCAAGCACCGTGAAGCAAACGGTGGCGAAGTGACCGCACTCACCCTCGGTGGCGCTGGGGCTGACAAAGTTCTCAAGGATGCAAAGGCCATCGGTGTCGACCATATTGTTCGCATCGACACCGAAGACGAACACGATTCAAACGCTCTCCAATCCGCTCTTGCAACCGTCTTGACTGAGATCGGTGCTGAAGTGGTTTACTGCGGAAAGTCAGCAGCAGACACCGGCGCCGGCTCAACCGGACCAGGCATCGCAGAGCGCCTCGGATGGGCTTCTGTTTCCAATGTGATTTCAGTCGCTTTTGAAAGTGGTTTGACCGTTATTGCACCAAGCGAAGGTGGCAACGCCCGTATCTCCGTCCCACTCCCAGCAGTCATTTCCTGCGACAAAGGTGATATGAAGGTTCGAAAGCCGAACGTGAAAGGAATCATGCAGGCTAAGAAAGCAAAAGTCGAAGTCAAAACTGTGGCAATGCAAGGCTCAACCGTTTCGGTCGTAGCCCACAGCATGCCACCTGCCAAGCCCGCCGGAAAATCATACGAAGGCGGCGCTGCTGCTGCCGAAGTCGCACGCTTGCTCAGAGATGAGGCAAACGTCATTTGAGGTGAACACCATGACAGACACAATTGTAATTGCTGAAATCGCAAAAGGAACCATCCACGCCACAACTTCCGAACTCGTCACCGCTGCTGCTGCAATGGGAAGCGCACCAATCGTCATTGTACCATGCACTGATGCATCGATTGCTGATGCTGCTGCGTCCATTCAGGGTGCGAGCAAAGTCATCGCCGCAAAATCCGATGCGTTCGCTCACTACGATGCTGCTGGCTGGGCCTCTGCTCTCGACGCCGTCGCTCCTGCAGGCACCATTCTAATGGCCGCAACCCCTCAATCAAAGGATCTCGCAGCTCGCCTCGCTGCACGACGCAACCTCTCGGTTGTGCAAGATGTCGTTGCAATCAATGGAAACCAACTCACATCACCAGTGTACTCCGGAAAGGCCATGCAAACTGTGGCCCTTTCGGGACCTGCCGTGGTCAGCATTCGAGCAAATGTCTTCGACGCCGCTCCAAGCGGTGGCGCAAGTGAAGTCGCTGTTGTTGACACAACTGGCAACATGGCAACCGCTGTTCAAGAATTCATGGCCCGTGCATCTCAACGCCTCGATGTTGCAGAGGCAAACATCATTATTTCTGGCGGCCGTGGAATGGGCTCCCCAGACAACTTCGTCCACTTGGAAGCGATTGCAGACACCATTGGTGCCGCAGTTGGCGCATCACGCGCCGCTGTCGATACATGGGAGTCAATCCCTCACTCCATGCAAGTCGGACAAACTGGCAAGACAGTGAACCCGAACTTGTACATCGCTGTTGGAATCTCCGGAGCGATTCAACACCTTGCAGGCATGCGTTCATCAAAGTACATCGTGGCCATTAACAAGGACGCAGACGCACCGATTTTCCAGCACGCCGATTACGGAATTGTTGGAACTTGGGAAGATGCGCTACCAGTGCTCCAATCCACGCTTTCGAGCATGATGGCTTGATCAGGCATACTTGCCTCGACCAAACGTTCCACCTGCACCAGCCCCTTCTCCTACGAAGGGGTTCGTTCTTCGCTCATGGCCAATCGTTGTCAAAGGTCCGTGACCTGGATACACGATGGTATTGCCCTCAAGAGGCCACAATTGGGTGTGAATAGACGCCGCTAGAACCTCAAAGTCACCACCTGTATCTGGTAAATCGGTTCGGCCAACAGATCCGGCGAACAAGGTATCACCTACGAACAAGTGGTTGGCACCGTTGTCGACAAGCAGGTTGAGGCAACAACCACCAAGGGTGTGGCCCGGTGTATGAAGTACCTCAAAGTCAAGTGCTCCAAAGGACATTGTTGTCAAAGGTACCAATCCTTCGTCGGCGACTGCAGGCTCAGGTGCGTCAAAGCCCCACCGTCGTGCTGAGGATTGTGCAAGCGTCTGCAAGTATGTATCATCGCCATGTAAGTACCACTTCACAGGATAATGTTCGAGTAAATCGGGGATATGGCCACTGTGATCGAAGTGAGCGTGGGTGTTGACCAAAGCGACGACTGTTCGTTCAGGGAGTTGTTGTTGGACCGCTTCGCTCATGTTTGATGGCCCATTTGACCAATCCGGACCTCGTCCACCGAACCGATCAATCCATTGAATGAGCCGATCCGGTTCGCTGCCGCCATCGATGATGACGGTGTCGCCTGTTGAACGGTCTGTCACAACTGAACACCTCATTTGGAGAGCGCCAACAAAGAAGCATTCAACCCACGGGTCGGTGATGGCCATGATGATGCGAGGATGGACCCCTTCATCAGCCTAAGCCTTGGTCAAGGTCACTTGAATGGAATCGCTTGACCATCTTCCATCGCTGTCGCAAATTCTCAACTCAAAACGATGCACTCCAGCATCGAGGCGTACTTTGACTTGCGGTTGTGAAGCGATTTCTTTGCCCGTATCATCAACCCAAGACCACATCACAATTCGATTTTGAACATCTTCTGAGCCAAGACCATCGAGCAGAACCACTGACGTTCCATCTGAATCACAGGCCACCGTTCGGTCCTCTCCTGCTTTTGGAATGGGTGCGATTGGAGCGACCACCGATTCATTCAACGCATCAAACAAGTCTTCGTCTGGCAGCAATGCCATGTTCGAGAGTTCGTCATTCATGGCCTCAAGCAAACCTTCAGCGTCAACATTCAGCGTCCCCAAATCTGCAGTGGCGTCATCAAGTTCGTCGCTAAGATCACCGAGGGCATCTTGAAGCGATTCAATGGAAGCTCCTACCGAGCCACCCACCATGGACCGTTCTTCTTCGGTGAGTAATTTCTCAACCGAGTCATCGACTCTATATATCTCCTCGGCAGAAAGTTGCGGCTCAATCGAACCCTTTTGAAACCACTCAGTAAGTTCGGTTGGGTCGACCTCGAGAAGGTTTTCATCGAGGCGGAAATACCCAATCGGCTCTGGATCAGTCCAGTCGTTTTGATCATCACCAGCAAAGAAACACACCTTGCCATTGTTTGATGCAAGAACCTGTGTCGGCATGCCTTGGTGCTCAATTTTCCACAAACCTTCATCAGTTCGATGACCAAAGAGGTAAAACCATGAGGAGACAATCAGATTAGCACCACTCACCACAATCTCTTGTATTGCATAATTCGTTCTCAAAATTTCTTCAAACACGCCGTTGGAAAATTTCGAGACAAGTCCATCATCAAAGCCGCAGACAACGCCTGATGCACCAGGGGTGCAGTGGGTGAGGCGGGTTTTCAAATCAGTTCGGTGAATCAACTCAAATGTTCGAAGGCACCAAACTTCCATTTCCAATGCTTCTTCATCACCATCGACGAGTGCATAACCTTCCCTACCGAGAACAAGGTGGCCATCAGCATCTGTTCCCAGCGCTGTGATCGATTCTCCTACATCGCCTCGGACGGGGCGCCGCCAAACAACTGAATTTTTTCGAATTGCTTGCACAGTGCCATCTTCACAAGACAAAACCAATGCTTCATTGATGAAACATGCTTTGAGTATGCCATCGACAGATGGTGCGTGTTCCACGTTCGCCCCACCGTAACCAATCAGGTGAAGCCGACCCAATGCATCGACCACTGCCATGTTTTCTGAGCCTTGATGCAATGAAAAACCACCGCCAGGAACCTCGTAGAACCAAGCGACCTCTCCTTCGGCATCCAAACAGGTCAGGCCGTTCAATTCATCCAAAGCAAAAACACGATTTCCTCTTGAACACAACCCTACAATGGCTGCTGTGTTGTTCCATACGCCAGACACTTCTCCAAGAACATGGTCTTCGAGTGGGGCAAGAGAGACCTTGCCCCCTTGTTCAGCCCACGCGAGGAAAGAGGCGTCGCCTGCAAGGCAGAGATGCGTGACCTTCCGCTCCGGCGTGAACGCAATCGTTGCTGAAAGGGTTTGGACCATACCTAGAACACGGATGGGTGCCACATAACCCCATCCCCTTGCTGAGAAGGCATCAGCGATCAATCCAAGATTCGGCATCGGTGTGCAATGGGTGATGCAGCGGATCCAAGATGTGCAGATGGAGGGCTTTCTTTTCTCCATCCGTCCAGCCCATCAAGGGTTGAAGGGTGCACAAAGGTGTCGTTTTCACTGACGCCTCACGGTGCATGATAAATGGCCCTGCTTCATGTAAGGACATGCCGACTACACCCCATGCAGGACGATGGTGACTGGTTCCAGATTCATCTCGCATCCGTGAACGGCGGCCGAGATATGGATCCCAACGCCGCAAGAGATTGAGGTAAGCCTCCTTTGTGTCAAGCACAGGGATAATCCGGGTGCCCCTGCGTAAAATCAAAAATGCTGCGAGGAAGTCGTCTTCGGACTGGATTTGAGCAAGCACATCTCCTTGAACGCCTGCTGGTAAGCCACCGGGCCCATCGGTTCGGGTTTCGAGGTGTGCGATTTGGTTTGGCTCCAAAATCATCCGGTACCAGCGATCTGGTGCATTCAGGTTCACACGAAGGCTTTCATCAGCATCACACAAGGCAGCACCAAGTGCTGCTGAATAGGTCTGTGTGTTCCACTCGCCACGTTCACCCAACCTCTTGACTCGAACACCAAATGTTCTCGAAACCCCTCTTTCGGGGTCGTGTTTTAGCAATTGTTCTGCGACATGGCGAGGATTTGTGTCGGCGCCTAAGGTCGTCACACGCTCGAAGGCAGCAAGACCGAGCGTGTGGGAAAGAAGGGCTTCCACATCCTCAACTGGCGCCGTTGAGTATACCATGTCTTGATGGCGCTCTCGACCTCGAACCAAAGGAACTTTGTGATCCAATGCTAATTGCATGAGATTTTTGCGCAGTGTTTTTTGGAAACCTCGGCGAACTGCTTTTGATTTTAGACCCAATTCCCCGAAGCGAAGGACCCAAGCGTGCTGGACAGACATCACGCTCGCCTCAGGAGCCGTCATTGTGCATGTCGATGACTTCATCATCTTCAGAAGATTGGAACTTGGCTGCATCGTTTCGTGAGGCAAAGAGGCGTTCAAGGTAAGCATCATCGATGTCCCCAGTGACGTATTCCCCGCTGAAGCAGCTTGTGTCAAAGCGGTTTGGCGCATCTTCGCCAATTTGGGTTGCTTCAACGAGGTCATCCAGCGATTGGTAAAACAAACGGTCGCTACCAATGATGGTGTTGATTTCCTCGATGGTTTTTCCGTTAGCAATGAATTCTGTGATTGCTGGCATATCGATGCCGTACACATTTGGATGACGCACAGGCGGTGCCGCTGATGCGAAGTAGACCTTTGCTGCACCGACATCACGCGCCATCTCGATGATTTGTGCACTTGTCGTGCCTCGCACAATTGAATCGTCGACGAGGAGGATGTTTTTGCCGGAGAATTCATGTTCGATGGCGTTGAGTTTTCGACGAACTGATTTTTCACGAAGGGCTTGTCCGGGCATGATAAAGGTGCGACCAACGTATCGATTCTTTACGAACCCTTCTCGATAATCGACTTCCAGAGTCTCTGCCATTTGTAAGGCAGCAATACGACCTGAATCTGGAACTGGGATCACTGCGTCAATATCATGGTCGGGCCATGCCTCAAGAATCCGTTCTGCCAACTTCTTGCCTTGACTGAGCCGTGCATTGTACACTGAAATTCCATCGATAACGGAGTCTGGTCGTGCGAAGTACACATATTCGAAAATACACGGAGCTGCCTCAACAGGTTCTGCACATTGGCGAGCGAAAAGGTGGCCAGAATTCGAGATGAAAACTGCTTCACCTGGAGCGACATCCCTCACGACCTCAAAGCCGAGGGCGGTGATTGCAACAGATTCACTGGCAACAACCCATTCAGTCGCTTCACCGACTTCTCGCTTTCCAAACACCATTGGCCGGATACCGTGTGGGTCACGGAACGCAAGTAGGCCATAGCCGGAAAGCATCGAAACACAAGCATAAGAGCCGATAACGGCTTTGTGAACGCCTTGAACAGCGCCAAACACCGTTTCGATATCGAGGTGTGGTTGCCCATCGATCGACATGTTGGTTGAACGCTGATCAAGTTCCACTGCAAGCATGTTGAGAAGCAATTCAGAATCGCTGCTTGTGTTCATGTGCCGATGGTGGCGATCGGTGAGGAGTGTTTTGAGTTCCGAGGCATTGGTTAGGTTTCCATTGTGGGCGAGGCTCAACCCATAGGGCGAATTGACATAGAACGGTTGGGCTTCGGCACGGGATGAGGAACCTGCTGTTGGGTAACGTACGTGGCCAATGCCAACGTGGCCCTGAAGACGTCGCATGTGACGAGTGTAGAAGATATCAGAAACCAAGCCGTTTGATTTGCGAAGGCGGAATTGGCCGTCCAATTCGGTCATGATGCCAGCAGCATCTTGGCCACGGTGTTGCAATACAGTGAGCCCGTCGTAGATCAACTGGTTGACATGGACGTCAGGTCGTCCTACAATTCCAATGATGCCGCACATGCTGTTGCCTCATCCCAACCAAATCAAGGCACTTTGTAGCCATTGCGCTTCTTAACGAGTCAAAATCCACTCAAGCCTTAGGGCGGTGGGACTTCTTGGACCAGCTGTGCTTGCGAATGCGTGATGTTTCCCCGTAACCACATGAAGCACAAACGGACTTTTGCTTGTGATATGCGTTGCGTCCGCAGCGTCGGCAGCGGATGTGGGTGGTCTTCTGACGCTTACCCATGGATGGAGTACCCTTTGACATAGAAACACCTGTTGAACACGCCCACCGACCTCCTCCTTATGAAATCAACGGAGGTGGTTTTCGCTATACCTGTGGAGAATCACTCTTCTTCAAACACCGTTCGCCGTGGTTTTTGAGCCGTAATGGTCGAAAAAGTGAACCCAAGTGAGAGTGCCAGAGCAAGGAGGATTGCGCCTGCTGAAACGAACATGTGAACGACGTTGTAGAGAATTTGCGCCCGGATGGAGCCGTTGTCTTCCATGAGAAGTGGTCCTTGATTGAGCAACAACACAGTCAGTACCACACCCATGACTGCGGCTGAAAGCATACCAAACAACGGAGCAAGGGGTCGTTGCCGAGAGTCGGCATAGAAGAAGAGGTTGCCAAGCAGAGCTAATGAGCCAAGCGTGTAGGAGGTCAAGATAGCATTTCCAAACCTTGGCAAACTGTCCGTGCCGGAGCCAAGAGAACCACCCATCGTTAGATCCATGGCCCAAAGCAACACGAGTGGAAGCAAGAAGGCCAACAACATGGCGCGCCAGGTAAACACAAGGCGATCTTCATTCATTCTCGCCACCTCCTAAGTTGGCTGCAACGATTGATGCTACGTGTGCAAACTCCTTATCGGTAGGTGGCGTAATGGATTTTGGTTCAGGCAACGACCGTTCATGTAGGAAGATGATGGTACCGAAGACGAGAATAGAAATCGACAAACCTACGGCGGTTCCAAGCAAGTCCGCACCGGCAAGCCATAGGTGGTAACGGAAGGTATCTGCATCCACATGCCGCCCATCAACCACCATGGCTAGAAGAATCAGCAAGAGAACAAAGCCAGAAGCAAACCACATCACGTTTGATTCCGTCGCTCTGCGAATCCCAATCACACGAAGGGATAACGCAGCTCCTGAAAGCAGGCAAGTCAACAGCAAAAGGAAGGTTGGCCAAAACACAAGCCAATACCGATTCACCTCACCTTCAAGAGCGGGTGTGAGGTTCCACCAATGCATGCCTATGAACCAAACAAAACCAATGAAGAAGGCCATGACGCCAAGACGGCGATCACTCCTCGGGAGCCTCCCAACCGGAACATGGCCCGAGAACGCAACAAGATACACACCTGACAAAAGAAGCGCAGCAGGTCCGAGAATGAAACCAAGTAAATGACCGGCGGCGCTGGATGGAGACTCTGGTACGGTCCATGGAGATGTGACGAGACCAAGCATGCCAACCACAGCCAAAAATCGCCCGAAGTTGGTCCCTGCAGATGTCTTTGAAGAAAGGGAAATCCAGACGCCTAAAGGCACCAATGCAGCAGGAAGCCAAAACCACAGGGCTGCCTGGGCCATCGGATTCATGACGCTGGCTTTGCCGCTGGTCTTATCAAATCAACCCTGATTCTTACACGCAGTGGCGTGATTGTAGGGCAAGGCCCGGTGCGGCATCGCTAAATACCCGACTCTTGTGGGCCGAATGCTTAAGGTGCTCTTATGGTGAAAATGCCTCGTCAAGTGAAGCGTTACAGTCCGTCGGCTGGTAAGCATACAATGCACACAGTGGAGCGCGTGAAGAAGAAGCGCGCCTCCGAACTTCGCTGGGGTCAGCGACGGTTCCGCCGCGTGATGGCTGGTTACCGTGGTTTCCCACGTCCAAAGCCAGATGGCCGTGAAAAGCCAACCAAGCGAGTCAACATTCTCTTCCGTTGTACGGAAACCGGCAAGGCGCATTACGCACCGTGCAAGAGAGCGAAGAAATTCGAACTGATTGACAAGTGAGTTGAACATCATGGCAAAACATTTCCTTAAGGTCGCCTGCAGAGATTGCGGCAATGAAACAACCATCTTCTCCCGGGCAACCACTGTTGTTTCTTGCAACGTTTGTGGCGCTACCCTCACCAATCCTTCCGGCGGAAAGGCCGATCTCATTGGTTGCACTGTTGTTGAAGCACTCGAGTAAGGAGGCTGAGCCTCCATGCCCTCTGAGAAATCAACAACAACCCCCTCAGAAGGCGAACTTGTTGTCGTATCAGTCACGACTGTAAAACAAAATGGCGCCTACGTCTCACTCGACGAATTCGAAGGGGTCGAAGGTTTCATTTTCATCGGAGAAATTGCAAGTGGATGGGTCAAAAACATTCGTGCCTTTGTCCGAGAAGGTCAGCGCTTGATCTGTAAGGTCATGCGAACTCGAAAGGATGGAACATCCCTCGAGTTGTCACTCAAATCCGTCTCGGAAGAACGCAGAAGGGACAGATTGCAAGAGTGGAAGAATGAGCAACGAGCTCACCAACTGCTCAAAGTACTCGGTGAAAAGGTAGGATGGAGTGCTGAAGAAATCGCATCTTCTGGTGACGAACTTATTGATGCGTTTGGCGGACTTTACACTTCCTTTGAAGAAGCCGCAATGAATGAAGGCGCTCTGCAAGATGCAGGATTCGAAGGTGATTGGCTCCAACCTTTCATCGAAATTGCAGTTGAGAACATCATACCCCCATTTGTTGAAATTCGAGGGACTTTAACCCTCAGCATCAACTCCACAACTGGCGTTGATACGATTCGAGATGCTCTTCTCGCAGCAGAAGCCTTCTCATCACCAGAAGAAGAAATCGAAATCACCTGCCATTACAACGGCGCACCTGAATATAGAATTGAATTGAAGGCACCCGACTTCAAAACCGCTGAAGCCCTTTGGGAACAAGCAACATCGGCAACATTGACCCATGTGGTCGAGGCCGGTGGCGAAGCGGATGCAATCCGTGAGTAATCATGACAAATGAGGCGATGATATGGCACGACAAATCCTACAACAATGCCTCTCTTGCCAAGCATGGTCATTATCCACAACATGCCCTGCATGTGGCGAAACTGCTCAAGCAGCAGCCCCTCTCAAGTGGTCGCCGGAAGACAACCGTGCGCAAATCCGAAGGAAGATGTACAACGTTGAGTCCAAAGAATGGGCTCAAGAATTGCCAACACTTCCTTCCCTTCAAGAGATGAAGGACAGCCACGTTGTGACTGAAGAAGAGTGAAGCCTCGCTTGAACAAGAAGGGTCCCTAAATGGGCTTGATTCGGCCCCCTTGACATCAAACATTATAGCGCGGCGCGATTCGTTCGAGCGTTTATGGGATTGCACATTGAATGGAGAAAGCAGCCCAACACACTTGGCGATCATCGAATGATGTTATTCGCCATTCCGGGTGTTGGTAATGTGGGGAAGGCGGCTTTAGAAGGCCTCACCCAAGTCAATGAGTGCACAGAACTGGTGCGCCTTCATCACACAGCTTTGCCACCATTGGCCATGCTTGATCAAGACGGTCTTCTAACGCCACCTCACCTATCGCTATGCGCTATAGAGTCTGTCACAGGTGTGCGGATTCTCACGCTCACAGGAACCTCACAGCCCCTTGAACCAGAGCATCAAGGCAGCATGGCTCAGGCATTGATGTCGTGGCTAGCTGAACAAGGCGTTGAGGAAGTCTACGTGCTTGCTGGACTCATGGACGCACCGACACGTAAGGAATGCTTCATTGTCCCATCAAGTGTTGATCACAGAATGGATTTGGAGGCCGCAGGTGTTGACGTTCGGCGAGATGAGCCTAAATCTGGAGCGATTGGCCTCACCGCACTCATTGCATCGGTTGGCCCCCTGCATGGCGTGCGGTCGGCGTGTGCAATTGCCACAACCGTTGGCTCGAGTGGCGATGTGTTTGCCTCACAACGACTCTTGGAAGCACTGGATGGTTGGTTTGATTTGGGCATCGCACTCCCTGCTGATGCACAAGCCATGCTGACAGAGAAGCTAGCATCACTCGCACCTAAATCAAAGGAAGACTATGTTGCCGAACTAACAGAGTCCCCTGATGCGTCGTACATGTGAAGCGGTTGTACGCTCGTGGATGTAATTGGCGCCGAGAGAGAGATTTGAACTCCCGTGTCCAGGGGACAGTGGATTTCGAATCCACCGCAATACCGGGCTATGCGATCTCGGCCGCAGACTTTGCTCCAACGCCACCGTCATAAGCATGGTGCTATGACAGGCAGACATGCAGGTTCAGTTCACCGGCCGAGACCACAACCTCACTGTGGAATGTGAAAGTGGTACGACGGTCCGCTCTGCACTCGCAGAAGCAGGCATCCTTGCATCAACGGTGATTGTGAGCCACGAAGGCGTCGTTTTACCTCATGCTACAAAGCTCACAAGCGACATCTCGTTGTTGGTAACAACCGTTTCATCTGGCGGTTAATCAGTTCGCTCGACCCGCTCAGTGATCTGAACTTTCGAATTGCGATTAATTTGGCCTTTCACATCAATGGCCCATGCATCGAGGCTTATGTTTGCGGCCACAATGGTATCGCCCACTTCTGCAAGGTCATACTGAGCACCCCAGTCTGCAGCCCAGCCTTCAATCTTCATCGAACCATGGGCGTCCATAAGCATCATGCCTTTTCTGTGCCACGATTTACCGTTACGTCCAACGCCTTTCTTTTCGAATCGGTAGACGAGTCGCCCAGTGACGTTCCAACGTGCTCTGAAATCCAGCAGCGTTGCCTCAACATGTTCATCTTCGCCCGCATGGACAACAATCGCATGTGGATCTACTTTGAGTTGAAGTTCACCTTTGTAATTCGCCGATGGAACAACGCCTTCAAGCCGGACTCGATCACCTTTGGCCAGGTCAGCGGGCCATGCAGGCTCACCATCTTGATGACGATCGACCAGCAACTGGAGACTGGCAAAATGACCATCCTGTTCAACCTTAATCTTTGGACGGCGACCATCGCCACCACCCATCACGCTGAATACGTCGGCAATAAGCGTCATACGAGGCTCAAGTGCATTGATTGGTGTTAGATCGTAGGTGGCTGTCGAGCCAGGTAATCGAATTGAGCCCCCATCTGGCAACGATTCAGGCCCATCCCCACCCGGACACACAGCCTTCCAATCACATCGAGAGCAGCGGCTTTCTTTTGGCGCCTCCGTGGGCACGCCACCCGGTGAAAAGCCACGCATTGGCAGAGGCTCTGGTGGGCAATCGTCGATGGTGGGTTGTTCGGATTTGATTTGTTTCCAGAGCGCCTCTAACGTTGCCTCCATCGCTTCCATTTCTGGAACAGTCGGAACATCAATTTCTTTGATGGCATCAGCCCCGAGGTACCATATTTGCAACGCATCAACTTGCTCCTTACGATCATGTGTCACCCACCAAAGCATGGCGTACATTCGCAGTTGCTCGACATAATTACCAGAGCGGTCACCTGCACCGATGCTGGCTTTCAAGTCAACGATGTTGATTCGTCCATCCCATCGGTAGACCAAGTCGTATTCACCTTGAAACCAATGATCTGGGTGGATTGCGTTCATTGCAAATTTTCCTGCATGCGGATCGACAAACCAAGGACGAGAAATCTCCCAAGCCTCAACCCATGCCAAGGGTCCATCTTGTGCGAGTGGATGACGAAGGGACATTTCGTAACGCCTGCCGTCAGGAGCGGGCCAATGTGGTCGCACTCCTTTTCGCCATTGTTCCAGTTCCGGTCCGCCGTTTGCGTCAAAACATCGTTGCACTTCTGCAAGGTGCATTTCAAGCCCCTTCAGGCACATGTCCATGCACCGTGCAGGGTCAACACTTGACCAGTTACCTGCCTTGCGTTCATCTTTTTCCCATTCCTCCTTCATCGCCTTGAGGGCCAAAGGAAGGTGAGCCTCGAGGCGTTGCTGAGCCCATGAGCGCAGGCCCTCGAGATCAACTGGCCACATGTCACTTGGCAAGGCGAGCAAACGGTCTGCTGGCCAAGGCATGTCGGAATCCCTGCTTGGTACACCATGATCGTCCAGTGGAATATTGGACAGCGTATCCGATGAGGCACCCGGTGCTAACAAAGCAGGCGATTCTTGCAGCATGCGGCAAAATGCCTCTTCAACAGCACGGCCGACAAACAGAACGGGAATCTGAGGCATCTTGAATCGACGAACTTTTTCGTAGAACCACATTCTTGAGCAGGCTGTGTAGGCATTCACCTGACTCGCACTCAACCGGTTGTATGGGCCCACGGAGTCATCATCATTAATGGCAAGTCGGACAGGCATACATCGCAATGTTGACCGACGCTTCTTAAACTCTAAGTCACCATTTAATCGTCCTTGATGGTCAATCGAGTTTTCCGGTTGTCGATTCGAAGTTGAGGCAAGCCCGCACGCCAGCCAAGCTCTGCAGCCATGAGGCTGATTCGATTTCCTGGCCGAATCGCTTCCATTTGTCCGGAGATACTCGAACCAAAGGCTGCTATTTCTACGACGTGTGAGCCATCCCAGAGGTGCATTGCAAACATGGTCCAAGGCTTTTCATCCAACCGAACGCCAGATCGTTTTCTCAAACTGAGCACGATGCCTTCGACGTTTGCTCTTGTGCGCAAAAGTCCAATTCGAGTCGTGATCTCTTTGAGGTCTTTTCCAGAATCAGCAAAGTGTTCTTCAGCTTCAGCAACCGGCACTACTTTGCTCTTCGAATCGAGGTAGAGACGGGGGCTTCCTCGCCAAACGCCCGGGAGCGCATTGATGATCACAAGCTCCCCTTTCGGGCCGTCATGAAGTGCTGGAAATGAACCCGGCTCACTTTCTTCAACGGTGATTTGAGCGCCACCAGCCATCAACATAGCACCAAGCACTGGTTCGCCAAAGTGGTTGGGCAATGGACCCCATGCACCAGTGAATGTCCCATGCACATGAACGTGATTGGGAATTGAAGAGAGTGGCTGGTTTGGTGATGCCACCTCGAAGGAGCGGGCTGATGTAATCGATGCCAGCAATTGATCATTGACCAATGAGCCATCAGGACCTTTGCCAAGGCTGCACCAATGGCATCCAGCGGCCTCGCCCGAACAGGCGTCACCGGGGAGGGCTGGAAGGGCTACTGGCCCGGACCCCATGCCCTGCATGGCCTTGTTGATGGTGAAAAACTCTGAAGTCATAGCTTGAATTTCTTCTTTTAATGGAGCATCGTACGTAAGTCGATGAGGGCCTGTGAGGTACCACCCTTCCAATCCATCAATGAGTTGGCCTTCATGAGTTTCATGCCAGAGCCAAGCATAGAATCGAAGTTGATGTTGTAAGGATGCTGCGAACCGAGACGTCGGGTCTCCAGATTTGATATCGATAAGACGGATTCGCCCATCCCATCGCATCACAAGATCGAGTTCCCCCGCAGCCCACCCTTCTGGATGGTACAATCGCTGTGGTTGGTGGACCCGTGGGTCTTTGACCCAAGGCCTTGCAATTTCCCAAGCTTCATGCCATGACACCTGTGAACCAGCCTCATTCCATACCATCGGTTCGTCACGAGCCCACGAGCGCATGCCAAAACTGCGGACTTTATCGGGAACTGGGAAGCGTGGCTCATCGCCCCAAGCAGGAGAGGGAACTTCGAATGGACATTCGCCTTTTCTGTACTGTTCGAGGTACGGCCCACCATTGGCATTCATGCATTCGTTGACTTCCTCCATGAAGAGGGTCAAACCTGCACGGAGTTTTTCCTCCATCGTTTCGAGTTCTATTTCTTCCCAAACCCAATCAGTTGTTCGCCATAAAGAAGCGTCCCAATCAGCTTGCCCAGCCTCTTGTGCACGCCGTGCAGCAGCGGGTACTTTTTGGGCAATCCAATGACTCAGTTCAGTAAGTGAGTTGATGCTGGCATCGGGCCGATGCATCAGTAAACCGCACAGTTCGTCCTCGATCACAATACCAAGAACTTGGGAAGGTGTTGTCGGCCCAGAAAGCCCGAGTTTCGAACCGAGAAACCATTGCCGTTCGCAACGAAGAAAGGTGGTCAAACCACTCGCTGAAATCCGAGAACGGGAGCGTCCAAGTGGGCCTCCGAGCGGTGGGAGTCCAACTGGCATACATGTCACCTCATCAATGATTGAAGGAGTAGAAGTCCCCAGAAGTTCTCTGCTCTCGATCCTTTCTACTTTCGGTTTTGTTAATACGTGGACGCTTCGAATCATGATCGCGGCGGAATGTGACATTCACGCCTTCGAGGAATCGATTCATGCCCTCTTGAAGTCTGAATGGACCCTGGGCTTTTCCATAGCGTCCACCCTCGCCTTCGAAAACAAGCAATGAATCACTGACGATGTCGATGAAGTAAACATCGTGGTCAATGACGAATGCCGACTTTTCATTGGCTTCCATGGTTCTTCGAATCGCTTTAGCGGCTTCCATGCGAGCGTTTGCATCAAGATGGGCTGAAGGTTCGTCGAGGAGATACAGGTCTGCCTCTCGACCAAGGCAGATTGCAATTGAAACTGCTTGTCGCTCTCCACCGGAGAGTTTTTTGACGCGCTTGGGAAGCAACTGGTCGACACCAAGTGCTCGAATGACGTTGACATTGAATTCACCGCTTCGCCAACGTGGACCGATTTCACTGTCAAGCCACAACTGAACGCTTCCATCGATATCGACATGGATGTGCTGAGGTTTGTAGGAAATCGAAGCATTCGAAGTGACCCAGCCCTCATCGTACTCATGTTCACCAGCGAGGACTTTGATCATGGTTGATTTCCCAGTACCATTGGGACCAACGACGCCCACCACTTCAGAACGGTGCACAGCTCCCTCTCCGGTTTCGAGTTTGAAGTCACCAAGCGTCTTGCCAAGCCCACCCCAGGACACAACTTGTGAACCAAGTTCTGCAACACGGTCGCTGTGGTTAAGGAACTTGATTGGCTTGTCACGAATACGGACGTTTTGTTCGGGAAGGAATCCATCGAGGTAGGTGTTGATTGCTTGACGGGTTGACCGTGCAGGCGTGAAGATACCGAACGCCCCCTTCTTGCCATAAACGATGTGGACGAGGTCACAAAGCACATCGAGGACAGCTAAATCGTGCTCGATGACGATGACGCGCTTTGTTGTTGCGAGGTCTTGAATGATCCGAACAATTCTCATTCGCTCGTGAATATCGAGGTATGAAGATGGTTCATCGAAGAAGTACACATCGACATCTCGAAGCAGCGTTGCACAAATGGCCATGCGTTGCAATTCTCCACCAGAGAGTTGCTGAATCGTACGGTCAAGCAAATGATCAATGCCCAGTTTTTTGGTCATTTCATCGAACATTTTTCGCTCATCGACCTTTGAGAGAAGATCCCGAACGGTGCCTTTCACTCGCTTAGGAAGGCGATCCACATTCTGTGGTTTGAGAGCAACCTTGATTTTCCCATCCCGCACAGCGACGAAGAAATCACGAAGTTCACCACGAGGCAAGGTTTCGATGACCCCGTCCCAATCTGCTTCCTTGTCCAACCAGTCCCCGAGATTCGGAATCATGCGGCCCGACAAGGCATTGATTGCTGTTGATTTGCCCATACCGTTTGGTCCAAGGATTCCAACCACGCTTTCCTTTGATGGAGTTGGCAATCGGAACAGCCGGAAGCCGTTCATTGAATACCGATGAATCATATCGCTTTCGAGTTCGCTTGGTAACTGTTCGATGATCAAAGCGTCATGTGGACATTTATTGATGCAAATTCCACACCCGATGCAGAGGCTCTCCGAAATGTGAGGTTTGCCTGTTTTATCATCGAGAATGATGCACTCCTGCCCATTTCGAACCGGTGGGCAAAAGGCATGACATTCATCATTGCACTTCTTTGGTTGACAACTGTCTTCCTTCAGGACGGCTACTCTCATTGTCTCACCCCTTCTCCTTATGTCGATGTCATTGGTTAGGACTTATGGAACTCGCGCCCAAAAACACGGGGAACAATCGTTCCCACACGGATTGGGCTCGGCCCAATTTGTTCTCAAATGAGACCCTTGAGGTGCTCGTGTCCCTTGATGAGTCGAACGGTGCATGGAGTTGGGAACTTCATGCTTGCCTTGCGAAGAGCATCACGGGCGGTAAGGTAGAACTCTGGGTGAACTTGAATGGAAATAACTCGCTGTCCTCGCTTCACACGAGCAGCGGTTCCAACGTTCTTTCCGAAAGCACAGCGCATTCCTTGCGAAACACGGTCTGCACCAGCACCGGTTGCTTGCTTGTTCTCGCGAAGCACGTGGTGTGGGAAGGTGTGGACTCGGAGAGCATAGCCTTGGGTTCCAGCGGCCTTACGGATCGTGGAGTTGGAGATAACACGGGCAGCTTCGAGCGCAGTGTGTCGGATTTGCACGTTGTTATCGGAGCGCAATTCAAGGATGACAGGGAACTTGCCTGTCTCAGCAGCAACACGGTTTCCGACGTGATACTGGTGGATTCTGTTGTTTGGGACACCGCCGATGAACTTACGTCGGGTGTATGCAGGTCCCTTGAGTCGGCGATACATAGATGCTGGTTTACGTGCCATAATGAACTCTCCAAGCAAACCTGCGACCAATGGTTCCCTTATCATCCCTCCGCCTCGGCTCCTGCGGGAGAGGAAGTCCGAAATCAAAGTGAAACGGTGGCTTGCATGCGAACAAAAGCATTCATGTGCTCCGTTCGTTTGTTTATCTCTATGGCGAACGGATGGCGTGGATACCTCGAAGAGGAATCCGAATTTCAATGGATTGCCATGGCGGGCTTCCTCGTCTTCATTTTACTCGGAGCCCTTGCGATTCAAGGCACAAGCAATTTACCTGGTGTCGAGGTTGGACCAAGTGATTCAAGCCACGCCGGAAACCGAGTCCTCGACATTGAGTACTCCAGCAGCAATGCGTTCACCGCTAAGGTTCTCACGGAAGATGGCATTGATCTCTACCAGCAGAACGGACCGATGTCGGTTACCAAAATCATGAGTGCAAAAGACGGACTCCCTGCTGATAACATCAACTTCATCACATCCCTCGAAAATGGGAACACAGCGATTTCACCTTCTAAAAATACGGTTCAAGTCATTCATTCACCAGACAATGAAGCGAACGGAGCGACCACGATTACGACGCTGGACCTCGATCAAAGCAACGGAAATTTCACCATCATGGATTTGGCAGAATCTGTAGCTGGCACCCAGACCTCTTGGATGATGGTCACAATGCAAGGCACCTCGACAAGCCTCAGAGGACTCGGAAGCATTTCTGATGCTTCGGCTTCAAGCGACACGATTGGAGCCTCGATGGCCTCAAGCACCCTCTCAATGCCAATGCTCAACTCTGCAGGGGCTGTTTGGCAACAAGTGGTGCCCCTTGGAAGCGAGCAATGGGTCGCAAGCGGCTACCTCTCTTACACGAGCACGGAGGCTGGAGCAAGCCCTGCTGCTCCTAAAATCGTTCCAACGATTGCCGTAATTGATTGGGACGGGGGCCTCACAGCCCCAATTGTCGCCTCCATGCACACTGGAGAACGAGGCCTCTACCATTCCCTGCTCCCATTGAGCGACGGTGCTGTGTTTGCCGCAGGCGACCATGGAAGCACGTACTTTAGCACCTCTGGATCGATGACACATCACAATGCACCAAGCATCGCCGCAACTGTTGATGACACTGACAGAGTGTGGTTGTTCGGCAATGTTGGAAGCAAGACCATCTTAAGGTACTCTGGAGAGCAAGTGGATCAACTTTCACTCGCCGAACCGCTTGCATTCCGAATCGAGAGCCAGGGCATTGCTTCTGAACAAATCTTCCTCCACGGAACCGATGGACAGGGAGAGCCTCAAACACTCATCATTGACACCAGTGCTCCCGGCTCTATAGAGAGCGGAAGAGGGTTCCTCAACTTCCTTTTCCTCACTGTTTTCAGCATCGTTATGGGTGTGATGGTCTGGACGGCTGGGTCCCGGCTCATCAACGCCCGCCGCTTCTGAAGAAGGCAAGCCTCAACCTCGGTTTATTCCCATCTGGCAACGATTCGCTCGAGAACCTTCATTTGCTCTCGGCCACGACAGAAAAATCCAGCGGAAGCAAGGAGGTGAATCGGCATGTCAAAACGAGGGATGATGGACCAATTCACTGACATCAAGACTGAACATCCAGATTCAGTTTTATTTTTCCGCATGGGTGATTTCTATGAACTCTTTCATGAGGACGCAGTCACAGGTTCAGAGGTACTCGGCTTAGCCCTGACCTCAAGGGATAAAAAAGCTGACAAACCAATCAAAATGGCTGGTTTCCCTTGGCATGCTTTGGAAGACAACATCAGAACCATGCTCAAAGCGGGACACAAGGTCACCGTTGCTGAGCAAGAGCAGGAACTACGCGAGGGAGCAAAACTCCTCGAGCGGGTTGTCACTCGAGTCTATACGCCCGGAAGTCTGTACGAAGAGTCGCTCCTAGGTACTGAGGAGCGATCGCTTTTGCTCAGCATTTGCCTTGGAAAGTCTTCTATCGGAATAGGAATCATCGACGCATCTACTGGCCAAGCATGGGCCTCGAACTTAGACGGGGATGACCGGTTTTCAAGGGCTCTTGACGAAGTACTCCGATGGCGTCCAACCGAGATTGTCGTCGCACCAAAAGATGCAGACGATGCGACGCTCAGGGCGCTATTCACACACCTCGATGGTGTCACAATCAGCCAACATAAGGCGTCGGAAGCAAAGCGTAGGGACCGTCTTACGAAAGTCCTCAAAGTTGCAGATTTAGGCCATATCGACCTCGACGACGCACCGCTTGCTATTGCAGCCGCTGGACTAGCCGCCGACTACCTCGCATCGATGCACCTGACTGAAGAAGTTCCACTTCGAGACCTTGAGGTCATGGAAGAGAACGCTCATCTTGTGCTTGATCAAACCACGCTTCGCAACTTGGAATTGACTTCAACACTTGCAGGTGAGTACGAAGGTAGCCTCCTCTCAACCATGAATGCATGCAGAAGTGCGATGGGCCGACGGCTGCTCAAAACTTGGATATTAAGACCTCTTGCAGACCTCAACGCCATTGCAGCCAGGCACGATGCTGTCGCAACTCTTTCACGATCTGCCCGTAGACTTGACGGTCTTCGAGAAGCCTTGCGGGGATTGCGGGACATGGAACGTCTTGCGACACAATTAGCATACAACCGGTCGAACGGAAGGGATTTGTTAGCAGTAGCCGATGCTTTGGAACGAATGCCTGCAATCATTAACTTGTGCAAGGAGACTGAGAATCCATTGTTGCTTCATCTTTCATCAAACCTCGATGCGCTCCAAGATGTCGCCGAAAACATCCGACGCACATTGGTCCAAGAACCGCCGCTCAGCGTTCGAGATGGAGGGCTTCTGCGCCCAGGTTTTGACAGCAAGGTAGACGAATTGAGAGAAATCGCAACGAACGGACACACTTGGTTTACTGATTTGGAAACGAAACTCAAAGCTGAACTTCAAATCCCATCTTTAAAGGTCAAAATGAACAGACAGATTGGTTGGTTCATCGAGGTTACGAAGATCAATGAAGCCAAGGCACCTGAGCATTGGAAACGGAAGCAGCAAATGACCAACGGGTCAAGGTATGTCACTGATGAGTTGCTTGAACGAGATGATGCCCTTCTTACCGCAGATACCAAGTTGAAAGAACTGGAGTATCGTGAATTCATCAACCTGCGAGAGGCTTGCAAGGGCCATGCTCAGACATTAGCCCAAATTGCTGGAAAGGTTGCAGCGATTGATGTGTTGCAATGCTTTGGCACCATTGCCAGAAGTCGAGCGTGGACTCGCCCGGAAATGGCTGTGAGCGACCAAATGAAGGCCCAAGGCGCCCGCCACCCTGTGCTCGAGCAACAATCTGGTTTTGTCCCAAATGATTTAGATTTGACAAAAAAGCGGAAGTTCTTGCTGATCACTGGACCCAACATGGGAGGAAAGTCGACCTACTTGCGTACCACTGCACTGATGAGCATCTTGGCGCAGAGTGGCTCCTTTGTACCAGCCGAGAAAGCAAAGATTGGCCTTGTTGACAGGATCTTCACACGGGTTGGAGCCAGCGATGACCTCCGCCGTGGGCGTTCAACATTCATGATGGAAATGATTGAGGTCGCTCACATCCTTCGTCGTGCGACATCCAATTCTCTGGTTCTTTTGGATGAAATCGGCCGGGGAACATCGACGTTTGATGGCCTTTCCATTGCCTGGTCTGTCACCGAAGACATCTGCAAACGGATACAAGCCCGGACCTTGTTCGCAACGCATTATCACCAATTGATTGGGCTTGAAGGCGAAGTAGATGGTTTGGTCAACGTCCATGTTCAAGTTGCAGAAGCCAACGGAGAACTCCGATTCATGCACACTGTTGCCGATGGACCATGCGATGATTCGTACGGGGTACAAGTTGCCGCCCTCGCCGGCCTCCCTCGCCCTGTTGTCGAACGAGCGACTGACTTGCTGGCGTTTTTGGAACGCCAAGCAGAGGGGGCAAAGGCTGGCGAATCTGGCACCCCAACCGCAAGAGCGAATGGCCAATCAAGCCTCATGGGCTATTTTGCCGCTGCAGCAATGAACCAAACGACAACCAAAGATTCGGCACCAAAAACGCCACAAGCCCACCATGATGTGATTCAGAACATCGAAGCACTTGATGTCGATGAAATGACGCCAAGGCAAGCCCATGATGCGCTTTACCAACTCAAGAAACTCCTCGGAGGCGATGCAATTGAGTGAACCAAACCGAATTGTTCAACTCGATGATGCGACCATTGGCCATATTGCTGCTGGTGAGGTTGTTGAACGACCCGCACAGGTGGTCAAGGAATTGCTTGAAAACAGCCTTGATGCTGATGCAAAGCGTATTGTCATCACGGTTGAGCGAGGGGGTTTCGATCTCATTCGAATCGAAGATGATGGGAGCGGCATTGATGCTGAGGACCTTCCTTTGGCACTTGACCGCCACGCCACTTCTAAGTTGAAGAAGCGTGAAGACCTCAATTCCATCCACACCCTTGGATTCCGGGGCGAAGCACTGGCAAGCATCGGCATGGTCTCAGCGCTGAGCATCGCAAGCCGCCCCTTGGATACTGAAGGAAAACGGATTGTGATGGATGACGGCATCAAAGGTTCAATCGAACCATTCGGTATGCCAAACGGAACAAGAATCGATGTCGAACACTTGTTTCAAAACACACCTGCAAGGCTCGCATTCCAAAGACGTCCTGCGACTGAAAATGCTCGCATTGTCGATGTTGTTGTAGCCCATGCAATGGCGCATCAAGGCGTGGCATTCCGCCTTGTAATCGATGAACGAGTGGTCCTCGAGGTGCCCGCATCTGAAGCAATGACAGATCGACTGTATGACCTTCTCGGGGGCCAAGCTGAATCAATGCTTGAGCTCAATGCCCCAGAAGTCGATGCAAATGCACCAGGTGAAGAAACATGGTCTGGATGGATTAGCACGCCCGATATCACCCGTGGAAAGGGAGATGATATCCACATCCTCATCAATGACAGGCCGGTTGCTTCCGGTCCATTTTTGCAAGCCATTCGAAGGGGTTACAGAACCCGTTTGATGCAAGGCCGCCATCCATTGGCAGTGCTTTCTCTTCATCTTCCACCAAGTGAAGTGGACGTCAACGTTCACCCCACAAAGAGGGAGGTGCGGCTTCGGCATTCATGGAGAGTTCTGGAACGATTGGAACGCGCCATCGCTCACACCCTCGAATCTGTGCCAACTGAACCAGATGCTGCTGGAGGCATTCCCGGATTGCAAGGCTTGAGCCAAAGCCAAGTCCCAAGCATCCAAGAGCATTTCAAACCAAAGCCTGCACCACAACAGGCTGACGCAGTCGACCCAATGGCGGCAGCGGCAGGCACCACGCCAATTTTGCTTCCCCGGAAGGAATCCGTATCTCCAAGTCCACCGGCATGGGCGATCGCAGCTGGCGCTCAACTCAACCTCCACGGAGGAGAGGCAGAATCTGCTCCAAAACCTGTGAAACAGCGTCCACAATCCACGGCGCCGTCCGCACAGAACACGTTGCCCGGAATGGATGAAAAGCCAACAGCACCTGCACTTTCCCCTGCTGAGCGAGAACTCCACCGTCACGCTGGCCAAGGTGTGCGCTCTTCCCCAAGCGACGAATCACCGCTTGGGCCGATCATTAATGAGTTACCAGAGATGGAGCCTTTGGCTCAATTTGCTGACTCTTACATCCTTGTGCAAGCGGAAGATGAGTTGCTGTTGATCGACCAGCACGCGCTTCACGAGAGGGTGCGGTACGAGCGATTGAGAAACAACGAATCTATTTGGGCAAGTCAGACTCGTCTCGAGCCTTTGCCATTGAACCTTGACGCTCGGCAAAGTGTTCGGATGGAAGCGGCTCAGGATACATTCAGGACAGTTGGGTTCGAAGTGCAAAGCTCGGAACAAGGGTGGTCGGTTCTCGCTGCACCTCAATTATTGGAAGGAAAAGAAGTCATACCATTCATGCTCGACCTGCTGCAAGACACATCAGAAGATGGTGCACCTCTTACAACGGTTGATGATCGTAAGGACCACCTTGCCTTCCTTAACGCATGCCGTGGGGCCGTCAAAGCAAATGAAAAATTGACGCTGCCGGAAATGAGGCGATTGCTCGACGACATGCGCCGCATTCCAAATCCATGGGCCTGCGTTCATGGACGCCCAACAGCACTTCGACTTCCACTCGACGCTTTGGATCATCACTTTGGACGTCACGGCTAGTCGTCAAGAGGCGGAAGCGTGACACGCTCAACGCCAATCCCCGCTGCCTTCAACCTGTCAAGGAAGGGTTCATCTGCCACCAGATGAAGCGTTTGTCCGACAATATCTCCACCGCATTTTGATGCCAAGAGAACAGCCGTCATGAACAATCGATGATCGTTGTGTGTCTCAACAGGGCGATTTGGTGTCGTTGGGCTTTGACCACCCTCAATCAACAATCCATCAGTGGTGACCTCTGCCGTCATGCCGAATTGATGCAGGATTTCGGCGGTTCGATTCAATCGGTTGCTCTCCTTGTATGCTGCGTGGGCGGCACCTTTGAGCACGCCACCTTGATTGAAAGCGAGCACTGCCGCCAGTGGAGGAAGCAAATCATTGGCATCTCTGAGATCCAGCTCTACTGGCCCCTCTGCGTCAATGTTCGTGAGAATGGTACTGTCCCACTCGATGCCAAGCGATTTGGCCTTCGCATGCAGAACCTCGTGACCAATGGCATCTTCAGCCTTTGGCCAGTCAATCAACTCCACGGGGCGAGCGAGTGCAGTACAGGCCAAGAGGGAAAAGGCCGCCATTGAGGCATCCCCGGGTATCGAATACCGCTCAACTTGGTCCAAGGTTGATGGTTTGATAGACAATTTACCAGATTCATTCGAGGCTTGACCACCAAACATGTGAAGCAGTTGGAGGCTGAGTTGTGCATGACGGGAAGAGACAGCCTCTCCTTCAAGTTGAAGATTGACTTCACAAGGGAGCCCGGGCGCTGCTAAAATCCATGAGGACATCGGTTGACTTGAACGGCTGATATCGAGTTCGATGCCACTAGCAAGGCGTCCCGCATCCATCGGCCCGTCGATGAGGGCTGGGAGGCGTTCTTCGCCCATACCAACTGATACCTCAGCGCCACCTTGTTCGATGGTGCCCCAAAGTTCTGCAGATGATCGCTTTCGAAGTGAACCGTCACCATCGAGCATGACAGGCCCACCAATCATGGCAGCGTGCGTTCCAAGCAGCCGAAGGGTTGTGCCAGAGTTGCCGGCATTGAGAACCGTTGCTGGACGCTTGAAACCAGACGGTCCCGCCCCGTGAACCACCCACTTCACAGCATCCGGATGGTGTTCAAAATGAACAGGATTCACTTGTGTAAGGCGTTGCCCCTCGATGTCGTAGTCGTCAATCGAGATACCAAGTTGCTGGAGGCATCGGCGCATGGCCCGTGCGTCCTCACCTGCGTATTGGACATTGAGAAGTTCCACAGGTTGGGAAGATTGCGCGGACAAAAGTAGAGCACGAATAAGGTGGCTTTTCGATGGAGGAAGCGCCCAGTGAATAGGGTCCAATGTAGCACTTGGCGTCACGCGCAGGGCATGGACATCGTTGCGGCGATGGCCTTTGCCACTTGAGGTCCAGCGCTTCGACCAACGCTTACCCATGGTTTGTCCAGCCACCCTTTGCCCATCAACCCTTGCAACACAGCATAAAGACCGAGAAGCAACAGGGCAGGCCATGGCCCTCCTCGACGCGCTGCACCGTCCTTTGCTGGACCTGCGCATCTCGGTGACCGATCGGTGCAATTTTCGTTGTCGATATTGCATGCCAAGGGAGCACTTTGGAGCAGATCACACCTACCTAAGCAAAACCGACATTTTGACTTACGAGGAAATCACCAGTATTGCCTCCTCGATACGCCCGCTTGGCCTCCGTAAAGTACGAATCACCGGTGGTGAACCGCTCATTCGAAAGGATATTGCCACTTTAATTGAAATGTTGAGGGCGCTCGATCCACAGCTGGATTTAGCCCTCACCACCAATGGTATTCTTCTCGCAAAGCACGCAAAGACACTCAAAGAAGCCGGCCTCAACCGAGTGACGGTGAGCCTTGATGCATTGGATGAGGGCGTGTTCAAGGCCATGGGTGACACAGAACACTCGCCTGAAGAGGTGGTTGAAGGAATTGATGCAGCCCTTAGAGTCGGCCTTGGTGTCAAAGTGAACATGGTCGTTCAGCGAAACGTCAACGAAAACCAAGTCGGTGCAATTGCAACAATGGCTCATGAACGAAATCTAGTCCCACGCTACATTGAATTCATGGATGTAGGAACCACAAACCAATGGAACATGGATTCTGTCGTATCTGGTGAAGAAATACGCCAAATGTTGTCCAAGACGATCGGTCCATTGAACCAGGTTGACCCTTCTCACCCTTCTGATGTGGCCAAACGCTGGCAAACAGAAAACGGGCAACAGGTCGGAATGATTCAATCAGTGACTGCGCCATTTTGCGGCGATTGTTCGAGGGCTAGAATTTCTGCTAACGGCTCACTTTACACGTGTTTATTTGCTACAAATGGCAATGACCTGCGTTCATTAATACGCCTAGGAGCAGAAAAAAATGATCTCACCGAAGCCATCAAAGCAATCTGGACGCAGCGCAATGACCGTTATTCTGAGCAACGCGGCGAACATGACCAGCCAGTCTCAAAAATTGAGATGTCGTTCATTGGTGGATGACTAAACATCCATCGGTGGTAACATCACATTGACCAAAACGCTTTGCGAGTTAGTATCAACTAACTTAAATCGCCATGTACCTGAATCCGAACCAATCGTTGTTGAATCAATTACAAAATAATCACCCTGGCTGACAGAGTATCCAGCATCACGATCGTGGAACGAGACATTTGCGCCAATCAGACCATAGACGTCTGCATCAGCTACTTTGCCTCCAAGAGGATTGCCGTCTGCGGAAGAATCTGGGGCGAGGTTCCATTGCAATTTCGCAGGGTCGATTGTTTGGTCGAGACTTGTCAGACGAACCACATGGAATCCGTTCGACAGCCCGCGAACGCTCACCGTAGCCTGAGGTGCACTTTTTTCAGTGGTTGTAAGAGCGCCTTGCATCAAAACGAAGACCATGCTCGAAAGCATCACGGTGATTGCTAGCAGCAGAACGGTGGCAATGACGGGGCTCACGGCCTCGTTATTTTCCGCCCGTCGCATGCTGCGCATGGTAGACCTGTATCAACGATGGGACTTGAACCAACCGATGGCATCATTGGGATTTGAGCAGTTTTCTTTGAGCGTCAGAACAGCCAAACCGGTTTGTCGCATTCCATCGCCCGTTTGATGCCCCCAATTGGCCCCAGAATTCGAAGGATTCCTTCTGTGATGAGGTCGCCTTTGAAGAAAGCATAACCGAAATTCTTGGTCCTCAACGAGTTTTTTAGGGCGCGTCCAAGCGAGGCACGGAGTCTGTCTTCGTAGGCAGTCAGCGGTGCACCGGTGCTCAAGTGATCGAGGATGGCCTCGGCAGCGAAGCACCCCGATATGATGGCTTGAGAAATGCCGCCACCATTGCTTGGCATGACCAAGCCTGCTGCATCCCCAATCGCAAGGGTTGTACCATCAACCATTGTCTTGACTGGACCCCCCATTGGGATCCAACCGCCACCCCATGAGAGAACTTCGAAGCCCAATTCATCACAGAATGATTGCAAATGCTCCTTGAGGTTACCTTTCAGATAACCTGCTCGAACGCCCAAGCCTACGTTCGCCGTGTTCGGGCCCTTAGGAATGATCCATGCATAGCCTGATGGGGCAACTGAACCGAGGAACACATCGAATGTTTCTGGGACATTTCCTTGAACTTGGGCGTACATTGTTGGGACTTGGTCTTTAGGTCTATAGCGCTCATCATCGCCGTGTCGAAGACGCCCTACATGAGCGAGTGAGCCACTGGCATCAATGAGGAAATCAAACGTATAGCGACCCTTTGTGGTCACAAGCACATCCCTGTTGGATTTGCTTTGATGTTGTATCCTTGTCATTGCCTCATCCATTTGAACTTCGGCGCCCGCATGAATGGCTTTGTCACACAAGTATCCATCAAAATGCAAACGGTGACCAGCAAAAGCGTCAAGGTCAAAATGGAACGCTTTTCCAGATGGTAGAAAGACCCTCATGTTATCCAAGTTGTGTAACTTGAGTCGTTCTGGAAATTGAAAGTAATCATACAACCATGTGTGATCATCAAGGTTTGAAAATGTGCCGACCACTTCACCCCAGTTTGGGATGCATTCACCGCACTGCGCCGGATTTCCAACAATGGAGCGGCGTTCAATCATCAGCACATCAATACCATCTTCGGCTAAACGCTGAGCACACGCAGCACCCGCAGGCCCTGCTCCAATGATGATGACCTGCCTGTGTTTGATTTCCTTTCGAGCCATAAGAAGACCTCACGTATGTCGCTTCATCACATAGCCCGTGATGTGGAGCATCAAGCTCTTGGCTTGGCTTTCTGGGAAGGCATTCAGTTCCAAAACGGCCCGCTCAAGGTGTGTTTTGACAAGGATTTCGGCGTAACTCAAACTGTCTGAGCGGTCTAAAAGATGCATCAATTCATCGAAGTGTTCATCATTAAACGATTCGATCAAAGTCGCCAATCGTTGCCTTTCTTTTCCGTGTGAAAGGGTCAATGCATGAATCAATGGAAGGGTCATCTTCCCCTCGAGAACATCAGCGCCCCGTGGCTTACCCATTCGTTCATCTCCTCTCAAATCGAGGAGATCGTCAACGAGTTGGAAAGCAATACCGAGTTCCATACCAAATCGACCGAGACCTGCTGCTTGTTCAGCGGTCAATCCAGCCACAAGTCCTGCTGCGTTACAACCTGCTGCAAAGGGGCCAGCCGTCTTCCCTCGAACGATTGCGAGGTAATCCTCTGGGGAGGTCGCCAAGTTGAGAACATGATCGAGTTGGTGGAATTCAGCCACCGCGATGTCTGCACAACATTTCGCCATGAGACGAACGATGTGCTCTTCGTACCTACCACCAAGACCGAAACCCTGGACGAACAACCAATCTCCTGCAATGACGGCTTTCGCAAGACCAGCCCTTGTGTGGATGGTCTCAACCCCTCGACGCAACCCCGCCTCGTCGTTGATATCATCGTGGACGAGCGTGGCTGTGTGGATCATTTCGAAGGCCAAGGCCAATGGCATGACTTCCTCGACATCTTGACCACCTGCGATTTCATGGGCCAGCATGATTAGCAGAGGGCGGAGGCGTTTTCCACCTGCCAAAAGCATCGATGCACACAGTTCAGCCACCTGGCCTGCACCTTGTTCAATCTCGTCTTCAACAAGTGCTTCAAGGGCTGCGTCAACGTGGAGACGCATCACCTCGAGTTGGTCACTCGCTTCCAAACCAATGTTCGCCACAAGAAACCCTACAACGGTGCCCTTCTTAACCGGTAGTCTACGCCCTTGTAATGTGAGGAGCAATCCTCGCCGAGGTGAGATGATGACAGAAAAGGTACGCCTTGAGGTCCTCACCACACCGTCAAACAGGGACGGAGTGCGTCGACAGATTGAGAAAACAATCGAAACAAACCGCAACAAATTCGACTTCATTATGAAGCAAGTACCTCACATGGAAAGTGCCATTGAAGCCCTCAACGACGGCCATGGTGATTTCCTCGCCATGAGCGCTCATCAATGGAAGAACTTGGACCATGAAGGTTTGAGCATTATTGGCGTCCTTCCTCGAAGAGAACCAACTTGGGTCATTGTCTCTGAAGACAAACCCGAATACCTCCAATCCAAAGCCATCGTAGTATGCGATCACATGTTGCTACGCCGTCAAATGAGGCGGCTGCGTGCAGATTTGAAACTCATGACCTCCCAAGCCTTCGCAGATTCCATTGGCAAAGGAGATATTTTTGCAAATCTGGATGAAGAAGACCGTGTACCTTGGCTGGAAGAACTTCGCCAAGACGATGCACTGGATGGTTACATCGTGGATCGCGGCGAACATGGAGCATTGAGATACAAGGCCCGAAGGCACACCCTTGGCCTCCAACGAGACAATCCCGAACGAACCCATTTTGTCCCACCTCCATTGCATGGATTTACCCTCCTTGTTGCACGAAACGGATTCCCGAGCGCTTCGGTTCAACCGATGTGCGATAATGGCGCTTACATTGCCCATAGGATGGAAGTGGCCTTCCTCGCTTCGATTCCAGAAGAACTTCACCCAATCACAGGAATCTTTGTTGAACAACGTAAGATTGCAGCCATCCTTCGAGAAGCAAACCGCTCCAAGGACGAACACACTCTTGAGAGTGTGCTTGGTGTAGACAATCGGATCAAGGTTGCTGGACAAAGGCTGGAAATGAGGATTGAAACACTCAATCATCAAGGTACGGTAACGGCTGGTGCCGAACGTGTCTGCCCCGTCGAGGAAAGCCACATGGGGATGGTATCTGTGCTCAGAGAATTCCAAATCCTCCTCGAACTCATGCAAAGTGAACACGAAGAGATTCCAAGATTACACATTGGACTCCCAGAAGACTTCAGCGATGCAAGGCCTGCCCTGCTTGACCTGAGCGAACATCACTCAGATTCATCAGAAGAAGAGTGAATGTCCTCGAGTAAAACGCTGTATCCTTGGTTAGCAATGTATGCTTCAAGTTCAACCATCTCTGCTGGCTGATTGTCTTGACACAGTTCCATAATTGCATCATCGATTTCTCGACCATGGCGCTCCCAGGTGCCTGCAGAGCGTTGCAAATCAGAAGCAAACCGTTCCACGACTTCGACTGCAGAGAGGGTTGGGTTTAGGACGGTGCCGAGCGAAGCAACAACCTTGCTATTTGTTGAACGTAACTTACCAAGTTTAGCTGAAAGGGAGATGAGGGTCAATCGTAATTCTTCAACATCGTTGGATTTTGAAAACTTGCGCTGTGCTCGATCCAAGTCCTTCCGCATGACCCCTACACCGGCGATAATGGCCACTTTGGCTTTGGCTGATTCAAGGATGACATCTTCTGCCATGTCAAGTCTGGAGGAAAGCGCTTCCTCAAAACCGGACCGTTGCTTTCGGAGATCGGCTTGAATCATTTCCTTCAACGACGCAACCATCTCATGGGCGTCCCTCAAGCCTGCTCTCGTTGCTCTGACAGTCTTGCCCATGGACACCCTTTTGGTCGAAGGGTATTGAAACCATTGCCTATCATTAAATCCATGCTCAGTTTTGTTGTTGAAGATGAATCATCCATCGAGGAAACAGCAATTTGGCCATCGCTTCACGGCGAAGGCACATATACCCCTTTGAGCCGAAACACAAAGGAAGGTGCTGTGATGGTCGACAAGGGGGAACTCCTATCCGAACTCTATCAAGCCCGGTTTGACGGTTTGAAGGAGGTTGCAGTTGCCTACAACCTTCCAAAAACAGGTTCAGTGGAGACCCTTCGAGCAAGACTCATCCAACACCTCATCCTTGATGAATGGGATCTTTCGCCTGAAGGCATTCGTAACCTCATGAACAACGAACTCGGGGAACTGCTCGGCGTCTTTGGAATTAAGAAATCAGGTTCACTCCGAGCACGAAGGCAACGGCTCTATCTTCACCTGAACCACGATGCAAAACGCCTCTTGCCCGAATCACTTGACTCAATGACCCGGGATGAGTTGCATGCGATGTGCAAAATATTGGAGTTGCCGCTTTCTGGTGCAAAGCAGGCACTCTTGGTCCGTGTAGCCGGTGTCCTTGCATCGCAAGATGGTGGATGGGGCAAGGTCAAGAAAAGCCTTCGCCGCCCGAGATCAAACGCCAACGCATTGCCATCGCCTGCAACACCTGTTCCAAAGCCATTAGCGTCTGCTGAACCATCGAATGATGCTCATGAAGCAGTGATTGAAGCTGCTGAAACCTTCGTATCTAAACACCCAGAAGGTTGGACGTTCGAAGAAGAAACAGAACTTCGCACCGAATTGGCGCAAGAAGGCATTCAAGTTTCCAAAGCCCCAATTGCCTCAACCCTCGATGAAGCCCTCCGCAGGGGTGGAAACGATGGTGGGGAAAGCGAACCTGCACCCTCGATGGTCCAAGTCGCTGAACCCGGTGCTGAGGAACACACACTCGAGGTGGAATCATCCTTGCTCGACCTCAAGGCACGCCTTCCTGAAATTGAGGCAGCTGGTCGAGATTTCTTGGCAGTGAGCAGCACAAGCGAACCTGATGACCTCAACGCTTTCATTCAAAGTCTCAAAGCACATGGTTTTGCGACAGAAATTGCTGCGGTTCAAGACACAATTCGGACCACCATCATGGACCTTGAGTACCGATCTCAAACCGAGAGGGAAGCCATGCATGCGATGCCAAACTCGTGGCGAGAACGAGAAGCGCTGCGTGTCTTCGAAAATTCAAGAGAGGGACTAAGAGGTCAACTCGATGACACGCTTGCCTCTCATAGCGGTGACCTTGTCAAAGCACGGATGGCCTTCGAAGATGTCGGTCGGTCAATGGGCCTTGACCTTTCAATCCCAAGCGTCTCTGGGCGCTTGCATGCATTGTTTGACTTGCATGTCGACATTAATCAAGCCCAAGCTCTCCAAGACCCGGCCATCGCACGAAGAAATCGTATCTTGCGCATCCTTCAGCATGGTGCCGTCCACCTCGCGACCTCGGAACGCAGCACACTTGATCGATTGGAGCGAAACATTGCTGCATTCGAAGAACTTGTCGAAACCATTCTCGAAAGCAGTGAGGGCACCTTCAGTGAAGCACAACAAGCGCTCGTCATTCGGTTCCTAGAATCACGAGGGTACGAAGTCAACACCGCCGACCTCCGACCACGAATCTTAGCATGCGCAGGAATTATTGGGGCTGAACTTGGTTTCATATCACCTGCTGAAATTCCTCGAATTGCCCCTGGAATCATGATTTCGGACACCCAAGTGGACGCCATTGTGACTGAACTGAAGGCGCTGGCTGAAGCGTTCAAGCCAGTTGACCATGCCGAAGAAGTCGAACCTGAGATGGAAGTGGCAGCATCGGTCGCAGATGCAGCAGATCGTGTCAAATCTGCTCGAAGTAAAATCGACCACATCGATGACTTACTCGCACGTTTGCGAGGGTAATCAGCGACTTGCGTAGAAACTCTGGATGAGTTTTGTCACTCGTTGAATGTCGTTTATGTCGCGTGCAATCATGTCACGGAGAATTTCTTCGCGCTGGGATACATGCTGTTCAAAGACATCTGGTGAAATTCCGGCAGCCTTGCAGATTGTCTCTCTGAGTTTGGATGGAATGCCTGTTTCTTCGATCTGGTCTGTTGCTGCATTGTACTTCCAGATGATGTTGAGACGGGGTTTATCACCTTCCATTCCTGCAACCTCAGCCACTTCAGTGATCTTACGAGCGGTCTTTCCATTGACGTGAAGACGGGCTTGGATGATAATGAGATCCAATCCACTGAGCATGATTGGTGGGACACTCATTGGAGGGTTGATCATTCGAGTGACCGTCTCTTGAGCCGTGTTTGCGTGCAGCGAACCAAAGGAACCATCGTGACCTGTGTTCATTGCCGTAAGCAGGGTTGCGGCCTCTGGGCCTCGCACTTCACCAACGATGATTCGATCTGGTCTCATTCGGAGACTGGATTTCAAACAGTCGTTCATGTCAATCTCTGATGTACCATCAGGTCGCTCCCTTCGAGTTTCCATTCGAAGCCAATGGTCGTGGTAAACTTGCAATTCGGCAGTGTCTTCAACGGTGAGAAGGCGACGGTCCCATGGAATGTACATACCGAGGCAATTGAGGGTCGTGGTCTTACCAGAACCTGTACCGCCTGCAATGACAAAGTTAGCAGGACGGCTGTCGAGCCCTTCAATCCAAACCCACATCATAGCGGCCAGTCGGGTGTTCACAGTTCCAAATTTAATGAGATCAATCATAGTGAGTGGGTCTTCCTTAAACTTACGAATGGTCAATGTTGGACCATCTGGAGAGACTGGAGGGATTGTGCCGTTGACACGGGAACCATCATGCAACCGTCCATCAAAAATTGGCACCATACCAGGCCCGTCACCGAGTGGGACGTTTGTGTATGAGGCAATGTTCTTGGCGATCTGAAGGCCTGATTCGTTATCGATGGTGAGGTTGGTCCGGCACATACCAAATTTACGGTGAGCGACCTTGACTTCCTGTTGCCCGCCATTGTACATCACTTCTTCGAGATTATCGTCATCGAGAAGGAGCTGAAGGTCTCCATGCGGATTTGGATCTGCAACACCATCAACATGGTAAATTGGAGAGGGATGATTCCCTTCGGTGTAAATCGTCACTCGGCCATACTGTTCTAAAATCGTTTGAGACATTGCTTAACCTCCAATCATGACAACTGCGCCGAGGTACAAGCCCATCGAAAGCGCAATCCACAATGGCATCCACCACAGTGCATCCCTGAATCGCCCAAGCATGCGTCCTGAGACGCCGAGGGCCACCGCAGAAGCGGCTCCAAAGAAGAGGGAAAAGGTGCGGTTGAAACTGTCAATTTGGAAGCCGCTCGAGGCTGGTGCGAACAGGCCGACGATGAACGCAATGAGAACTGGAAGACCAATTGAGACGAACATCACAATCAGCAGTCCACGACCAAGCAGTTCTTCTTCGCGAGTGTTCATCAAGTCGTTCAATCGTTCGTAATCCATGGCCAAGTCAGAAAGAATCTGTTGGAGCGGTGCGTCTTGTTCAATCGCAGTTTCAATCAAGACCATCACTCGTTGAACTTGAGACGAGCGCGTCTTCGCAGCAAAGGCTGAGAGAGCAGCCTCAAACGAAGACGAATGGCTCTCCTCAAGCGTTTCAAGAAGTAACTTTCCAAGTGGGCCCTGAACATTCCGTGATTGTTCCATCATGGCTTCTTGAATACCTCGTCCAGCACCTACGGTATCTGACAAACCTTCGAGCAATCCCGGCAGTGCATTCTCTATAGAACGGCGCCTCTTACGCTCCAGCATGGGTGGAATCCCACCTGCGGCACAAGCCATTCCGATGACAGCGAGATAGAGAAGGAGTGGGTTGTCATTGAAGGTTTCAAGCAGTCCAAAGATCATCAAATCACAACCCCGGGTCCTTCGTGTGAGCCTTCATGCCAATGAGCATCATACCGATGAGTGTAAACACCAATCCACCGTTCACAACTGAATTGATCATACCCTGGTCGATTGCGCCAACAATAGCTTCTGCTCCATCGCCGAGCAACTGTGGAACGAGGCCGACAATTGCCAAGATAATTGGGCCAATCATACCGATTGAAAGAAGCGTTTCAGGAACTGCACCGAGCTCTTCGATGTATTTCTTCACCGCCTCTGTCCGCTCATTCTCCATTCGTACACCCTGCTTTCGCAGCGTTTCGACAATGTCGGTGTTTTGGGTGACATTGGAATACATCGTATTCAAGAGTCTGCGGTACCCTTCGGATTCTGCTTTCTTGAGCAAACCTTTGAGTTCACGGTCGAGACCACCCGCCGTTCCCTTTCGCAACCGCTTCATCATCGAAGAGAAGTCTTCTGAAATAACGCCGTAGCCGCCACTTCCAATCGTGTGAATGGCTGCTTCGAGACCTACGCCAGATGACATCAGGACGTCAAGCGTGCGGATGACGTAGAGAATTTCTCTCTGCTCATCCAACTTTCGCATATCAACACCTCAAACAATGTCTTCGATCAACTCGAACATGAAGGCCTCACTGGTGCCTTCATATTCCATCACGGCAAATAAAACTTTGACGTCTCTTTCTTCGAATGGGTCGTGAATGTAAGGCTGGCCACTTCGGAACATGCTGAGAATGCGCTTGTAGTTCTCCAAATTCACTTCGCCCTTTACGGTGTAAACAGTTGACTCTGAGCCCTCATCATGGAGGTTGTCACCCTCTTCGCCACGGATGATTGTACGGGTCAATCGACGCGTCAATCGCACATGTATGTCGCAATTTGGAATTCGTACCCAATCTGAGCTTGATGTCCCAGTTGCGGGACGAATAAAGAAATCTAATCCAGCCATGCAGTTGACCCCTGTGCTTTGCACGCACTGAGAAGGTCTTCAATGTTGGGGGAGAAACAAATCACGATACGATTCTAAACCATCCAAAGCGAGGTTCGTGAAGCGTGCCTTCATTCGACAGTTCATCCAACTTAGCCTCTGCCAGTTGACGATCGATACCCCTTGCGTCTGCATTGGTCAAAACAGTCTCGAAATCAACGCCGTCGCCTTGGTCGAGTTGACCAATGATTGCTACGAGTGTCTCTTTCACAGCATCGTCATCGGAGGCGCCTGCAGCAGCAGGAGCATCATCCAATGTCGATTGTGGCGGTGGAGCCGGCTGGCTGGCTGCTTCCATTCGCCCCTCGGCAATGTCAAGCGCCTGCATGACGTTGAGGGTGTAGGTTTCTGTATCGAACTCACCATAGTGATTCCTTGAGAGAAGGAGTCCATCGACCATGTTATCCGGAACGCCTGCTGCTTTCAAGCCTTCAGCAGTCGGTTCTGCAGAGAGCGAATCATTGCGTGTCTTCATGCGTTGAAGCGTCCCCTCACAGGCTCTGGTCAACCAAAGAGCGTATGTTTTTGCATCGATTTCACACGCCTCTTCTGGACGCAGTGAAGTGTACACTGCGCCCTCGTCGGTTTGGTACCAACGTGATTTAGCAGTCATCAAAAGAAGCACAGGCTCCCCGATTTCTGTCTTTTCAACAAGAGAGAGCGTCAGTTCGCGCATTGATTCGGAGGCGTAGTCACCAACGGAGAAGTAATGCAATCCCGATGGATCCCTCATTTGACCTTGATAGAGCGTTGAACCATTGGAGGTCTCTCGCACTTCAAGTCGTTCAAGGAGACCTGCAACAATCACACGGTTGACTTTCGCCCCGAGCTTGGTGATGACAAAGGATGGATCATATTCACCAGATCCTTTCTCATTCAATGTCGCTTCACTGAATTCTGAAGCAAGCATGTGCCATGCAGGTTGTCGGCGAACTCGTCCACTTGACTGCATCATGACACCCCCCAGTGAGCACGCAATTCAGTCGCAAGCATTCCTGCATCCTCTTCGACCACAGCAGCACCATCTGCCAGCATCATTGCACCTTGCTCATCGACAATCGTACGGCCTGTGGCTTTGACGGTGCGTCCAAGAAGGGTGCCTCGAAGGGTTTGGACAAATGCCATCTGACCATCTTCATCAACAGCCGCCTTCATCTGAGCTTCATCCATTCCAAGCAATGCCAATGTGGCTGCTTTATTGGTCAAAAGGGAGACGCTCGAGCGCCCATCATCCATGACCAAACGAAGGCGAACATCGCTGTTGCCGTCATTCGGACCGTGTTCTGCGCACGCACCATCGCGAAGGACCCTGCGACATTCTGTACAGCGTTGGATGAATCCGGAATCCTCTCGCACGCTGACAATGATTGCAGATGTGGAAACGCCAACTCTGCTGGCGCCTGTTGCCAAGTCATGAAGATCGACCTCGGCAGTGTGGTTGGTTAAATCAAGCGATTCATCCCATGGGGTTGCATCGAGAATCTCGACTTGGTCCACGTTGTCGACTGTAATATCTGGAATTCCCTGCCAGGCACGAACACGCACGCCCTTGAGTCGAACCGTCATTGGCAGTTGATCTTCCGAGAATGGTAATTCGCTCCATGCACTCATTCGGCATCGGCCTGTTGGGTCGGCAATTTGCCCCGACCACAAGAAGCGCTCTTCACCATCTCGCGTGAACGAACGCTTGGCCCATTCTGTAATTTGAACAACGGCGTCAACATCTCGGGCACCATCCCTTAGCTCAGAAATCGTGAGAACGGTTTGTTGCGAAAGGGAGTCCGCATCAGCGAAGTTCTTGTCATGGTAGATTTCAACCTTGGTGGTACGGCCGAAATTGAGTTCAGGGGTATCTTCAGAGGTTCGGACTTGAGCGCCATCGATCTTGAGAAGGCTTCCCACTGCATGGTCGAAAGGTTCCCACGAAAGGAAGCCAATCGTTCCGCTTTCATCCGCAATGCGGCCTCGAACGATGTCGAGTGAACCTGAACCATCCTTCTTGTGGATTTGATCCGGGCGAGAGGCGAGCACACGGCCAACCACACAGACATAACCATCGCCGGGAAGGCTGTTGATGTCTTGCGGCTCCCCGGGTGCGACGACGGGACGAGTCCCCTCACGCACGACCGCAATTCGAGTGGATTGGTTGATGTTGAGGGACATGCGGCCTTGGTATTCGTTCACCGATGCGCCTTCAATTCGGACGATTGAACCTGGTGCCAAGTTCGCACTTGGGCCCCAGTCCTTGTATTCCCAACGGGTTTTGTCGCCCTTTTCTTCCCAAGGGTTGTCTTCAAGAAGACCAAAGGCAATTTGTTTCTGCTCACCACGAATGGTTTGCTCTCGCATGTTGTGAGAAATGATTTCGACTTCGATTTCGACTTCCTTATCGTTCCCGTTCAATTCACTCAGCCGACTGACTTTCTTCGTATTTCTCGGGGCAGATGAGCCGCCTTGAGAAGGGCTGCGGGTTGTTGGGACTGACTGCTCACCCTTGAAGCGACGCAGGATTGACCGCATCGCATCTTGTGGGGGGATGTAAAATTCAGTTTCGTACTTTGCAAACGCTTCTGCAATATCTTTCGGATCTGCATCCGGGCATTCTGCCAAAATTGCGTTGACGTGAGTCTCATACTTTTCAGACATGAGCAAGTCCTCCGTCAGACGTGTTCGTTTGATGCCTGTACGGAGAACAGGCTGCGGGCTTTCGTGCGGATTGGTTGAGTCTATACACTCCCTTGACCTCCATGGTAATGAACAAAGATGACGACGGGACTTAAACAATACCGTGTGAATCTCTGTGAAGTCGCCTTCACTTGACAAAGCAGTGATCAACTTCAAGCGGGGTTCACGCGCAATCCTTGCAACATCAAGACGTCTGGAAGATGCATGCTTCCAGAAGAATACGAGCCTTGGACACGAACATCGTCACCGAGCCGAACGCCCTCCGAGAGGGCTTTTGCAAGGTTCCCAGAGAGCCCAGCTTGCTTCACTGGACCAAGAATTTGACCGCCCTCGACCCGCAGGATGGTGCTCGTGGTCACTGAGAAATCCCCGCTTGTGGGATTCGCAGTGTGCGCACCCATCACGCTGTGAACGATGTATCCATCACCCATCTCTTGCAGGAGAGCATCTTGGGAGTGGCCTCCATTTTTGGAAGTCATGGTAAAGTCACTGCAGCCAATGCCGGGCGGTGATTGATGGCCGCCTCGGACAGCATTGCCGGTTGTTTCAGCATGCTCGATTCGCCCTTCAGCAACTTGTTGTGCTGCATCCCTTGTGCCCCACATTGAGCCGACAAGCCGGCCGTTTTCGACGAGTGTTTGACGACGGCTAGGTACACCTTCACCGTCGCGGGAACTTGCGGATTTACCGCCATCCATACGACCATCATCGATCAGTGAAAGGTCTGAGGCAAGCACTTGAGTGCCTTCTTTTCCGGACCAGAACGATTCGTTACGAACCAATCGGTCACCACGTAAAGCGGTCGGAACGACCATCGAAAACAAGGGTGAGAAACCCTCACTCGTCATGAGCACTGGAGTGTCTTGTGGCTGACTATCGACTTCAATCGGGCCACGTGTGACTTGAGCCCAGTGCACGGCATTAGCAATGCAAGAAGGTACATCTGCCAACAACTGCCGACCGGAGTCCCCTTCGTAGGAACTGGTAAGTTCATCATCAGCATCGATGGAAACCTGGACGCCAAGGCCATGAGAAGTGGTGATGCCAGAGGATTCGATGCCCTCGCTGGAAAGAATGGCTGATGCTGTGGCACCAACGCCAAGGCCCCCGCCAGTCACAACAGCCCGCTTGTCGAGTGAAGCCACTTCGCTCAACACTGCATCCGCTTGTTCGAGTAAGTCTTCTGGACCAATGTCAAGAATGCGACGGTCGCACAAGCCATCGACGGGTGCTGCCTCTTGAGCACTTGGGAGAACAAAACCTTCGATGGCAGGTGAGGCACGTGCTACATCGAGTGCTTGTTGGATAGCAGGGGTTGCAGAACTGGCGTCGACGAGGTAGGCGTAGCCGAATCGACCTTCTTCCAACACGCGGATTCCATATCCACCCTCGCCACCGCCAGCAGCAAGCGAAATCTTCCCTGCTTCAATGTCGAGTTGGTGACCATAGGATTGGAACGCCACAACTTCCCATTGCGAAATTCCTTCTTGCTTGCAAAGGTCGCCAATGCGCTTGCACCCTTCTCCGATTCTTTCAACTGCGTCGTTTGGTAGCATCTTCATCCCACCAATGCGTTTGAGATTCTCATGATCGGGCCACCGTCCCCGACAGGGACAGTTTGTCCCTTTCCACAGAAACCAGGTGCTGCGAGACGAGCATCTTGGGTAAGTCCGTCGACATCCTTGAGAATTTGAAGGGTCAATCCGCTCACACTGACATCTTTGAGTGGCTTCGTTAGTTCACCGTTTTCGATGAGCCACGCTTCTTGTGCAGCAAATTGGAACGAGCCTCGACCCGTGTCCACTTGCCCCCCTCTGGAACCGCAAGCATAAACACCGTAACTGATGTCCTCAATCAGTTCATCCAAATCGTTGTGAGTGCCGCCTTGAATCATGGTGTTCGACATACGAACGAGTGGGTGGTGGAGGCCGTCTTGGGCACGAGCACCTGCGTTCGGTGCGATGCCAAAGTGGTGGGCTGTCTCCCGATGATTGAGGTATTCTGTGAGCACGCCGTTCTTGATGAGGCATTTTTCACGGGTGTCAAGACCTTCATCATCAATTGGATGAGCCCCGTATCCACCACGGATGGTTGGATCATCAACCACGGTGACAATGCTGTTGCCAATCGTTTGTCCCAACTTTCCATCGAGGCAAGAATCGCCAGCTGCGACCAAATCGGCTTCACATGGGTGACCAAGTGCTTCGTGGATGTACACACCCGTGAGGTCACGGTCGGCCACAAGCGGGAGTTTTCCGGAGGGGGCACGTTCTGCTTTCAGAAGTCGAAGTGTGGCGATTTGAGCTGTGCGGCCAAGTTCACCAAGATCGCATGCCTCGATCACTTCAAGACCGCCTTCTCCTCCGTGCCGCGTTCTATAGGATACAACATCCCCACCATCACGACCAGTGACGGTCGCGTTGATGAGCGATCGTTGGAAAGACCATGTTCGATTCATCCCTTCCGAAGTCATCAACTCAGTGTGAAGGTGTTCATCATGCCAGCCGCATGTCACAGATACGATTCGCTCGTCTTCTGCAGCACTGTCATGAAGGGTCATGAGGTGGTGGAGTTTGGTATCCAAATCTGTGTTCCGCACATCTTTCTTCGGCTTCCAGTGGACTTCATTCTGCAAGATTGGAACCTCTGCGAGCGCCACAGGTCGATCTTTGGATGCCCTGCGAGCGGCCACTGCCTTGGCCAGTTTCACCGTTGACTCAACTTGGCCTGGGAGCGAAAGAACATCCGTTGTTGAATGCACACCCCATGCGCCATCGGCCAGAATTCGCATGGTGACGCCAATGTCCTGACCTGGAATGGCTCGCTCGAGTTTTCCATCCCGAATGGCCACTGATGAGTCAGTAATCGCCATCAAACGGACTTCTGCATAGGAAGCACCGAGGTCCTGAGCATGGTCGAGCGCAGCCTGTATTTTCGATTGTTGAAGGTATCGACCGGTCCCTGAAGTACGGTCATCGTTTGGGCTGGCACTCATCACCATGGAACTCGGAGAAGCCAGTAGTGCTTGAACCCTGCTCCGATGCGTGTTCAAGAATGGAACTCCGAAGAGAGCACATGTCCAATCAAGAGGTCGCACGATAAGCCGACCTTTTCATCAAATTGAACACCCAAACGAAGGGCCCCTTCTGTGTTGCATTCAAGATGAGGTGCCTCGAGGCTGAGTCCCATTCCGTTCGCTAATACCTCAGACTGTTGAGCCCACTCTTTGTTCAAATCCGATTGGGCTGAAGACTGTGATTCTGTTTCGGCATCAGTCGAGGGGAGCACGAGGAAGAAGCCTGTTTGATCTCCGTCTCGCACGCCTGCGCGCTTGAACGCTTCCGAAACATGATGCGTACCCGATAGGTAACGCAAAAACTCCGCATCAAACGAGCGAGCGAGTGAGGTCCCTCTTCGCTGACGACGTGCGGCACTGTTCCAAGCAGTCCACAGTTGCATGTGACATTGTGCGATGCCGTCGCCTACCAGAACCCAGTGGTCATTGGGACGGTGTTCAAGGAAGGCTTTCGTGAGGTCACCACCTTTGACAGGCGAAGAGGCTCGCCAAGTGAAGCAAGGAAAATCGCCTCCATCCATGCCCATGCGAAGGAGGGGGGAATTTTCAATCATCCGATTGACGTTCACCTGAAAGTGGTACATCATCTTCGTGGACACGAGGTGCTGAAGTGCGATTTGCTGCCTTGTTTTCCTTTTCTACAACCTTCTCGACTTCTGTGAGAATGTTTTGCAATAACACCGGCCCCCAACCACGCAGTGCCAGCAAATCACTTCGCTGCTTTCGTGACATCGCAAGAACATCTCGAGGTGTTCTTAATTCAATTTTCGACATTTCACGGGCGCGGGCGCGGCCAACATGCTTGATGTTGACAAGATTGAGCAGGTCAGGTTTGCAGCCATGCCGAATCCGCTGACGGAGGACGTCAATCATCGATGACAACTGATCAATTTCAGCAAGATGATCTTCAGAAAAGACATCATCTGTGAGCAGAACTTGACGAGCTGCTGCAAGCAACCAACCCATGAGGTCAACTCGGTGATTCACATCCCCTGGGCTCACATCTAAGTCCGTCTCAATTTCACGAAGGGTCTCTTCTTCGATCCATTTTTCCAGCATCCAGGCTGATTTCACATAGCCGAGAAGACGCTCTTCAAGCGTGATGTCCGTCAAGAGTTCCTCTTCGATGGTATTGGTCTTTAGCCAGAGCAATGAATTGACTTCCATGTCACTGTTTTTGGCCCATAGGGAGTTGAAATCAGGCGTGGTTGTCGCCAGTTGCAACAAACTGAATTCGGTCACTGGCCTGTTTTGTCGAACAAGCCTTCTGACAGCTCGGCGGAGCCCTGTGCGTAATTGAGAGGCTGAAAGTGGATCAAGGTACATCTGCGTGATTCGCTCTCCCATCATTGTCGCTTCGTACACCATGCCGTGGTGGTCAACCCCTGTTGGTTGGTCCCAGCCACCAACATGGGCGAGGTCAGTGGCTTGGGTAAAGCCGAGAGAAGCCTTAGTGAATGCTGATTCGGTTCGAGGCTGACGTTGGGTGGTGTGGCTTTGTGGTGGTTGGAAATCGACACCACCTGTGCTTTTCGCAATGCTTGCCCAAATTGGCAACTCATCGTCCCAATCTTCTTCCGAACTTGATGCTGCAGAAGAGTCTGCTTTTCGAGCCACATAGTCATCGTCAACGCCGACCCTTCGGATGAACCGCTCGGCTACGAGCCAATCGAGCATTCGATCGAGTTGTTCCTTGAGATAGGTTGGTGAAACAGAGGCACCCAAGAACGTCGCTTGGAAAAACTCACCGAGTTCACCTCGATGTCTGAAACCGCCTGCTGCAATGGCTGCAAGCAAATGTGTTCTGAGCGCTGGCTCGCTGGACAACTTCGAAGAGATTGATTCAACCGGGCCAAAGAAATACCTTCGACTGACATCATCAGCAATGGCCCAGCCATCGGTTCCTTTGCACAGCACCCATGCTTCACCAAAAGCGTCGTATTTTGGACGCCCAGCACGACCGAGCATTTGACGAACTTCCATGACCGGAAGAGGACGGCTCATTCCGTCGTCCCATCGCTTGAGGTCCCTTACCAACACCCTCCTCGCAGGCAAGTTAACCCCTGCCGCAAGGGTTGGCGTGGCCGCAAGACCAACCAGTAATCCATCTTTGAACGCACCCTCGATGGCTTTTCTTTGCCCATGCGTCAATCCTGCGTGGTGAAACGCAAAACCGCCACGTATCGCTGTAGCAAGCCGTTCAGCCATCGCAGTCTGTTGACCGCCCTCCAGACGATCTGCAAACACCGCAAGCCGCTTGACCCGGTCAGGATCTTCTTTTGTCAGACGCTTCAACACTCGCTTGGAGAGTTTGAGTGCTTCGGATTGGGCGCTCCGCCTTGTGCCAACAAAGACCAAAACTTGGCCTTCTTGATCGATGGTGTCGTTAACAACAACCCATGTAGGGTGTGATTTCGGTCCTTCAAGGTCACGTGGAGGTTGGAGTGCATCGCCATCTGAACTCATGGCAGATGATTGGACAAGGCGTGGTTCGAGGTGCATATCATGGAAGGTACTGTACTCCAAAGCAACGGGCCGCCAATCCGACAGAACAAGCGTCGCATCAAGCCATGTTGCAAGATCTTGGCAATTGCCAACTGTCGCTGAAAGAGCGATGATTTGGGCCTTTGGACGGAGGTGACGAAGCCGCGTCAAGTTAATTTCAAGGGTTGGGCCACGTGTTGCATCGTTCATGAGGTGGAATTCATCCGCCACAACAATCGATACATTGGCCATCAATTCTGAACGATTCCTCATGAGCGAGTCTAACTTTTCAGAAGTGCAAACAAGCACATCACATTCCTCTATTTTCTTGGCTTCTGCAGAAGCGTCACCGATTCCGAGGCCCACGCTCAAGCCAACCGCTCCACAAAGTTCGGAGAGGTCATCGAACTTCTCACTTGCAAGTGCTTTCAATGGAACAATGTAGACTGCTTTCGACCCGGGGTCATCAACGAGGATTCGCTTGAGAATCCCAATGTAAGCAACTAGCGACTTGCCACTTGCCGTTGGAATTGCGAGCAATGTATTGGAACCACCAAGGACACTTGGCATTGCTTCAAATTGAGGTGGATGGAGGTTGACAATGCCCCATGAAGATGTCAAGAAATCTGTAACCTTACGAGGCAAATCCAGCTTCGAAACCGCTCGCTCTGCCCCCTCCATGATTGCCCTTCTGCGCCAACAGTCCAAAAGGACAACGCTCAATCTTGTTCAATGCGACAGCCCTAAGACCCGCCTCTGTGTGTCAAGGTGCATGAGCGATGATGTGGAAACGATGGTTGACGAGCGCCTTTCGGTGTTTGATGACGAACCTGATCTCAACGACTGGGTCGAAGTCATGTGTGGTGCAGCCATGGTTGTCCTCGGCATGTTCCACCTTATTCAGCCCGGTGAACTCGTGAATCCAGATGTCATGCGATGGTTTTCTGCAGCCGTTGTTGCTGCTGGTGGGGTTTGGGCTGGCCACGGTCTGAAGGACATGGCCGTCAAGGAAATCCGACGATCAATTGCCATCCTCGAAATGTCAGAGTCTGAAGAAGGGCCCGACCACGGACTCATCCGGGATGTGCTTCTCAACCCTACTGCATACAGCGAATTCCTCTTGGAGTCATATGCTGCTGCATGGGAAGACGGAATTATCACCGAAGAAGAACTGAAAGAACTTCGCTCCTTCCAGGAAATCCTCGGAATCACTGACGAAGATGCTGCAAAGATGAACCTTGAAGCAGCCATCTCCTCCGCTGCAAAGGACGGAAAAATCACTGCTGAAGAAGAAGAGCAAATCAAGAAGGCTGCAATGGAAGCAAAGGAAGATGCTGATGCGGTCGTTGAAGATGTCAAGAAGAAGACAAAGAAGGGCAACTGAGGCCAACTCAAGCCCACTTTGCCGAAGACCCGAACATCGTTTCTGCGAGCGTTCTCGCCTTCTTCCGCCTCACGTACTCAATCCTCGATGATAGCGAGAGGAGCGCGAGACCAAGCATGGCGATTGGTGCATTTGCCTTGATGAAGCCAGATGCATTCCGTAACCCAAGGTCCTTGGGCACATCGCTCGAATCAAAACCAGTTGAAGCAATGAAACGAACATCGAGCAAATCCAAATCACAGTCACAGAGCGTCACAGAGATCTGTTCCGGGAATAACGAAGACTGCAGCAACACCCAATCATTGTTGGAGATTGTCGAGGGGCGGGTCCCCCAAGCTGGAACGCTGACTGAACCTGTCGCTGGAGCGGATACCATGTCCACGTCAAGGCGGAACACGCTTGAAGTGGGCTTATCATCAACGACAAGCAGCCCTTCAAGCATGAGCAAGTCAAGAAGCAGCGACCGTCCTGCCAAGAGGATGAAGCGAACCGTTTGATCTTCGAGAAGACCTTCATCCGTGGTTTGGGCACCACCTTTTGCAACCTGTCCAAAAATGGCTTGGTCAAGCCGGAGTGATTCAAGTTCAGGTACGACAAGTTGCCAGCGACCATCGTCCATTGGTCTCGCTTCTTCAACTTCCAATCGGAGTTGCAAACGTTCACCATCAAGCATGCCCCATGTTGCTCCAGTTTGCTTCACTAAGACTTGTTCAGGCACACCTGGATAAGAGACATCCCAGAGTTGTTGCAATCGATATTCCACTAATTCCTCGAGCGAGAATTCCTCTTCCAATTGCACTTCATCCGCACCAGCCCACAACGGGTGGAAAATACCGCCAACAAGCATCAGCACAACACCCGGCGTAAACAAGCCAAATCGAATGGCAGAAGAGGTTGAGTGACGCAGGCCATCAAAGCCAAACAAAGCAAGAATGAACAGACAGGCGATCAAGAAACCGTAGGTCACTGGTTCAAGTTGAATTGCCTCATCTTCATCACCCAAAGAAGCAGCACCTACTGGATAGTATGATGTCCCTGAAAAGCCACTTGGATCAAGCGGCCCCAGTCCTTCAAACGCCAACTGACCAGTCCACCTATAGGGTTGGAATTTCTCTGCAACCCCTCCAATGCACATCGTATAATCTCCAAGCGGAAGCGCACGCCAACGATAGGTAATCCTCGTTTCAGAACCGTCGTCAGAGACAATCACCTCTGGCGCAGGAGCCTCCCTGCCGTTTGGCATGTAGAGGTTAGGAAGTCGATGTGGTTGTTCAATTTCAATTGGAACTGCCTCCCATATGACAAAAACGCTCAATACTTCATGTTGCTCTATTTCAAACACCCAACAGTCGTTGTCATTTTCGACAAGCGCCCCTTCATGTGAAGTTTCAAACTCTGTGCTTCTGGGATTGAGTGAACTGGATGGTTCATCGGTGTTTCTTGCATCAATATCTTCAGACCACTCGATTTCAAGTTCAAGGAAGGAATTCCCACGCATGTGCAGTTCCCATGTACCCGGGCGATCAAGTGAGAAGGTCAACCGAAGTCGAACAACATCATCTGGCCATAGCACCCGGTTTCCATTCAAGTTCAATGGTTCATCAACCAGAACATACGGTTCGTTCAACGCTTGACCGGGAATTGGTTGAGCTTCAAATTCCCAGTCCGTCACCGATTGGCCAAGAATGAGGGAGGCGTCCAATTGGGGGCGTGCTGCTCCTGTTGCATCACCAGTGAACCGAAAATCAACTTCAAATTTGGCAAGTGATGAAGGCAAGAGAGCCAATTGATCTTGCCCCGGGTCTAAATCGAATTCAAAGGTCAAAAGTTCCGGTTGGGCTGGGGAAGCAAAGACACTGTCCGAGACGATTTCTTCCCCGATTGGAGTTGGCGTGAGGAGGCACACCTCATCTTCTGTGCATGAAAGAAACAGATCGTCTTGCTCAGTCGTCAGTGACGCAGAGGCGAAACCAATTGGGTGCAAGACCAAAATGGCCAATATAACCACGAGAACCGTAGCGGGAACACGTGACCCCCTGTGTGGCACAATCCCCATGAAGTTCGGAGAAACTCCCCCTGCATGAAGACAATGGTGCTTTCGTTCAAATCTTGTCAGGATTAACTTGGTCGGTCAACACTGTTGAACACGATCGACATCGGTACCTTCCACCGGATTTTTTTTGGCGCGGGTAACTGTTCTTACAGGTGGCACAAACCCAAAGCCAATCGGCCCTGCTTCGACGGAGCATTTCTGTGAATTCCTTCGCATGTTTCGAAGCACTGCGGCCCGGCCAAGCTGCTTCGAGAGCTCTAAAAGTGGAGTCATGACCTCTGAAGCCAAGGGCATGAATGTATTCGTGGTGGAGAACAAAAGCCCCGTATGGCCTCCATTTTGTTTCGAGAAGCCTCGGATGTAAGTCGATAACTTCCACATCTTCAATGTTCATTGCATCGAGGTTAACCCCTCGCTTCCACCGAGTGACACCGTGGCGTTGCGTCGCATTTTTCCGAAGGACTCCAAGAGGAATGGTACGCAGATCAACTACCGGTGCCTCGGACCATATGGGCATGTCACGCATGATTTCGATGACATCATCTCTGAGTTGCTCAAGCGCTTGCTTTGCCTCAGCCTTTGGACGAACCAACAAACTCAGCTCCATCGATGGTAAGCAGGATGCCCTTCTTTGACGGCGACAAAAAGGCCTTTTCCAGTGGCACAAACTTTGCCATTTGCTTCAAGAAGCAGCTCGATATTAACCTTGTTTCCATCGATTGAAGTCACTTGACTCGTGATATGGAGAGGGGTGTTTTGAGGCGTTGGTCTTCGGAGCTGTACCGAATAAGAAGCCGTGACTGTGCACGGTGGTTCACTGGCCCCATCGCGGTCCATCAAGGCCACTGCTGCCGTCCAGTTTCCATGACAATCGAGCAATGTCCCAATAATGCCACCGTTGATCATTCCAGGGAAAGCTTGGTGGTGAGCTTCTGGCGTATATTCCATTCGAAGGCCGTTTTCAATTCGATGGCTGTCAATTTGTAGCCCTTTTTCATTTGCTGGACCACAACCGAAGCAGATGGATGAAGGGGCGTATTGACGTTGCACTCCGAGTTCGCTCATACCCCTTCGGTCATCAGCAAAGCACTTCTTTTCTTTGCTGTTTTGTCCTCAAACAAACGCAGTGTTCATGTGGGGTGCGGCGTTGAGCAGGGCATGGGAGCAAAGAAATCACGTCGTAAGACAAAGGTTCGTGTTGCCCATGAACTTCCAAAGCGAAGACGAATCGCCATTCAAGAAGCGATGAACGCACACAAATTGGAGGACCGCCCGGATTGGGATCGCAGTGCTGAATGGGGCAATGTCAAATTCTATAGAAAGACAATCAAGCCGGGCACGATGCGCACGATATCGATGCCCTTGCTGGAAACCGACCTTGGCGATCCTTGGCCGATACCGGTCACAATTCTCCACGGTGTCCGACCGGGTCCAACAATCACTCTTCTCGGTGGCGTTCATGGTGACGAACTCACAGGCCCATCAGCATGCACGCACCTTCTCTCAAATGCCTTCACCGACCTTGGCAAACCGCTCGACCCAACTCAAATGGCAGGGACTGTGCGCATTGTACCGATTATCAACCTCCCAGGCTATCGATCGAAATCCCGATATTTCCCCGATGGCCGGGACCTCAACAGGCAATTTCCCGGGGACTTCAAAGGGTCAACAACCCGAAGGGTAGCGGCTCAGTTGTGGAAGTACCTCTTGGATGATGTTGACGCAATCGTTGACCTTCACAGTGCAGGAAAGGGGCGCTCAAACATGCCCCAAGTCAGAGCGGACCTTGCCCATCCGGGGTCGAACATTCTCGCCAAAACTTTTGGAATCGAAATCATTCTTGATTCAAAGCCACCATCAGGCTCGTTGAGGAAGGTCGCAGTTTCCAATGACATACCTTCCATCACATACGAGGGAGGCGGCGCTAACTTGCTCGACCATGAATCGGTTAACGTTGCCATTCAAGGCGTCATCAACGTACTCAAGTCGCTCCGCATGATTCCAGGAAACCCGACCCGTCCGAGGTTCAGAATGTTAGCCAGTGGTTCTCATTGGCTTCGCTCTGGAGAAGGAGGGTTGCTCGACATGTTCGTCAGTTCAGGCTCAGTCATGCGAGAAGGTGAGGTGATTGCAACCGTCTCCGACCCTGCCAACCCGGGCCTGACAGTCGACATCGTCGCCCCTGAAGATGGGCTGCTCATCGGTGCTGCAACCAATCCATTTACTGCTGCGGGCATGCCAGTCGGCCACTTCCTTCCGATTTCAAAACACATTAAATTGCTCGAAGATCAAATCGACCAACATGGGCGTTTCTTAGTCTGTGGCTCAGAAAATGATGCCGTGTGGCGAGAGGAAACTGAGATCGATGAAGTTGCGCTCGATGGTGAATGGAGCGGCGGAGGTGTCGATTCGGAATGGGTCGGATCAAAGCCAACCCTTCACCAAGCATCAGAAGATGTCTTTGCTGAGCAAGAAGAAGAGAACGAATCCTAATCAGGATTGGAAGTCCGCTACTGCGGCATGAACTTCTTCATCAGTCATGTTTCGACGTTGACTCTTGGCCACTTCAAACAAGTGTGCTACGAGGTCATCGCTTGCTTCATGACCGTTTTGCTCCAACCACCAAATGATGTTGGAACGACCTGCCATGTGCCCGATACGAATCACTTGCTTCAGTCCGAAGTCACCAGCAGGAACACCTGAATACACTCGGTCTGCGAGCCAATCATCACCCTTGCGCATGGCTTTGATGACGGCTGAGGCGTGAACGCCTGTTCCAGTTTCGAACGCATCGACTCCAAACACTGGGTAGTTGCGAGGAAGTGGAACTTCGATGTATTCGTGTGCCTTCTTGACATATGCATCGAGTTTCGTAAGATCGTTATCGATTGCACCCATCAACTTGAGATTGACGAGCGTTTGGTCAAGAGGCGCATTTCCTGCCCGCTCACCAACGCCCAAAGCAGTGCCGTGAATGACATCGGCCCCGGCTTCGACCGCTGCGATGTTGTTGGCAACGCCAAGACCACGGTCTTGATGGCCGTGCCAGTTCACTTCAATTTCGCTCCGCTTGTATCCGCCGTCTTTGATAA
>CM001443.1:716044-731774 GCA_000246735.1 uncultured Candidatus Poseidoniales archaeon | reverse complement strand
TTCATCGATGAAGCTCAACAACTGCTTGACGCCGTTTGGTGTCACGTGACCACATGTGTCACAGACGCAAAGTCGACGAGCACCGAGTTCCATTGCTCGAAGGTAAATTTGCTTCACATCTTCTGGTTTTGAACGGGTTGTGTCTTCAGTAACGAACATCACTGGGACATCGTTTTCAACAGCGTAAGAGACCGCTTTTTCCATCGTCGTGAGGAGTTTTTCCATGGTCCATCCTTCTGTGTATTGCCTAATTGGGCTTGTTCCCAAAAAGGCGCTTGCTTGGATTGGAACGCCGTATTTTTGTTGAAGTTCAACGAGTGGTTCGATGTCACTCATCAAGGTACGAACAGCGGCACCCGGGCGGATTTTGAAATCATGATCGATGATGTGAGCAACCATGGCTTCGATGTGTTCCATGTGGAATGGTCCTGCGCCAGGTAGACCAAGGTCGACCTTCTGCATGCCGAGGTCTTCCATGAAGGTCAGAAGTTCGATCTTCTGCTCGATGGTTGGGTTCCGTGCACTTGGGCTCTGGAGACCATCTCGAAGCGTCTCATCGTCGAACCAAACACCGTGAGGGTGATTTGCAGGGTTTCGAGCAAAATCGTACTCGACTGTGTTCCAATCATAAATCAGTGAACGCTCATCCATAGAAAATCACCACGCTGGCCAAATCAGGGTCGGCGCATTCCGCCACAGACCGAGGTCATGTTTGAAGGCGTCGCTGTACCATCGTCACTCTTCTTCGCTCAAATCGATTGATTCAGCCGCTTTCGCAGCTTCAAATTCTTCACGTGTCACGACACCATCGTTGTCGGTGTCCATGGCCTCAAATTCGTCCTCGACCAAAATCGATGGGAGCCGCGCTGAAAAGATGATTTCATCGATGAAACCACCTTTGTCCTTGTTTCGAAGTTCCATCACGCGTGTGCCCTTCGTGGCTTTACCCGAAGTGGCCTTGGTCTGATTGGCTCGAACTCGAATCATCATTCCTTTGGAAGTCAACAAGAACAGTTGATCGTCTTCATCAGGAATGGTGTGGACTCGAACGATTTCATCGCCGTGCTCCTCATCCAATTTCATGGTCAAAACGCCACCAGCACCACGGCTGGTCTCGCGGTAACCATCACGGTATTGCTTGACCTTCTCCGTCTTCTTGTCGATGACGGGCTCGCCGTTTTCATCAAGAACATCGTGCATGCTGCCGTCCCCAAGTCGACTTCGCTTGGCCATTCCGTACTTCGAGAGGGTCAAAACTGATGTCTCTTCGTTCGAGGTTGCAATCATTCCGACAACACGGTCGCCAGGTTTCAATGACATACCTCGGACACCCGCAGTTACGCGACCTTGGACCTTGACTGTGATGCTCACAGTGCCGTCTGAACTGGTTTTGGTATGGCTGGGTTGGAATCGACAAGCTCGTCCATTCTTGGAGACAAGCACCACGTGGTCTTCATCGGTGGCTTCCCTCACTGCAACAAGCGTATCCGTTTCGGATTTGAAATTCAGAGCATACTTACCATTGCGGTTGATTCGGGTATATTCGGCAAGCTTGGACCGCTTGACGATGCCTTCGTGCGTTGCGAAGATGAGGTAGTGTCCCTCTGGGTTTTCTTGTAATTCTTTGGAAATCGGCAAGATTGTGACCACCCGCTCGTCATCACGGATTCGTTCAATGACGTTACGAATATGTGTTCCACGGCTCAAACGACTGCCCATTGGAGTCTCCCAAGCCTTCAATCCGTACACGCGTCCTTGATCAGTGAAAATCAACAAGCGGTCCTTACTGAAACACGTGAGAATTGATTTCGGGAAATCCTCGTCTTTTGTAGTGACGCCTTTGAGCCCCTTTCCGCCTCGGTTTTGAACTCGGAAGGATTCAACTGGCATATGACGAATGTAATTGTCCTCAGACAAGGAGATCACAATCGCTCGCTCCTCAATCAAGTCTTCCCGGTCCATTGAGAGTGGCATAGGGTCGATGTAGGATCGGCGTTCATCGCCGTGCCGTTCAACCATGTCGTCCAATTCGCTGAGTAAAATACTGAGCCTTCTTGGTCGAGAAGCAATGATGTCTTGCAAATCGCTGATCTTGATTTGAAGGTCTGAATACTCGCTCTGAACCTTCTCTACGTCAAGTCTGCTCAATTGGTAGAGGCGGCGCTCTGCAATAGCCTTGGCTTGTGCCTCGGTGAAGGTGAACGGATCGATTCCGGACATTGTTTCTGCTCCTTTGAGGACAGCTTCGAATTGTTCACGGCTCGAACTGGCCTTACCAACAGCAATGACATCGTCAATTCGGTCTTGTGCTTTGACAAGTCCTTCCAGAATGTGAGCGCGAGCTTGTGCCTTTTGCAAATCAAATTGCGCACGGCGTTCAACGATGCCTTCACGGTGATGCACATAGGTGTCGATCATGACTGGCAGCGTCAGCAGCACTGGGCGTCCGTCAAGGATTCCCATCATGTTCGCAGAATATGACTCTTGAAGACGGCTGGATTTGAACAATTGATTGAGCACAGCATGCGGATCTGCGTTGTTCTTGACTTCGATTACAACACGGATTCCTTCCTTCGAGGATTCATCACGAATGTCACGAATACCGATGACTGTACCCTTATTGACAAGGTCTGCGATGTGGACAAGCATGTCCGCTTTCTTGACCTGATACGGGATTTCAGTGATAATGATGGCTTTCCCTTTGCTGTCATCAAGCACTTCACAGCGTGAACGGACGTGGAAACGCCCTTTGCCGTGGGTGTACATATCGATAATGCCGTCAATGCCGTGGATGGTTGCACCGGTTGGGAAATCTGGACCCTTGATGTGCTCCATGTATTCCTGAATCGAAATTTGAGGCATGGAGATATCTCCATCACCTTGTGCAAGGATTCGAGACACATGCAGGTGAATCGCACCAGCAACTTCGGTGAGGTTGTGAGGGGGAATTCGTGTTGCCATACCAACCGCAATACCGTCGCTTCCGTTGAGCAGAAGGTTTGGCAAACGGGCCGGTAGAACCGTCGGTTCCTGTTCCGAGTCATCGAAATTCGGTTGGAAATCAACCGTTTTCTTTTCGATGTCTTCGAGCATGTGCTTTGCGATCCGATCGAGCCGAGATTCGGTGTATCGCATTGCTGCAGGTGGGTCGCCGTCAATCGAACCGAAGTTCCCTTGTCCATCGACGAGTGGATAGCGCAATGAGAACTCTTGAGCCATACGAACCATGGTGTCGTAGATGGATTGATCACCGTGCGGGTGGTACTTACCCATGACTTCACCAACTGAACGAGCTGATTTGCTGAACTTCTTGTCAGAAGTATGCCCACCTTCGAACATACCGTAGAGCACACGGCGATGAACTGGTTTGAGGCCATCTCGTGCATCAGGAAGGGCCCGTCCAATGATCACAGACATGGCGTAATTGATGTACGAAGTCTTCATTTCGTGGTTGAGTGAATGGTTGAGCAGGTTGCCGGCTGGAGCCATTGCTTCTTCGTCTTGAGTTGGTTCATTATCTTCAGATGTCAAGGTTGGTCACCTCCTTTGCGTGACGCTCGATAAACGCCCTGCGGTCAGGAACATCCTCGCCCATAAGAATCTCAAACATGCGATCGGTTTCTTCGGCGTCCTTCACCGTCACCTTGAGCATGGTACGAGTTTCGGGGTCCATAGTGGTCGACCAGAGTTGCTCTGGATTCATTTCACCCAGACCCTTGTACCGTTGGACGCCGATCTTGGCGTTTGGATTATCCCCTCGTAGTTCATCCACGATGGCATCACGCTCTTCATCGGTGAACGCATACTTGTTGACCCGCCCTTTGCTGAGTTGGTAAAGCGGCGGTTGGGCAATGTAAACGTGCCCTTCAGTAATGGCACGTCGCATGAAACGCCATAGGAAGGTCAACATGAGTGTGCGAATGTGTGCGCCGTCAATATCTGCGTCCGTCATAAGGATGATTTTCGAATAGCGCAACTTTTCAGGGTTGAAGGCTCCTTCATCATCAGGGTTGTTTCCAACACCAGCGCCAAAGGCACGAATCATGGTTTGGATCTCATTGTTTTGGAAGACCTTTGCAATGTTGTGCTTTTGCCGTTCGACGTTGAGAATTTTACCACGAAGCGGGAGGATGGCCTGAATTCTGAAGTCTTGACCGGTCTTGGCTGAACCACCTGCAGAATCACCTTCCACGAGGTAGACTTCGCATTCGCTTGGATCTCGAGATTGACAATCAGCCAATTTACCTGGTAGGCCGCCACCTTCGAGCACACCCTTGCGTCGAGTGAGGTCACGGGCCTTTCGTGCTGCTTCTCGTGCTTTGGAGGCGAGGAGAGCTTTGTCGACAATTTGCTTCGCTACGTTGGGGTTTTCTTCAAAGAATTCACCCAATTTCTCATAGACAATTGTCTGAACAATCCCCGTGACTTCGCTGCTGACCAACTTGTCCTTGGTCTGAGATGAAAACGATGGATCAGGGTGCTTGACGCTGACCACTGCCGCAAGGCCTTCTCTCACGTCTTCGCCGCTCAGCCCTTCGCCCTTGAGCAGGTTTCGCTTCTTTGCATAACCGTTCACACAACTTGTGAGTGCTGTTCGCAACCCAGACATGTGGGTGCCGCCGTCCTTGTTGCGGATGATGTTCGTGTAACACATAATGGATTCACTAAAGGCATCTGACCATTGAAGGGCGAGCTCGACTTCGACGGGCCCCTTTTCGATGTCTTTGGAGCCAGTGATGGTGATCACATTCTCGTGCATGATCTCCCTTCGCTCGTTGAGTTGGCTGACGAATTCACTCAGGCCGCCCTCATAGTGGTGTTCCACTTTGTGGCCTTCTTCGTTGCGATCATCGGCGATGACAATCATGAGTCCTGCATTCAGGAATGCCGTTTCCCTCACGCGGGTGTTGATTTGTTCGAATTCAAATTCTGTGACTTCTGTGAAAATGGTGAGGTCTGGTTTGAACGAGATTGTGGTCCCCGTATCATCGCACGTCCCAATCTCTGCCAAAGGCGCCACCGGAACACCGGCTTCATAGCGCTGGAAGTAAATGGTGCCATTCCGGTGGATGGTGACATCCATCCATTCAGAAACAGCGTTGACAGCTGACACACCGACGCCGTGAAGGCCGCCAGATACCTTGTAGGAACTGTTGTCGAATTTCCCACCTGCGTGGAGTTTCGTCATGATCACTTCGGCCGCCGAGATGCCATATTCTTCGTGGATACCGACAGGAATACCTCGGCCATAGTCTCGCACGCTCACTGAATGATCGGGGTTGAGGACGATATCGATTTGAGCTGTATGGCCTGCAAGATGTTCGTCGACAGAGTTGTCGACAACTTCCCAAATGCAGTGGTGGAGCGCTGTTCCATCGTGTGGATCGCCGAGATACATACCGGGGCGTTTTCTGACCGCCTCTAATCCTTCCAAAACTTGAATGCTTGATGCACCATAATCGTCGCTCATTTTTTATTCCTCAAGACGGGTTGGATGCGTGTGGTTTTGGACGGCTTTTTCGACAACAAATATTGATGAGATTTTCATCATAATTTGTGGCGCAGTACCCGATTTTCTATACCTCGCACTCCCCTACATTTGTACCCTGCGTCGAGGGGGTATAAAGATAGTGCATTAATCCCCTCCAGAGGGCCCTTCTAAACTCCAAAATACACCCTTCAAAACGACCCAAATTCACGCTGTAAAGGAGGCGAAATAATGGCACAAATTCTGCACAAAAAACCTCCGGTTTCATCAGCCATTTACCGAACTCTCCATGCGAGAGCGTTAAGAAGCGGGCCTAAGTCGGAAAGTCATGGCTGACCCGTTGGTTTGTGTGTCCCTTGAAGGTACGACTGTGAAAGAAATGCTCGATGAAGCAGCGCGCGCTGGCATCGCCGGTGCAGACATGATCGAAGTTCGATTTGACCGATTGTACCTAAGTCGACCTGAGCCAACTGTCACCGAAAACGAGGAAGGCGAGATCACAAAGACCATGCCGCCAGCAAACGAATGGCCCGTTCGCGACTACGCCGACATCGACGTGGGAGCATCCATTACCGCACTCAAAGAAGGCATTGCCCTCCCAGTAATCTTCGCCGTCCGACCCGTTCGTGAAGGCGGCCATTTTTCTGGCGATGAAGGACAACGCCTTGATGTTCTTCAACAGGGCATCGACTCAGCATCGACATGGATTGACCTCGAAATCTCCATTGATGCAGACAAGCGTGGCAAGCTCATGGAAGCAGCAAAGAAAGCATCTTGCAAAATCATTGCATCCATCCATGACACCGACAGCACCCCAAGTGCAGAAGAAATTCAAAACCTCATCACTTCGAACGCTGAGATGGGTGACATCGTCAAATTCTGCGGAACTGTCAACGATCACCAGGACGCCCTGCAAATCGTCGAAGCAACCCATGCTATGGCCACTGAGAAGGTCGACTTCGCTGCAATGGCACTGGGCAACGGTGGCGACTGGGCACGCTTGCACGCACCAGTCCTGAACCAAGCACTTGTCTACGCAACCATGCGCAACGAGTTCCGACTTTCAGATAAGGGACTTGTGAACGTTCGTGACCTCAAAGAGGCATGGAACCTCCTCGAGTACTGATTGGTTCAGACTTCAAACGGATCGTCGTACGACTTTTCCGTAGGCTCAGCCACCGTAACAACTGTTGGCGCTTGCTTGTTCTGTTCTAGAGAAGGAGTTGCTGTAGAGCCTGCGGGCGGCAGACTTTGCGGAGGCATCGAGAGTTGTTGTGGCGGAGGAACTTGCACTGGCATCGAGAGGTGTTGTGGCGGTGGAATTTGGTCCGGCGTAGGAAGTGGGGCAAGTGATGGATGCACCGGCATTGGTGGCATTGGCATCTGGCCTCCGAATTGGGGAAGATCTGCTGGTCGCTCCAGAGAAGGAACCAGCCCTTCAGTTGCGTCCTTTGGAGCAAGGCCAGCCCGCATGTACTTCGCATTCAAGATGAAAGGAGCCACTAAGCCTGCCAAAATAATCACCATGAAGGTGAGGGCGACAGTGAAAGGTGGCAACACCAAGGAACGCGTGGTTGTAATGATGGTTACATCTGCAGCAACAGTGACGCCTGGTGCACCTGCATCAGCGTCGTGAATGTTGTCCCATGCATCAATCACGAGGTAAAAATCCTGCCAATCTGCACCACCCCAAAGTGGAGTGTAGACTTCGGCCTTGTCGAGATTGAGTGCGAAATTAACCGAACTTACTTGCTCGTATTCATGGGCATCACGGTATGATTTCCAACCCAACGGGTTCCAGCTGCGCCATTCTGGGGGTATATCACTCAACGATTCTTCCAAATCACCCTCATAGCACCACCACGACATCTCTTGCCCACATTCGTAAGAATCCCTGTAGGAATTATATTCTGCCGTGGTAAGCAAGTAGACGTCTCCTTTGACAGGATTGGAATCTGCATCTTGTAACGTTACACAGATAGTTGTTCGTTGGGTTGCGGAGAGGTTCAACCGAAGTGCCCCCACGCTGTTATTACCAATCAACATCGTCGTGTAATGGCTGGTCTCAAGTGGGTCAAGAGTCGGAAGATTCCATGAATTTTGTTGATACATCCAAGGTTCCTCTGGACCAAGGGAGCGGAGGTCTTCATTTGTCGAGCTGGGCGGTCCTTCACCATCTTCGTAATACCCGTCGTCGTAATACTCGTAGTAATATGGATCGTAGTTATTTGCATAGTAAGGGACCATGGCCATACGTTGCATTGTTTGGTTCCATTCGATGGCTTGTGTGTCACCTTGGCAAGCATCTGCGGCTTGAGCAGGCGCAATGAGCGGAGAAGACAATGCTCCCGATAACAGTGGCATCATCATGATGAAAACCAAAGAAAAGACGACTGAATTACGCATGCACATCGCCTCCTTTGCCTGATGCTAGACTTGAAGGTTCAAGGAAGTAACGGTCAACCTCGCCTTCGGAGTGGTCGAACATACCCACTATCGTCGCTTCTCCGCTCATCCTTGGAAAGGATGCCAGGAGCGGGTGGTGGCGTGTGATGATCCATACCAAGCAAGCCACCTTGGCTTTCAACGACTTCAACATCAGTGTAGGATTCTGCGGCTTGCTTCGCTTCATCCTCGATATCTGATGGCTCTCGCATCACGAGGTAACCAAGAATGAGGGCCACGGCAATCAAAGCAACAAACGTTGCAAGGTCAGAACCGGCCTCTGTGAGCCAACTCTTCCAATCATCAACGCTGAAATCCGAAAGCGAAGGTGCAGCCGTTGGTGGCGTGCTGACTTCAATGTCCTGAACCATTTCGGCGCACATGCCCAATCCATCGCAGACCTGCAACTTGAGGGTGTAAGCACCAGGGCTTTCGTAGGTTGCCGAAACACGGGTTGCGGAGCCTGAGAGCGGATCGACCCAATCATCGGTTGGATCTCCGTTTCCATTTTCGTCCACTTCGATGTCCAAGTCCCACCGTACAACGAGGTCTGGATTCAATGATTCATCCCGGTCTGAAATGGAGCCGTCATCCACATTTGTGTCACGGTACAGCGCAATACCAAGATCCACTTCCAAATCTGATACATTTGCTCCAAAGGAGTTTGAGTCACCGGAGAACAACTCATCAGGAATCAGAAGGTTGTGGATGACTGGTGGATGGTCGACGAGGACAGTGAATGTTTCTCGGCTTACGTCCCCCGTTCCAAATGCGTCCCGAACGGTGAGTGTCACTGTGTATTCACCTGGAATGGTGTATGCATGCCATGGAGAAGGGTCGGAATTGATTGGCGTTCCATCGCCAAAGTCCCATGTGTACTGCACCAATCCGTTCCATTCAGGCGACGCTGCTTCGAGTGGGATGTATTTCCCTTCGAACATACGGTCACCGTCACGGGTGCCATCGGAATCAAAGTAGAGCAGTGTGTGGGGGGCGGCGTATGAATCGCCCGCTTCGTTGAATGTTCTTGACCACATGTCGGGCATTGTGCCCTCTTCGAAGGCCGTTGTGTCTGTCACAAGAACTCCGTCAATCCAAGCGTCAAGGATACGAACGGAAATGATTGGCAATGGGTTGGCCATTTCAATGGTCATGATGCGAGGACTGCTGGCTTCCCCTGCTTCATCAAACACGATGAGGGTGGCGCTGTGCATTCCCGGCTCGGTAAATGTGTGCGTCACCTGTGGGCGATCTCCGAATGTGCCGTCTGAGAACGACCAGTTGAAGGTAAGATCTGATGAGTCACCGATTGTACCATCTGGATCGAACGATTCTCGACCATCAAACGTGTATGGCGTGTCGACTTGTCCATCTTCGACTCGGAAGTCAATGGTTGAGGACCCTGTTGTTGCAGTCGTTCGAACGATGAAATCACTCACAGGCAATTGGTTGTGAACCATGACGCTCAACGTGGTTGAAACTTGACTGCCATCATCGTCCGTCACGAGGAGACCAACGGATTTGAGACCTGGTGCATCCCATGCAGGCATTGGATTGGCACTGTTCGAAGTGGTTGATGTGAAATCATCCGTTCGGTCACTGACCCCACCCTCGAGGTTGACGCCTTCTGGGAAGGACCACTCGTAAGCGACAATGGTTCCGTCGTCGTCAGCGAAAACATCCGGCATGACAATCGCCGTGTAGGTGTATGTCGAGAGGTTATCGGAGAAGATTTGGAAAGGTATCCTGTTGTTCACATTGACAGTAATTTCTTTGATACCGGTGTTGATTCCATCCGATACTGTCAGCGTGAGGTTGTAACTGACTTGCGTGCCAGAAATATCGCCCCATTCGTGAGCATATTCGTAAACACCAACGCCCGAATCAATGGATCCATCGCCCCAATCCCATGAATAATCCAATTGGGCAGTTGGCACATTGTCAACGGTTCGGGCCGCTGAGAAAAGGATGAGTTGATTGGTAAGAATGTTGATTTCGTTTTCGATCACGACATTGTTGACCGTAATGATCGGCAACGGAGGCGTAGCGTCGCTCACATTAATCTGCAACACTGATGTCTCAGACCACGTGTTTCCTCGATCCATAACCCGGAGTGTCACGTTGTAGAGGCCAGTGTCCTCGTACGCCCTGAGTGGGGACTTGAGACCGGATGTGGTGTTGTCGCCGAAATCCCAAGCATAGGCGATTGGGGCATCGAGGTATGGCAGAGAGTTGTTATCGAGCGATAAGCCCCAAGCATCGAATCCATCGCCCGAGAATTGAACATTCTCCCATGTTTGAGTGGCGTTGGGATTCAGTGTGCCATTTGCGGTTGGTTTCATGTTGTTGAGGACCTGTGGCGCCGTCGTAATGCTATCCACGGTGGTACCAATCATGTCAACCATTTGCATCTTGAATGTGTATTGTCCGTTGAGTGGAGCAGTGAACCAGAAGGATTCCTCTGTGGCTACGCCGCCACCTGCAGCCACACGCTTTGTGAGGCGATCCACTTCGACACCTGAGGCATCAAGCACTTGCATGGTCACATCAAGATCTTCAAAGAAGGCATTTGAGAAGACTTCGTAATCGATTTGGGCGGTGTCAGGTGAACCATCGCCATCACGGTCGATTTGTGCATCGGTTGCGGTCAGGGACAAGCTTGCGGGCGAAGTGATTCGTGCCGCTTCGATATCGACGGTCCCTTGGGGATAGGATGAACCACACGAAGTGTAATCACAATCTGCCACAGTGCTTGCGTACCATGTGATCGCCCAAACCTCGTTTGTAAGGTTGCCAAAGCCAGGAACAAGCGCTGTTGCGACATTGTTCTGGAAATTCAAATCTGTCACTGACCATAGTCCATCAGCAGTGGATTGGCTCACGACAACCCCGTCAAATTGACTCACATCAGCTGTCAAGCGCATGGTGAGCGGGGCAGGAGATGCACTGCCAGGAGTGAACTTGAACGCCCGAATGCCCCATCCTTCGACCGTGTGACCGGTCGAGGACCAAGGGCCTGCCCAATCGCTGTTGGTATCAGCAGGCTGGACACGACAGAATGAACCACTTGAACAGGTGGGGGTCAGGTCAAGATTGGAAAAACCATAGATTCCTTGTGAAGAGTCAAGCACGGCAGCGATTGAGAAATTCGCAAAGATTTCACCCATCGTTCGTCCGAGCATACCGCTTTGTCCGCTCACTGGTGAAAGGGCGAGGTTTTCGACACCGAGCCCACCTGTTGCTGAGTCTTGGACGAGTTGACGGACTGCTGGCCCACCGCCGAGATGATCAGCGAGGTACATTGTGAACATGAATCCAGCACCGTAATCTGCAAATCGTTGGTTCCACCATCGAACAGAGAGTTCGGAAGAGGCAGTCCACTGGTTGAGGTGAGATACAAGGGTGGAATCTGCGCCGAAGCAGAGGTAAATTGCAACGTCAGCATTTCCTTCATCAATCCAGAGATTTTCGTAAGGATCCTGTGCATTGTGGAGCAAATGTTCCATTTCGTGGGCAAGAATCGATTTGCCCCACGAAAGGGTGATGTCTGCGTAATCCACATACAGAGCCTCACGGGCGGTCGCCAACGAAGGTGCGAAATAACCGCCAATGTTGTAGGCACCGTCTATGTCGTAAATGACGATTTGAACCTGACAATTGTTGTCAACATCGGGTGGCGCGAGTCCTCGACCGTCCGAGTAGTCTTTGCCGTAGTAGGTGGTCATTGTCGGATAGATGGTGCTGTCCCATGAGGAGGCGAGGTTGTTCAGAGCGGTGGAAGAAAGTGTTCGTCCACTTTGCACCAAGAAGGCAACGGTGTTGGTGGTTTTTGCCACATAGACATCGATCGAGCCACCCGAGGTGGGGACAGTCAGTTGGTCGTTGACAACATGTGGATTGCATGCACGGCCGGCAGCCCTGGCTGAGGTTTGAGGTGCGATGACCATCTCTTCAACACCTGGCCGGCCTTCTTCGATCCAAGCATTCTTCAGGAACGAAAAGGCGGAGACCACTGGCATTTCTTCTTCGATCATGATGTATTCTCGTCCCTCAGATGGGTCGAAATCTGCAAGATCTCCGATGACCGTGCCACCTGCGCTGTACGCCTCAACCTCTTCGGATTCGGCTGACGCAGAGGCAGCTGGAGCCAAGATTGGCACAAACGCCGCAGCGAATAAAATGGTCACGAGGAAGAAGGCGGATGTAGAGCGCGGTTCCGACATTGATGACACCTCAGGTATTCGCATTACTGCTTAACAACTGCACGACTTGAAATGAGGTATTTAAGACTGGGTCTATGAGGCTTCACATATGCTCACGCGAGACCGGGCGGTTTCACCCCCCCAGAAAAAGGCCACAGCAGCGATTATTCTCGTTGCCTTCCTCATGCTTTCCTGTGCCAGCCTCGCTCAAGCCGAAACAATTTCCGCACCCTACAGCGCCGTCGCACCTTGTGATTTTGTTGAATCATTGGAATTTAACGGAACGAACGCCAATGCCTCTGTCACTGAACAGGTTGAACTTGGCCCTCGAACGACTGGCTCAAACGGAAGCGCCGCCCTTCGCGCCCTCATTCACACCCAACTGCCTCTTTGGGATGTAGCCAACAACACCTACACTGAAGACAACATCACATTTACCAATGTTGTCGCTAAATTAGCGCCCGAAACAATGGATGAGTCCACGCCCCGAGTCGTGATTGTCGCCCATTATGACTCAAGGGATGTCGCTGAGCGCGACCCCGATATCAATCGAACAATGGATCCAATCCCCGGAGCGAACGATGCTGCGAGTGGCGTGGCTGTTCTTCTTGAACTCGGCAGAATTATTCCGTTCATGGACCTTGCCTATGAGGTGGAATTGTTGTTCACTGATGCTGAAGATCAAAATTTCTCATCCGGCTCACTCTACGGGTCAAAGGCATGGGCCAATGCTCAATCCGACGCACAAGTCAATCGAACCACTGCTTTTATTGTCGTTGACATGGTTGGAGATGAATTTTTACAACTCACCCACGTCTACCCGGGTGACGTTGCCCTTTGGACGACAATTGCCCCCTTGGCCTCCGCAATCGGACTCATGGACACAAACGAAGACTGCAATGGCAACCTTGGACGGGACATCGTGAACCTATCCATCAGCACTGGCGTCATCGATGATCATGTGCCTGCCTTGAACAGAGGCATCCATGCCATTGACCTCATCGACATCCGGTTTGGCGAAGGGGCTGAACCATTCGGAGGATATTGGCACACGCACGAGGACACACCCGACAAGGTCCGAGCAGAATCGCTCCGAGACGTTGGTTTGTTGGTTGAACTCGGCCTGCGTTCTGAGGCTTGGATCTACGACTTCCAAGCGCTCGAAGTACCGGAAGATGATTCGACCCCACCTGAGGACGATGTACAGAACTTGGATGAAGAAAAAATGGAAGTTGAGCGACACATAGGACTCGGCATTACAGCGCTTATTGGCGTCCTTGGAGCAATGGTTTTGATGATCGTGCTTTCGCTTTCTGTGAATCTGAAACGTGAACAATGAGGCGCGGACAGGAAGGGAAAGGCGTATTATCCGCGCACACACCGAGTTCAATACAGCGGGGGTGTGACGATGGCCGAAGATTCTGAATTCGACGAACGCCGGGAAGCATTGAAAGCTCGCGTTCAAGCGCAAATTGAGGCTTCCAAAATGGCCAAGTTGGAACGCCAACAAAGCGCTGCTGAAGAACTCGTGGTCGATGAATCCGACCTCAATGCAGCCATTCAGGAAGCCAATGATGATTTCAACGAACAAATGGCTTCGATGGAGAGAGCAAATGCTTCTCAACTCCGGACCCTCGCAGCCTCGTTAATCCTCGTGGGTAGCATTCTGGGAATGGCATCCGGCGGATTGATTCTTCAAGGAAACCCTGCAGACCTCATCAATGCTTTCAGTGTGCTTGGCAGCGATGAGGCAGTCGATGTTTCAGGCATTGCCCTTGAACCAGATGGCACCGCAGTCTCAGGCGTCGGAGTCGAGTTGATGAGTAAAGATACGGGTGAAGTCATCGGCGCTACCACCACCGATGCGAACGGGTATTTTTGGTTCAAATCAATCGATATTGGCGAGTTACAACTCACGTACACCCTCGACGGCTACACCACTGTCGAGCGAATTTTCATCCCCGACGGCGCCCAGGTCAATCCCGCCACAATGCGCGAAGGGACTGGAACAGTGGTCGAAAACGAAATTGTAGAAAGAGATGGTTGGAATGCTGAAAGTGCAGTGGCCTTGTCAACCACAGTAGGTGTATTGACGGTGCTCACGGGACTGGTTGGTGTTCAAGCGGCTGTAGAGGCACGAAGGGCAAAACGCTACAGGCGAACGCAATACCTTGCTGGACTTGCATTATTCAGTCGAGGATTGATTCTTTTTGGACCGGCGCTTATTCTCGCAGGCATGATCCTCCTGATGAAATCACGTGACCAATTTTCAGATGTTGGCGGTGAGTGAATGTACCTCATCAGCGTCGAAGGGGGCGACGGTTCAGGCAAGGGAGAAGCTGCACGGCTGCTTCTTGAATTAGCGGCCGAATTCCCGTTTCCTGAAATCCACGCCACGCATGAACCAAGGCGTCACAGTGAACTTGGTAAGTTGGCTCTTACTTCTGTGAAGCTCGGTGACAAAACCCCTTTGGAGGAAGCCGGCCTCTTTGCTGCAGATCGCCTTGATCACTCCCACACGTGGATTCGTCCATTGCTCCAACAAGGCCACATTGTGATTTCCGATCGAAACATACACTCGTCCCTGATTTACCAAGGGGTTGTTGGAAAACTTGGCGTGGGTCAGGTCGCCAAAATGAACGCCGCCGCCATGATTCCCGACCTCGTTCTTTGGATCGATTGTGACCCCGACAAAGCCATTAAAAGAATTCGAACAGGTACCTTGCGGATGACAAGTCAGAAGCAAGAATACTTTGAAACACCAGAGATTCAAACTACAATTCGCCAAGGCTTCAACGACCTCTTGTCTGGAAAAATTAGCGTCCCAGCACCCTTTGACCGGTGCTGCGTCGTCGGTCCGATCCTCAATGAAGGCGGTCTTGATGATTTGAAGAAAAAGTTGAGAACTGAACTTCGAGCGTTCTTCAATCGAAAACCAACGCCGCTCAATGTCGACCCTGATGAAGTCGATCGTCATCTTCTCGACACGTTGGTCAGGGATGTCAAAAAGCAAACAAGGCTCCCAGGTGCGCCTCAAGAGCGAACAGCCATTCACATTGGTTGGCTCTCTGGCCGCTCCCCTGCGCAATGGATGCAAGAAGCCGAGGACAAGTGGCCCTTGGAAAGCGCTCGAGCATACGACGTCCCAGCGACTCCACACGCCCAATCATGTTGGTCCGTGCTTGGCACCCTCTCACTCATCGTTGGTTCAAGCGAAGTCCCACGCTTGCATCGCGCCTTCGGACCTCACCGAATGGTCACACAACGCCATACGCAACGTTTGGTCAAATGGCTCGAAGAAGAGCGATGGATCCACAAACAACAATCACACGTTCCGTTTGCGGAGGCTCAGGTGTTCAAGTTGCGAGATGAGCGACTTGGCTATGGCCGACTTGCCCTTGCCATGTGGCCACTGAGGGCCCAACTTGCCTCATGGCGGCGGGCTAACCCGGATGCAGAATGGAGCGATGCCCTCCCCGCTGTCGCCCTTCCAGAAGATGGACGAACACCTCCGCCTGCTGTTCGAAAGGGTCTTGAAGACATTACGAAGAGGCTGCACATGCTTTCAAGCGGCCATAAAAACTGCCCAGTACCA
>CM001443.1:694929-716027 GCA_000246735.1 uncultured Candidatus Poseidoniales archaeon | reverse complement strand
GGCAATTGCCACCACCCTGATCACTCCTCTTCAGATTTCAACTGGAACCTTGCTTGTCCAGGCAAAACAACGTCACCTGCTGAATCGAATTTCTCGGCACGTGCCCCAAGGGATGCACCAATCAAAATAGCCAATCCGAGACCGAAAGGACCACCCGTCAACGGCCGAGTGAAATTGTTTGATTCATACCCTGTGAGAAGTTGGGTGAAACCGTCGATGAGAAGAGGCACGCAAAGCAGGACGCCACAGGCAAGCCAAGCGATTGTTCGTTGGTTCTTGACGTACACATCGACCAGCCATTCATCAGGGAGCATGGACAGGCAGGTATCCCTTACTGTCCACCTGTTGTGAGCACGCCTCGAAAAGAGGACACCACCCATCATCAATCCAAAGAAAATACCTACATCACGAGTGCAAACCGGCATTTGATTGCCACCGATGTCCCAAGAACGTTCATGGTTTTGATGGCAATTCAAATCCGCAAAGGCGTAAATCAAACCGGTGTAAGGATCCAATTCAGTCCACGTGAACGTGTCATGTTGGTGCATTGTGCCATCGGCATGCTGATGGAGAGAACCTTGAGGTGAATTCCCATACGCTCTCGAACCGTCGTTCGAGGCGAAATCAAAGGTGTTTGCTCGTCCGTTGATGTCCACCACCGTTCCGGCAGGAAGGATCAATGGTGCCAGAAAGAATGAAAAAAAGAAGAAACCGGACACGCCTGCAATCCACAAACCGATTTTGCGTTCCCTCAAGCGATGCTCGAGTCCGTTTTTCTCCACGAACAAACCAATCGAATTGAATTGATAGACTTTGGTATCAAATGATGGGAGCCTTGATGAGCAACACCTCCAAACAGGTACCATGAACCTCGAGGAGGGTGAGCCGGTCGGGTTGGTCACAGGACTCCAGGCAGGCGCTTTTCTCGGTCTTTACCTTGGTTTCAGTCTCGCAGTCATTTCTGTTTTAACCGACCCATCCCAGCTTCAACGGCTCGCCGGATTGATGTGCACGCCACCACTGGTTGGAGCGGTTTTGTTGGGTCCCTTCCTTGCTCGAAGAAAAAAACCTGTTGATATCGGAAAGCGACCGCTTGCCCATGCGCGCGAAACACTTGCACCGTTGAATGAAGGTCAAGGACGATGGCGCGTCCTAAGCCATGTGAAGAGCGACGGAATGTCAATACGAATCGATATGCATGATTTGACAAATTTGGAAGGCGTCGTCGACGCATCGCTCCCACTTGCCAACCTTTGCTCGGTAAAATTCGTTGTCGGTCGAGGCGTTCAATCCTCACGCCAGCCTGAATTGCGCCAACACGTTCTCGCCCTCGTCGAGGAGCGAGTGATTCTCACACGACGGCGACGCACTGCTAAATCGATTGAAATATCACCCGTTCCAACGGTGAAATATGTTGACCAACAGCGAAAAATAAATCGAGCGTTGCTGATCCTGCTTCCCATCTTCTCCTTTTTTGCATGGTTAGAAATGCGTTAGCCCGCCCACCGCAGGAGCACTTAAGTCCCGTCAGTGCCTAAGAGAATCATGCGCGAAGTGACCTTTTTTTGGAAGCGGGCGAATGTGGGCCACTTTGTGTCGGGCCCATTGACCGATGTGTTTCAGAGCGTTCACTTCATCTCGTACGCCCGTCGTGTCCCGAAAGACATTCGATGTATTTTCAAGGGCCATTTCCAACCAGGCATGGGCCCAGAAGACATCAATAGGATTGGTTTTATGGAATTGCTTGAGGTCCTGATGGAGCCTGAGCATGAGGGTGATGGCACAATTATGTTGGCGCGAATTAACCACCCTGCGTCTAATGTGAGTGCTCGAACAAACGGTACATCGGCAGTTCCGGGCGCCTGCTACCTCGATGGCGAAGGAATCACTTACACCATCCAAGGCCCACCTCTCAGCCTACGTTTATTGAGCGGTTTCTTACGCATGATTGCCAAACCAGACCGCACAAGTGCGCGCAGCGTGAAGTACACCTTCAATGAAGAGAATGGAGCACTCTCCAAAAAGCAAGTCAAGTTGGCTAAGTTTGCCTATGACCGGGGCTACTTCGACACCCCAAAGCGGATTAGAATCGCCGAGCTTGCTCAAGAATTAGGCCTAGCAAGAGCAACGATCTCCGAGCACATGGCTCGGATCGAATCTGCAATCATGGATGATATGTTTTCATCGTTCTCCGATGTGTACATCCCTCCAGAAACGCTTCGAGAATTACTTGAAGTGGTCACGGATGACCTCGATGAAACGAAATCCAAGAACCTCGATGCATTCCATTCTGTGATGAAACAGGTTCGGGCCTCGCTTCAGGACGAAATGGACCTCATGGCTGAAGAAGAAATTGACATGGATGAATACATGGAAGAATCAATGCGGGCCCACAAAGAAAACATCAGCTTTATCGACGATCAAATTGGGTCCAAGAACAGTGGAATCAACCAACTTTGAGCCGATGCTTTACATGGGCCGGCGAATGTCGTAGTCTCATGGCCGATATCGCCGGATTGCTCCGCCGTCTGGAAAAGGGAGGCATCCCCATGACGCCTTCAATTCGTGAGGCCATGCTCGACGTCGATATCGAAGACTTCACAGACTACGAAACTGAACCATTCTATGTCGATCGACCCGTCCCTTTCATGGAAACGGATGCTGGTGCAATGAAGACAATCTCCGCGCCCCACATGGTAGCCACCTTGCTTCACCACATGGAGCTGAAGTCGGGAGAAGATGTTACAATTCTCGGCGCAAAGGGTGGTTACATCACCGCACTGGTTGCAAAGATTGTTGGGGAAGATGGATGCGTAAGGGTCCTTGACCCAAGCATCGACGCTGTCGCTCATGTACGCCAACGCCTCACGCACTGGCCGACCGTCGAAGTCCGGGAGTTGGAATCAATCGATGTTGCCCCGGTGGCCTTTCCAGGCGAACTCCACCGCGTGCTCGTTACCGGCCAAGTGAATTCACTTCCCGATTGGATGGTCGAGCGCATGGTTGAGGGCGGGTTTGTGCTTGCACCAATGGGCCCGAAAACGAGCCAACAACTGATGAAAATGGAACTTCAAGAAGGCGAACTCATGCCAACGGATCTTGGACCCGTGTCATTTGGCCCTGTTGATGTTCGGCAAGGGGAACCGGGGCCAATGAACGCTGATGAACTGGCAGATATGATTGAATTAACCATCCAAACATGCGAAGATTTGGGACTCATCGAAGACGAGGAGCGCCATGCTATGCAGGATTTAATTGTCAATTTGAGAAACTTACCAGACGATTTACCACCTCCCGGCGAAGGTGCAATTCCGATGGAAGAGCACCCCATGATTCAACTCATGTGGGAGGCGGCCCCCTCCTTTTTCAGACTCTGGCCAATGTTGCAAACCATGATTCACCCGAACCTTGCGCAACCAGGGGCGGAAGATTGGGATGATTCCGAAGAAAACGATGGTTCTGATTTCGAACTCTAATGGGAAAACCTCGAGACCACAGGCCTATGAAGAGGGGCTCCTTGGCAAATATATGGCTGGCGGATTGGACGGGGAGATTTCCAAACTCCGTCACAAGGACGTTCGGCAACGAAGACGTGCTGTTCGGGTTTTGTTTGACACTGATCTTCCCCGGGCATTGGACGGATTCGTCCCCCTGCTTGACGATCGAGACCCGTGGTTCCGCTCAAAGGCACTCGATGCCCATCGGCGGTGGGCGCCCTCCTTAGGTCCATCCGCCCTGAAGACGCTAGCCAATCATCGCTCTATAGAGGCCAAACGATGCGCAGCAAACCTTCTTTCTGAATTCAAAGAAGATGTAACCGAAGTCGCCCTCTTGCTTGTGGATGACGAAGACCTGACATGCCGGAGAAAAAGTGCTGCTGCCCTGCTAAACGGGCCATCGGCTAAAACCTATGTCGAGCGGTTCTTCGCCTCCGAGGACGCCTACCTCCGTCGGCTTGCAGCATTGAGTTCTGGAGCCGATGCGGCGCTTCGTCGCAAAGGAATTGAAGACACAAACGCCTCCGTGTGTGAAGCGGCCCTGCAAGCCATGGAAGAACGTGGAGAACCATTGGATGAAGCAGCGTTAGTTCTGCTTATGGATCGTGGAATCAACGGTTCTGCTCTCATCCAATCCGCGATTGACAACCACGGGGATGCGCTTGTTACCTTTGCTCGGTCTGTTAAGGGACCAACGCTGAAAAAATTAGTCGGAGCTTTGAGAGAACAGTGCACATCAGTGGATGATGCGCCGATTGAAACCCTCCTTGCAGCAAAGGAGTACATCGTAATTGGACGATGGCTCCAAGGCATGCGGAACACGGAACTTGACCAATTGCGGTGGAAACTCATCCGGGACTCAACGATCGATCAAATTGAGCGAAGCAGATGGATTGAACGCCTCCTAGGGCGGTGTGACGAGTTACCTTTGGTAGAAGAAGCAAGGCTGTTCATATCCGAAGAGCATCCTGAATTGCTAATTGAAGCGGCACAGAACCTTTCTACTGCCTACGACAAACTCGGGTTATGAGACCCCCACTGTCCGGCATCCGCTTCCAAATTGATGCAACTGAAGGCTCGACTCGACGCCTTCATGTTGGCTTGGAAATCGACGGCCCTTTCACTTCCAAGACGCTGACCTTGCATTTCCCACGATGGGTCCCTGGTTCCTACTTCTTGAGGGAGCCAATTCAGCACATGACCGAATTTGAAGCAACCTCCGAAGATGGAACCCCCCTTACATTCAATCGTCATCATGTCGATGCCATGCGAGTGAAGGTACCTGAAGGTACATCGAAACTCACGATTCGATACAAACTTCTTGCCGATGATCTCTCGGTTCGCTCCAACCACCTCGATGATGGCCACCTTCACATGATGCCCCCCTTCACTTGGTTTTTGCCAACGCAAGGGATCGATTCCGAGCGGATTGATCGGGCCCACACAGTTGAGATTCACGCTCCTGCGTCATGGTCGGCAGCAACTCAGTATGAACTTGTGAAATCGTCAACTGGAAAGGGAAGCCTCACTTCGAACGACGGCACGACCCATTTTTTCACGGTTCCAAACAGGGATGAGTTGCTCGACGGAATCGTAGAGATCAACCCGTACCCAATTCAGACGTGGGTGGTCGAGGGCCGAACGCATCATCTCAAGTTGTGGGACAGTGGAAACCACCCGATTGACGAAGCCATGCTTGCACGATTCAAGCACGACATGGACCGAATCGTCAAGGAGCACCATGCGTTGTTCGGCGTACCTTCATGGGACAACTACGTGACCGTCATCCAACTGACCGAACAGTCACGTGGCGGACTTGAACATCTCAATTCTCAGACATCGATGCTGCCAAGACAATGCCTCATGCCCGGTCACGATGATGCATACCGAGACCTTGTGAGCCTCTTCAGCCACGAATACCTTCACCAATGGAATGTCAAACGCCTCCGGCCTCGGAATTTCTTGGATTACGATTTGCAGCGAGAAGGGCACTCCGACCTCTTGTGGTGGTTCGAGGGTGGCACTTCTTGGCTTGGTGACATGCTTTGCGTTCGATCAGGGGCATGGACAGAAGAGGATTGGAGGAAAGATTTCCTCCGCAAGATGAAGCGACACACTGGAAGAAATGGAATGGCCTTTGAATCGCTGACAGAATCGAGCCACGACGCTTGGATTCACCTCTATCGGGGTCATGCCTTTTCTCGAGAGACTCAAATTTCCTATTATCTTGAGGGGGAATTGACAATGATGGAACTCGATATGGAACTTCGAAAGCGTTCCAAGGGAGCCCATGGCGTGTGCGACCTCATGGCTTTGTTGTGTGATCGTCATGCACTGGAATGTGAGCCAACGATGCGATTAGGCGTCACCCATGCTGACATTCGTAAAGCACTCACATCGATGAGAGGCGGAGGGCGTCTTGGCGCCATGCTCGACCGGATGGTCACCCGAAAGCAAGCGCCTGACATGGAACGGACGATGGCATATTTTGGCCTGAAGCTGGAGCCTGAACATCCAATAAAAGAAGGCGAAGTACAACCTGCATGGCTTGGACTTAACCTTTCAATGAAGGCTGGCAAAGTAACTGTAAGCACCCATATGTCGGCAAGCCCACTGAGAATGATACTCATGCCAGGTGACGAAATCATCGCCATTGATGACAGACGAACATCGAACACGAAATCCCTCGAATCAGCCCTCAAAGGAAAAATCGGTCAAGAAGTGAAGATGACATATGCCCATGAAGGAATGCTTCGTACATGCTCAATCGAACTCCCTGCAGCACCACGGCATAATGTGAAACTATCAGGTAAAGGAAACCAAAAGTGGCGCGATTACATCGCCACAAGGCAAGAGAAGTAAGGTGAGCACCGAGTCCCGCCGAAGCGGAAAGGGTGCGGCCCCAATTCGAAAGAATTGGTATGATTTACCATTGCGATTGCAACGGTTGTTTCATCGAACCAGTGTCCGATGTACGTTGAGAACCTCTTGGTCTCAATTCAGCAGCCTTCGCTATGCTCAAGCGTCTGGGTTTTCTTTCTTGAATTCTGCCAATTTCGCTTCGTATTCTTCTTTGCTTAGACCGTGCCATCCTTGGCACATTCCAGTTGGTGATCGTCCGCATCCACATTTACTCATGATATCTTTCCTCCTTGCTCCATCCAATCGACCTCCGTATTAAACACAAAAAGTAACGCTGACAAGACTTCAGTACCACAGTCGATACTAGAAGGTTGATAACCGTCTGATAGTTGGTCTATCTATGCAACCAGTCAACGAAAAACCAGCATGCCTCAAGAGTTCCAACCAAACAATGATCGATCTTCTTGGGAAATCTCATGTCTTAGAACTCCACTATTTCTTGTTCAAAAGTGGGGGTCCTGTTCGATTCAATGAACTGAGACGGGAACTCTCAATTACGGCTACGACGTTGAGCAGAAGACTCGAGGAATTCGCTGTAATGGGGCTGGTGGAGCGAAAAGTGTTCGCAGAGGTGCCCGCTCGTGTCGAATACTCCCTCTCGAAGAAGGGATTGTCCCTCGGACCGGTGTTGCGTCACTTATTCACTTGGATTCAAGAGAATGAAGGGATTTGAATTATTCTGCTTCGCCATGAGGTGAGATTGGAGCCTTCCTGGCTAAAACCTCCAGCGGCACATGGATTGGAGGCAAGTGGTCTGCAATACGATGACGGCTCGTTTTTGGCGGGAAAACATCACCGGAAAGGCTCATCGCAATGACCTCCTCTTTGGTAAGCGAATCAATCTTGGCAGCGGGCCAAACATCAACTTCAATGGTGTCATCATTCAGATAATCCACAGCAATCACTGGAATCCGTGCGAGCTTCAGTTCACCTGCAATGGAATATCGATGATGTCCATCAAGGATAGCACCCGTCATCTTGTCGACAATGAGTGGTTTTGTGTAACCACCCCATCGTTTGGTCATATCGAGCAACTTATCTCGATTCCGGGGTTTGATTTCTTCATGCGGTTTTAGCCACTCAACCGGTACAAGTTGCACATCTTCCTCTTCCCACATTACCACATGCGAACGGCTTGTGTGCGATAATGCTATTCATCAAGCGTCCATCGTTCCATTCGGAAGGAACCCCATGTCATCGAACCAAGAGGCGCATCCCCTTCCTTCCTTGGGTGACGCCCACAACGCTCCGCTCCCAGAGCAATTGGTGGAGTGGGTCAACAGATTACCAAAAGACATCAATTCCATTCTCACGAAAATTGCCGAAGCTGATGGAGGCGTTTGGATCGTGGGCGGCGCCGTCCGAGATGCACTTCTTGGCCTCGATGAATTCAAAGATATCGACCTCGCAGTGAGCCTCCATCCAGAAAAAATGCTGGAGATATTCCCTGACGCACTCCCTACAGGAATTGCTTACGGGACGCTCACGCTGAGAGGAGAAGAGGGCCGTTTTTACGAAGCCACCACGCTGCGAACCGAATCCGAATACAACGACGGTCGAAGGCCCGAGGTTGTCAATTTTGGAACATCACTGCTCGGGGATTTGGAACGACGGGATTTCACATTCAATGCAATGGCCATTGATGCAAGGAGGCATCTTCTTCACGACCCTTTCAACGGACAGGGCGATCTTGAGAAACAACGAGTCAGAGCTGTTGGACAAGCGTACCAACGCCTCTCAGAGGATGGCTTGCGGATCCTTCGAGCCTACAGGTTCCTCGATCGAGGCGAGGCAGGCGTTTGGCGATTCGACCCCGAACTTTCAGAGGCACTCCTTCAACATCGAAGCATGCTATCTGGGGTGACGAATGAACGTATTTGGATGGAATGGCAGAAGATTCTCGCAGGACAAAACGCCCCTGATGTCATCGAACGAATGGGCAGAGACGGCGTTTTAGATCGGTTCCTACCAGGAAAATGGAGTGGTCAGGCACACAGAATGTTCGCACAGCGGCATTCACTTTGCTCGACCCTCAGTCCGCTCGAGCGTTTTGCACTTCTCCTTGCAGAAAATGACTCTATAGAGGTACAGCGCACGCTCAAGCACCTCAAATTATCAAAGAAAGACCGAAAAGAGGTTGAAACAATACACCAACGATTTGGGCGCGTCCCAAAGAACACCCTTGCCGACCTTCGTGTGTATCGAAGCGTTTTGCAGAAGCGTTCCAAAAACCATCTCGAAATGGAGAAAGTAATTCGAGAATCTGGACTCAAGATTCCTAAAATGGATTCTGTCAATTCAGAGGAAATCGACGTACTTCTCCACCGGTTGGAAGAGCTTGAACCATTGCGAGCAGGTGACCAGTCAATCGTTGATGGCCACTGGATCATGCAACGTACAGGTCTTGGAAAGGGCATTGTCCTGGGTCGTCTGAAGATGTGGCTTCATCGCATCCAAATTGAAAGGGACTTAACGGACAGCGATGCCGTTGAAACTGCGCTGTGCAGTTTGAACTGGGAACATGCCAACCATGCACATTGGCCGAAAATCGAATTCTAGGGCGCGACGGCATTATCTTGATGTGAGAGAACGATTTGTTTCGGGTTAAGGGGACCACCATGTCAGAATTCATGATGCAACAAATCGAACAACGAATGGCACAAAAGGGAATCGATCTCAATCTACTCTCGGATGAGGAACTATCGGCTGTAGCAGTGCGTTTCCTTGGCGATGCACCGCCTGGCCATTTGCCTCGCGAGACAATCATCTCCACCCTCCAAGATCAAAAGCCGATTCAAGAATGGGCCATGGGCATCAAGTCACGTGTTGCCGCCCAAGCTGCGGAGCGAATGACGGACGCAACGCGCAGCGCTGTTGACACGGCTCGTGAGACCTACCAGAAGAAGAGAGATGAAGATCCTCGGCTCGCTGCAATCGCCAACAAGTTTGGCGAATGGTTGAGCGAATCCAATTACAACGCTGCTCAACTCACCGCTATGGCCGATTCAAACCAAGATGGCATCATCAGCAATGAAGAAATCTTGAACCTCATCCGAACAATGTCCAACGCCGACCCACCTGAATGGGTCGTTGAATTGGTTGTCAAGCACATCGACAGCGACGGGAACGGCGCCGTTACGCTTGCTGAATGGTGGGCATTCCTCGAATCAATTGGCTTTGAAAACGTGACACCAATGATGCCGGAAGAACCAATGCCAGAGCCAACACCTGCCCCAACACCTGCCCCAACACCTGCAGAAGTCGCACCAGTTGCGGCAGTGGCAAGCGTGGCAGCGGTTGCGGCAACAACTGTGGCAGTCGCCCCTGCTGAGCCACAACCTGTGGCCCCGGCACCTGCGGTTGTGACGAGCGCACCCGTAATCGAAGCTGCACCCGAACCAAAAGCATCGACCGGGGGTTTAGACCACCTGAGCATCATCGAAGCTCTTTCTGGCGCTCGATTGCTTTCTGAATTCAACGAAATCGTTGGCCGTTCGGAAATACAAACATCAACCATCAAAGTTGAGAAAACCGAACGCTCACTCATGGCATCAGGCGAGTATCGAGGGGGGCAAACCATCACTGGAACCCTTGACGGTGGCGAACATGTTGTCACCATGCGATTCCCTGTGAGTGAAACTGAATTCATTGAAGGTCTCAAAGTGGGGCAAGTCGTCACTTCTGAAGGGAAAATCTACCGATGGTCTGGCGCTTTGAAGCAAGCGAACCTTGAGTGCACTGATGCACGAATCGCTTGATCACTTGAGGGCTCGGGCGATCACAATACGTTGCACTTCTTGGGTGCCTTCGTAGATTTGAGTAATCTTTGCGTCTCTGAAGAACCGCTCAACAGGGAACTCCTTGGTGTACCCGTAGCCACCCAACACTTGGATGGCTCGCTCAGTCACCCACATTGCTGTGTCTCCTGCAAACAGTTTGGCCATGCTGGCTTCCTTGGAGTGCCGTGGTCCACCGTGTTCGTAATGCTGTTGCTTAACCCATGATGCTTGGTAGATCAAGAGGCGTGATGCCTCAATCCGTGTGGCCATGTCAGCAAGGTAAGCCATGATCATTTGGTGATGCGCGATTGGCTTTCCGAACGCTTCTCGCTCGTGAGCGTACTTGAGGGCTGCTTCGAAAGCGCCTTGCGCAATGCCGAGCGCTTGGGCAGCGATTCCAATTCTGCTGTTGTCGAGGGCGTTCATAGCAATTGGGAAGCCATTCCCGACGCCCTTCAGGATGTTCTTGACGGGTACCTTGCAGTTTTCGAGGATGAGGGTGCATGTATCAGAGGAACGGATGCCGAGTTTGTCTTCCTTTTTACCGACCGAGAAACCTTCGTAACTCGAGTCGACGATGAAAGCGGTTGAGCCACCGTGCTTCTTCACGCCGTAATCTGGATGATCGACATCCTTAGCGAACAAAACCAGAATTTTTGCTTGCGCCCCGTTGGTGACCCACATCTTCTCGCCGTTGAGGATGTAATGTTGTCCATCGTCGGAGAGCTTTGCTTTACAGGTCATTGCCGCAGCGTCTGTGCCTGCACCTGCTTCGGAAAGTGAGTATGCGCCTACTTCGCCTGCTGCAAGCCTTGGGAGGAACTCTTTCTTTTGTTCTTCGTTTCCATGGAGGGCAATGGTTTTCGAGCACAACCCGACGTGAACACAGTACATGACTGCGAAGGATGGGTCGACTCTTGCGAGTTCCTCGACGATGATCGATTCTGAAACATCGTCCACTGGAGAGCCACCGTATGCTTCTGGAATTGTAACTCCTTGTAGACCGTAATCAAGGAATTCTTCCCACTCTTTACTTGGCGGGATTTGTTGTTGGTCACGGTGTTCAACAGTGAGGGATAATACGCTCTCTGCAAAGTCTCGGACCATCTCTCGAATCATTTGCTGTTCTTCGGTTTCGCCGTAGTTCATGTTCGTCCCCGTGGTGCGGACACCGCCGACTCACTTAACCCGTTTGACGGTTTTTCCAACGGCTTCGTTTTGCCTCAAATTGATATACAATGGCGATGGGGGCGATTTGGGGGAGTGCCCTTATGGATGAAGAAGTTGTAGAATTCAGCGTTGCACACAACAGAAAATATTCTCGAGACCACCTATGGTATCAAGAAAAAGACGACCGGCTCATGATTGGTGTGAGCGAATACCTCGCCGTAGAAATTGGTGAAGTCCTTCGAGTCATCCTACCACAAGCCGAAAACGAAATCGATGAAGGTAGAGATATGTTCTCAATTTGGACTGCTGATCAGAAGGTTGCCTTCCCCTCAATGTATTCCGGTCTCATCGCTGAAGTCAACGGCGAAGTGGAAATCAACCCTGATTTGGTCAACGACTCAGCCTACGACCACGGATGGATCATCATCATCGAGCCTCATGAATTGGACCTTGAGAACCTCTTGGAACCTGATGAGTACGTCGAGTTCCTCGCTGAACTTTGAGCAAAGGTCATACCCCGCCGCACCAGCGGTTTTGGCATGGGCAACGCACTGCAGCGTCTACGAACCAGCCTCGCCAACGCACCAGTGATTTGGAAAGGCGATTATCCTTACTTCATCCACCCCATTACCGATGGCGTACCTCGGCTTGATCCCGAAGTGCTGAAAGCTGTCACAGATTTATCAGAAGCCGCCATCGATTGGAGCGGTATCGACCTCATCCTTGGCATCGAAGCGATGGGTTTGCCCCTCACTGCGCCACTCAGTGTTCGAACGGGGGTTCCACTTGTGATTGGTCGAAAACGTTCCTATGGGCTTGACGGAGAAGTGGTGATCGATCAAGCAACTGGCTATTCCAAGCAACCCATGTACCTCAACGACATTGCACCCGGCGAACGGTTGGCAATCGTTGACGATGTCCTCTCAACCGGCGGCACATTGCGGGCCGTGATCGAGGGCGTACGCACCACTGGTGCAACGGTGGCTCACATTCTTGTCGTCGTCGAGAAGGGCCCTGGTTTGAAACAACTCCAAGCCGATTACCCGGAAATCAAAATTGATTCTCTGGTCCGTCTCGAGATGGATGGCGGCGATGTCGTTCTCCTGGATGATTGATACCTTTCCTAGAGGGTGCATTGATGAGGGGTGGCCGAGCCCCTCGGAGTGGGACGACTATGGATTTAGACCGCCACGATTTCCAACTTGACAAACTCATGGAACGCATTCAAGCAAACGATAACCGTTTGATTGCGCTCCAAATCCCAGAGGGTTTGAAGATGCAAGCGCTCGAGATGATGGACACCATTGAGACCGAAACAAGCGCCAAAGTGGTGCTTGCAGCAGATCCATGTTACGGAGCCTGTGATTTGGTCCATGATAAGATGAAATTGATGGGCGTTGAATTGGTTGCTCACATGGGCCACTCACAGATGAACATCGAATCTGGTATGCCGACGCAATTCATCGATGTCACTTACGATGGAGACCCTGAATTGACCCCCGTCATCCCATTCCTCGACGCCCACAAAGCCATTGCACAATCTCGAATGGCCAACCAAGGCCAGACAGAAGGAATGTCTGAAGAAGAGGCGCAAGAGCGATTTCTTGACGCCGTGGGGCGCATGGCACCACTCACTGACACCAAACTCGGCCTCGTCGGATCCATTCAACACCTGCATCTGCTTCCAGAATTTCATGACCGACTGGAGAAAGCGGGGTACGATGTAACGATTCCAATTGGTGGCGCTCGACTTTCGTTCCCTGGCCAAGTGTTGGGATGCAACTATTCTGGCGATGATGACTCCATCGGACACTACCTGTTCCTCGGCTCTGGTGATTTCCACCCAATCGGGCTTGTGCTCCACACAGGAAAACCACTTGCAATGCTCGACCCATACACCGGTGATGCAGAAGAAATGTCGCTTGAACGAATCGAGCGAATTCTCCGCCAGAGATCTGGCTTGATCATGGCCAGTGGAGACGCTCAACGATTTGGCATCCTCATTGGGGAAAAGCCTGGCCAGATGCGCCGGACCCTCGCTCTTCGAATGAAGCGCATGTTGGAGAAACACGGTAAGAAAGGCTACTTGCTCGCATTGGAGCATATCGGGCCTGACCTCATTGACTTCTATCCGGTTGACGCCTTCGTCAACACGGCTTGCCCACGCATCGCCATCGATGATGCGGTCCGGTACCGGAAGCCCCTGATTACCCCGTTTGAGCTTGAAGTAGCTCTTGGGGAAAAGAAATGGGAAACTGGGTACCAGTTTGACGAAATCCCCTGAACAACAACACCAAGCATGGTAAAACGCTCCCCGTGTGGTGCTTTGCAAACCGTATGTTCAAGAACGGTTGGCGGGAGCATCCTTTGGTATGGTAGACTATCTTGACCGAATTGGGGCAGGCGCAGTGCTTGCTAATCCAGAAGTCATGGACTTCGACTGGATGCCTCCAGAACTCGTGGGCAGGGAGAGTGTGCAGCGTGAACTCGCTTCGAAATTCTCCGCATTAGCGCACCCTGAAGGAGCGGGGCGAGCCGTCATCACCGGCCCCGTAGGCAGTGGAAAAACCGTACTGGCCGATACCTTTTGCCGGGACATACAACGTCACCTTTCTGGCAAGCGCAACGTCCGTTCTGTCAAAGTCAATTGCAGAAATGCATCAACGAGCATGAGGGTCGTGCAGCGAATACTCCACCTGCTTGACCCAGGCCATCCTGATCGAGGCCTCTCCATGGGTGAACTTCTGCTGAGTCTACGCAGGTTGCTTCGCAGGGAATCATCTCACTTGATCGTCGTGCTCGATGAAGTCGACCATATGCTCAGAAGGAGCGGGGACGACTTGCTGTACCAATTGCTTCGAATCGACGAAGATCAAGAAGGAAAGGGAACGATGTCTTTGATACTGATTAGCCAGGAGCAGGTGTTGGATGTGCTTGAGACTGCTGTCATCTCGCGGATGGGCGCCTCAAACCATCTCCGGGTCAGTGGATACACCGCTGATGGCTTGGAGGCAATCGCAGCTCAACGCGCCCAATTAGGCCTCGTCCTAGGTACGTATACGCCTGAAATCATTCGTTTGATTGCGGAAAAAGCCGCACACACCGGTGATGCAAGAAAAGTGATTGAATTACTCAACGCTGCAGTTGAGCGATGCGAAAGACGCCAGGATGGTCACAACGCAACTCATCTGATCATCGAAGATGTTCATGAACCTTCGAACACCTCGTTCACCGCTCAAGGAAGCAATCTTGAATTGATCGACGATCTCAATGCTCATCCGATGCTGGTCCTACTCGCGGTGTGCAGACGACTTACAAACCAGGAAACTATGACGACCGGCGACGTCGAACAACTCTACGCCGTGGTCTGCGAAGAGTACGAAGTGAAAATGAAGAGTCACACCACTGTGTGGAAGTACCTGAAGGAGTTTGAGACCCGTCAACTCATCGCCTCTCGCGTGGCCACAATCGGGGGAGGGCGAGGCAGAACTACGCATTTGAGCATGCCTCATTTTCTTCCAAAAGACATTGCGAGTCGGCTCGAAATGCTCTTGAAAAAGAAGATTCGATGAACAAAGACTCGTCCAACTTCATACGGTGGGGCTAAATACGGGTCGATGTTCGGAAGGTCGTTCTAGAGGGGTAAATATGGCTGTTGGACAACAAGGAGAATTCGTCGCCGTCGTCAATGATACGGACCCTACCAGCGGTGGTAAGTCCTATTCACTCAAAATTAGTGGTAACAACCACGCTCAACTTTTGGGTAAAAAAATCGGCGATACTGTCGATGGAATCTTCGTCGGCGAAGGTGAACAAACACTATCAGGCTACAAATTACAAATCACTGGCGGTTCAGACAAGACCGGAACGCCTCTACGACGTGACCTTGATGGTGGATCCCGCCAAGCAGTCCTCGTCACTCAATCCGTTGGTTTCAAGGGCCACAACCTCGTCTTCAAAACCAAAGGTGGCGAAAAGAAGCGATTCCGCTACAAGCCAGACGGTCTGCGCAAGCGCCGATACTTCCGTGGCAACACCATCAACCAAGACACACGTCAAATCAACCTCAAGGTCATCGAATCAGGCAACAAGTCCCTCGCTGACATCCTCGCTGCAGGTAGCGAAGAAGCATCGGAGTGAAACCCGAGAGGGTAATCGGAAGAATGGAGTGATGGAAGCATGGCACGAGCGCTTCCAGCACAACCCCAAGTCAACATCGGCCTCGTCGGTCACGTTGACCACGGTAAAACCACACTCACCCAAGCTCTTTCTGGGGTTTGGACTGATACACACTCCGAAGAACGAAAGCGTGGTATCTCGATTAAACTCGGCTACGCAGACACGGCCTTCTACAAGACCAAGGACGGTCAATTCTATCCAACTGGGCGAAGACCTGACGGATCTGAGGACGTTGAAGATGAACTGCAACGAGTCGTTTCATTTGTTGACGCACCGGGTCACGAGACACTGATGGCCATCATGATCACTGGCGCCTCGATTATGGACGGTGCCATGTTGATGGTCGCAGCCAACGAGACATGCCCTCAACCACAAACCAGAGAGCACCTCATGGCCCTCGAAATTGCTGGCATCAAGAACATCGTCATCGTTCAGAACAAGATTGACCTGGTCACACGAGAGCGAGCCCTCGAATCGCATCAAGAGATTTCGTCATTCCTCAAAGGAACCATCGCTGAAAACGCACCGATCATCCCAGTCTCTGCCCACCATGATGTCAACCTCGACATTCTCATTGACGCCATCGAACAAACCATTCCAACACCGGACCGCTCAACCGACAAGCGCTCTATCATGCATGTTGCCCGTTCCTTTGACATCAATCGACCCGGTACCCGCCCAACGAAACTTCGTGGCGGTGTGATCGGTGGAAGCATCGTTGAAGGAACGTTTGACCTCGGGGATGAGATCATCATTGGGCCCGGCCGGAAAATCGAACAGGGAAATAAAACCCATTGGGAGCCAATTGAAGCGACCGTGAGCAGCATGCAAGGCGGCGGAATCAACCTCGATACAATGCATGCTGGCGGCCTCTGTGGCATGGCAACAATGCTTGACCCTTCCATCACGACATCGGACAACCTCTCTGGTCAAGTTGTCGCCAGAAAAGGAGACCTTCCAGAGGTCCGAACCTCGGTCGACATCGCCATCAAACTCATGGAAACCATGGTCGCTGGCGAAGGTGAAGCCCCAGAGCGAATCCATCCTCTTCGGAACAATGAGATGCTTATGATCAACGTTGCAACAGCAACATCGGTTGGCGTCACAAGGAACTCAGAGAAAGGCCGAGCAACACTTGAACTCAGACTCCCCATTTGCGCTGACCCTGGTCAGCGTGTTTCGCTTTCAAGGCGAGTCGGCACACGATGGCGATTGATTGGCTACGGAACGATTGAGTGACAACGTCACGCCTCACCATGAAGAGGAGGGCATCAACATGCAAAAAGTCCTCATCGACGCTTGCGGTTGGGCTGCTGTGATTGATTCAGGCATGAATTTTGATGCCGAACTTTTGAAGATTTTAGGCCGTCCAGAATTATTGCTTCTCCCAAAAGTCATGGAGGAATTGGAGCTGCTTGATGCAAAGCGACCAAGAGCGAAGCGACTGCTTCTGAGCATGCTGATCGCAAAATCCTCAACAATCGAGGCACCGCTTGAGGTCGGCGAGCACACCGATGATCAATTGCTCCACCTTGCACAAACCAACTCGATGGTGGTGCTCACGGTGGATGTCGAACTCAAACGACGTTTGTTTGAGCGAGCCGTTCCTGTCCTCGAAGTTTCGAAAAAGAAGCGACTCAACCTCATTGAAGGTCTATAGAAAAGAGACCATTAGCGTGACTCTCCTGAGACACGCTCTTTATTCAGCTGTGAGGATTAAACCCTCAGATTCATCATTTTTGTATCATGCCGGTAGGAACTTCATATAGGATTAAATTCGCCTTCCCCATATGTCAGAAATGCAGACCGTTAAGGCTGGCTCAATAGGCCATCATTTTGCCATCAAAAATCCACACGGTGCTGCCCTTGCTGAAGCTTTGATTGATCTCGGCATGTCACCAAGCATCGTCAAAGTGATGCTATGCCTACACACGCATGGCGCCACAACCAGTAAAATCTTGCAAACCCGTTGTGGACTCCGACAGCCAGAAATCAGTACGGCGATCAAAACCCTCAATGAGCGGAATATGGTCGGAATTCAGAGCAAAGGAGCAAACGGCCGAGGTAGACCTTCTCATATCTATGAATTGACTGAAAGCCTCCCAACATGCATCGACCAGTTCACAATGGAAATCGAAGAGCGTATTGTGGCCATGCAAAAGGGCATCAGCACCGTTCAGCGATTGACTCAAAAAATGTGACTAAGGCAACGTGAACAACACGTCGTCTCCATGCCCGTCGAGCAGTCCGAGTTTCACACCTGCATCAATCCAAGCATGGGCATAATTGATGGCTCCAAAGGCCCGAACACGATCCCCAATCTTGAGAAAGTGCTGTGCGTCAGAGGCATAATCATCAGCCATTCGCATCATTACAGCGAGTTGTCTTGCTTCAGGTGACCCCTCTGCATGAATTGGTGTCGCCTTTGCACGCGCTCTGTGAGTGATGTCGAGGTACTTTTCAACACGCTCAATCGATACCTCAGTTTGTGACTCGGTCATTCGCCACCCTCCTTTTGCCGTTTGAGCAGGCGCCTGACATCTTCGGTGCGACCAAGAGCACCATACAACTCAACCGCTCTTGAGAGTCGCCCCTCATCTTCTGCCGTTTGGGCACGGGCAAACAAAGAGCGCCTCTCCTCCCAATTCTTAGCAAGCGCCGCTTCTGCAGCCGCTTGGTACCGGCCCTGTCGTTCGGATTGCGCCAAGTGAGGTGCTGTCCATCGTCGCACAAGCCCGTTTCGTGTTGCTGTTGCCATCGCATCGGAGGTGAGACCAATGAGAAGGTCGCCGAGGTTCATTCCCTGGCCGAGCAACGCACCGTCACCTCCTTCTCCGCTCGATAGATGGTGAAGGTGGCCTTCAATGCCAAGAATCCACCAACCGTCTGCGCTTCGAACGCCTTCCATTGGCTCGAGTGAATCATACTCAATGCGTTCAAGTGAATCCCAACCGAATGGATGAGGAACACCTTCCCAGAGGCCCCCATCACTGGATTGCATCAAGAGACGACCGTGCATGAGTGGCGTAACCCAACTCCAAACTCGATCTTCGAGGCATCGCTTCTGGTCAGACTGTGCCAATCGTGCGCACCATAAGCGACCATCTGCGGCCTGCCACATCATGTGCTCACGGTCAAGCCATCCGAGCAAACGACGTACTTTTCCACTATCCAATCGTCGAATCCCCCTGCCTTCATGTGAAAACAAGTGGAGATGTCCTTTTCTTCCAGAGAGAATCCAACCTCCGCCGGGCCGTGCCGCTACATCGGTGAATCCACCAGGTGTTGAACGTCCCTCGCTAAGCATCGAACCATCGCTTGTTGAGATGACATAGAATCCATGCGCTGCAAGCACAGCCACCACGCCATTCTGAACACACAGCGCGTGAGCTTTGAATGGCAACTCAATTTGCCATCGCACTGTGGAATCAACCTCGAGCATGAACAAATCAAGACCACTGCTGATCACCATGCCGCCTTCTGCTGCAGCCATTGCGGCAATACGACCGGGAGCCTGCCATGACCACGTGATGGTCCACATCAGGCTTCACCCCCTTGGACGCCCCACGCTGCAAGTTGGGCTCTTGCTGTGGATGTCATGGTGTAGAAGCGTTGCCTTCCAGATGTGCGAGCGTTGAGCACACCACCTTTGAGCAAGCGACTGCAAATCTGGGAGAGACGTGACCGCTTGACACCAAGGTCGGCCAACAAGGCTTGATCGGATGGAGAAAATTTACGGTGCTCTGCCACGGCTAAGACGGCCATCTCGTTCGCATTAAGGTTCGAAAGAAGGAGCCTGTCGAGGAGATATTCTTCATGCTCCTTTGTCGGTTTGTGTTGGAGCTTGGCTAAGGCATCGATGAAGGCGCGTTGGGAGCCAGTTCCCTGCGAGGCGCTCGCAGGACCAGACATAGCCCTCACAATGGCCTCTAAGGCCGCTGCCAAGGCATCCGATTCACCGGGCACAGGCATCGGCGGAGCATCCTCAACAACTGCTAACGTATCGATGAAATCTGACTCGAGCAACTGATCATCAGACTCATCGACTTCTGGGACGAACATGCCGACCTCATCATAAATCAGTTCCGCAGAATCAACGGGTTCGACTTCAATTGGTTCAGGGGCAAGTTCAGGGAGGGCGCCATTGCCCTCCGTGAGCCAGAGTTCAGTCCCTGCTTGCTCCTCTGAACCTGGCGATGCTTTTGTATCCCGCAAGCGGCCTACTAGGCCTGAAAAAGGGCCATTGACGATGGTTGGCGGGGTTGCCTCAGCAGCAGCGGCAAACTCTGGAGTTTGTGGAAGTGCTTTGTAGGGGAGTTCAGGAAGTTCTGCGTCGCTTGACTTTTCTTCATCAAGTTGTTCTAAATTCAGTTCAAAACCGAGCACATTCTCGATTATTTTCACATCGTCTTCCTGATTTCTCAGTGTTTGACGTTCTGTCCAAGGCGTTGATGCATCGATGTATTCGCTTTCTTCTGGCACCTCTGGAGAGTGTTCAGAGGCCAAATGATCTTCTGCAGGCAGCGATGTCCATCCCTGCGAATCTTGGGGCTCGTGCTGCTCGTTCGATTCCACTTCCTCAAGCGATGACTGGAGGGGTCTCTTTTCCACTGGCGTTGAAGTGTCCATATGGCCGCTTAATGGAGGTGTTGGCAGGCTGAGGATTTGATCAATTCCTGCTAATGAGCCGGGGTTTCTTGATGCATCAACAGCGTTTCGTAAGACTCGTATCAACGCCCCTGGATTCCCATGTGACTTCTCTCGAAGGTAGCGAGCATCCTCGAAGGAAAGTGTGAATGGCTCGCTCGACACGGTCGTAATGCGACTCTCTACAAGGGCTTGAACTTCATTGATTGTCAAAGGTTCGAGGTAGAAATCGCTGTCAAAGATGTGCAAAAGTTGCTCTGGAAAGTATGCTTTCTGCATGGTTTCGATGACCACCACCAACACGCAACGCACCCGGTTAAGAGTCGCACTGGCCGAACGTAGTGCCTGGGAAAGCAAGTCCATTTCGACATGCTGCGCATCAATCACAATCAAAGGCAACGAATGTTGGTGGGCATTTGATGCTTCAACAAGCTTTTCTGCCACATGAGACCAACCCGCGGGTGCTTCAGTTCCAGTTAACTGCCCGTAAATCTCCCGAAGAAGCCCCAGAGCGGAATCTTGTTGCGAGATGTGATCGATATGGACTGATTTCGGAGCATAATTCGACAAACAGCGGAGCAATGAGGAGCGCCCAGACCCCATTTCTCCTGAAAGCAGTATCCTGCGAGGTGATTTGAATTGGATGTATTGAGTCATTGCATCCTTTACGTGAACCCGCCCCACCAGAAGGTGATCTTGATTCGCTTCAAGTGGAAGCGTCGAAAAGGGATTGGATGTTAAGGTGGGCAACTCGATCTCTTTGCCTTGGACTTCCATACGACGGGCAACTGCAGAGGGGTATTTCATCTTTGAGGGGTTTCAAGGCCATGAGCGACCCGTTAGAAGCCGTTACTCGCACGACCGCTCGCATCAAATCCACCCAGTTAACGCTTTTTTAACGCCA
>CM001443.1:691001-694914 GCA_000246735.1 uncultured Candidatus Poseidoniales archaeon | reverse complement strand
AACCGTTAAACCCGTTAATCGAAGAGAAGAAGAGCCATCGATTCTGCTTTGGCCCGAAGAGATCAAACAACTGACTGAGGCGATTGCTTGATGGGCCCAACCAGCCTGCAAAGAACAAGGCGAGCCTTATGCCAGTTCAAAACAGTCGATTAGGAGGTTTTTTCCGCCATTCTGTGGCTGAACGACGGGAGATGGTATCCAAAATGGCTGGACTCACGCCCGAGCAAACCGAAGCACTGCGAGCCTGTGGTGAATTAGACGAAACCGCAGCCGATCGAATGATCGAAAACGTCATCGGCACCATGTCCCTTCCAGTGGGAGTCGCTACGAACTTTGTCATAGACGAAAAGCACTACCTGATTCCATTTTGTCTCGAGGAATCGAGTGTTGTTGCGGCTGCATCCAACATGGCCAAGCGTTGCCTTGCAAACGGTGGATTCAGGTCCAATAATGACGCACCAATGATGATTGCTCAACTTCAAGTCCTTGAATGCAGCAACCCAGAAGAAGCTGTGGACGCCCTCCATGATGCCAGTGAGGAATTGATGGCGCTCTGTAACAGCCTTCCTTCGACGATGATTCGTCTTGGAGGGGGGTGCAAGCGCATCGAAACACGCGTCATCCAAAGCCTCAGTGGCCCGATGGTGATCCTCCACATAGTCGTTGATTGCCGAGATGCAATGGGAGCAAACGCCGTCAACACGATGGCAGAACTGATCGCACCACGCGTTGAGGAATTGACCAGTGGCAGGGTTCATTTGAAAATCCTTTCAAATCTAGCAGTCCATCGTTTAGCCCGAATTGAAGCAACCTTCACACCAGAGGAATTGGCTGATGATGGAACAAAGGCCAATGGCGAGGCTGTGATCGAGGGAATCCTCGAAGCGCATCATTTTGCCGTAGCAGACCCATTCAGAGCCGCTACGCACAACAAGGGCGTGATGAACGCCATCAGCAGCGTTGGCCTGGCATGTGGACAAGACTGGCGAGCGATTGAGGCTGGATGTCACGCATATGCAGCATATGGCAAAGAGCACTATGGCTCAATGACACATTGGTACAAAGACGATGCGGGGAACCTCATTGGGCAAATCGAGACTCCAATGGCGGTCGGAATTGTTGGCGGGGCATCGAAAGTCCACCCAGCAGCTCAAGCAAACCTTGCAATCCTTGGCGTTGAATCTGCACAAGAACTCGCTGGCGTGATTGCAGCATCTGGACTTGCCCAAAACCTCGGCGCCCTGCGCGCACTCGCCACTCGAGGCATTCAAGCAGGCCACATGAAGTTGCATTCAAGAAACATGGCCGTGAGTGCAGGTGCCATTGGCGAAGAGATTGAGACCATTGCAAAACGTCTCCAAGCTGTCGATGGACCAAAGACACAAACCGTTGTGGAAGAACTCCTGAAAGCACTCCGAATGGAGTAAAATCACTCTTCTTCCGAAATCGGAAGTGTGGATTGAATTGAGCCATCAACTTCTGATTCCTCTTTGAGAACCGAAGCATCTGCCATCCCATCAAGCATACCAGTCCCCTTCACTTGCTCTCGGAACCATTGTTTGACCTTCTTCCGGTCGGTGTACGGACAACCAAAGGCTTCGGAGAAGCGCCTCGTGGTGATCAGACGGCGTGTGTTCCCATCCTTCCTACGGTCAATCATACCCAGTTGTGCCAGTTCACGGACATAATCGTAGGCTTTCTGACCGAGCAATTCCACCAAACGTGACTGAGCCATCGGTTGGTGATACGCTATCAAAGCAGCAGCCTTGAGTAATTTTTGGGGAATTTCTGTCTTGGTCTCCTTGGGTAGGAACCCGGCAATATCTGGTTTGACTTCGATCGCCCAACGGTCCCCGACTTCGGCAACCTGCAGCGCTCCACCCCTACGACGTTTCAGTGTCGCACGCAATGAATAGAGGGAATCCAACATTTCATCCTCGTCGTAGCCGAGAGCAATCGACAATTCTGCAACCGTCATCGAACGACCGGCACCGAACAGTGTTGCCTCCAAGAGTGTATCAACAGGAACTTCTGACATTCTAATTCTCACTCCACTAACCATTCATGCGCTTCGAAGGGTTCTTCCAACGTCGCAGCCTCTTCATTGGTTTCTGCTTCAACAGTTTTTGAAGGTCCCAACGCTGCAACCACTTCGTCCTCTACGGGTTCGACTTCCTGAGCAGCCTTCTGTGCTTTGCGCGCAGCTGTTTCTTCTGCCTTCTGGGCCTTTTCCGCTCGGATTTGAGCGTGTTGGACCGAACCAAGGTCTTGCGATTGAATTCGATTGGATTCTTCGGCTTGTTGATCATCAACGAGGGCCTTCACCTGTTCAAAGGTTTCAATTTGAGGCCATGCATCCTCGATGCAAATCACACCTTCAGGCACCTCATCTTGAGTGATGGAAGCAAAGCCCCTGTGAGTGAGGAAGAGGCCGGCGATGAAAGAAGCAACCTTTGCCTCATCATCATAGCCTTCCGGAATGGCACCAAAGGTCGATTCAAGAACTCTAGAAAGTGCAACCATCACATCTGCGACTGGAACTTTGTTCGAAGCTTGTGCAAGGCATGTTTGGCGCATGGCTGTCCAGCAGCGTTGAATGTCCCCCTCGAGGTCTTCATTGTGCATTCGACCACCCACATCGGAAAGGTATTCTTGCAGTTCCAACTCATGAGCAATTCGGTTTTCTTCACGCAATCGCAATGCTTCTGCATCATCTGCAGCATCTTTGAATGCCGACAACAATTCACCCAGGGTGACGGGGCGGCCTTCTTCTCTGCGCACCCTTTCATCAAACAAGCCAGGCAAGACATGATCAGCCTCACCTTGGAGAATCGTGTTCGTAAAGTGGAACGCCTCATCATCATAATCGGCTTCCCAACCAAAATCAAACCCTTCATCCCAATCCTCTTCTTCTTCGATGGCCTGAACACGGTCAAACAAAACAACGGCTTGTTGGTGCAACACTTCCCATGAAAGACGGATGAGACGACCGCAAGCAGGTAAGTCAAGCGCAGAAGCCTCATTCTTGACTCGAAGGGTGAACACCTTCAGGAAACTCGAAAGGTCGACGTTCCAAGGATCGAGTTCTTCCTCTCGAACCAAAGAAAGCACCAAAGCCACCGAGCGGTCGAATGGATCGACAAGCGTTTGGTGTTCTGCCTCCTCTGTTTCTGCGATGGCAAGGATTCGATCAGCAAATTGCGTTGCATCGACGGATGCCTCTCCAGAGGCAAGAAGTTGGTCCATCACATCTTGGCGAAGGAACCACTTGTCGAGTGCTGCTTGTTGACCGGACACACTACCACCTCAAACGAGTTCTTCCTCGTCTTCTATCTCCGATTCTATAGCATCTTGTTGATCGACTTCACGGACTGCTTGTGCAACCTCTTGGTATGCTTCAATATCCTCTGTCATTTCTGCAGTTCGCTCTGAAAGGGCAGCAAGTGAAGGTTCGCTTTCACCCTGATCAGTCATGTGTGGAAGCAGGCCGCCAAGGCTCTGTGGAGCAGGCATGGCTTCAGGCACTTCCGGCATTTCATGCTCAGCTGCTCGTGCTTCCTCAATACGAGAATGATTCTTTTCGTTATCTTTCTCGGCTTCTGCAAGCGCACGCTCACCAAGAGCAATCGCTCGTTCTCGATCGAAGTCGACAATCCGTCGGCTGCAACCATCGCCACCGTGCGTAATACCGATGTGGTGGTCAGCAAGTCGAAGGGAAACCTTTCGCAATGTGACCATGATGAATTGCGCTCGCTTGCTGCGCTCTCTGCACATCATTGCGATGCGTTCTGCGTTGTATCCGTCGAGGTTTTGATCAACTTCATCGAAGTAGTAGAATGGGCTTGGATCGTAGTCTTGGATTGCGAAAATCAAGGCGAGTGCAGCCATGGATTGTTCGCCACCAGACAGTTGA
>CM001443.1:686374-690985 GCA_000246735.1 uncultured Candidatus Poseidoniales archaeon | reverse complement strand
CGCCCTTGAATGGCTCATCCTTGTTCTCAAGGAACAGTTCCCCTCGACCACCATCGCTGAGCGACTTGTAAGCAACCTTGAAATTCTCGTTGACCTTTTCAAGAACATTCAGCAAGCGTTCCTTTCGTTGAGCTTCAAGCTTCTCTGTGACATCAAGCAAGTGCTTCCGTCGGCTCTGGAGCGTTTTGAAGTCATCCTTCATGGCGTCCAAGCGAGCCTCACATGCATCATACTGTTCAATCGCCAGCATGTTGACAGGGCCATGATCATCAAGCCTACGCTGCAAGTTTCTTTCCTTGCGTTCTGCATCGCCAACGCTTGGAAGTGTAACGCCGTCCTCAGCAGGTGAGTAGCCCTGTTCAATCATGTCTTGGAGCGTTTGCGCAATTGTCATCTCTTTCTGGGCTAATGCTCGCCCAATTTCGATGCTCATTGACTTTCTCGATTGGGATTCCTGCACCTTGTGCTGGAGGGCCGCCTTGAGAGCACTGCGCTCCTCGATGAGTTCCACCCGTTCATCTTCAAGCCCTTGGTTTTCTTCCAAGAACTCACGTCGCTCAGTTTCTTTCTCCAAAAGCGCTACACGATCGGTTGCGACCTGTGATTGCATATCATCAAGTTTCTCACTGCGAGTGATGGCGGCCGTTTTGATTCCTTCAATGCGCTTCTTGTAATCTTGAATCGTTGAATCAAGCAAGGCGCGGTGACCCGTGTCACTGGAAAGCGATGCTTCTGCCCGGCCCTTGAGACCCTCTGCTTCGACTCGCTTTACCTCGGTGGCGTGGAGGCGGTCTTTCAGATGAACTGGGCTGGCGTCTTCAAGCGCCGTTTGCGCTTCCTTACGAGCCTGATTGGCTTGAGCAAGAGACTCTTGTGCACGGTCAAGCGCTCGAAGGTGATTGGAACCTTCTGTTTCCAATTCTGACAATCGCTTCTCAGCAGCGCCAACGGCACCTAAGGCCGTCGTGTGATTGGACTTTGCTTGCTTGTGGGTTGCTTTCCATTCTGAGAGATGGACTGAATGGTCATTATTGGAGAGATCATTGATGGTCGAGCGAATCTCGGCTTGTTGCCTTCGAGCCTCGACAAGTGCACCGTTGACGGTTTCTGCCATCATGCGGTAGCGTTCAACATCACTTGTGAGGGTTTGGACTTCATTAGCCCCTTGGATGTTGCCACCAAAGGATGTGGTCATCTTGCGCTTCGCACCTCCAACCATCGCACCACCAGCCTCGGTAACGTCGCCTCGGAGCGTCACTAGGCGCACACCGCCCATGTTGGCCCGAGCTGTTGTAAGGCTGTCCACGATGAGTGTGTTCCGGAGAACAAAGCGAATGGCGATGTCGATGCGTGGGTCGTAGTCAAGCAATTCATTCGCAAAACCGATGACGCCAGGCTTTCGAGAGATGATGGTTGCCCGGCCTGCTGGACGAGTGTTGTTGAGTTTGTTGAGTGGGAGGAAGGTTGCTCGGCCAGCCCTGTTTTGTGACAACCACTGAATGGCCTTTGCTGCCACTTCATCGTTGTCCACGACCACAGAGGTCATGCCGCCGCCAATCGCCGTCGCAAGTGCATCGGTGTGTGAAGCGTCACGTGGCTCGCACAATTCAGCCACAGTCCCGATGATGCCGGTAAGTTCGCCTCGATCACGAGCAGCAAGAACGGCCGCTGCGCCACCTGCCATGCCCCGAGCACCCGCACGGTTCTCCATCTCGGCCTTCGCCGATGACAATTTACGTTCCGTCTCACGAAGGCGGGTTTCAACCGCTTGAGATTCTTCGACAAGGCGTGTTTCCGCTCGTTGAGCTTGGTGGAGTTTTTCAGCCAATTTGCTTCGATCTTGATCAGGAGCGTTGGCCTTGAGTTCTTCCCCTTCATGTTCCGATTCAGCAAGGGCGAGGCGAGCTGATTCTGCAGCCTCTTGCACGTCACTCAATTGCTCACCAAGCATCTCTGCTTGGGTGGCGACACGGTTGACCTCAGTTTGCGCAGCAACAAGGTTCTCCTGAGCCTTTTCAGCAGCGTCCGTAGCCAAAGCGAGTCCACGGGAAAGTTCTGCGCTTGCAGTACCCGATGTTTCGAGTGCCTGACGGACATCTTCCTCTTCTTTCTTAGCTTCTTCAAGCGCTGCAAGGGCCGATGCAAGGTCGGCATTAGCTGACTTCAAACCTTCTACAAACGCCTCTAAGTCCGCCTCTGAAGCAGTCAAGGCATCTCCGAGTAATTCTAACTCGACCGCGTCTTCAGCATCCTTTTCATCGGATTCATCAATTCGGTCTTGATTGGTTGCAATTCTAATTTGAAGTTCGTTGATGGCACTCATTAAGCCGTTGTTGTCCCCGCCGAGGAGGTCTTCGATTTGCTTTTGCAGGGTGCCGATTTGATCGTCAAGGGAAAGCAGACCTTTGTCGCCTTCTTTGACTTCCTCAATCAGTTGAGCAGCCTCCGCTTCAATACGAACTCGCTCGTTAATTTGGTACTGGCGCTCTGCCTGTTGGCTTGCATATTTGGCCTGGGCAGAGAGAAGTCGAGCGACCTTCAATGCTTCAACCAAATCGGTGACTTTGAGCGCCAAATCCTTTTCTTTAGTCAAGTCTTTGAGGCGTGCTTTTTGTTCGTCTTCGAGCAAACCAATGCGTTCAATGTAGCCTTCAACCATTGTTCGTTGCTTCTCTGCCTTTCGGATTTCATCGTCGTAGGAGGTTACACCAGCAACGCCATCGAGCACCTTCCGGCGCTCTTTAGCAGTCATCTTAGCAAGTCGAGTTACGTCGCCTTGCAGCACAATATTGTAGCCGTCGGGACGGGCATTCGCCGCACTTAGCAATCGATGGAAGGTTTTCTGACTGGAGTCTTCTCCGTCGAGGAGATAGTCTGTGACGGTATTGTTGCTCTTGGTGAGCCGAACTGCACGGGTCATGCGAACTTCTTCTTGATCGATTGGCAATCGGCGACGTCCGCTGGCGAGCAAGGGATTGGCGAAAACTAAGGTGACTTCACAAGCCCTTGCAGGCTTGTTGTTTTTGCCACCGTTGAAGATTAAATCCATCACATTCTGTGCCCGTATCACTTTGTTTGAACGGGGACCCAGAACGAACTGGATGGCATCACCGCAGTTCGACTTCCCTGAGCCATTTGGCCCGGTAATCGCGGTAAACCCACGGTCCATAGGGATGGTGAGTTCACCCTTGAATGACTTGAAATTCGAAACTTCTAACGCTTTGAGATACATCCCATTCCCTCCTAATCGAGAATTAAATCCCCGACCTTATCTGCAACACCCGTTCGCGAAGGGTCTTAAAGAATGCGAGAGATGTGTCCCCAGTGTGACGGTTTTGTGGACTGCTTTTCAAAAGCCAAACCCATTAGATTTACAGATAAAATCACATTCATCAAAGGGTTCCTTTATGATTGCATTTTCCACAACCACCGCCCGAGCAAAAAGGACACGTCGCGTAGACTTTGACGCCTTTTGATGCCCCCCTCCTCATGTGGAGGTGGGAATCCTTCTGGAGAATCCGTGAGCGGTTGATCCGTTGATTCGTACCTGCTCGAGCGTGCAATGGCGTAACAACAGAACCGAATTTCGCCCTAAATTGATGAGCAGCTTCCCTGCGCCTGCCAATGGATTCCCCAGCTTGTGTGATTGCTTCAGCCTCCCAATACTTTGGCCCCATCATCAAGAGGCAACCGACAAGGGCAAACAGAATTTGAACAACCCATGGTGCGACCGCCAATGGAATCAAGGCAGCCAAGCCAGTTGAATTTACCTGTGTTGGAAGAATCCCTAGGCGGTCAAGAACCGCAATAGCGAAGAGAACAACACCTGCTGCGAATGCCGCTTTGTAGAAGCGATCTTTCTTCCCACCAACACGTGCGAATTTGATTCGTCCCGAGAGGAGGATGAACAATGATGGCCCCATCATGAAGAAATCCATTCCAGTCCATTCCCCTGCTGGGACAAGACAGTTGGTTTCACTTCCCTCGGCGATCAGCTCCTCAAGACGATCGAACATCGGCGCACAGTCTGGTTCGCTCATTCGTGACATGTCGTATTTCTCATCGCCAGCGCCTTCAATCATCTTTGGTGCAACAGCGCCAAATTGTGCGTTCGCTGACACCACGACAACGATGGTGAGTGCAATGAGTTGTCCGATGAAGACACGCACGCTCGCCATGGCCTGCGTAGTTGGGCAACGGCCATAGTGATATCGCCTTGCGATGAGGTGAAATGCATCGGCGAATTAGCACTGAATACCGGAGTGGTCGTTTTGGCGCATGTTGCGATTATCGGAAGTGGAATTGCTGGTCTTTTTGCGGCGCTCCGCTTAGGAGATGCCGGCCATACGGTCACGGTCATCACAAAGCAGCGACCCACTGATTCCTCGACCAATTGGGCTCAGGGTGGCATTGCTGCCATTTTGGACAAGACTGACGGCATCGGTTTGGAATCTCACATCAAAGATACATTGGAAAGCGGGGACGGCTTGTGTGATGAGCGCATTGTCCGCAGCATTATCGAAGAGGCTTCGGAGCGAATTCAAGATTTGCTCACAATCGGTGTGAAATTTGAAACTGATGAAGATGGGACATTCAACCTTGTGAAAGAGG
>CM001443.1:681096-686357 GCA_000246735.1 uncultured Candidatus Poseidoniales archaeon | reverse complement strand
CTCCACGCCAAGGATGCAACTGGAAAGGAAATTGAACGGGCCCTTTCTGAAGGCGCTGCAAACCACCCAAACATCACCATCAAACCCAACACTCTTGCCATTGATTTAATTCAAACAAACCATGGCCATCCTGCGCAAGGAATCTCGGGCGTATGGTGCCTTGATCAAGTAAGTCAAGAGGTGCTTACATTTGGTGCAGACATCATATTCCTTGCGACTGGAGGCGTTGGCCAATTGTGGGCAACGACAACAAATCCAACGGTTGCCACAGGCGATGGACTTGCCATGGCATACCGTGCGGGAGCAGCCGTCAAAGACATGGCCTTCATCCAATTCCATCCAACTGCCCTTGCGCGTAAGAACGACCGTCCCTTCCTGATTACCGAGGCCGTACGGGGTGAAGGTGGCGTCATCCTCGATCAAGCAGGACTCTCAAAATGGCAGAAAGCATGTCAGAAAGCAGCCAATGAAGGAGCACCAATGCCTTCACCAAGTCCATTCTCATTCACCCTTGAACATTCACCTCTTGGCTCCATGGCAACGAGGGATATCGTGGCCCGAGCAATCGATCAAAACATGAAGCAAACAGGAGCAGAGAACGTCTACTTGGTGACATCACATTTGGACAAAGTACACCTCCTCAACCACTTTCCAACCATCCAAGACAGGCTCGATCGTCACGGCTTGCATCTTGGACGCGATCCACTTCCCGTTGCACCTGCAGCACATTACGTGGTTGGTGGACTCGATGTCGATTCCATTGGGAGGCCACATGCGCGAGAATCTGGAGAATTTATTCGAGGCTTGTACGCTATTGGCGAAGTCGCATGCACTGGAATGCACGGAGCAAACAGACTTGCATCCAACAGTTTGCTTGAGGCAGTTGTGTATGCTGCTCGGGCTGCAGATCATATCATTGAAACCAATCCACCGACCGAACTGAAGGAACTCCCACGGTGGCGAGCTGACGGGCTAAGCGATTTGGTTGAGCATGCTCCGGTAATCAACGATAGGGCGGCGCTAAGGGCCACAATGTCACAAGAAGTGGGAATTGTAAAGCGATTTGATCGTCTTCATCGAGCCCAACGCCGATTAACCCTGCTTTCCGAAGAGGTAGACATCATATGGAAGCAAGCAGTGCCCTCAAGAGAAATCGTAGAACTGAGGAACATGACCTTAGCAGGTCAACTTGTGATCGAGGATTCTCTAGCCCGAAAGGAGAACAAGGGCCTTCATTTCAATGCTGATTTGAAGAAGGTGTAAGCGCTTCAACCATAGCGCTCAACATTTGATTCATTGGAGCACGCACCCCAATTCGCTCACCCCGCTCCACAACGGCTTGATTGAGGTAAGCAATCTCTGTGCCCCGGCCAGCTCGTACGTCCTGTAACATGCTACAATGATTTTCTGAAGTGGCGTGAAGGACCTCTTGCAAACGCCGTTCAAGGGTCAAATCATCTGGTAAGTGCACCCGCTCTTGCCGTGCGATTCGTGCGCCTTCCAGCATTGTTTCAAGCGCCGCACTGAACAAAGGAGGTTGCAAAAGTTCACCGTTCTTCACACCCGAAAGGGCCGCAATTGGATTGATGGCGATGTTTAACAGAACCTTCATCCAAACTTCTGCTGGGCCATGCTCTGACCATTGGCACGCCAAACCAGAGCGGGTGAAGGCATCCAAAAGGGGTTGGACATCCACTTGCGACGGTCCTTCTTGGAGGCGGCCAAGCACAATCGTGCCTCGCCCAGCAAAATGAATGGTCCCCGGTTCAGGCCGCCATGCGCCATAGGTGGTTGTGCCACAGATAACCCGGTGAGGCCCTAATGCACCCACGAGCGTTTCAGCATGACCCAGTCCATTGCTAAGGCACACAGCAATCCCGGTTGGGCGAAGGAGGCGTTGAGCAAGAGAAGACAGCGATGCAATGGATTGCGATTTTCCGGTTAACAAGATTGCATCCATCGTCCCATTGAGTTGTTCTGGAATACCAACTTCTTCGAGGGTGAACAGGGCTTGGTTGGCATCGATGTGAACCGTTGCTTCACCGATAATTTCCAGCCCTTTGGCAACCATCATTGCGCCGTGATCGCCTTTTGCATGAACCATGAGTTCTGTCTGAGAATCTTCTGCTAGGAAACCTGCAAGGAGGGAGCCAAGTGAGCCGGCACCCAAAATCGCAATGTTCACGTCAACACCTCAGATATAACTGCCCAGATGAACGACAATCTGTCCTTCGACATGCTCAAACCACATGGTTGACATTGTGGAATTGCTTGGTGCGAATTCGAAGAAATTGTCACCTGGTTGCAACTGAGAAGTTGATGAAACATCGTCCCATTGTGCTCCATTTCCTTCATAATTTAATTGAACTGCAACGGTTGTGTTGCTTGGATTATAGAGATTAAAGGTGCCACTTTCAGGATTTAATAATGTACCATTGGTTGCGGCCGTCCAGACGTTCGACCACATTCGGTGAGCAATCTCAGAGCGGATGAGAATCACCTCCGGTCCTTCTTCAACCGTGAAGTTGAGTCGCGGAATAGGAGAGAGAGGATCTGAGCAAACGATGATTTGTGCTTCATTCGGCATTTGCAGCGTCAAATTCTGGGATCCGTTGGTGATTGCAGGTATGCTTGAAATGTCTCGAACTTCTAAATCCCATACATATTCACCTGATGCAGGAGGAAGTGGCGTTGCTAATGTGGCGTTGAGGGGACAAGCTTCGCCTGTCGCACTCATGATGGTTCCAGCGCCTAATTCGAAGCCCCATCCTGTTGTGGCCTCGGGCGTAATCGTCCACCCGTTTTGTGGAAGTACAGCCGTCATCGGCAGGTCTGGTGAACCCGCATGGAATCGAACGCCATCGATGAGCACCATGTCGAGTGTTGAAGCCTGTAGAACCACGGGGTCAAGGCCTCGGATGCACAATCGGTCCGGTCGTTCATCGTACGTCGTGTTCAGGCCGTCTTGGCCCTCAATCCAATGAAGGCGTGCCTCGATGTCGAAAGCATCCACTGCATTTGGTAACGAGGCGTTGAGTGCTGCGTTTCCAATGCCGCCGAGGGTGAGGCATCGCTTCAATTCCCCATCTTCTTCAACAAAAATCCATTTGGAAGCGACAAAGACATCCAAATCGGGCTGGATTGTGATTTCTTCAACGGCGAGGGTGGACAATGATGAGGTCAACAGACCGAAGGATGCAGCGATGGGGGCATCCCCTTGTCCAGACCATGTAAGGTTCAGCACCACGGTGCTTTGCATGTTGGGTGGAAGAATGCTACCACAGCCGCCTTCAGCAATCGAATATGAATCACTACCATCGCAATCCCAAATGGCCGTCCACCCGTTGAGATCGGTATCATAGCGGTCCTCTAGGACGGACCAAGAGCGTTCAAGGGAAGATGGATTTGCAGCAGTGATGGTGACTTCAGCGCTCCATGTTCCGTTATACAATACAGCCTCTCCAAAGGCTTGCACCGTGTAGAAAACTTCGTCCTCCCAGTCCTCATCTACAGCAAATGGAATCTGTTGCGGAAGCGCAAGCAACACGATGGCAAGAGCGACCAAGCCCATATTTTTCATCGATGTAAGTTCCAATCCTTTTGGTTCATCCAATACAATCGGAGTGCGCCGGTCTGAACCCATGAACAAAAGCAGCGGAACCACCATTGACAGCACTAAAAGCCAGATGTTGAGACCGTTGAAGGCATCGAACATCCATGCAAAGGCAAGCAAAAGAAGGAAAATGAAGATTTGATTTGAGCCGCTTCGGGCCTCGCCGTGACCTGCTCGTGCGACCATAAGGCGCCCACCAGGGAAGGTTGGTATCGGCAACATTGAGAGGCAGCCAAAGAACGTCAACAAAGCGCCAACATGAACGAATGGATGTGCCCAAACCAACAGTTGTTGGTAGCCATCACCCAGCGTCAACTCGCCCAAGAGTTCAACGGCCAGCGGCGGATAAGCAATGTTTTGTTGAGCGGTCACAGCCACGAAGTCTGGTGTTAACCACAATCCGAGGCCCCAGAAGGCCATGCCGAGCGTGACGAAGGTGATCGGGACGCTGACAGCCGACCAGCCGAGGGCTTTTCGGTTGGGCCAAAGTCGGGCATCCATACGAGGAAGGGTCGGAATCAAAAACAAACCAAAGGGCCATATGAGCATCGATTTTGGCAATGCACCAAGGCTCCAAAGCGCAATTGAGGGCTCTGGAACGGGTACGATGTGCCCGACACGGAGGCCATAGCGACCTGCGATGTGGCGTTGTATGTGCGAAGCGAGGAAGATTGATGCAAGAATTGGGAGCGTGTAGCCAAGCAGAGCGTCAAGTGCAGATGATTCTGTGAACCATCCGCCTTCAGGTGTCGCCCCATCCGTCCAGTATGCACCTGCCAATGTCAGGGTAAACGCGGTGACTGCCCACATGATCCGTTGGAAGGAGCGATGAGGGAACTGTCGTTCGGGGATTGGAAGAATCTGAACAACCCATGGCTCATCGATGAGCAGTTTTCCCATCCATCCTAATTTCTGAAGGTGCTGGTTGAGATGAACAAGCTGCTCGTGTGCATCCTCTTCACCTTTAGCAGACACCTTCCAAGCTGGTAGAACAGTACCACCAATGGCACCATGAACAGAAAAATAGCGTCGCAAAATGGTCTGCAGGAGATCGTGTTGAGACCAGAGCTGCTTGTGAGCCTCCATCGATTGGAGTTCAACAGGGGGCTGCTCTTCGTTGCTCATTGACTCCCCTCATCCCAACGGGGGCAAGCCTCCCCCATCAATGAATCCCTCATGGTTTTCAAACATGCGGGCGTAGCGTGCCGAGTGATGTGCATCACTTGTTCTTGAATCGCTTGAGACGGAAGGTCTCTTCACGTTCCATTTCTTCGAGTCGAAGTTGAATGAAAACACGTGCTTCCTCGAGTTCAGGGATGACCTTGAATTCCAAAGCATTGACACGTCGCTTGGTTGCTTCAATTTCCTGAAGCAGTCGCTTGAGGGTTGCTTCCATCTCTGACGCCTTGACGATCTTTTCGATCAGGTTGCCGAAGGATTCACCGGCTTCGTCGATGTACGGCGAGGAACCAATGTAACCAACACCTCGTTCTTTGAAGGTGGATTTGAGGTTGGTACCGCTCACGCTTGGCACAACAACACCCATGATGTTTCGGCGTTCAACCTCAACTTCTGGATGACCGGTGTTAGCAATCGCAGCTGCTCGGACGGCAAGACCGCCTTCGATTGCGTTTGCAAGGTCGATACG
>CM001443.1:672915-681081 GCA_000246735.1 uncultured Candidatus Poseidoniales archaeon | reverse complement strand
GTAGGTTGCGGTGAGATCCCGCTTTGCCTCAATCATCGCTGCCAAGAGTTGTCGGAATTCGTGGAACAGACCGTCCCGCTTCATCTTCAACAACTTGTACCCGTTTCTGGTTTGCTTAATGCGCCCCTTGAGTTTGATCAACTCACTTCGGGTTGGTTTGATGTCGAGTGCCATGTGTGTCGCCTCCAAGTTGGTTTAGCAGGTTCAAGCCTTGTTGTCTGGGTGGTACTTGTCAATCCACTTTTGGTCAAGACGGACAAGGTACTTTGTGTCGATTGACGACATCAAGGTCCAGCAAAGGTCGAGGGTTTCCTCAATGGAACGGTCCTCATCCCGGGTTTGGCGAAGGAACTTGTCCTCAAACACACCGGAGAAGTCGAGCAATTGCTTGTCACGCTCGTTGAGCGCATCTTCACCGACAATGGCGACGAGACCACGGAGTTCACGGCCTTGAGCGTATGCAGCGTACATTTGGTCAGACACTGACTTGTGATCTTCACGGGTGGTCTTCTCTCCGATACATGATCCCATCAAACGGGAAAGCGAAGGAAGCACGTTGATCGGCGGATAGATACCCTGTTGGTGCAATTCACGAGAGATAACAATCTGACCTTCTGTGATGTAACCAGACAAGTCAGGAATTGGGTGAGTAATATCGTCACCTGGCATGGTCAAAATTGGGAATTGGGTGATTGAACCCTTCTTCCCCTTGACAATTCCAGCACGCTCGTAGAGCATTGCCAAATCTGTGTACATGTAACCAGGGTAACCACGTCGTCCAGGAACTTCTTCACGAGCAGCACCAATTTGACGCAGAGCATCACAGTAGTTGGTCATGTCAGTGTAGATGACCAGAACGTGGTAATCTTTCTCGAACGCAAGGTATTCTGCAGCGGTCAATGCAAGACGAGGGGTGATGATTCGCTCAACCGCTGGGTCGTCAGCAAGGTTGACAAACAGCACAGCGTTTTCGAGTGCACCGGTTCGCTCCAAGTCGGAACGGAAGAAATTGTATTCTTCAGCAGTGATTCCCATTGCACAGAACACAACGATGAAATCTTCATCGGAGTCCTTGAGTTTTGCTTGACGTGCAATTTGCAGTGCAATGTCGTTGTGCGGGAGACCAGATGCCGAGAAGATTGGCAACTTTTGACCACGCACAAGGCTGGTACAAAGGTCAATTGCAGAGACACCGGTTTGGATGAAATCGTTTGGACTCTGTCGACTGTATGGGTTGATTGCAGCACCAATGATGTCTGCCTTTTCGTCGGCGACAATTTCTGGTCCGCCGTCACGAGGTCGTCCAGCACCGTCGAGGATTCTTCCGACGAGGTCTTCGCTCACTGGGAGCTTGAAGACATCGCCCATGAAGGTGACACCAGCTTGTCGGTCGATTTTTGCTGTTCCTTCGAACACTTGAACGATGACCATGTCATCGGAGGTGTCGAGCACTTGCCCGTTCTTGATGGTACCATTGGAGAGTCGTAGGGTAACGATTTCACCAAAAGCAACAGGTTCAGTCTTGTTCAAAAAGACCAGAGGTCCTTTCACGTCAGTAATGGTTCGGTATTCTTTTCCAGTCATGATATTCCTCTCCTCAGTTGTCCTCCACCGTAGCGGCGATTTCAGCGGTCATTGTTTCGACCATCGATTCGATGACGTCGATGTATCCCTTTTCGAAGCGACCACGCATGAGGTCGGATCGTGATGGGACGTTGACCACATCATTGAGTTGTGCGCCGCTTGCCATTGCAGACTTTGCTGCGTCTTGGAACGACATGATGGCCTTGGCCATTCGGTATTGCAAGTGGATGTCACAGTAAGCGTCGACATCGTGGAAACCATTCTGTTGCAAGAAGAACTCACGAATCATTCGTGCGACTTCAAGGGTCAGTTGTTGGTCTGTTGGCAAAGCATCGGAACCAACGAGTTGGACAATTTCTTGCAACTCGGATTCGATTTGAAGCAAACCGCTGATTTGAGTTCGGACTTCTGGGAAGTCTTGAGAAATGTTGTCTCGGAACCATTGGTCGAGGCTTTGTGGGTACAGGGAGTACGAGTTAAGCCAGTTGATAGCAGGGAAGTGCCGTTGTCGGGCAAGTCCAGCATCAAGACCCCAGAACACCTTGACAATTCGCAAGGTACCTTGAGAAACAGGTTCGGAGATGTCGCCACCAGGTGGAGACACTGCACCGATGACGGTTACAGAGCCGTCATCGCCGTTGAGGGTTTCCACACGGCCAGCTCGTTCGTAGAATTCTGCAATTCGGGACGAGAGGTAAGCAGGGTATCCTTCTTCACCAGGCATTTCTTCAAGACGGGAGGAAATCTCACGCATTGCTTCTGCCCAGCGAGAAGTGGAGTCAGCCATAAGAGCCACGTCGTAACCCATATCACGGAAGTATTCTGCAATGGTGATTCCTGTGTACACAGATGCTTCACGTGCTGCCACTGGCATGTTGGAAGTGTTTGCGATCATGACCGTTCGCTCCATGAGGGGCTTACCGGTGTTTGGATCAATCAAGTGAGGGAATTCGTCCAGAACTTCTGTCATCTCGTTTCCACGCTCGCCACATCCGATGTAAACCACCAGTTGTGCGTCAGAGTACTTTGCGAGGGATTGTTGTGTGACGGTCTTTCCAGATCCGAACGGACCAGGAATTCCTGCTGCGCCACCCTTTGCAAGTGGGAACAGGAAATCGAGAATGCGCATACCGGTGATGAGGGGGGTGTCTGGTGCGTACTTTTGCTGGAATGGCCGTGGGGTACGGACAGGCCACTTCTGCATCATCTGCATTTCTGTTCCGTCCTCAAGGACGCAGACAGTTTGTGTGACGTTGAAATCGCCTGATTCAATCGATTTCACCTTTCCACCCATGGTTGGAGGTACCATGATCTTGTGAATGATGGTTTCAGTTTCTTGCACGTGTCCAATCACTTGCCCAGCTACCACTTCGTCGCCAGCAGCAACTTGTGGTTCAAAGGTCCAGATCTTTTCGAGGTCGAATGCGTCAGCGTCAACACCACGGGTGATGAAGACACCCATTTCCTTCTCAAGGGTAGGGAGAGGGCGTTGGATACCGTCGTAAATTTGGGTCAGCAGACCAGGTCCGAGTGAAACGGAAAGGGTCTCTTGGGTGTTCAACACGGGTTCGCCGGGTCGAATACCAGAGGTATCTTCGTACACTTGAATAACGGCTTTGTCGCCGTGCAGTTCAATCACTTCGCCCATTAGACCTTCGTGTCCAACACGAACGACGTCATACATTGCAGCGCTCATGCCAGTTGCGGTTACAACAGGCCCGGATATCCGATAAATTAGTCCTTCATTGCTCATTTTTATTTCCTCCATTTGGTTGGAACATTACTTCCAAAGGTCGACTCCAATTGCCTTGCGGATGGTGTCGCGCAGCGTTGTGTCTTCTTCCGTTCCAATGCCAAGCACGGTCGGAGAGACGGATGCCGAGAGTTGGTCACGGAGACGCTCTGGCAGGCCAGCGAGGATTGCGGAGTCGACCACGACAATCCCGACGCTTTTGTTGTTGAGTAGTGATTTGAAGGCGGCGACCATAGCGTCTTCGCCCTCAGGGTTTAGCAGGTGATCGACACCTGCGAGTTGGAAACCAAGAGTGAATTCCGGCGTACCTACAACTGCGATATCCATCTTATTCACCTCAATTTAGTACGTGTGCCTCGAGCACATCGGTTGGCAAACCTGCGAGGCGTCCTCGCACAATAAGCCGCAAATCGTTGACTTCTTGCACCTTGGCTGCAACGTAGTGAATCACAGGAAGGGCGGAGACGGGATGAAGGAAACTCATGCGAGCCATCATCTTCAGTTCTCGTTCTTTTAGGAAGGTCACAACAGCATCCAAACTGTGCTCTTGCTCAGAGCGGGCAAGTGCTTCTTCAAACGTCGTTGCGTCAAAGCGGGATGCAGTTCTGAGAAGGCCGAGCATGGCATCTTTACCACCGGTAGCAATGGTGGAAAAGGCACGCTTTGGCACAACTCGTCCGCCTGGGATGAGCATATCGACGATGAGGTCGTTGGAAAATCCAACTGCTTCTGCTTCTAACACGTTGAGGATGTTTCGATGGTCGATTTCAGCGCTTAGCAAGCCCTTGAGGAACCGGACATCTGCCCGAGTACCCTTTAGTGCCGCTAAAGCGTTGGCGAAGTAGTGACGATCGAGAGCGTCTTCGTAGTCCGAAAGTCGACCGTCTTCTGCGACTGCTCCTAAGGCGGAGCCGAAGTTTTTACGGCGCATTTGAACGACCGCAGAGCGCAAATCGTCAGAGCTTTCGATGATTTTGAGCCACGGAGTGTTAATATCATTCAATTCAGGGAGAATTGAGCGAGTCACTTTCTCCATGTCGACGTTGTTTGCAACTGAGCGCAACACAACCTTTGCGTTATGGTATTCGTAACGGTTCGTGTAAATCTCGACAATGGTTCGGATTTTTCCGCTGCACAAGTTAACCATAGCCTCGAGTTCATGTTCGAGGTTGTGGGCAAGTGCTGCTTCTACCAAATCTCCGCCCGTCAAACGACCGGCATACATGTCCATTTCAGACCGATAGCCGATGTCACCGATGGCGACTGTCAACTGGTCAGGCGATTGACTGATGAGTTGGCGCAGACGGGCACGATCCGCAAGTTTCTGCCGACGAGCCTTTGCCCGGGCAGCAACGTAGGGGGTGTTACCTGTCATAGCCATCTTCATCCCTCACTCAAACAGTATGTTGGTTGTTGCACTCAACTGGTCTTTCCAAGAGGATTCCAGAAGAGTATCGAAGCGCATGTCATACGAAACTGAACCATCGGTCGCTTCGAGGACAAAGCCCCCGAGGCCATCGACTGCGTCACCCATCCCTCGCTTTCCAGCAAGTTCTGTGAGTGCCTTTCGATCCATTTCAACCGGACGGACGTTGAAGTCCTTTCCGATTTTGTCAGCCTTTGCCATCAAGGACTTGAGCAAGCTTGCTCGTCCTTTCATCTTCGGGCTGCTGAGTTCAGCACGTGTAGCCGCCAGGGTTTCGTCAAGCACCTTTCGGCGAGCGACGAGGATTTCTTTCTGGTTGGCTTGGCGAGCACTCGCAACCACTTCACGGGCAATCTGAGTTGCTTCGCGTTCGGTGCGGGTGGCCGCTTCTTCGCGGATTGTTGTTGCCTTTTCAGTCGCTTCTTCAACAATCGCATCAGCCTCTTTTTTGGCCTCTGCGATCATTGCTTCGGCTTCCGCCTTAGCTGATTTCGAGATGTCTTTTGCAAGTGTTTCAAGCGTCATAGTGATTTCTCCTGTGGTTTGATTTCAATTGGCCGGAAACCCGGCCCTTCCATCATTGGGCGTCTTCATAGGAAGAGTGGTAGTGCACCGAGAATGACGATGGATTCCGGCAAAGCAGTGAAAATCAATGCTGGGCCGAACTTGCTTCCGTCTTCTGCGAGCATACCAACAGCTGCGCTGCCGATTGCGGATTGGGACCATCCAGCACCGATTGCGGCAAGGCCGAGGGCGATACCGTGTCCGATTGCTGTGTATCCGTCACCATCACTGGCGTTTGCTGCGTCTGCTGCTGCTGCTCCTTGAGCAACCATGGTGATGGCTGCCAGTAGGATCAATGTTCTTAGGCTCGTTTTTAGGGTGTTTGCGTTCATATTTGCTACCTCCGATTTTTTTTAGTGTCCGTGGACTATGATTGACCCTCAACGTGGAGGGAACGGCCACCGAGCGGTGCGAATGCACGGCCGGATCCGTCGTAGAATTTGCCCATCCATTCCACAAAGTGGAGACGGGCTGCGTGAATTGTAGGGGAGAGGATGCCAAGGGCAAGAGCGAAGACTTGCACGAACATGAAGATAACAAAGCAGAGCGCTGCGGTAAGATAACCAGAAGCCCCACCGTTTTCTAAGCCAACCAAGATGTTCTCCCAACCCATGATGATGGAGACTTCTGCGATTTTGACACCTGCGACACCAACCGCCATAATTCGGAGGTAGGAGAGGGTGTTTGCGAGCAAACCAAAGGTTTCAATTGGACCCATGAGGATGCCACCAGCCCAACCAAAGCCTTCGTAAATCGCGAGACCGACGATGAGGCAGAGGATTCCGCCGATGAGCAGGAAGTTCCACAACAGTTGCACTTCGAACAAGTCGTTGTAGCCCATGATGAAGTTTCGACAAATCATGAAACCGCCGATGAGGATCATCAACCAGGATCCCTTCTCAAAGAATGCTGCATCAAGGCCGTGCGCCTTGTTGACGTTCTTGAATCCAATGATGAGACCAACGAAGATGTGGAAAACGCCAAGGTACACAGCAAGTGAAACATATTGCTCGAGGCCGTGACCTGCACTGGCTCGGTGGAAAGGCATCATCACAAATGGATGACTGCTGTCGCCCAAGCCGAGCAACACTGCGAGAGATTCAGGCATGACCAACACATCGTGGGCCCAATCGTAGAAACTGGTGAGGATTGCGATGTCAGGGCCCCAACGGTATCCGTCTTTCAGGACGCCGGCCGTATCATACATGCTGCCATCCCACACAAAGCCAAAGCCTTCTGCGAAGATGATGCCCCAGATGACACACCAAACACCCATCCATCGGAGGACTGTCATGCCTTTTTGCGCAAGGGGGTCAACTGCGAATGGTTTGGAGCCGAGCCAGAATGAAAGCGCTAGCAACACAACACCATAACCCCAATCGCCAAGAATCATCCCGTACATGAACGGGAAGGTCATCATAATGAGCATCGAAGGCTCGAACGTACCGTACTTAGGGCGGCCAACGAGATCGACAAGAAGTTCGAATGGCTGAGTGGCCGTTCCGTTGTCAAATTCGATTGGAGGAGCGGGTTCCTCATGGTGGTCGTCTTGTACCGGACTTGCTCGAACCATTGTCAGAGCGATGTCGAGTTCTGGGAGGTTGATTTTGCCGTCTCCATCCAAGTCAAGTGCCTGAACCAGTGGGCCGATGTCCCAAGGTGGGAGATTGCCGATGTTTGAGGACTTCAGTGCTTGCTGGAATTCGTAGGAATCTATTTTTCCAGAGTCGTCGAGGTCGATTGACTTGAAGAATTGGAACACAGATTGCTTCGTCTTGAGCAAATAATCCGATAGCATGACCAATTCCTTAGCATGCGTTGGAGCATCGTCATGGTGGTCATCGTGGCCATGGCCGTGATGAGGATCGACGTAAGCATCGACTGCAACGTGCGAGGCAATCTTGCCAAGTTCTGCCTTGACCATGTCGCCTTGAGAAGTAGGAACCCATCCGTCCAAGGCAAATGCTTGGTCACTTACTGCAACTAACGTAGGTGCGGTGTATATTGCGTCTTCCCGGGTTAGGAATTCTTCGAGAGCAACGAGGGAACGAGCGTTTCGGTCAACCCAAGCATCGAGTGCTTCACGGGAAGATGCAATTGTATTTTCGAGTGTTGTCATTTCATCCCGAACGGCTGCTGCCTTCTTTGCAGGGGATCCTTCTCCTGATGGAATTTGAACAGCCTTTGCGCCCAATTCTGCAAGGCAGATTTGAACTTCAGCTGCGTGCTGAGATTGACAAGCAACTGCAACGACGCCGGGGGCGGAGTGGAGGAGAATTTCGGTGCCGAGGGCAGCGAACACAGTCTTTGACTTGCTGGCTCGAGGTGTTTCCCCGACATAGACTTCCAGCCCATCAAAACCACCCATAAGTTCCAACGGGATGTCAAGAGGAGCGAGGCGCTCGAGGACCTGGAGTTGCTCACTTAATGTCGAAATTGATGACTCACTCTCTCGAATGGTCTCGAGGTAGGCGAGGGCATCATCGACTTTCGGGCCAAAGGATTCCATCATCGATGCTGCTTCTTTTGCTGCAACTGGCCCCTTGGTATTGATTGCCTGAACGGCGGAAGTAACCGCACGAACCTTGGTGAGCATGGCGCTTGTTTTGTCTGCACCCTCGCTTGAGAGCGCACGCCCAACACCGATTCCGTCTTGGAAATGTTCGTACTCTTCGATGTGGACGCAAGAAAGAGATGCACACTTGCGAAGCACTTCCTCGAGTTTACCCACAGGAGCCGCCACGGTGAGGCGAGACATCTCTGTGGTTGCGAACATGATACCAACTCACTGTGAAGAAACCGTGTCCAATAGATGGGCTACGGCCTTGTCCTTTCGGCT
>CM001443.1:670534-672900 GCA_000246735.1 uncultured Candidatus Poseidoniales archaeon | reverse complement strand
ACGGATCCGTCGGTCGCATCGGCGATAATTTGGACGGATTGACGGCGAGCTTCTGCCGCAATCTTACTGACTTCTGCTTGGGCGTTTGCAAGTTGCTTTTCGGCATCTTGTTCCGCTTGCTTGATTTTACGAAGGACATCGGCCATACCCAAAACAATCACCAGCGATTTCGGGGACCAAGAGGGGGTTTATGAGGGTAATGGGGGTGTTTCAATGACCAATCGTTCAGATGAACCGACTTTACTGCTCTGGCTTCGTGCCACGGAAACGGCTTGCCATAGCAAAGGGCCACAAAAGGCGCCCTTGAACTTCTTGGTAACCAACATCCTTGATCATGGTGCGGTAGTACCCGTTTGTACCGTAGTGCGAGTATGTGTTCGCGAGGCCCTTCCATGGATGATTCTTGTCTTTGGTGACGATGCGGGCCAACACTTGAACGGCAGTGGCCATCCAAATACGCCCAGCAAGCCCATGAAACCAGTTTGCTTTGCCAGCGTCACAGATGACCAACTGGCCACCCGGCTTGAGCACGCGGTAGATTTCTTCAAGACCTTTTCTCTTGTCTTGAAAATCACGGAAGGAGAATAAGCAGAACACCATATCGAAGGTATTGTCCTCGAGAGGAATCGATTCAGCGATGGCTTCGACGTAAGCAGCTGGCTCTTCGCCTCGACTTGCTCGCGCAGCATCAACTCGCTTCTTAGCGACCTTCAGCATCTCCGGAGAAGGATCCAAACACGTCACATCAAGCCCGACAAGGTCTTCGGCAAATGAACCGGGGCCACATCCGACTTCCAGAACTTTCATGCCCGGTGCGGCATGGTTCCGAACATTTCTCCTCCACCGTTTGTCTTGGCCAAAGGTCATCAGTTTGTTGACGCGGTCATAATTAGGAATCGTGGCTTCGAGTTGCGCTTCGAGAATTGTCCAGGCTTCCAAGTCAATGCCGGAGGGGTCGTATCCACCTGTTGCATCACGGGTTCCCATGGGTGTGTGGCGCGTGCCGACCCCTTTGGACATGTCGCTGCAAGAAAGGCCACCGAGAACGGTGCGCTCCATCGACCATCAAGCGATACGCTCGACGGTTTCTGGAGTGATTCCTTCTTCTGGCGTCACTCGGAAAACGAGGATCTTCAAGTTTTCAGGTGCGTTTCTGAACTTGGAAACAATCATCGAGGTTTCGAAATCTGTACCAATGGTACGTACTTTGAATGAGAGTACCATGTCGGCAATGGTCGACAATTCTTGCTTGATTACGGGGTCTAACCCGTTGGTTGAAACGGAGATGAGCAAAAGACCGCGATGGAGTTGTGCGTGCGCTTGGAGCATGCGCACCATTGCAACCACACGTGCTTTATCTTCACGCTGAAGGAAAAAGTCGAGGCTGTCAACAACAGCACGGAAATAAGGCCCGAGTGCCATGATTTCATTGGTCACTTCGGTCAAGAAATCTTGGTTTGTATCGTCGACAAACCGAGTTTGGGCGAGCCGTTGAATGTCAGCGAGTTGGAAGCCTTCAAGCCGATAGCGGCTTGCAAGAAGTTCACGCTCGAGGACCGTCGAGTTGTACTCTTCCCCGATGGTTCGCACATTGATGTCCATAGGCCAACCGTACTTCTGGAAAATACGGACAATTTCTGCCTGTCCTTCGTTTGTGGAAATGTAGAGCGTGTTTTCTGACTCTTCCGCAGGCGAGGTGAATTGTTTTGCAAACAGTTCGCTTCCCGAACCAGTATCTGTGAACGCGATGAGGGTAAATCCACGTGGAATGCCTCCACGCATTTCAATGTCGAACTTTGGCACGCCAAAAGAACCAACCTTGCTGAAGAACTCTTCATCCTCGGGATCAAAATCAAACTTTCGTGCCATGCCTGTTCACCTCAATGGATAACGACCTGACCTCGATCGATTAAGTCGGTGCAGTACAAATCTAAGTTTGATAGCACCAATGGAGGGGTTTGGTCTGGCACATTGAGCACAACAGAGAGAATTTCTCGCTGGCGGAAGGTGTTGATGAAGGTGTGAAGGTATTCTGCCAAAATACGGTCTTCGTTGTAGATTGCCAGAGCGTTGACGCTGTCAAGGAACACGAAGTTGCGAACCGAAGTCGTTGTGCGCAGAATGTAAAGCGTTCGAAGCAAAACTGATTCAAGCATGATTGGGCTGTCAACAAAGTGTATGTTGGAGTACGGCACATCGGTACCGCCCAAAATTCCCGAAGAAACGAGATCGATGAATTGGATGTTGGAAACGTCCATACCGATTGACTCGAAGGCTTGAATGATTTCCACAGCACCTCGATTGGCACTGATGTAGACGCCGCCCATCTCGAACATTTGCATGAGTGGAATGAACCGTAGGTAGTA
>CM001443.1:666456-670518 GCA_000246735.1 uncultured Candidatus Poseidoniales archaeon | reverse complement strand
GCGCTGTTCAGTGCCACTTCGGTGAGTTGTTCTGCAATTCTTTGATCTAATTCGAACATCATCATGACCCCCAACGAGCTGTTTTATCGCTTTGTGCGCCCCACTTTAGCATCGGCGTCAGCATGACACCAAGGGGTGTAAGTTCGATGGCGTGTTTTGCACGGCTGTGATGAGTACCACGCATCTTGACAACTTGTAAGAAGCGAAGCAAGTGACCCATTCGTTCCACGTCACCCATGACAATGATGCCATCAGCGATTGCTTCTTCAACACCAAAGGAGGACCAGTGCGCATTTTCAGTGGCAGAGGTAATCTCCGAAATGAGGATGGTCGTGCAGCCGAGTGTTGCGAGTTTCTTACCGAGCGTAAACAGGAAGTCTCGAATCAACTGCTCGGACTTAATTTTGTAACAGAGGGTGGTCACCGAATCGATGACCAAGCGCGTCACACCGATGGTGTTGACAATGTCCACAATGGCCTTGATGAGAGCATGGACGTCATCGAGTTCGAACGATGCCTTTTCGAGGCCAAGCCATGAATAAAGAACGTCCATATCGAAGACATTGATCAAACCGGAATCAACCATGTTCATGTCGAAAAAAGCGTATTGGCGAATGTTTTCAAGAAGCTTCACCGAAGGTTCTGTTGCCGTAAAGTGAGCGCACGCTTCGCCAGCAAGTGCTCCTCGAACCAAGAATTCCATACCCAGCGTTGTCTTTCCAGAACCACATGTTCCAGCAGCAAGCACTGTCGAACCGTAAGGGATGCCGCCACGCAGAATTTCATCCAACCCGTGTATACCTGTGACGCATCGGTCTCGGGTGTAAACTGCGGCTGGCTGCATGGGAAACATGCCCAACCAATCGGGCCGGGTTCATCAAGCAATCGCCCCCGGGGGAATGGAGCCACCGATTGGGAAATGAATCAAACAGCGTCGTCAAGGATCGCCTGGTGTCGGTGTATCTTCGATGAACCAAGAGGTCGTTGCGCTCGAATTGCCATCCCAAGCCAGCGATTGGCCTACGATCATGAACAGTTGAGTATCGCCGCCCCATTCGGCCTTCGACACATCATACGGTCGTGCTTCGTCCAGTTGGGTGTATCGAAGTTTGAGTTCCCCTGTGCCATCCTCCAGTCCGTTGAACATGCCAACGCCAAGGAACCCTTGGAGTCCTAGGTCAATCACTTGGGATGCGTTTCCAGTCGTTTGGGATGTCGCATCCCCCGTAAGAAGGAGCGTTGTTTTTCCGGCAATCACACCCGATTTGAACAGGTAATCTGAGTTGATGGTAGAACCGGTGTGATTCAACGACCAACCGCGAAGCGCAATGGCGAAGTCATTCGGATTATAGATTTCAATCCACTCGGGACCACCGCTTAAAGGACGGGCCATAACCTCGGTTAGGTGGAGGTCATTGTTGAGGCGCCCGCCACGGTGGACCTCTAGAACCAATTGCCAAGTTTCGCCTTCTTGTATGAATTGTCGATTTGCAGTTGAAGAAGCAGAAGCAGTGCGCCGTTCAGTACCGCTGTCAAACAAAAGGACCCCAACCCGGCTGCTGACGTTGCTTGCAACCACTTCGATTGAAAGATGAATGGAAAAGCCCTCATCGAGTCCAAGTCCATCGATGAGATCCCCTTCGGTGATGTTTTGGATGGCGTTAATCTTAGCCATGCTTAACGCCCCATCAACGACGAGACCGGCTTGGACACGTCCTTGATTGAGGGATTCGGCATCTTGAAGATGCCAATCTGCGGTGGCATTGCCATAATCCATCGCCGTTTCGTTGCCAGGAACAAACCAGCCCCCGTCCGAAGTCAGGCGATCGAGACCTTGCACTGCGGAGCGGTCCAACCGATCAACGGCTGGGTCGTTGGAACCCATCTGAAGTTGAGCCAGCGCCAAAAAGGCGGTGAGGATCATCAAGAACAGCGCAAATGCCGACAAGAATTCAATCACAGCAGTCAGAGCGGTTTCATCCCGTTCAAGCGAACGAACCTGCCTCCTGCGCATGATTGTCCGTGATGTTCGGCGCTTCAAGAGGTTGCCGGATGGAGGTGCCGGAGAATGACAAATTAAGGGGTCACAGCCCCCCYCGGGGGCGATGAGTCTTTGAATCCCCCCTGCGAGGCGTTAGTCAATGTCGAACCGGACGCAACCTCAAGGCGGCCAAAAAAAGGCCTCATTCTCAATGGTGGCTGTGCTCCTGTTTGCCTCATTCGCAGGTTTGCTGACCATTCCTGCAGCATCAGCTGCTGAACCTGGCGATCTTGCCCTTTTGGAATCCAAAAATCCAATCTCAGATACATGGGCCTCCTCATGGGACCCGATTGAATTCACTGCCACGCTCGAAAACCAAGGCCTTGGCACCAGCATCAACCGTGCGCTCAAGTGGTATGCGTGTGAAGGCGTCATGACGGGCCCCGTCTGCAAATCATCACCAGATGCCTCAGGTTCGTTCACAAGTACCACCCTTTATCCTGGCAACATCGCCAATGTCACATCTGATTCCGCATGGAACCCTTCAGGCGATGAAGGAACCTTCACCATCGTCTACGCGTTTACACTGGCCGATCAAGACACAAGTGACGACATGTTAATCCTGAACATCAACCTCACTCGATCGTATGTGGACATACGTGTCAACGAAGCATACGACCCCTTGGAAGATCTTGAAGGCGTCGCCACGTACAACGGACAAACAGTCCTCAACTCGAACACGGACTACTCGATCAATGCAGAAACCGTAGTTAATGCATGTGGTACCTGTATGGTCGAGGCTACCTTCGGCTGGCAACTGCATAACCTCGAGAACCCTCCGATCCTCATTGACGAGGCCTATGCAGTCGTCACTAACCTTCCATCTTGGGGTGGTGAAACTGATTACACCACAACCCTACCGGCCCTAAGCAGCGTGAACCAAGGACAATTCATTCTCACATGGGGACTGTTCAACAGCACAGGCTCACCGTATGGCGACCTTGATTCAACCAACGATCTCACCTCAACGACCGTGGTCTTCGATGACACCATCGATTTGCAAGCCACATCGATGCTTCCTTCTCACGACCCCACCTCACAGGACTACTACTTCGGCGATGAGATGGTGACCGCTACCATCGCCAATGTTGGCAACATGACGATTGACATGGTATCGGTGGCTTTCCAAGTCTACGACCCAATCGGGGAAGTGGAATACGAAACAACATGCGTGCTGACCGTATTCAGCCCGGGAGAGTCCCGAACATGCACCTTCGACATCACAACCGTTGGCGACGGACGAACGCTTACCATTCAAGTGCCATCGACTCACGATGAAGGTTCTGAAGGCAAGTTCACCAACAATGCCTTGTCTGAAATAGCCGACCTCGTAGCCGGATCAATCAATGCCAACATCGACCAAACGAGTTCAACAGGCACCTACACCACAGGCGAGAACATTTTGATGTATGCAAGGACCTCCTCAACCGCTGCCGGCCCCCTCAACTATTCATGGTGGGTTTCTGGAATCATCAACGTTGGTTACGGTGCTGAATTGAACGTGTCAGGAAGTGACCTCGGCCTCGGCGATCATACCATCACCCTCCGGGTTACCGATTACTTTGGCGAACTCGAATCTGCTCACGAAGATATTACTGTTTTCAACTACATCTCGCTCGACAATGGCGACTTGTTCTCTGGACAAGCAGTCACCCGGTCCGCCGCTTACTTACAGTTCGAGTCATCGCTTCCAATCCTTGGCACCTCATACGGAATTGGTGAAGGAAAGGAGCCTCTCCTCCTGCTCTCCTTCGAGGTCCTATCAACCGCCGACGATTCCCCTGAAGTGGGCATGGATTGGATGGACATCCAACTCAACATGACCGAGTTGTTGCCGGAAAACATTCCACAGGAAACGGTTGATGTACGCTACCTTCCAACCATGGACGATTTCATATGGAGCTACTTGGACGACTACACAGCGAATGAAGACGGGACTTTTGATGTCCGATTGATTACAAACGGTGTCATCCTCATCATCGGCGACTCACCTGCCGTGAACCTCAGCGCAGGACCAATCT
>CM001443.1:649524-666440 GCA_000246735.1 uncultured Candidatus Poseidoniales archaeon | reverse complement strand
CAACGGTGTCAATGAATTCATTTGGAACGAATTGACTGCTGAATCCCTCGTTGCATCGATTGAACCATCAGACGACTCATGGACCGATCCTGTCGCACTTGCAACTGGAGATTGTGCGTCTTATGCCATCATGCCTGCCAACCGAGAAGGGGAGCCTGATTTTGAACACATCAACGTCAGCCTCGATGACGATGGCCAAGCAACCGCTTTCTGTGGCGACGCCGTCCCTCCAGTCTCAAGCATCACAAACTTCCAACACACTTCCACCTTCACAAACGACACAGAGTGCTACAAAATCATCAATGATTGGAACATGTGTTACGATTTGAACCTAACATGGACATGGCCAGCTGAGGATTTGGACGGCCAATTGTATTGGAACCTCTACATGATCGAACAGAAGCCTGTCGACATCGACCTCCGTTTCTTGACCCCAATTGCGACCAACATGCCGTCAATCCCTGGTGAACAAGGCACCTACAACACCTCTGGCATTGAGAACTCAAACCTCCGCCCACTCAGAACCTATTACTTCATTCTCGCACCGATTGATAGTGTAGGCAACGAGCAGACGGTTGCCAATTATCCATCTGCGAATGTTGAGCGCGTTGTCATTGAAGACCAGTGGTGGAATTACAACCAACACCTCATACCTGAACCTAAGCCAGAACCAGAGCCGCCTCTCGGCATAGAGTGGCTTGGAACGCTCAATGATTACATGCAGGAAGACGAGTTCACCACAACTGGCATCGCAACGATTGCAATGCTTGTGATCTCAATCATCTCACTCCCATTGCTCCTCCAAAAGCGAAAGCGATTGAGTCGAGTCATCGCCGCACGAAACAGAAGAGCTGGTGCCAAAAATACAGCTGACGAGTTTGACGATTTCTTTGACTGAAGTCTCAAATGGCGCGGCAGGGGAGATTCGAACTCCCGAGGTGAGACACCACTGGATTAGCAATCCAGCGCAATGGCCAGGCTATGCGACTGCCGCAGACAAAGCCGGCGACCAATGAAGCAGTCATGAACATGACGGTCGAGAGCGTAGGGGTCGTATCGAGGGAAAACGGTTCACTGAAGACTCATAGTGGGCCAAGAGGACCGAGCCAAGAGGTAGGAGGCACACACACCAAGACCAAAGCGAGGTGCATCCAACCGAGGTAATACAGCGAGCGGAAAAACGATTTGGCAGCCATCGGCATTCGACCGTTTTCATCCAGTTCTTCCAACGGATCAATGTCCCAAACAGATTTTGCATACCAAATCGTGAGGCCACCTGCAATGAACACCCACAAAAGAGGAAGACTTGAGTTCGGCCAAAAGAACGGAATGCTGCACAACATGAGCAAGGACACACAATAGATCTTTGAGAGGAAGACCGTATGCTCCGGACCCCTCACTTCGTTCATCATAGGAACCTCTGCTTTGGCATACTCACCGGAGCGGTACAACGCCAAGGCCCAGAAGTGCGGGGGAGTCCAAAAGAAAATCAAGCCAAAGAACAACCAAGGGATAGGTGAACCAAGCGCCATCGGGTTAACCGACTCTAGGATTGAATCTCCGGCTGCTGCAGCCCAACCAATGAGCGGGGGGGTTGAGCCGGCAATCCCTCCGATAACGATGTTTTGTGGTGAACGGCGTTTTAGCCAGATTGAATAGATGAACACGTAAAAGACGACAGAAAAGAACGACCAAAAGGCTGCTTTCCAACTCACGAGGAGGAAAAGCGAGGAGCCAAGCACCGCAATGATGACGCCAAAGAGAAGCGCTCCACCACCCGAAATATGGCCTTGAGGGATGGGGCGGTTTTTGGTTCGCCTCATCAACGGGTCAATGTCAGCATCATACCACATGTTGATCGCATTCGAGCCACCAGCAGAGAGCGTACCTCCAACAACTGTGATGCCAACGGTGAGAAGGGTGTCCATCCATGTGCGTTCAAGATCGATGACGAGGTCGTGAACAAGAATTGCGCAAACTGCGGTAACTTGGAGGAGAATAATTACCCTTAATTTCATCAATTGGAGGAACACAGAAAACCAACCGGGATGGGGTTCTTGTACCACATCGCCTGTCCCGTAATCCACGCTCACGCCTCCTCACTATGGTCGGCGGTCTTGGAATCAGAGATGTACATAGAAAACAATGCTGTGCTCGCCACAAGTAAACCCGTCACACCTACAACCAAGTGAAGAAGGGAAACCCATTCAGGGAAGCTACCCATCCTTGCAGCGACGATGTACGAGCCACCAATCATGACATTCAGCATCCAAAATCCTGCGGTGATATCGGTAATGCGGCCAAACGACGGCGTAGCATCATGGATGCGTGCTTCCGAACGAATGCGTGCTGAGCCAGCAACAAGAACCAGCCCGACAACGAGGGCACCGAACCGGTGAATCATTTGGACGAGCACACCAGGCCCATCAAACGAAGGAAGAACACTGCCGTTACATTTTGGCCATCCAGTCGGGAACCCTACAGAGCAGCCTTGATTGTACTGGCCGCCGGCTGTCGAGGAGACCCATGCCCCGAGGATTAAGAGCGTAAAGACAGCGCCAACCATAGCATTGACTCGCTTTTTATTGGCTTCAATGAAGGGTTTGGGCAGGGAGAACAATGGATGAAGTGACCCTTCTTTTGACCTCATTTCCATGTGCTGGAAAATGAAGGTCGCAGAAAACACACATGCCATCGAAAGGTGAAGGGCAACTGACCAGTCTGCGTTGTCATAGAACACGGTAACGGCCCCTGCAGTTGCCTGTAAGATGAGCATGATGCCTGCAAAAATGGAGAGGTTGTAGGCTCGCTGACCATAGAACGCCCGCTTTGATCTCAAGAACAACGCATTCAGCAGGACAGGTAAAGCGATGAATGCAGCCATAGCGCGATGAATCCATTCTGTGAAAATCTCGAATGTGGTGTAGCGATGATCTTCGCCACGAGAATCAATCTCGTCCGGGTTAGCATCCCAATAAGCCGTTTGCTCATCCATCGAAATGTCGAATCCCCACGTTCCGAAACACTGGGGCCAATCTGGGCAAGATTCACCTGCATCGTTGATGCGAATCGTGCCACCTGCGACAATAATGACGAGGGCCATGACCAACAGGACGATGGGGAGGGTCGACGGGCGACGCCACCATACAGCCTCCATGGGTGAAGGTGAGAGGAGACCCCTTTTGAACACATTCCTATAGCATCACACCGAGGAGGCACAGGAATTGAAGTGGGGTGTTCTGGTCGTGTTCCTCTTAGTTGCACTCAGTAGCACGGTCTCAGCAAATTTGCAAGCCGGCGGGAGAGCAAGTGAAGAATTTGGGGCCACCCTTGATGTGCTCGTTGTCGATGATGAATGCCTCGAACAGGTAGATTGTGAAGCATTACGCCCGGTAAATTTCGTCGAGTACTTTGGTGCAGATTGGTGCGAACCGTGTAAGGTATTGGATCAAGATTTGGATGAACTTGTCGATAATGACACCTTTGTCATGCGCCATCATCCCTCGCCGCAAGACCTGACCTACAATTCTGTCTCCAATCTGCGGTTTAATGCCCTCTACAGGTTGTTGTTCCTCCCGAGCCTCGTGCACAATGGAGATGGTCTTCTGACGGGAACAAGCCAAGCTCAAGATTTAGGCGAGGTCATGGGCAACAGCACTTCTGTATTTGAGGGGCTCAACGGCACCTCCTATTCGAATGGAACGTTGTCATGGAACACCACTGAACTGGGGACTGTGACGGTGTGGAGGCTCAACAGTGTCGCTCATGAAAACGAGCCTTACAATCACAGCCACATGGTGATTGATGCCCTCCATTTCAACGCAACCGACCAGCAAGGCAACATTACTGAACTGGTGGAAATGAATGGCACTGGCTTCGTGATCATGCTCGAACGTGACGGCGTACGGAATTTGACGGTCAAGTCAAAAACGCCTGCCGTGGGTCTTGATTTGAACGAGAATGTGGACGATGGGGTTCTGTCCACGATCAACAGCGACTCGAATGGGTTGCTTGTTGTGGGTGTGACCATCGTTCTCATCTTCCTTTTACTTCCAGCATTTGCGATGTGGAAGGACGCCGTCGGCCAACAATCGGCCCCGTCGAGCAGGGATGAAGAGGCCTGATGACGAGGGGCATCGCTTGGGTTACTTTCAAGAACAGTAGGCAAGTCGGCAGAATGCGACACTGTCGCAGGTGCATCTCATATGGTCAAGCCAGCACGACTCCATACCCGCTTCGAACGAGCTCGAATTATCGGTGCGCGAGCACTCCAAATTGGAATGGGCGCACCACTCTACGCCAACGAAGAGGTCCTTCGTGAAGCGTTCCGTGAAGAACTCGTTTCGCTCTACGGTCTCGAAGAAGCATCCGTTCGCTTCGTCCTTGACCCACTCAAGATTGCTCTCTACGAGTATGAGCACGAGTTAATTCCAATCGACATCGATCCACACTTGGATTGAATTCATTCATCGATTGCAAACCCGTAGAAATCGGGTTGTTTCACATCGTCAAGGGCATCTCGCTTGACGAGCATTGTACGAACTGCCCACAAATCAACAAAAACTCGGTATTTCGTGGTTGCATCGAGATAATCGACACCGCTTGAACCTCCAGTGCCCATACGACGGCCAATCATGCGTTCGACCATACGAGCGTGGGCTGAGCGGAACAAAATCATGCTCTGTTCAAGCCCAACGAATGAATTGATGAGGCGCCTTGGCCAAGCAAGCAGAGGCAATTCGGGGTATGACTCGATGTAGAGGAGCCCTGCTCGCGCACGTGAAACGATACCTTCCGGCTTGAGAAAGGATTCAGCCTGGTGATAGGCTCCTTCGATTCGTGGGCGCACTTGTTCTTCTTGTCCGTGCCCGATGGCGACGATGTGAGCGATGACTTTCTCACCGTGTCTTTTCATGGCACCAAGATGACCATCGACAAACTCGGCGATGACCTCATCATCACCATCACTGCCTTGAAGCGACCCATTGATTGGTGTTCGTTCAAGCCACGACATCAACGCATCATTGAGAGAAGGTGCTTGTGAAGTGGCTTCAAAATTGGAGAGAACCTTTTGGGTGATCTTTCCTTCTTGTGCGAGTTTTCTCATGTGTTCAAGGGGGTCCATTCCGCCCATCCGTTGCTCATTCGCAAGTCCTAAGAGAACCTCAAGCTCCCTCATCTGCCACGATTCAAAGCCCGAAGAGGTGCCTAATTTGTCCCTAAACGCAAGGAAGTCTTGAGGGGAAAGGGTTTCCATAACCTTCCATTGATTGGAAAGAAGGCGGAAAATTTCGGTCACACGGTCCAAATGGTGGACAAGACTGGGCAATGATTTTTCTTCGACGCGCCCTACATTGAGGAGTGCGTGCGCTTCCTTGAGTTCTCTCAAGATCATCTTGAACCACAGTTCAAACGCTTGATGAGTGATGACAAAATGTTGTTCATCGTTGCATGGTGCTGGCGAGTACCCCTCTGGTCCGTCTTGAAGTTCAAGAAGCTCATCCAATCGCAAGTAGCCGCCGTAGGTCATTCGATGGGAGGGTGCTCCTTCGGTCATGGCCGGACATTCAAATCAAGCCCTTGAAGCCTTCACTGTGTTGGAGTGAAATGACGCTCTGTTTCGTAGCATCAACCAGTCGCCAAACCATCAGAGAGAGCATACAGAACGGTTGCGTAACACGCAGCAGTGAGCACGGAAGAAAGGAGGAACGAGGGGATAAAACCAACGCCGTTACTCAAGAGCAGGGGCAACGTCAAAAAAAACGCTAACGATGGAATCACAAGCCAAAGTACTTCTTTTGAAAACAATGCCAGTTGCTCTGCATCTTGTCCGTCATAGTGCAACCAAATGAGGGTCATCATTGAAGCGAGGGGGAGTGAGATGAGCAAAGCACCTACGATGCTGTTTCGTTTGGCAACTTCACTCGCTGCCACTACGATACCTCCTGAGAGAAGAATTCGAAGCACAAATTGGTACAAAAGCATTGACCACCCCTTAGGCAGAGGGTTTGTCGTTGTTGCGACGCCCACGGCCAAAAGGATTCGGTTTTTTTCTGCTCAGAATCAGCATGTTTCATCATAACCCTCATAGAGCAAATACGGAACCCCTCGACATGGTCGTAGACGCTGAAACACTGAAGCATTGGCTCGCAGACTATGATACAGACAACATCGTCATCGGTGTTGTTGCCTCCCACTCATCGCTTCAAATCCTCCACGGCGCTCGGATGGAGGGATTCAAAACTCTTGGAATTGCTGTCGGAGAAAACCGACGACGCTTCTACAAAGCATTCCCAGGTGCTGAACCAGACGAATGGCTCATGTTGGAAAATTATAGAGAGATGCTCGATCACGCTGAGTGGTTTAGAGAGCGCAATGTCGTCATTATTCCTCACGGATCGCTCGTCGAATATTTGGGATCCTCTAACTTTAGAGCATTGGAAGTTCCAACATTTGGAAACCGTGGTATTCTCCACTGGGAAAGCAGCAGGGCACGACAACGAGAGTGGCTTGAAAGTGGTGGCTGCACAATGCCACGGGTCCTCGAAGACCCCCATGATATCGATGGCCCTGTCATCGTCAAGTACGCCGGTGCCAAAGGCGGGCGTGGTTACTTCATCGCAAGGGATTACCGGGACTTCAGGCGCAATGTTGACATTGAAGAAGAATTCACAATCCAAGAATATGTCCTTGGATGCCGGTACTACCTCCACTTTTTCTTTGACCCAACCGCAGAGGATGGGTACCAAGTACAAGGCAGAGGGAAGAACGCTGGAAAGAATCTCGGCCGCCTTGAATTGATGTCAATGGACCGCCGTGACGAATCAAACGTTGACGAATTCTACAAACTTGGTTCACTGCGTGACCTTCGTGAAATGGCCCTCGAGCCTTCCTTTGTCGTCACCGGCAACCAACCGGTTGTGATTCGTGAATCTTTGCTACCGAGAGCCTTTGAAATGGCAGAAGGAACCGTTGCTGCTTCCTTTGAATTAGAAGAAGACAGCAGAGGCATGCTTGGTCCATTTTGCCTTGAAACAATCGTCACCGATCAACTTGAGTTCAAGGTCTTTGAAATCAGTGCGCGAATTGTGGCAGGCTCAAATCCGTTCGTTGGCGGCTCACCTTATTCCGATATCAACGAGACACGAATGTCAACGGGCCGCCGTATTGCTCGCTCGATTCGAAAGGCGGCTGACGCCGATCGACTCCACGACATTTTGTCTTGAGCCAACACCAAAAATCCCGTAAAAAACGGTTTCTCAATACTTGTAGCGTCGTTGCATCTTTGATGTGGGTAACTTCGAACCGCCATTGCGCCCCTTCTTCCGCATCTTCCTTCGCCGCATGATAAGATAGCCCATTCCAAGCATGCACGCAGTCAAGAGGATGAAGATGAGTTGGAAGCTCTCTTCCGGAGTGATGACTACATTCTCTTCGGAGACCTCACCGAGAACGCACAGAGATTGACCTCGTTTTGACTGAGACCATCCAGGTGGGCATTTTGTCTGCTTAGACTGGCCTTCCGTTGCAACATATGATTTCCTTGAGTTCTTGTTTAGCCCTGTGTGTGCTTTATTCAATCACCACTGGATTGAGTTTCGCTCAATTCATCCAAGTCCGGGGCACTTGGGAGGTTTGTGGCATCGGAGCCATCGAAGGTTGAGTCTGCTCCTTCCCGCTCAAGTCGTTCATTGAGTTCATCGATCAAGCCATCCGTGTCCGGAGTGGCGGTGGTCATTTCCTCTGGAGGGAGCTCAGCCATCGAATCGGGGTCTTCACCACGCTCAAGTGCCGCAAGACGGTCTTCAAGTTCCTTCTTAGCACGTCGTCGCTCCGCCATGCTCGGCACCTCAAAACTAGCAACCAGCATGATTGGGTCGCCATGAGTAAGGGCGGCTTTGTATTCCATGACATCGCCGACCGAATTGACGATGAGTTGGAACTTTGTCGGATCCTTAGAGCGTCGCTTCTTGTGCTTCTTGTAGTGATGGACATACACTTGGTATTGTCCGGCAGGAGCTGTCCCCTCCGGCCAGTAGACGTTCTCGACCGGTTTCTTGCTCTCTGGACGAACGTTTGCGTCAACATCCAGTTCACCACCACATTTCGAGATTTTATTTCCACCGTGAATTCGCTCACCAGATGGACAAACGATGTGCAAGTCCAAATCATTGAAGTTGTTCCACATCAACGAAACTTGAACATCAGAAGATCGAGCACCTTCTCGCTCCAGTCGTTCCTGGAGTTCTTTCATTGCAGCCTTTGCAGCCTGCTTGGATTGGATGGCTTCTGCTTCCCGTGCTGCATCAATTTCAGCGAGTCTTGCCGCTTCAGCGGCTTCGAGTTCTAACTGGCGCTGGGCTTCAAGATCAGCCAGTTGAGCGTTTCGAGCTTCGGCAAGACGAGCTTCTTCGCGCTCCCTTCGCCTTCGTTCTGCTTCGTCTTCTGCTTGACGGGCTGCTGCTTCTGCCTCGGCTTGTGCGTCGGCAATTGCAGCAAGACGGAGGCGTTCGGCTTCCCTTGCCTGCTCTGCAGTTTGGCGAGCTGCGCGCTCGGCAGCTTGCTTCTTGACGTTCTGTTCTGCTTCCAATTGAGCAAGTCGACCACGAGCGAGTTCTCGTGCTCTTCGACGCTCTTCTACGATGGCCAACTTGGCGTTGAGTTGTTGTTTTGCGTTGCCAAAACCTGGCTGACCGCTGTTGTAACGCAGTCCTTCTGGACTCATTCCATGACGCATGTTCAATTTTGTGTCATTGCGAGCCAAAATGTACCAAAGACCAATGGTGAAACCACCGCCGAACACAGCCAGCATCCCAATCGATTGAGGGTCCATTGAAAGAGCCTAAGCAGAACTCGTCTATTGTAGCATCGGTTGGATGGAAAGATTTCAGGAAGACAAATCCTTCACTTTTTCCACCAAGTCCATTTTGCGAAGACGCCATACGCCGAATGGTGTCATTGCTACAGCGATGAGAATGACTCCAGACATGAGTTGCCATGCTACACTCGGGACAATCGTCACAGGAACGAAGAACTGCCACGAAGAGAACGAGGCAGCAAGCCCAACAGCTCCACCATAAGCAAACAGGACACCGACAATTCCACCGATGATGCCAATCAAGAGGCTTTCGAACAAAAGCATCGTTCCAAGACTGCGAGTCGACGCACCGAGAACACGGAGGGTTGCCAGTTCAAAGTCCCGCTCAGCCACGTTCATGATCATGGTATTGAACATGACAACGACCGTGAAAAGAAGCCCGAGGTACATCATTGTCTGGAAAATTTGAGTCTGTTGATCGAGTAAACTGTTGATTCCATTGAGGAGTGTTTGTCGCTCAACAATCCCTGCCGACGCTTCGCCTAAAGCAGAATCGACTGCAACTCCAGACGGGAATTCAAGATAAATGGATGTAGCGTTAACGCCAAGAAGATTGCTCAAATCATCTCGATGGAAATACATGGTGCGTGCCAATTCTGCAGCTGAAGTTCCAACAATTTCCACATCCTGTTCCGCCCCATTGAGCCTCACTGTGTGCTGATCGCCGACCTTCCAGTCAAGGAAATTCATGCTTCCCTCGTCCATCATCACTCGCGGGATGGCAGCGTCTGGGGTTGGAGTGCCTCCTTCCAAAACCGAAACTGAACGCATGCCATCATCAAATGAATCAAGGCCTACAAGAGTGAACACTCTGTCGATCCCATCGCCATCCGAAACTGAACCGAGTGGCATTTCGATGATCATCTCATAGGAGGCTGAATTATTGTTTGCCCAATCAACGACAGGGCCTTCGGCCTCTGGCAAAATGTAGACTTGGGCATCCCAGGTCTGGTCGTCTTCTAGGCCTCCCACCATCGTATCTTGGAGTCCAGCAGACATCATTTGAATCGAGCCGAAAAGCATCAGTGAAATTCCAACAGCAATGAAAGTCATCGTCAACCGAATTGGCTTGCGCATGCTCGAGCGAATCGAGAGCCCAAGCGTTGTTGGCATCCATGATGTCAATTTCCGGAGGAGGTTCGAGCCAACTCGCATTTCGTTTTGACCGCTAAGAACTGCCAGCGGGTCAAGACGGCTTGCTTTCCAAGCAGGAAATGCTCCTGATAAAAACACAACAATCATGGTCGAACTCACGACTGAGCCGATTATAGATGGTGGTACTGAGCGTTCAACAATTGGAACGCCTACTAAATCCTGATAGAAGTCTAACATCCCATTCATACCCACGGGACCGGCGAGCGCGCCGAGTGCACACCCGATCCCTCCGATCACCAACGGAGCAGCAAGGTAGCCGGTCATGAGCGAAGAGCGTTTGACCCCCAGTGTTCGCAGCACAGCGATCTCCTTTGCTTGACTTTGGACCAAGCGCTGCAGACTCAATACAATCGTGATTGCTGCAATTGATGCAATCATCACTGTAAAAGGGACGGTTGTTCGCTCGGTTCCTTTGAGATCCTGTCGCATGACTTCAATTGGTTCGTTCTGTCCGCGATCACGTACTCGAGCATCGAGTTCTGATTCGGCAAGTGCAGCATCAACCAACTGCTTCACAGCGTCAATTTCTTCTCCTTCATACTCACCGGTGTCGGGTAAGTCAAACGATGGTGTTCCTTCGACATCCAACATGATGATGTTGCTGATCCCGATGACCTCCCCGGTTAATCGAGCCATTCCAGCGTCTGAAAGGTAACCTACGACGTACTCACCCGATTCGGGAGGAAACAGCGTGCCCTCAGGTGCCATGATCACATGCAGAGGATGGTATCCCATTCCGACAAGAGTGAAATCTGCGGTTGCATTTCCTGCTCCAATACGTACCGTATCACCAAGGCTGAGTTCAAGCGCTTCAGTAACGTGAGCATCGATGACAATCTCATCAGCAGCTATTGCTGTTCGACCTTCTGAATGACCCTTCGGCATCCATACACGGTCAGCATTAGCGCCGTCAGGTATGCCGTGCCATAGCGAATTGATGATGTGTTCACCGGTGTCATTGGTGTGGAACATCGCACCTTGGGTGACGCTACGCCCTTCGCATGAATCAAGGGATTGAGAAACCGTTGACGAATCCCAAGCGGCTCCCAAAGCATCACAGAAGGTATTGACTTGCTCCGGAGTCCATGCAGCACTGCGATTGTCAATCCAAAGGTCAGCAAGATTTGCACCACCTTCGTCATCGGCTTGCATGGTGTCATACATACCTCCGAGGTTGTATGCATAGCCGCCAAAAGTTACGCCGGCAAAAACGCCGACAAACACCATCAGAATGACGGCAGAGAGTCGAAGTTTGGTTCGCCACAGGCTCCGTGCTAATCGTTTGTTGAGAAGAGCAGACATTGTAAAACCTCACTCTCAAGAATCGTTGTTTGTCTGTTCATCCGAGACAATTTTCCCACTGTCAATTCGGATCACTCGAGTCGCATACTTGACCAGGCCCTCGTCGTGCGTTACAAACACCGAAGTGATGTTTTCTTGCTTGCATGCACTCACCAGCGCTTCCATCACTTTGTTTGAAGTCTCGGTGTCAAGGTTACCTGTAAGTTCATCACCGAGCAGAAGAGTAGGGCGCTTTGCAATGCTTCGTGCAATCGCAACGCGCTGTTGTTGTCCGCCGCTAATTTCACCAGGGAAACGGTTAGTTTCGGCTTCAAGACCGACGAGTTTCAACAGTTCTTTCGCTCGAGCGGGGTCTTTCTTGCCTGCCAATTCCTGGATAAGGAGGATGTTCTCAAGAACCGTAAGGTCTTGCAGGAGGTTGAAAAATTGGAACACATAGCCAATGTTCTCTCTTCGGAACGAGGTCATTTTCTCAGAATTGTTTCGGGGAACTTGATCCATTTCCTCCATTTTAGCGGATGTGAAGGTATACTCCCCGCCGGTCGGACTGTCAAGAGCTGAAAGACAATTGAGGAGCGTGGTTTTTCCAGATCCGGACGGACCAAGGAGAATGACGCGCTCCCCTTCATAGATTTCAAACGTCACACCGTCGAGCGCTTTGACCACGCCGGCGGGTGTTTCATAATGGCGTTCTAGGTTTTCCATTTGCAATAATTTGTTCATTTGTTTCACCTTCTTGTTTCAAAGAGTTGTCGAAACATCTCAAAGAATTTCTCAATCACTTGTTGCCCATCCAAACGATCTTCTTGCAGTTCTTGCATCAGCCAGACCTCATATTCAGTGGACATTCGGATGAGTACTTTGAGAGGGACATCGTCACGAATTGCCCCGATATCCACCCCATGCTCCAATATCTCGATGAGATCACCATACTCGCTCAAACCCTCGCATTCGGCGTTCAACTTACGGAAGATGGGGTGATCAGAGCCCAGTGAAACCATGTGACGCATGAGGGACATAAGGAGTGGGTGTTGGGAAAAATCATTCCACTGCCTTGAAGCCAGCGTCTTCATTGAATCCCAATATGCTTGCTTGTCATCCACCAGCGTGAATGAAGCATTTGTAAAATCAAAACTTCCTGTCACATGTGTTTCATGCAGAAAACACGTGATGAACAGATCTTCTTTGTTTTCAAAATAATAGTACATTGAACCTTTTGAAATGCCTATTTTTTGAATGATTTTATTGTACGAGGCATCGAGGTAGCCATGAGTGGAAAATTCTTGCTTGGCAGCATCGAGAATCCTCATTTTGAGGAATTTATCAATGGATTCATAGCGTGCGAGCGGCATTCGACCAGTTGGTCCGACCGGCCGGTCTAATATAAATCCGACCCCAAAAACAGGCCATAGAAGACTGAAGACAATATCGAAAACGCCCCATTGGAAGGGCAAGCAAATATACCATGCGCTCTATGGAGGGCCGTATGAGGGAAATCCATCTGCGATGGACGGCTGAGACCGTTGCCAATTCCGAGTACGCTCCAATAGCAAAAATTGCGCATTCCTTGGAAGTTGTTGGCCACTTAGACATCGGAGAGGACGGTATTCGACAATTGATTCACGCGTCTTTTTGCGAAGGTTGCGGCCCGGAAGATCTCAACTCGGTCCCGTTTCTCAAGGTTGAAAGCGTACTCGGCGTGGGTGACGGCGGGCACATCGTGGTGTGGAACTCACATCCACTTTCCATCGCCGCTATCAAATTCGAAAACATCCACATCCTTCCACCTTACACCTACGGCGGCGAAGGGATTTCAATCAAAGTTCGCGGTGTCCCAAGCGGAATCTCGAGCTTCTTGAAAATCGCAAGAAAACTCCTGCCCCCTGATGTTGTGAAGGTCGTTGAGATGGAAAGCAACAAGAGCATTGTTGAGACGTTATTGACAGAGCGTCAAATCGAGTGCATGAAACTCGCCGTTTCATCGGGGTATTACGAACATCCCAAGAAGATCAACCTACGCGAACTAGCAGAGTTGATGGACACGCCACGGTCAACCCTTCAAGAACACCTCAGCAGGGCCGAAATCGCTCTCATGCACTGGGGTTCAGAGCAAGCCAACTGAATACCTCTGGGTGCGAAACCTTGAGAATAGGGACCGTTTGGAGAAAGCATGGACAAAGCAGAACGGCTCGAACGACTGTTGCCCAACGGCCGAGGCGTTTGGATTCCAATTGACCACGGAGCGTCTGACTTTCCAATCCCGGGGCTGACCGACACTGAGGGCGTCATCAAATCGCTTGTTGCTGCAGGCGTTGATGGAATTGTGGCTCAAAAGGGCGTTGTGAATCACTACAACCATCTTTGCGAGGGGACATCAACGTCGATGGTCATTCACTTTTCGGTCTCCACTCGACATGCAGGGCCCGATGCTGCAAACAAAGTCATCGTTGGTCACGCAGACGAAGTCATTCCAAGAGGTGGGATGGGTGTATCATGCCAAGTCAACATGGGGAGCCCAAATGAAGCCGCCATGATTGAGCGCATGGGTCAATTGAGCAGAGAGGCGCTTCACCACAACCTGCCAATGTTTGGCATGGTGTACGCTCGTGGTGAACATTTGAATCCAATTCCAGGCGACCTCACACACTGCAATGCCCACGCTGTGCGACTGGCTTTTGAATTAGGCTGTGATGCTGCAAAGACCGTTTGGACGGGCGATGCTGAATCCTTCAATCAAATTGCCAGTGCCGCACCAATTCCAGTCCTCGTCGCAGGTGGACCTTCAACGGGCAACAGCGAAGGCATCCTTACGATGGTTCGTTCAGCGCTTGACGCCGGAGCATCGGGCATCTGCATGGGAAGGCAGGTCTTTGCTCATGAAAATGTGGAAGGGATTGCGAAGGCACTTGTGATGCTGGTTCACCAAGATGCATCGGTCGCCGATGCGATGAAGGCTTGCAACCTATGAGGCATGACCATGGAGATTTGGCTCGATGTTCGAACCCACAGCAGTGGGAATACGCCCACTCACGAAGGGGTCGATCGCCTTATCGATGGAACGGAATCCTATATTGAAGCCCGCAAACTCTACCTTGACAAGACCATGGTAGGCGCCGCCATACACGTGAGGGACAGTCACGATCAGGACATGGCAAAATCATTGATTGGCAGCGTGGGCTGGATTCTGTTATCGTTTGAAACATGGTCGATGATTCCTCTCGAAAACCTCATCGCTGCGAACGAAGGCTCACCAACGAGGATTGCGGCTGTAATGACGAGCCCAGCGCAGATTCAAGGAGCTGCGTTTGCCCTTCAACAAGGCGTTGATGCAATCGTCATCACTGATGAGCCATCCATGCTCGAAGCAGCGTTTATTGCAAAGGCACAGCGGCTCGAACGGCATGGGGAGGTAGCTTCGCTTCCAGAAAGTGACGCAACAACACTGTCACTCTCGAAATTGAAGATCACATCAATCCAAGAGGGTGGTATTGGAGAACGGTATTGCATTGATTTCACCTCCATGTTGGAACTCGGAGAGGGGATGCTGCTCGGCTCAAATGCTTCAAGTTTCATGCTCGTCCATGGAGAAACGGTCCCCTCTGAATTTGTCCCCTCAAGGCCATTCAGAGTGAATGCAGGCTCACCTCAATCCTATGCCTTGATGGCAGATGGAACGACAAAATACGTGGCTGAATTGAAATCTGGTGATTGCGTAACCATCGCCAGTAAGCAAGGTATCACTCGTCAATTGGTCATCGGCAGACTCAAGATTGAACAACGCCCGCTTTTATTATTCAAATGGATGAATGAAAACGATAAAGAGGGGCATATGTTCTTACAACAAGCGGAGACAGTCCGGGCAGTCGATACAAGCGGGAATCCAGTGTCAGTAACATCGTTACAAATTGATGACCAGATTCTTGGGTGGGACGACGACGGTGCTCGCCATATCGGCGTCACCATCTCGAGCGTCGTCTCCGAGAGGTGATGATTTGGCAGTACTGGGAAACGGCAAGGCTCACGGCGCTTGCAGTCTTCTTCATGCGGCTGGATTAGGTTATGGCGCAAGCATGGCCCTAGATCTCCCAGTGGCAGTTCGCCTCCTCGATTCACCCAGCAAACGAGCACTCGACGATCCCGACGGTCTTCTTGATGGCGTACTCAAAGCATGGACCGATGCTGGCCATTCGCTTCCTGATGGGAAAACTGCTGACGACCTCCACTGGGCTGTCGCTTCGAAGATACCTCCTCGTCAAGGCCTCAAATCCAGTGCTGCGACTTCGATTGCTGCGTTGCGGGCACTCGCCGGAGCGACCTCGACCGAACTTTCTGATGCAGACGTTGTCGGACTTTCCGTCCAAGCACAAATCCTCGCCGGCGTGACGCTCACAGGCTCAGTCGATGATGCATGGGCGTGTGCTACACCCGGATGGAAACTCATCGACCCACAAGCGGAGAGCATCGAAGATGGCGTCCTCATGGAGAGCAGTGGACCGAATGCAGACGACTGGCACCTCTTGATCGTATGCAGAGGCGACCGTGGTCATCAACCCGCTCTGGAAGATTTCGTACCGCATCAAGAGGCCTTTCAACAAGCCTTGAGCGCCCTCCAAGAAGGAAGAGAGTTGGTGGCATTGACTTGGAATGGCCGAGCAATGCTTGGCGTTCTTGGCGATGTCACAGGCAGAAAAATCACCAATGACTCATTGCTCAATGGGGCGCGAGCAGCCGGAATCTCGGGATCAGGGACGGCGCTTGTGGTCGTCACCCCAAAGGTCAGCAAACCAACCTGTGAACGATTGAAAAATTTCTTTGAGACAAGGGTCAAGGACGTTACCGTCATTGAAACCTCGTTCCTTAACGGCGAATCTGTTGAATAAAACTCCATGGGTAAGCACGCACCTTCTTGAAGGAAGCACCGTTGGAGCAATTGAGTCACATGCAAATGCAGCTGGGTGAACGCCTTCGCTTGACCCTGTTTGGGACAAGCCATGGACCTCGCGTCGGTGCTCTTCTGGAAGGTGTTCCAAAGGGACTCCGCGTTGATGAAACAGCCATTGCACAAGCCATGGCCACCCGCAGGCCGGGTGGGCGCTACGCAAGCAAACGAAAGGAACAGGATTGCGTCGAGTTCCTCTCAGGAATCGTTGAAGGAAAAACCACTGGTGCGTCCATTGAACTCTCCATCGAAAATCAAGACGCTAAGTCAAAAGATTACAATTTCCTCCCTCACCACCCTCGCCCAGGCCACCAAGACATGGTCATGCACAAGCGAACAAAGGGCGAAGCCGACCTTAGAGGTGGGGGAATGTCTTCTGCAAGGCTGACTGCACCCCTTGTGGCTGCAGCAGCATTCGTAGCCCCATTGCTGGCCCCGCTCGGAATCAAAGCCGAGGCACAGGTTGGCGCCATTGGGAACGTTGAAGCCGGTGAAATGGAACACCAGCCAGCTCGATGGTCCACGGATGCCTGCAAAGAGATGCGCTGCAGAGACCCTGATGCCGCCGAAGCGATGGTCAATCTCGTTGAATCTCAACGTATGAATCTCAATTCAATTGGCTCAAGGGTAGATCTCATTGTT
>CM001443.1:644469-649508 GCA_000246735.1 uncultured Candidatus Poseidoniales archaeon | reverse complement strand
CTCGAGCCATGATGTCGATTCCAGCCGCTCGCGGAGTTACGTTTGGCCGTGGATTCGATGTAGTGAACATGACTGGCTTGGAGCATAACGATGCATGGGGTGGATCACCTGAATCACCAACACCGTTGGGAGAGCGGCCTGATGGTGTGTTAGCAGGACTCGCAACAAGCGCACCCATTCGCTGCTCTGTTGCGTTCAAGCCACCCTCGAGCATCGCTTCTGAACAAAAGACACTCCACCTTGAGAGCGGGGCGATTGAACCGTTGACCGTCAAAGGACGTCACGACCCTGTCTTGGGTCCAAGAGCCGTTGCTGTGGTCGAAGCAATGGCCATCCTTGTCTTGACCGATTTAGCACTGCGAGGTGGGTTCATCGATGGGTGAAACCATTACGGTTCACAAGTTCGGAGGCTCGTGCCTTCGTGACTCCTCAGACCTTGATCGAATTGCTGAGGTCGTCGGCGATTGGAATGGCCGCACTGTGGTGGTTGTTTCTGCCCTTTGGGGCACAACTGACCGACTCATGCGGGCAAGTAAGGAACCAAGGTACGCCAGCCGGTTGGTCAATGATTTGTCCAGTCAGCACCTTCGATTTGCTCCGGGATTGCTCACCAGCGAACTTGGACCATTGTTCACGAAAGTTCTGAGTGGCATTGAGCAATCCTTGGTCGAACTGTCAAGCCAACCAACCGACAGGATTGCAGTCAATCGATTGCTTGCCGCTGGAGAGCGTCTCTCTGCCTTGGTGGTGGCTCACCGACTCAAACAATACGGAATCGAAGCCCATCCAGTGGGTGCGGAGGATATTGGCCTGCGACTTAATGGAATCAATCGAGCCCCAACCGTTGACCTCGAGGCGTCGATAAAGTTACTCGATCGTTCCTCATTGCAGGGAACGCCTGTCATCACCGGCTGGTTCGGTGAAGGAACAGACGGCGAACTAGCGTTGCTCAGTCGAGGCGGTTCTGACCACACTGCCACCTCGATTGCTCGAATTGTTGACGCACACAAGGTCATCCTGTGGAAAGACGTTGCTGGAATCATGCCACTGAACCCAAGATGGGGCATCAAAACTGAACCACTTGCCTACCTAGGGTACGGGGAAGCATTGGAACTTTCTCGGCTTGATACGCCCATTCTCCATCCTGCCACTGTCGAACCCCTGATTGATACGGGAATTCCACTTGAAGTACGCCACCTGCACGGTGCGTTCGAAACGAGTGCATCAACCGTTGTTGGTCCTGACTTGTACGAAGAAAACGCCATCAAAGCCATCGGATGCATGCCAAGCGTGGTCTCCATCCGCTGTCGGAGCAAATCCTTGGAGCAACAAAGCCGACGCCTCGGCGAAGTGTTGCTCCAGTTTGATGAGGAAGCAATCGCTTGTTGGCACCTCGACAGCCAGCCAGGGGACATTCGCTGGATTGTATCCCAACATGACTCGTTGATTGCAACGAGGTTGATTGAAGATCAATTTGGTTCTGCCGAACTAGAAACTCACACAGCCCTTCTTTCGCTTGTCGGCAACCGTGAAGAGGCCCAAGAGGCATTGGACGAAGAGCGAGCGAGCGCAATGGGCATCGAAATCCTCTCTGACACAGGTCATGCTGTACGCATGCTCACACAAACGACCGACATGGTCATGCTGCTCAAGGAATTAAGTCACTTGTGCAATTTTAAACACACCGTGCAGACACGAGAGTGAACTTCACTCTGCTCGCTTTTCTCGGAAGTTCTGCAAGTGAGTTGGAAGGTTCAGAGCGAACAATCCACCAACCACACAGAACACGAAGAAAGTCCCGAGCGCAACACCGTATACGGAGATGAGCTCAACCGACTCTTCCATTCGAAGGGCTGTATCTTTGGAGAAGATGCCAACAAAGAACGGGAGAATGCTGTTTGCAGAGAGCACAACTGTCGCAAGGACAACGGCAATGATTGGGTTAATGATCAAGGAACGGTGGTACTTACCAACAATTTTCTGAGGGTTCATCACGTACACTTCGTTGGTACGAATGCTCGTATCCAGCATTGAATATCGGAGAACGCCATTGCTGAGTTCAAAGTACATGATTAGGAGAACAGCGTAGACGACCACAAGTCCCGAAAGGAGGAATGGTTTGTCCTGCAGGCCAAACATGTCACTGGAAAGGGTAACCTTCGACGATGCAAAGCGGAGAATGGCGAGGATGAACATGAGGTTGCTCAGAAGCGTAAATCTTCCATCGCGTTGGAAGGTGCCCCAGAAGCCAGTGCCCGTTGCGGCGACAATGAGAGTCAATTGAAGGACTGTGGCGATGCCGAGGCTTCCAGTGATCATGTACCAGATTGTGCCTTCAGGTGGCGAAATCATGTAGGTCAACATAGCAAGTGCAACGAGCACGCCATAGACGACCAGTTGCAAGGTTTGAACCCACTTTGCAGGTGGAAGGAACTTCGCCTTTGGGACAAGTGGTCCACCGAGCAGGCTTTCAATGAAGGTTGGAATCTCAACGGTTGGAATGGCATCCTTAGGGATGTCACTCCCTGCGCCAATTTGACCTGCGGCCTTCTTTCGAGAAGGTGCGGAAGATCGAACGGTTTTACCATCGTAAAGGTGGGCAGTATCGCTGGATGGCTTGCTTACAGTCATCGTATCACCTCAGAATCCTCGTGCTCCAGCAAGAGCGGTTGATAGGAGCATATCGGGCTCCCAGTCCATAATGTTCACACCGAGTCCTCGCAACTCACTGATGAGAACGTCTCGCTCGGTCTTCATGACCTCATAACCGGTTCGATCGATACGGCGTGCATCGAATTCAAACTCGAGTGATGAAGGGGTAAGGACGGTCACATCGAAGTCACGTGCTCGGAAATCACGGAGCGCATTGACAATGGTTGGATCGTCTTCGAGATTGGAGAGGAAGATGATTGGGCTTCCTTTGTTGATGTGCGGTAGAATACGGTTCACGACCACTTGCAGTGGGATGTTGCCACGGGCAACTGCACCGGCAAGTTTAGTCAGAATGACGTAGAGTTGTTTCTTCCCCGTATCACGGTCAACACTGACCACTTCATCACCGTAAACGATGACACCGACGCTGTCACGGCGGCCGAGGAAGTACTTGGCAAGCGAAGCAGCTGCTCGGGTGGAGTACACGAGTGCGTTTCGTGACACAGGCCCTGTTTCTGCGACTGAGCGGGAATCAACAATGATGATGATATCCGACACAGCGTCACGCTCACGTTCGTTGACCATGAGTTTACCAGATCGTGCGTATGCAGACCAGTTGATGGCTCGGAAGGAATCGCCTTCAAAGTACTCACGAAGGGAGTAAAATTCTGAGCCAGGACCGGGTTGACGGATGTTAACCGCACCTGTGAAAATCTTCGGTACACGAGATTTGACGAACGTCTCTTTGAGATCTTCCATCTTCGGGAACACAAGGAAATCATTGTAGACATGCAATTCCTTTTCCTTGTGGAACAGACCAAACGGGTCTTGGATCCTGACAGCCACAGGACCCACGCTGTAGAAGCCTCGTAGAGGGCATTCAACGGTGTATTCGATGAGGGTTTCACGGCGAGGTCCGAGTTCCATCAAGATGTAATTCGCACCGTCTTTGATGCGCATAACTTCAGGAACACGGTCGCGAACTTCCAAAATTTTGGCGAGTGATGAGTGATTTTGCATTTTCAGCGTGATGTTTAACTCACCATCTTCGAAGATTCGGGCACTGGAGAGTTTGCGCATGGCAGTCACGCTGCCAAGAGCTACACCCTCTTCACCCGTCCATTCGTCTGCGCGTCGGCCGCTTGAAGCAACGTCTGCGTGGCCACCAAACAAGGCAGCCCAGGTGAGGAACACGAAGATGACAACCGCAATCGTAACGAGTTGGGAGTTTCGCAAGGTCAACCCAAGCAAATACATGGCAACAGCCAAACTTCCCAGCATAGCAGATTTACGGCTCCACATCCATCTCACCTCACTTCAAGTAACGTTGGTCAACTCAAACGGTTGGCACAGGAACTTCTCGTAGAATACCTTGAATCACTTCACCGGACTCGAGGCCCTTGATTTGATGTTCAGGCTTGAGAATAATTCGGTGTGCGAGAGCAAGTTCAGAGACAGCTTTGATGTCGTCAGGTGTGACGAAGTCACGACCACGAAGGGCTGCAGCTGCACGAGAGGTCTTGAGCAATGCTTGGGAACCACGAGGCGAAGCACCGACCAGAACACGAGGATCTTCACGGGTTCGGGACACGATTTCAACCATGTACATGCGGAGCGCCGGGTCGACGTAGACGTCTTCACAGGCTTGTTGCATAGCAATGACACGCTGAGGGTCAGTGATGACATCAACATCGACTGCATCCTTACCACGTGAAATACGTCGGCGCAGAATTTCGTCTTCGTCAGCACGGTCAGGGTAACCCACGGACATCTTGAACATGAAACGGTCAAGTTGTGCTTCAGGAAGCGGGTAGGTACCTTCTTGCTCGACCGGGTTTTGTGTGGCCATGACAATGAAAGGAGCTGGGAGTTTGTGGGTCACCGTACCAATGGTCACCTGCTTCTCTTGCATAGCCTCAAGCAAAGCAGCTTGGGTCTTTGGAGGAGCACGGTTAATCTCGTCAGCAAGGAGAAGGTTACAGAACAAAGGTCCTGGCTTGAAGGTAAATTCTCCCTTCTTTGCGTCGTAGATGTTGGTACCTGTGATGTCAGCAGGGAGCAAGTCAGGCGTAAATTGAACACGCTTGAAATCGCAACCTAGCGCATCGGCGAAAGTGTTGGTCATCAATGTCTTTGCCAAACCTGGGTAATCTTCGAACAGAAGGTTACCGTTTGACAAAATGTTGACCAGCACGTTGTCGATCACGTGAGGTTTTCCGATAATCACTTTCTGCACTTCAGCAGCAATCGCTTGTGAGATTGCGCCGACGTGAGTCAAGCGAGCTTTGACTTCGGGGCTGGTTTGGTGCTTCGGCTGGGCCGGAGCGGCCGGTGCTGCTGGTGCTGGGGCTCGAGCTGCTGGTGCTGCTGGTGCTGGAGCTGCCGGC
>CM001443.1:620685-644454 GCA_000246735.1 uncultured Candidatus Poseidoniales archaeon | reverse complement strand
CCTTCGAGAGAAGAGCCTCCCTTGTGCGCATTTGGTACTGGGCGGCGTCGACCTTGGTCGGACGCTCTCTAAACCGTGTTAAATCGAAGACGTGGCGCCAGTTTTCTTTTTCTGGGACCACCATGATAGCGATGGCGAGCAACGCAAACAGGTTGAGAATGATGAGCCACTTGAGGACGACGTCGCTGGTCAACAGAACGATGGCGCCCATTGCTTCTGTGAACGGAGAGGATAGAGCGCTGACCACGTGACGGCTCTCATCGAAAACGATGACGAAGTTGTCATTGAATCGTGTGACCTTCGTGGAGATCTCTTCGTTGTCTTTTTCCATCATGTCCACCATGAGGGCTTGGAAGTACTGTGCGTTACCGTTCCATGTGGTGTCGCCTTGGGCATCAGACAGACCGTTCGAATCGGAGTTCCAGCAGTTGTGTCCCTGTTCGACATAATATGGAGAACTGCATTGTTGGTAGCCGACTTCTTCTGCGATGTCTTTGTCCCAAAGGTGGTTGGCAAGAACGGAGTGGTCGGCGACGAAGACAATTGATCCAGTGACAGATACTTCGCCTTGTCCTTCAGTGGTCTGGTCGAGGACCGTGATGCCTGGATAGTCAATACGAACGATGAGTCCGGTCTTTCCTTCACCAAGCGTTGGGTTCTTGTCACTGTTGATGTCAAGGTTGCTCGAATCGGTCACAATCACGGCCGAGGTGGATGCTGCGGCGAGTACATTGACATCTCGGTTTGTATCTGATTGGTCATCAAGAACTTGGATTGCGGTTGGGCGGTGGAACAGGACAGGTAATCGGCAGTTATCGTACACGCCGATGTCGAGGTTTCCTTGAGCGCAAGGAATCAATCGCTCATCGCCCATCTCGGTTACATTCGCACGGAGACTTGCGGCAGCCCACAGTCGGCGGTAGTCGCCAGGTTGGACTTCATCAAGTTCGTTGGTCATTTCGTAATAGCGTTGGTCGTCGAGAACCATGTCGCCGAAGTACTTGACACCAAATTGGTCGGCGACAAGTTGAGCGTTGACTGAATTCGCTGCAAGAATGACTTTTCCGCCTTTCTTCGTGACGAAATCATACATGGCGGAAGCTTCTGCAGCATCGAATGGCTTCTCAGGGCCAGCGATCACCAGCATGGTGCGGTGAGGATCCTGCCAATCATTGACGAGCATTGGCGTGGACATTGTGTTGGCGATTGCGAAATCATTGCTAGCAAAGTCATCCCGCATGGAAGTCAATTGTTGGTTGGAGTAGGCATCATCGGAAGTAGAGTATGGGGAAAGAACGGTCTGTTTGTTAAGGCTGACCAATCCGATGAGAGCGACAGAAACGACGAGGGAAGCCATGAGCCCAACTTTGAGCCAGGATTCAACGGAGAGTTTCTTTGATTCTGTTTCTGCCAATTTTATCCCTCCTTTTGCTCATCTCGCGTTGCATCTGCTCGTAAAGACATTCGTCGGAACTTCGCTCCACTCATAATGGTTCTCCATTGGTGCTCCAATAAAAATCGAGAGATGAAGAGGTTGATATACCTCCTGTGCACAAAAATTTGAGTGAATTTGGCAAGAGAATGTAAGAAAACTACATTTCTTTCATTTGAATGTCTTTTTTCGGCGAAGTAGACTTACCACTGCCACGACCATTATTGCTTCAATCGCCGCAAAGCCGGGAACGGTGTTTGACTCAACGCTCAAACCGTCTTCTGAGGCGCTCGAGTCATCGTCGTCATTTCCGTCGTTTGTTGGGTTTGTATCTTCCTCATAGGCGAGAACATCGACATCAAAGGTCGTGCTACGGGCGGTGTCATCACCTTCAGAAACCAGCGAGATGGTCACTTCACATGTTCGCCGTGGCTGGCTTTCCGAAGCAACCAATGTGAGAATTGCGGAAGCATCTTTCCCGTTTTGAGCACCCGTGGGATCAACAACTGTGTTCACAAGGGCATCCAATCCTTCCACGGTAAGATGGGGGCAACTCCTCACTTCAGCCGAAGCCTCTTTGACAGCGTCTTTGGCATTTCCAAGGTTCATCAATTGTATCGAAAGATCAACCGTTGAACCAGCATAGAGGTCATCTTCGGAGAGCGTTACTTCTGGCTTGAGATTGAACACTTTAGGCACTCTGACGGTCCCCTCAATTTCTTGGTCCCCCGTCGTAACAGAGTTGTCGCCAATTTTCTCATCCGCAGTCACCGTCAACGTCGATGTGTTGTCAGGATTGTACTCCCGTGCATCGATGTCGTTATCATTTGAGAGCGTGATGGTGAAGGTCTTGTTTTCACCTGCGGCCACAGTAATGCTTTCTGGCCCATCATAGGTGTAAGGGGTCCATGTAGTGATCTCATAGGTCAATTCAACTTCCACTTGGCTCATACGCGAGTTTTCAATGTAAGCCACGATTTCTCCATCAATGTCCCAATCATCATCCATTTCGATGGTGAACCCGTCATCCATGTCCGTGGACCAACCAAGGGTCCAACTTGGAGTTTCCAATTGGTCCTGTGCCGCCACTGAAGGAGGGAAGGTCATTCCCACAAGAAGAACAGCGAGGCAAAGCAAAACGGATTGGTTTCGATTCATACGATCACTCCAATAAACCCTGAACAGCCCGTTTTGTGAGCACACGAACCATCGAACGGCGGTACCGTGGAGGGAGAGCCGTATTGTTGACAGGTTTGACGCTCTTTTGCACAGCTGTCGAGAGGGCTTTTACCGATGCATTTCCATCCCAGCCAGCCTCTAAAACAGAAGCGACTTCTTCGGGATGAGTTCGAGGAATTGATTCCAGTGCAGTGGTTGCTACGACAAGCGAGGTCGGATCGCCTTCAATCCACGAAGCTGCGACACCGGCTTCAGGGAAGTCCCAAGAGTCTCGTACCCTGAGTTTCTGATAGGATCCAATTCGCTTGTTTGCATCTTCGGGCAAGGTGATCTTGAGCAAGAATTCGCCTTCTTCAAGGACGTTCTTCTTCATGCCGTCAAGTTGGTAAAAGGAATCAATCGGGAGGGTTCTTGCTCCATTTGGACCAATCAAATGCACGCTTGCCCCAAGCACCATGAGCGTTGGAGCGATGTCACCCTGGTATGTGGCAACACAGAGGGTGTTTTGATTTGGAATCACACGGCAATCGGCACCTGTTCCGCAATCGGCTTTGTGGCACCAATCGATGGAACGACGCCAATCTTCTCCTTGATTGTACCAGAAGCACCGGGTGTCGAGGCATAGGTTTCCGCCCAAGGTAGCGTTTGTTCGAACCAATGAGGAAGCAACCTTTGACGCAGCTTGGACAACGACAGAGTGTACGCCATTTTCTTCTGTGAGGTCGGCAAGCCGCACCATGCATCCAAGTTCGTTGGAAGAAATGGTATCGGTACCTTGGATCTTTGCAAGTGAAATCACATGGGGTTTCGTATTGATGTGCCACTTGTAATTGGGAACCAAATCGGTCCCACCAGCGACCCAATCAAAGCCTTCTCCAGCAGCCATCAACTTTGCAGCGAGTTCACATGCTTCGTCAACAGTGGTGGGGTGGTGGAGGGTAAATGGAGGCATCAGCATTATTCGTCACCGCCCATGTGTCGTTGTTCCTTCTTGAGCCAAGCTTTCCCAGCCAGCCCAAGTTCTGCGAGTTGCTCCGGATCCGGCTCAGTTGCGGTTCGCCATCCTTCGACTTGATCTTCGAGTGGAAGGTTTGGATCAAATCCAAACAGCACGCCGTTAACGTATGGATCGGTGTCTTCCGACCGTTGTCGAGCCCGATCTCGCACTTTGTGTTCGGCTGCTCTTTTCACAAGAAGAGGTTGCAGTGCGCCGTGTTCGACGCGAGGCGAGGTCAAATCCAGTGGATCGTCAACACCAGCAGCCTTCATGCCCTTTTCGATGCCTTTGAACACCACATCGGGCGTCAGTGGTAAGTCCCTCAGACGGATACCAATCGCATCGTACACTGCGTTGACCACAGCAGGAAGAATTGGAAGGAGTGGCCCCTCTCCGGCTTCCTTTGCGCCAAATGGACCTTCAGGGTCGCATGACTCAATGATGATGGGTTCAACATGTGGCATTTCGTGCACAGATGGAATCTTGTACTCGAGGAGGTTTGGATTTTGCAGGTGCCCTGTTCGGCCATAGACCATCTTTTCAGACAACACTTGACCCAGGCCCATGTGGCATGAACCAATGATTTGACCCTTGACAGCCAACGGGTTGAGGGCTTTTCCACAGTCGTGAGCAGCCCACACATTGGTGCACTTGATCATTCCAGTTTCGACATCTACATCGACTTCAGCCACGTAGGCGGAGAACGAATACGCCGGGGCAAGACCTGCCGCAGCACCCTTGTGGACACCGCCCATTGGAGGTGAACGGTAAGCGCCGCTTGCAATTAACGCACCCTTGTCCTCCTGAGCCTTGTGCAAGGCTTTCAGGTAAGAGACACCAATCGCAGGATCGTGCTTGTAGTAGATTCGCCGATCGTTGAGCACCAAATTATTTGGATGGTAGCCCAAGATTTCCCAAGCTGCGTTGAGGAGTTGCTCTCGGATTTCAAGAGCGGCCCGGATGGCGGCATTGGCGTTCATGAATGTGACCCTGCTCGAATATGAACCAAGATCAACTGGTGAAGTATCGCTTTCGTGGCTCCTCACGTGAATCATTTCAAGCGGGAGTGCGAGCACTTCAGAAACCACTTGGGCGACTGCAGTTGTGGAACCCTGTCCAATATCGGCAGCGCCAGTGTGAACCGTGACGCCTCCATCCATGTCCACTTGCATGTGAACAGTTGCGTGAGGGAAGCGGTTTGGATCCCAATGGATTGGTAATCCAGAACCTGAGATGAAGAAACCACATCCGATGCCGATGCCTTTACCAAGCGGCATTTGTCGGAACTTCGAGTCCCAATCAGAGCCTTCTCGGACCTTTTCGAGGGCTTCACGCATGCCATTCGAGGTGATTCTGAACCCACTAATGGTACGGCTGTGAGGTGGCAACAGATTGGCAAGCCGAAGGTCGATTGGATCAACCTTCATTTGTTCTGACATTTCGTCGAGGCCAACTTCAACAGCACACCGAGTGTTGACTGCCCCGTGGCCGCGCATTGCACCAGATGCTGGTTTATTGGTCCAGACGCGTGCGCCAGTGTAGTGGAACGATCCAAGTTCATACGGTGCAGTGGCTAAGACGCCGTTGTAGTACGAAGTCACGTGACCGAAGGAAGCGAAACCACCACCATCGATCAGCGCATCGATATCGAATCCTGATATACGTGCCTCTTCGTCCGCAGTCATCTTGACTTCGATGTGGCTTGGGTGACGGCCTCGGTTGATCCAATACACTTCTTCGCGATCGAAGGTGATGCGAACAGGGCGGCCAGATTTGCGAGCAAGAATGGCTGCACACATTTCGTGAGGGAAGGGGTCGGATTTTCCTCCAAAACCACCGCCAACAAAGGTGCGAATGACATTGATTTGATGCATTGGGACATCCAAAACGGTGGCAAGGGCCCGGTGTGTGTAATGCGGCACTTGCTGAGGTGTGTACAATTGAAGTCGGCCGTTCGGGTCCCAATGGGCGACAACAGCGTGTGGTTCAGTGAACCCGTGGTGAACACCAGCCATGTTCCACTTTCCGTGAGAGGAAGCCAACGGGGTTTCGACGAGCGAGCGGTCACCAAACTCTTGGAAGACACGCTTTTGCACGTTTGTTCGAGCCAAGTGATACTTGCCTCGCCAGTGAATCGGTTCGTCCGCATCTTCAAGGCCCTTCTTTGGGTCAAACACAGGTTCGAGCACTTCGTATTCGACCTCAAAGAGGTTGAGTGCTTCCATGGCTGTTGCTTCATCAACTGCAGCAACACATGCCACAAGATCGCCAACGTGACGAACCTTCTCAACAGCCATTGCATGCTCGTCTTTGGTAACAGGGAGCACACCGAATTGGTGAGGTGAGTCTGCGCCAGTGGCAACGGCAAGAACGCCAGGCAGGGCTTCGACCTTTGAGGTATCAATGGACTTGATTTTCGCATAATGGTGCGGAGAGCGAAGAATTTTGCCAATCACTTCGTTGGCGAGTCGAACATCGTCTCCATACCATGCTTGACCGGTCACCTTTGCATTCGAATCAACCAATGCAGTGGGTTTCCCAACTGAAGTGCCGGTTCGCGCCCGATCGTGAACGTGTGCACCTGCAGGTTGAGCTTCTTTGCCTCCAACCATTTCCGGGATGAAGTCGAGATCTCGAGGCGCCATGGTTGGGTTTGAGCCACCAGAGCCAGGTGGGGGAAACGCTTGCTTCCCAGCAACACGCTTGCCATCCTTTCGGGTGACTTTTCCCGCACCTCCGGGTTGTTGACGGTAGCCTCCTGACATCTTCATCACCTTGCGTGGCCCGGGGGCATCTGTGGTTCTTCTGGCCCGCTTGGATGCGGGTCTGGATGTGGGTTGCTCGCTGGTGCAGCAGGTTCTGCCTCTCCACGATGAATGGCTGCTGCGGCTTGAATTGAATCAACGATTTGTTGATAGCCAGTGCACCGGCAGAGGTTGCCCTCGATGGCGCATGCTACTTCTTGGTCAGTTGGTGAGTCGTTCTCATTGAGCAGAGCTTGGGCGGTCACGAGGAAACCAGGGGTGCAGAAACCACACTGAGAACCACCATGTTCAGCGAAGCAAGATTGAATTGGAGCGAGGTGTGCTCCGTCAGCCAATCCTTCGACGGTCAAAATAGTCGAGCCCTCAACCTGCCCTGCAAGACAGAGGCAGGAGAGACGAGGTGTGCCGTCAATCATGACGGTGCAACATCCACAGGTGCCCAAATCGCACCCACGCTTCACGCCAAGCGTTCCGACTTTGTCTCGCAACACATCAAGCAACACAGCGTTGGATGGAGCGAGGACCTCAACAGCCCTTCCATTGACCTCTGCAGACCAAATTTCCTTCTTCGCAACAGGAATCATTTCAACGTGTTCGGTGCCTACCATGTCTGTCGCCTGCGGCGACGTGGGGAACGCTGCATATCAATCTAAGGTAAGATATTTTTCGCTCATGCAGCCGTCGTGGCCCTAAGGCGAACTGACACGACATCGTCTTGTCCAGCCGGAGGGTCAATCCAATCGGGATCGCCAGGCAAAACCAAGCCTTCACCGACACCAACAAGACGACCTGCTAAACGGCGTTGACGGGTAACCAAATGTTCCCAATCCACCTCATCACTGCGCCATGATTGCCAGCGCTTGAGGGCTCGCCAACTGACGACGACTTTCGCAAAGAGTTTGAGATGCGCTTTGGCAGAAGTAGGCCACCATATGAAAAAGACACAGAAAACGAGGTAGTATGGCAAGTCAGCTAAGGGCTCGAGCAACCAATGCAGTTGCAATAATTCATTCACTGGACTTGCATTGTTGAGAAGCAGCCATGTCGCACTCAGTGACGCTATAATCCACCAAACAGGGAAGAAAACGATGGCTGAAAGAATCTTGATCGTTGCCATGATTGATTTGTCGGCGCCTTTCCTTTTCATTCTCCTGACGAGGAGCGCATTTGCTTTGTACGGGACCATGTTGCCAAGCATCGCGCCCCATGAAATAAGACCGAACATCCATGCACCAGCCCAAGCCCATGAGAGGAAGGCTTTGGCAAAACCTCCAGTTGAGAGGCGTTCAGGACGCGCATCGACGTCAAACGGCGTGATGTCTCTGTGATCGAGCGCCTCAAAATGGGCTTCGGCCTCTTCGACGATGGCAGCTGCTGTTTCTGGTCGGTGCTGAGCCATGAAATCCCATCCTGCCCGGACTCTACGGGCGCCGAGCACTGCTTCAGCATAGGTTGGTTTCTGCATTTTCCCTTCACTCATTCGCGATCGTTCAGCATAAGCGAGGCTTCGACCTTTCCAAATCAAGGTCCGCTCTCGCCAACTTGTCTTCGATAGACTTGCTCGCTGAAGTTCTGTTCCAATTGCTTCAGTCACATGGCCCACCCATGCTCGGTCGTTTTGATCTTGAACCGCTTCGTCTTTGACCACATCTGGAATTGGGTCAAACATCATCGAACGCTCAATGACAACCGCCGCACGTTCTCGAAACCGCTGGGAGTTTGAATAATGCAAGCCAATCGGAACCAATTGAGGCTCTGGTAAGCCCTTTGACGCAGCCTCTCTTCTGGCTGCAAGAAGAATTCGCCCTGCTCCCGATCGTACTTTCTTCACACCTGCGTCCGCATGAGTCGTTCCTTCAGGGAAAATCATCAAACGGCCTCCATTTGCGACAACCGATGATACTTCACCGAGCATTTGCGTATTCCGGGCGCTTGCGCCGGCCTTATCGTTGCTGTCTTGTGCTCGTTCAATTGGAACGCCACCCGCTGAGCGAAGAATGCGACCAATAAGCGGGAGCTTGAACAGTGTATGTTTGGCAATGATGGAAATTTTACCGGGTAAAGAAGCGTTCAGGAGCATGGGGTCAATGAGACCACTGGGGTGCCATGCAATGAAAATAACACCACCTTCAGGGGGTATGTTTTCGTCGTCAACGATGTTGATTTCACGGAACCAAACGGCCACCAAGGAACGGAACAAACGGCGCGCAAGGCGGTACCCTCGATTCACCTTTGCCTTACCAGGACCGGAGGGGTCTTTTGGCCAGCGCATGAGCCGAAGAGAACACGCTTGCTTTTATCATCATCTCCGGCCACTCAGCCAAAAGGAAGCAGTTTGTGCCATCAAGCAGATTGTTCTGGCCCTGTGCTAGATTCCCACACGTTCGAGCCATCCTCGAGCGTTGTCATGGATGCATCATCAGCGAGTGCTTTGAAGTCAACACCAGCAAGGGTGCCTTCGTCTTTGTTGCTAATTGCACCAACAAGCATGAGGACGACAAAGAAAAGCGCAACAAGACCGACAGCTGCGAAGGCCAACGTCGAGGTCGAGAGACCTCCAGAAGATTCAGCCTGTTCGATAAATGCATTTTCGGTGTCCATGAGCATGATGTCGATGGTCATCAGTGGTGTTGACGCATGGCCGCCAGAGTCGTTTGCCATGATGCCTCGCAAGGAGATGGTGTGGTTTCCTTCAAGAGTGGTGCCAGGAAGGTGTTCAAGTTGGTGAATGATGTCAATTGCAGTCAGTGAACCCGAAGTACCATGATCGAATGTGTGAATGTTTGACCAATCATCACGAAGGTGGTTGCTGCGCCATTGCATGGTCTCGATGCCTTCAGTGGCGAGGAATTCAACCTCATCAAATGGATACATGTGAATTCGGTTGTCTGTACCAATCTCAGTTTCGATTGTGATTTGAATCGTTGAGTCGAATTCATAATCTTGTTGAGCAGCTTCCATCACCGCATCAAGGGCACGGACTTCGCCATGACCATAGACGTTGTTTTGACGGTTCTTTGGAATCAAATCTTCGGCGCATGGCTCGTTGGCGAACATGTAATTGCACATCCGGTACGTTGCAGTTTCTTGCATGATGTTTCGAACATCGAATGGACTCAAATCGGGGTTGGCTTGCAGCATCAAAGCAGCCACACCAGCAGCGCCAGGGGTTGCCATTGAGGTTCCTGACATGTCGGTGTATTGATCACCAGTGTTGAAGGCAACAGACATCACACTCGAGCCAACATACGCAATGTTTGGCTTGACTCGATTTTCTTCAGTTGGTCCTTGGCTCGAGTAGATTGCGATTGCAGAGTTCTTGTCCAGTGCACCCACAGTGATGACATCTTCAGCGGAACCAGGGGTTCCGATTTGTCCGGATACACCGTTGTTTCCTGCAGCGATGAACAAGGCAATACCAGCTCGTACCATTTCGTTCCCATAGCGGTTGACGCTGTCTTCTTCAGAAGAAGTCCATTCAATTGCACCAGGTCCACCGAGGCTCATTGAGGCCGCTCGAATGTTGAACTCGTATCGGTTGTCGACGGTCCATTGCATACCGGCCATGACCGTAGCGAAGGAGCCTGAGCCACCTGCATCGAGCACCTTGACACCCACAAGATTCGCTTGTGGCGCCATACCGATGTGTTCGTAAGTTGGAGCGCCGGTGCCAGCAGTGGTTCCTGCACAGTGCGAGCCGTGGCCTTGGTCATCGTACGGGAACACTTCGGTTCCGTTGGTAAGCCCTGGGTTGTTCACTGGATCATAGAAACCAATGACCTTTGGGTCATAGGTGGTATCGTTATCGTCAAGATCGTCAAGACTTGCGTGAGCACCGTCGATTCCAGTATCGATAATTGCAACCGTTGCTCCAGCACCGTCATAGCCTGTATCAGCCCACACGGTATCGACGCCGTGGAGGACCGCAGCGTCGCCATTTTGTATCGAGAGGATTCCATCCAGTTCGAGCATCACAACGCCAGGAAGCGTCGTAGTGTCGAGGATTTGGTCGACGTGAATGCGCCCTGCGAGCGCGTCAATGTGCTTGAGAGTCCACTGATGCTCATAGCCGACTTCACGCTCCAAAAGCGCAATATCACCAGCGGTGGGCGTGTGATCAAAATCAACAATCAGAGGCAAGGTTCCTGCCTCATCTAAGAAGAGAGGGTTGTCCTTGTGGAGTTCAATCATGTCGCCGATTCCATTTGAGTCCCGATCGACGGTGGTTTCGACCCACCATCCCTCGGCTTCATCGGTTGCTGTCTCGACTGAAACCGGCATTGCCATGGCCATTGCTGGGAGCAACAACAAACTCAAACAGAGCAGCGAAAGGGTGGATTGGACTTTGGACATTTCAACGCCTCGTGGTCACACGAGGGAGGTACAGTTTTTGAAACCATTGAACGAATGTCTAAATCGGCCCCCACGGCGTCAACCAGACTGTATAGAATCCATCGTCTAAAGTTAACATACGGGTGAATGCTTTTATCCCCAAACAAACAATTTATCTTCATGGCAGCACCACGAAGAAAAGCACTTGCAGTTCAGACGAGCGTCATGCCGAACACCGTGAACTCGGGCACATCACTGCTGGCAAATGCTCAACCCACCGTGCGGCCAATGACCGTCGCAGCGCCTGGAGTTCGCATTGATGAAAGCGAGCGTTCGCTTGTTCGCTTCTCACAATTGATCATGCTGGCCATTGCCATTGGTGCGATATGGATCAGCATCATTGGAATTGCATTCGACGATTCGGCAACAAACGCGGATTTCGCCGTTCTCGCCTTCGGTGGTTTGCTTTCAGCCGGTCTGGCCATTGGTTGGATTGAAGTCCAAAGCCGAGGCAATGACCACCAGTTGAGGGACGTGCAAGATTACATGCTCGGTGTTGGTTTCTTTTTCGCAACTGTTGGCGTGGTGTGGGGTGCCCGGTTTGTCATCGGATTATTCGAAGGTGGCGATCTCTTTGGCAACAGTGCCGGCCCCGGGGAATGGGCGCCTAACGAGAATGGAATTTACGTCCAAACGATGGCCATGCTTGGTATGATGGCTGCTCAATACGCACTTCTTCACCGTTTCAAAGGAGAAACCAAATTCGGTTGGGCCGTTGCTTCCTACGCTCCAATGATTGTGTTGATTGCCGCAGGAATGAACATCTGGCTGAACTGGTCTGGTGGTGTCGTCAGTTATGGAATTGGGATTTCCATGATTGTGCTCAGCATCGCTGCAATGCAAATGGCACTAAAATCAAACAATTCAATCAATATGATCGTTGTTGTCATCGCATCTGGCATTGCGCCATTCTTGTTTGAGGCCGCCCACGACGTCAGTCCTGAACAGTCAGGTGGAGCCCTTTCTCTGCTTGTGTTCATCATTGCGATTCAAGGCTACTATGCATCGAAAGAGGAACTGCGATCTGATATTATGCAACGAGCCTCCCTCGTCCTGATCGCAGAAATCATCCTTGCCATGTTGTATGCAAGAAGCAGTGAACTCAATCTTGTGCTTGGCCCCCTTACGACAGAAACCTTGGGTGGGCTCGGTGATTACTTCTCACTCACAGTCATGCTTTGGGTCGCTGTTTTGGTGTTTTACTTCCCAGCAATGTTGCAGCAACGCCTCCCATGGATCCCAATTGGCCTTGCATTTGCCTTGATGGTGATTCCGACAGATGAATCCACGCTTCCTTGGTTGATCACGGTGGCCATCCTTCCTTACTTGCTTTTGATTTCGAAGGTTACACGACGATGGGTTGCGAATTCAACACTTGCCATGACGGCTGCTTCGTTCATTTTGGTTGATTTTATAGCCCAGGTAAACGAAGTGAGCCAAGTTGACACCTATGGCATCATTGGCCTTCACCTCATCATACCAATTGCGCTGGTTACCGTTTCTGAATTTGCGCTGCGTGCGTCAAAAATAGACATTCAAGTTCACATGCTTGTCATCGGCTGTGTCGCCTTATCTCGAGCCGTTTTATTCGCAGAAGAATGGTACATGCCTTGGGTGTTCGTGACCTACCTCTTGTACCTCGCTCGACGGGGCTTTGACGAAATTGGAGAAGATGCTGAACTCGCTGAAAGGTGGAAGGCAACCCTTGCCGCATTGCTCGCAAACGTTGTGATGATGGCCCTTGTGATCACTGGCAGGTTGGATGTACCCGACTTCATTGAATTCGGTGGATACAGATTGCAAGTCTTTGCCATCGGCCTGCTCTCATATGTCATTCTTCGCTCTGGCCACAAAAAGGAATTCGATGTAGGCATGATCCTTGGTTGGGCTGGAAGCGCAGTAAGTGGCGCGCCCCGGTATGACCCCGCGACAAACACCTGGCAAAAGAGCACACCGAGCTCATTAGAAGCCGATGAATGGACAGCAAAACATTCGTGGAGCCCACTCGGTCGAAGTTCGTTGATCATTCCCTTCATCATGATGACAGCGGGGATTTTTATTGCGAATGGTATCAACTCAGATGAACAGATTGAGAATTTTGTAACAATGCCAATCGGTATTCTCTTGCTTTCCGTACCAATTGGCCTCTTAGTGTGGGAAATTCTTGGCCTTGAAACAATCACCTCGAGAGCACGTTCAACAGCGGTGTGGGTCTTGTTTGGGATGGGCCTTGGCCCTGCGATGTTCATCAATGCTCTTCGCTCAGAATTGGGCGAAATGGCCGGTTACGAGGACAAATTCTTGTTGCCGGCTGCTCTTCTTCTCGACGCACTGCTCGTAGCAGCACCACTTGTGGTCGCATGGGCGATTGGCAAGCGAGGCATCGACAAGGCTGGTATTTCCCCGAATGCTGATGCTGCCGCCATGATGGGACTTGTTGCCCTGGCCTGCCTCGATTCATCGGGTGGATTATTGCTCCTCCCAATCATAGGTCTGGCTACTTTCCAATCGGTGCGTTATCGACACAGTCTTCCGTTAATGGTCGCACCGTTTGCCTTCATTTTCACTCAAAACATCTGGCTTGAATTCCAAGGCCTCGGATGGAAAGCAGTCCAAGTCTTTGGGATTGAGTACTTAGCCGAGCGTTCTTGGGCGTTCGGTTTGTCACGCCTTAGCGGTGGCCTGATCATTGCTCAAATGGGGTACGTACTTGCAGCCCAACTACGAAAAGACCACCCATTGGGAACCAAACCCCTCCCGTGGATTGGTGCGTGGGTATGGTTGGCTGTTGGATTGATTGCCACATTCCCATATCTTGACTGGTTCCAATGGATGCCGCTTGTGTTCACGATTGGCTTGATGTTTAATTCCTGGGCGAATGGTCAGGTCCAGTATTTACCCCTGCTTGGCTTGGCGCAGTTCTTCTCGCTGCTGGTTGCTTTGAGTGCATTGCCTAACAGCATGGATCCGCTTGATATTTTCTCATACAGCGCCCTCATTAGTGGTGTAACGGCAATGGGATGGTCTGCGTTGCATGAAAATGGCATCTTGTATTCAAATTCGGATGAAAAGGCCTCAGAGGGAGGCTCAATGATGCTAAAAACACCGTCGACAGAAGAAGAACGAGGAGGGCTCAACGACCAATTTGAGTTGGTTGGCTACCTCGGTTTGGCAGGCGCGTTTACTGTTCTATGGGGAATCGGCACCATGATTGGTGCGATAATGCTCACTCGTAAAATTTTGGTTGGCGGGCTCTACAAAATGATCTATTTGGCCCCATTGGCTCACAGCATTGCACTCTACAATATGATGGTCCAAGCAGAAATCCCTGATGAGTCTCACTTCACCGTGCTTGGCTTGCTGCTTTTGGTTGAAGGAATTGGTTTGACCATTGCATCAATCAAGACCGATTCCGTCTATGATTACCCTGGTTTCGATTGGGAGAGCGATGAATCGTTCTTCGAATTCGTCGACCAAATTGGTCTGATGGGCGTGGCTACAACCATTATTGGAATTTTCATGGTCTTCAATAACACGGGGCTGGACACCTTAGCCTTCGCCCTCACGACGCTTGTCTTAATCGGTGTCGGCATTCAAGGCTACAGCCCGGATTTCGAGGCACGCTGGCGACGCGTTGTCGGTGGTTACGGGTCAATTGTGTGCACCTTCATCACCGCACTAACGCTTGACCCCGATGGGATTTGGCAAAACATTGGATTCATGCTTGGAGCAATCGTCACCATCGGTTGGATTTTCATGAGCGGGAATTTGTTGGGTGATTCGAATGAACTCTACGAAGAAGGGCACGTGCAGGCAGCTGTCGAACCTCAAACGCAACCTGTGGCTGATGGCAAAGCGGGAGCGGCAGAGGTTATCGAAATGGATGAACAGCCTGTTGTCGAACAAAAGGCCACACCAAAGGCCACACCAAAGGCCACATCAAAGGCAACTCCAGCCGCTACGCCTGCGCTTGCAATTCCAGTTGCTGCACCAGCGCTTGCGATTCCAGCACCTGTGTTGGCCAAACCAATTTCACGTGTGCAAACACGGCATGGATTTGAGATCGAACTGCCTCCAAATATGTTTGAAAACATCATTACATCGATTGATTTGACACCGCATGACGGATTCAAGCCAGTTGTTTCGTTTGGACCACGGGGCGAGATTATGCTCAACTTTGAAGCAAATTGATCAGTCACGGCTTCGAACACCTTCATCACCAGCAACCGTAATTGGTGTTGGCGAGGAAGGGTATGCACCCCAGTATGCTTCTCTTGCTGCTTGATTCAAATCCATGCAAGCCACGACATCACCAGAGCGTTCCCCAAGTGATTCTGTACCGTTTAGATGCTTGATGATCGGTTGGATGTTTGAGAGATTAACCAGGCCCCAACCCGTTTGCATGCAGGGCGCAACGGGCGATATGGGCATGGTCCCAGAGGTTGGGTCCCAGCCGAGGTCAGGATACCACGCTGACAGGTTGAGCGCTTCCCGAATTTGTGCGTTATCAACCGAAAAGGAAGTTCCATCAGCCTGTGTGCCGTTGACAAGTTGCTTTGAGCGGGACGTGGGGGAGGCCCCTGAAGATGGATCCTCGAATTCATTCCGCAATGATTCGAGAACAAAGGACAGAATGCCTGCAGTGCGAGGTGTTGCGAACGAAGTCCCTGAAGTTTCATGGTAGCCATCGATGTCATCGTGGTTTGGTAACACTTGAGTCCAATCTGCAGATATGTCTGGATAAGAACCCGACATGATTTCTTTCTGATCATCGCCTTCTTCTGCATAGCCTGCGATGCCAATCGACCATGGGGGGCCGGCTGTGGCATCTTGAACTGCAGGTGATGGACTGTTGTCAGCGGCACCCGTGTGAATTTTTCCAAATTCGACGACCGCCGACTCTGTAGCACGCTCAATACCGGGCAATGGAACTGAACCTATTGCGCCGAATGAGGTTGTAATGACGTCGACAAGAGGTTGGTTGGCAGCGGATTGCACTGCCTCGCTGGAGAAGCCTTCAACGAAGTAAATCACTGCGTTTGGGTTCGCGTCCAAAACAGCCCCCGTGACTGCAGAACCGTGACCATCAGATGGGTCATCAAGAATCAGGATATCGCTATCGCCGTCAGGTGAGCTACCAATGATTTTCGTACCTGGAAAATAGACAATATCGCTTGCTGTAAGGGTGTCCCAACATGCCTCTTTGTCAGAGTCATAGCGTTCCTGCCAAGTGCCCTCGAAGGTCAAATCGCAGATTTTGTTGACGCCCAAACCATCCAATAACCACTGAGGATAGGTCTCATTGGTTCGAAAATGATCGTGATAGACATTGATTCCAGTGTCGATTGGAGCGACGACGGAATGGGCCCGCCAGCCATCTTCGCCACCAAAGACGGCGGCACTGCTCTTTGTTTCCAATGAATCAGTACTAAAGAACGACAAACCAGCCACAATTGACACGATGAGAAGCGTAACGAGGGAGACCGCAATCAGTTGTTTCCGCGTCATACGGCCGGTTACTTCTTCGACAATGAAGATCGCATCCATCGCATCTGCCATGCTGGGGCGTCCCAGCCGGTTGCAAATGAACCCTACGCCGGTTTGAAGAACCGGCTCTCTGTGCAAGAAGCATGACCGGAGCTGATGACCGATTGGTATGGATTGACCTTGAGATGACGGGACTTGACATCACGAAGGAATCCATCATCGAGATTGCAACAGTGGTCACTGATGGGGAGTTGAACATCCTCGCACAGGGCCCAAACCTTGCTGTTCATGTAGCTGATGAGTTGTTAGAGAACATGGATGAATGGAACACAAGCCACCATACAGCCAGTGGTCTCGTTGACCGAGTGAAACACGAAAGCGTCTCTGTTCAAGAAGCGGAAGCCCAAACTTTGGAATTTCTGAAAAAATGGGTCCCCGAAGGCAAGGCGCCGTTGTGTGGAAACAGTGTTTGGAACGATAAAAAATTCATGGAAAAGGAAATGCCGGACCTTGTTGACTACCTTCACTATCGCATGATTGATGTCTCCACAGTCAAGGAACTCGCTCGACGATGGTACCCTCATGTCGAGAGGTACGAGAAAAAAGGAGCGCACTTAGCCCTTGACGACATCTTGGAATCCATCGAAGAACTCAAGCACTTCAGAACACGTGTGTTCCAAAATTGATGGCACAGCCTACCGCCATGACGGTTCAGTTGGGTTCACGCCCTTATGGGCAGCCATAATTTGAGCTACGACAGCAACGGCGATTTCTTCCGGCGATTCAGCACCGATTGGAATGCCAATCGGGCAGATGACTTGGTCGAGCATGCCTTGAGAAATTCCTTCTTGGAGGGCTGCCTTCTCAAACGCTTGCCACTTCGAGCGGCTGCCAATAACGCCGATCCGTGGGCCGTCCTGACCATCGAGTCGAACCGCTTGAGATTGAAGAGTAGAAAGCATTCCAAGCAAACGAAGTTGGTCTTCTGACCAATCATGTCCAAGCAAAAGCACATCAGAATACTTGGACAATTCATCAGATTTTTGTGTGTTCACAAACATTGGTGCGTCCATGTGGAGGTGGTGCCTGGCATTCGGGAAGGTCGCCGCATCACAGAAGTCTGCCCTCGTGTCATGGACGGAATGCTCCCATCCCAATGCATCGAGGGCGGGTGCGATGGCCTGCGCACAATGGCCCCCTCCAATTAGCAGTACATGTGGCATCGGAATCAGAACCTCCAAACTGAGGGTCACGCGACCCCCACACAATGAATCCAACGCTGTTACTTCATAGCCCTTCGCCCCTTTGTTCAGGCCATAGGTGAGCACCTTCCCGGCAGGCCGGGCATGGTGTTTGAGCATCGATTTGCATTCTTTGAGGATCATCATTTCAAGGCCAGCACCGCCAACTGTACCAACCCAGTGTTCATCGCCTGAGCGCATGGCAAGCCTCGCTCCACTCTTCCCTGGCACGCTTCCTGAGGAAGTAACCACGCTAGCGAGCACGACGCGCGAACCGTGTTCGAGTTGGGTCAATGCCCAAGCAAGCACGGCGGCTGTCATGGTGTTGCCTCTCAATGCTTACACATACCATTTGCGCCCCGACGGTATCATCCATCAAGGAGGCCGAATTGAACCTCAGCCAACGCACCTAAATCCTCTGGAGTGTCGATGTTAAGTGAGAGGTAAGGGGCATCGACTTCACACGACTGAGGTCGAATGAGATCCCTCAACGGTGCATTCGGATTGGCTGCAAGGATGCGTTCAATATCAGGATCATGAAGGAGCAGAGGATGGCCTTTTTTCCCGGCGCATGAGAGGGTTGTAGTGACATCGTGTTCCATCAATTGAACTGCATGCTCTGTCGACCAACCCGGACGGTCCACAGGTGCGATGATGACTTTTCGCGGCGTGCGCCCTTTGTCACCCATCAGTGCAAGCAAACCACGTTGCACAGAACCTGTTCGTCCTCCTTCAGGATCTGCATTGACGACCACCGTTGCGTTGAGGGCTTGTGTCATGACATCAAATTGAAGCGATTGGCGGGTGACGACCACAACTGGTTCACATCCTGCCGCAAAAAGACGCCTCACTGCAAGACCGACCAGTGTTGTCGTCCCGATCTCCACCAAAGCCTTTGGCTGACCGAGGCGTTTGCTCGCACCTGCTGCCAAAACGAGTGCCGGGCAACCTTTGGCCATGAGGTGTGTTTTGGCCACTGGTCATTTTAGTTTGCTTCGTTCTTCATATACACTGAGTGGTTTCCAAGGCATGGCTGAGAAAGGGGTGGAATTGACGACACCAGAACGCCGCTCACTCGAACTGGTGAGGAGCATTGTCGAAGCGAACCCCTGGGCAGAATTTGTCTTTGAAAGCAACTCCTTGGTTCGCATCCGAGTCAAAGGGCAATCACTTCGTTGGTATTTGGTTGAAGCACGCCTGAGGGGACCTACACCCCAAGAAGCCTTCTTTCAACTCCAGCGATGGCAGTACGTGGTCACTGGAGGTGCAAGACGCCGGGATGTCGTTCACACGAATCGTCACACGGCTCAACTTTGCTTGAACACACGACAATCATCAACCATGCCTTTTGGGGACAAGGTCGCCGCTTTGTGTCTTTCATTGCACAACGATCTCATCACAGCGATGACCATCCCTCTTTTGGCTCAATTCATTGTGTGTCCTCGAGAGGAACTGGCCAAAATAATGGTTTTCCAAGATGAGATGGTGGTGTATTACTCCATGTTTGATGATGAAATCGATCACAACCCTCCTTTCATGGATTTCGAAGAAGGCACTGAACCGATGTTTGGAGGTTCCGACTTCGGTCACACCCCAGAAGAATTACCCACTGGACCGCCACAAGAAGAACACCCGCAGCCTGAACCGCCTTCATTAACAGACGAAGAACTCGAAGAAATGCGGCTGTGGGATGCGTACGAACAGCACATGGAAGACATAGCCAGACGAGATGAATGGGACAACCGGCAGGACGAATACAGGCGTTGAATCACAGGTCTTTCGTGATTTCGCGGCCAATGATCATGCGCTGGACTTGGGAAGAACCCTCATAGATTTGCATCACTTTTGCTGCCCTCATCAACTGAGCAACTGGATATTCTTCAGAGTACCCATAGCCACCAAACACCTGTACGGCATCGGTTGAAACTTCCATTGCGGTGTCCGCAGCGAATCGCTTTGCATGAGCTGCCGATTCCGTGTTGCGAAGACCTGCATCAGATTCAGCAGCGGATTTCCATGTGAGCATTCTTGATGCTTCAATTTTCGTTTTCATGTCTGCGAGCATGAATTGGATGGCTTGGTGCTTGTGAAGAGGTTTACCGAAACTCATCCGCTCTCCAGAATAACGCAAGGCATGTTCGTAAGCTGCTCTGGCCAATCCGGTTGCATGTGCTGCTATGTTCGGCCTTGACATGTCGAAGGCTTTCATGGCGTTCATCCAACCACCAGATTCCGAACCACCGATGAGGTTTGAAGCAGGAACTCGAACGTCATCGAAGGTGATTGAGCGTGTGTCAGAGCATCGTTGCCCCATGTTACTTTCTTTCTTTCCGAGGCTAAAGCCGTCAGCATCGCTTTCAACAATAAAGCCCGACATACCACGGTAACCCGCATCAATGTCTGTTTTGGCAAGCACAAAGAAGAAGTCTGCATGGCCTGCACCAGTAATCCACATTTTTGCACCGTTGATGACATAATCGTCACCATCACGTGCAGCATGGGTCTTGCATGCCGCAAGGTCGGAGCCTGCCCCCGGTTCGGTGACTGCGTAGGAGGCGAGTGCGCCTTCTTCAGCCACTTTTCGGAGCCAGATGTCCTTTTGCTCATCCGTTGCCCCGGTAATGATCGGAGCGCAAGCCAACGCCGTAGCGTAGGCTGCTGTGGCAAAACCTGGGTCGCCCCATGCAAGCTCTTCATTCACGATGACATCTTCCATCGAACCGAGGCCCGGTCCACCGTATTTTTCCGGTATGTGGAGGTTGAGCAAACCCATTTCATGGGCTGCTTGGATGGTTTCCTTGGGATAGGTGGATGTTGCATCCCAATGCTCCGCATGAGGGCGGATTTCATCCACTGCAAACTCGTGAGCAAGTTCCTTGAGCATTTCCTGCATTTCATCAAGTTGGAAGTTGACCATGCTTAGGGGAGGAGGCCTCCCTTTATGTCTCCATTGTTTCACGCAAATGTGATGAATCCACGTCGATGGGCTTCAAGGGTCAAGAGGAACGCAGCATAAATTCCAATCATGACCCACCCCTCCCATTTCCTAAACTCGTACGCAGTCCTCATCATGAGCAACGCAGACAGGCAACCGATGATGGTGAAGGGCATGATGATGTAGATGATGAGGTCATACCCACCAGGCGTAATGGCAAGCGGGTGAACAAGGCCTGCAATACCGATGGAGAGTAAGGGATCTGTGATGTTTGAACCGATGAGGGTACCAATCGCAACACCTTGACTTCGCTTAGCAGCCATAATGGCAATCGTCAACTCAGGTAAGGAAGTACCTATTCCGGATACTGTCGTCCCAACCACCGCTTCAGGAACCCCCAAGTCAGCCGCAAGGTTTTGAGCGTAATGGACAAGTTGTTCTGCTGCAAACACTGCAAAAGCAAGTCCCAAAACAACCATCACAATATAGGCCGCTGTGCTCCAATTAGACCCCTGAGTTTCGGTTGGGGCAGCGTCTTCCATTTCCTCTGCTTGAATCTCTTTCCTGTTCGTCAACAACCAGGTGATGTACACCACATACAGCGTCACAAGAATTCCAGCTTCCCACTGTTCAAGTGTTCCTTCTGTAATCAAAAAGAAACTGAGGATTAGAACAGATAAAAGCATGATTTGACCGTCTCGTTTCAACCATGACTCTCGAATCTTCAACCCTCGATTGACTACGACAATGCCCATAATCAACGTGATCTGAACGAACACTGACCCAAGAATACCGCCAATGGCGAAATCCGCCAAAGCTGGATCATCCCCGATTGCGCTCGCTGCTGAACTTGTCACCAAAATCTCTGGCAACGAAGTCCCAATGGAAACGATTGTCAATCCGATGACCACTTCTGGAAGACCGCCTCTTCGAGCGAGCCCTTTTGCCCCTTCGATGAAGAAATCTGCTGAAAAAATGAGTAAAAAAAGCGCAAGAACTGCGATGCTTACCGTCATGGCAATGTTGTTCGCACTAACTTCTGTTGAAACTAACTTCAAGCTTACGAGGCCTAAAAAGAGGGCACCTGTGGTGATAAGGGTCTGGAAATGGACCAACTGTGGGATGCCCATCACCTTCTCTTCGGACCCCATGCCCATCGCTAAGCGCTCTCCTTCTTCACCCTTCTCTTGGGAAACAAATACGCGGTTGCCCTTCAAAAGGCACATAATGCGGGCACTCCGCCGTCGAAGCATGCTGCGGCGTATTCTCTCGGAATTCGCAGGAACGTGGTTCATGGTCGCTGTGGGCTGTGGCAGCATTGCACTAGGCGCCCCAGGGTGGTTGATCTCCCTTGCTTTTGGTGCTGCCGTCACCATTGCGATTCTTATCTTCCAACCGATCAGTGGTGCTCACATCAATCCAGCAGTGAGCATTGCCTTCACCCGTTCTGGACATCTTGAGAAAGAGGCCCTTGGGCCCTACATTGGAGCACAACTTACCGGTGCCTTGGCCGCTGCTTGGATGCTGGACGGTATCGGACCGACACAGCTTGCTGATGATGTCAATATGCTCCAAGGAACTGCCATTGAGGTGTTCATCACCTTCGTATTGATGGCATCAATATATTGGATCGTTGTCAAATCAGAAACGCATGTTTCGATTGCTTTTTTTGTTGGCGCCACCGTTGCTCTGCTTGCCTATTTCTTTGGCCCACTTACAGGAGCATCGATGAACCCAGCTCGAACCTTTGGACCGAACCTTGTCAGCGGAATGGCGTCGAGCCTTCTTTTCTATAGTTTTACAACAGTTGCTGGGGCCTTGCTTGCAGCAGAAATCTATGTGCGCCGTTATGCCTCAAAAAACGATCAGGATTGAGCGCTGAACCTTACGACCTCAATCACATGGTCCAATGAAGGGACTGTGAAATCTTCCAGAGGCGGTGAGAAAGGAACTGGGGTATCGATGGCACCGATGACCACCGGCGCTGCTTCAAGCGAATAGAAACTTGATTCAAGAATTCGACTTTGCAATGTGTGACCGAGTCCTCCGTTCCATTGGCCCTCTTGTAAAATTACGAGTCGTCCAGTCCTTGAGACAGATTCGATGCAGGTTTGAGCATCAAACGGCAGCAAGGTACGCAAATCGATAATTTCCACTTCGATGTCTTCGGATGAAAGCACATCAGCGGCTTGCTTTGCAACGTGAATCATCGACCCCCATGTCACCAATGTAATGTCCCGACCGCCTCGTATAACCGCTGCCTTGCCGATTTTGTGCCTCTTTCCGTCCTCGATGGCTGTTTGCACCAGCGAGGTGTCCACCTTCTGGTTGATGTTTTGCCCCCAACCAGTCAACCCGCCGCCAAGTCCGTACAAGCCAATGTGTTCGAGCATGATCACGGGGTCATTGAGTTCTGCTGCTTCCATCAGAAGGTCGTAAGCGTCTTGGGGACACCCTGGTGCGATGACAACTATGCCCGGGTCATTCGCAAACCACGATTCGATCATGTTGGCATGGAAAGGCCCCGAGCGCGTTTTGGCTCCAAGCGGTATGCGGATGGTCATTGGGCAATCTGCACCCCAGCGCCATCGCAGCATCGCAGCGTTGTTAATCAGCGCATTGTAACCAAGTGCTGCAAAGCCTCCGAATTGAATTTCAACCATCGGTCGCATGCCAGAGAGTGCAGCCCCTGTTCCGGTGTGGACAATAACAGCCTCACACAACGGCATATCAACCAGTTTGTCAGCGTGGCCCGCATTCTTGAGCGCCATGTTCATTCCAAACGCACCGGCCACTTCCATGTCTTCACCGATGAACACACACTGCTCACCGTGTCGAGTAGCAATATCCGCCATGGCTTGTTGGATGGCCCGAGCGTATGTCCATCCACCTGATTCTACGTATTCGAGGGTTGTTTCGCCAACAGAGAGTGGTGCTGGAGTGTCGGAGCCTTCGAAGGGCGTCTGAAGACGTTCAAACCGCTGCTTATGTGTTTCAGCATCGTTGAGGGTGGTTACTCCTTTGGTGACCGTTTCAGGATCAGGCCAAGGCATCTCAGTCACCGCTTGGAGCGCCTTATCCACGAGGGATTGTTCCTCTTCTTCCATATTGGTCAAAGCGATTTCATCAACACCGAGATCAAGCAAGAGTTGACGATGGGTTGGAATGGGGTCTTTTGCTTCCCAGTAAGCGAGAAGGTCCCGATCTACATACCCTGGCGGTGTGCCAGAAGCGTTTCCAAGGTACAGATCATCATGGTGGTGGGCATGTCCGCATCCACGCATGGTCTCGACGTGAATGAGGGTTGGACCGCCTCCTTCCATTGCGAACTCCCTAGCCAC
>CM001443.1:602948-620670 GCA_000246735.1 uncultured Candidatus Poseidoniales archaeon | reverse complement strand
TTGAGGGTCTGACCCATCGATGGTCCATGCTGGGAAACCCATTGCAACTGCTTTGTCAGCCCATATTTCGACGCCAGATTGTTTCGCAGGGGGGGTATCAAGAGCGATTTGGTTGTTTTGAAGGATGTAACAAATTGGCAATCCACGCGCTCCAGCGAGGTTCATCGCTTCCCAAAATTCACCAGAGGAAGAGGTTCCCTCGCCAATACAGGCGACGTGGAAGCGGTCAAGGTTCTGGCGCCAAGCTGCAAAAGCAAGTCCGGTCATGGTAACGCTCGCGATCGGGAGAGGGGCAGTGGGGGGTAAAACCCCGACGTGCCATGCACCAACGTGTAAATCTCGACCGCCTGCGCCGTCCCAACCACCGTTTTGGTTTGAACCGGCTTTTCCAAGGTTGGCAGCCATGACGTCCAAGGGTGTGTCGCCCATTGCAAGACCAAGCCCAATGTCACGAATCATTGGCGCCACTAAGTCGCCATCGTATCCTTTCCCTGGAACTGCATCTCGTGGCGCATCCGGTTGTCGATGAAGGGCTGTTGCCACTGCAACAACGCCTTCTTGCCATGTGGAACGGAAGCCTTTGCCACCAAATGATCCACCATCTGGAGTGGCCATACCTTCTGCGTAAATGGTTTTGAGATGAGCATCGAGTTTTCGGGTGCGGGTCATGGTTCGCTGCCATTCAAGGCGCTGGCCAATGCCGACTGCCATGTAGTGCGCCAACCGTCGGAAGGTCAATCGCAAATCCACAAGGAAGTGTTGAGCGCGGCGGTCAAGGAAGACATCCATGGTTCGGCGAGGGATGACTTCGACGCCTTCATCTTGACCCATTTTTGCCTGAATTTGAGCCTGAAGCCCTCGGTGGACTGCCTCGATGAAACGGGTCGTAAACGTGTGCCAAGACTCACCTTCAAACTGAGCAGGTTCGTTTTCAATCAAGACATCCCAAACATTCGCAACGAGGAACAAATGCCCGTCATGTCGTTGGGCAATAAAGCGCAGCACCTCGGTTCGTGCGGCGTCAGCGAGCAAGGGTTGCGTAAAGGTAAGCGGTGCGCTTGCCCTCCATTCTGAACCGTGTATTGCCGGTAAGTCCCCTTGGCTCATGCATCGCCCAATCGACACCCGAATACAAAACCAGCGGCCATATTATCTGGTCACAAATTCTTCTGTTCGGCGGTTTCGTGACCCAAAACACCGCTCAAAGCAGCCATTGAGGCCCTTGTGATGTAGACCGTTGCTAAGATGGAGGCAAGGATGCCGAACACCAGCAATGCACCACCGGTGGGCGAGGTTTGAACTTCTTGAAGCGCACTTCGATTAAGAGCAAAACTTCCCAATACATGGCCGTAATAGGCATAGGCAAGTGAATACACGATGCTTGTTGCATTTGAAAGCATGAAAACTCGGAACGAAACCGGACCTGCGGACATCATGTAATTCAGCCATTCATCTGGAATCAAAGGTGAGAGTCGAACCAAAATCGAGATTCGCATGGCATCACCTGCCAACGCTTGTTCAATCCGTTTCATCTTCTCATCGGTCGAAATTGAGGCTTGAATGGTGTCCCGAAACAACCACCTTCCGAGCAAAAACGCAACCATGCCTCCGATCAGCGAAGCTGCATAATTGACGAGTGTGGCAATCCAGAAAGGAAAGATGGCTCCCGAGGCTACTTTGAGCAAAGGAGAAGGAATCAACAACACAATTCCCAAGGCCACTGCTAATGCATAGAGGACAGGTCCCGAAGGACCCACGTTCTCAAACCAACGAATGATCGAAACAGCGTCTTGAAACAAAAGGTAGCCAGCAAGCGCACACGAGATCAGAATCACAACGCCAAACAACGCACGCCAACGGTACAGCAGGGGTTGATGTTCCCGCATTTGTTGCAGGCTGTCCTTTCCGTCAACCAATTGCATTTCTGCAGGCTTTGGCATTGAGGCGAGGGGTTTCATTCCTCTTCCTCCGCCGCAGGCAAAGACTCAAGAACATCTTGGAGCATTTGGGCAGCATCTTCAACCTGGGTCATGAGCGTGATGTCGGAAACGGCTCCTGGGCGCCCAAGGTTCCACATGAGATCAGAAACAAATTCTGTGGTTAACCGTGTCAATTTGAGAACTTCCGGATCAATCGGTGTCATCATGTTTTCCTGATAAATCGTAATCAGTTCAGGAGATTCATCGAGGATACCATCCATCGCCTCTTCGACTTCTTGAGCAAGGCCTTGGGCTTGCGCTTCGAGAATATCTTCCATCGAAGATTTGAATCCTTGGTTCATGGCTGCAAGGGGCCCGTTCGCTTGGCTTTTCCCAAGTGATTCGCTGCGTTTGAGATCCGAAAAAGATGGTCCTGCTTGGGCACCGTCTGCTTGCCCATCTGCTTCACCGACTAATTTGTTGAGTGCGAGACGGAGCATCGCAGACATGGTTGAGGGATCAAGCTCGTCGTTGACTTCAAGGCCTTCTTCCCCCATTTGCCCAAGTATTTCATTGATGAATCCGCTGTCTATTTTCTCAGGTCCAACCAATCCTTTGAGCATCGGAAGCGCCCATTTACTGTCACCCATGGTCATGGATACATCGAATGTTCCGCCTTTGCCACCGCCGGTGTTGACTTCTGCTGGAGGCGGAACGAATTGCTTACGGGTGTGCCGGTGGAGTTGGTCAACAAGGGCCGTCATGTCAATCGGCTTCCCCATCACCTCAGCAACGCCTGCTTGTGCAGCGCCGACGAGGTACTCTTTGCTCGTGTTTCTCGATAGAATGACAATGCGGCACTTGAACGCAAATTCGGGATCGGACATGAGCCTTTGAGAAGCATCAATCGCATCGCCGTTTTTCCATTCACTGTCGATCAGCACCACTTCAGGCATGATGGCTAAAGCAGTCCCTTCAGCCTGCCGCAACGTACCTGCACGGGTGATTTCAAAACCTTCCCGTTCGAGGGTGTTGGCCAAAAGGCCCCTTCGTCCTTCATTCTCATCTGCGACGATTACCTTGGCCATGCTCTCCCCCCTTTCGTTTGCAGGGGGGCCAGTTGAGTCTTGAACCTCACGCTTGATTCAGCCCAAGCAACGCTGATTCATCCCGTAGAAGAGAAAGGCAACATCCACTCACTGGACGATTTCTTCAGGCAATGCAGATTGCCATGCGAGAATACCGCCCTCAAGGTTGTAGAGTTTGGAGCCGTTCATACCTGCTTGAATCAAGAGCATTGCAGCGATTTGGGAGCGCATGCCGCTCTTGCAGTGCAGAACAATATCGGTGTCCGTTGGCAAATGATCGATTGAGGAAACCACCGAATCATGGGCCACGTGATGATTGCAGGAAGCAACATGCCCCTGTTGGAACTCCATAAGCGAACGTACGTCGAGGATGAATGGAGACCATCCATCCGATCTTCTCGAGATAAAGTCAGCCATTGAAATGCTTTGGAACATTGTTCCAGTGGTGGAGGCATCCCCCTCTTCAACTGTGCGCCTCGGATCGGCGACAATGCACCATTGGGGTTCTGCGAACATTGCGGAAACATTCTCGAGCGATGTGATGGGAATTCGTTTTTCATCTTGTCCGAAGGTGAGTTCGTTGAACTTCATCATTTCAGCATCGTACAGCAACAGTCGGCCGATTAAGGGGTCGCCAAAACCGATAATCAGTTTCAGTGCTTCATTGGCTTGAAGCGAGCCAATGACACCTGGTAAGACGCCAAGCACGCCGCCTTCTGAGCAGGAAGGGACACTTTCTGCAGGCGGAGCTGTTGAAAAAAGATCCCTGTAGCGCGGACCGCCATCGTAATTGAAGACGCTTACTTGGCCTTCAAATCGATATATAGAACCGTACACCCAAGGTAAACCAACGAGTGAACACGCATCGTCAACAAGGTAACGTGTCGGAAGATTATCGCATCCATCAACAACTACGTCCCACCCTTGATTCAAAATCTTCAGGGCGTTTGAAGGCGTGAATCTCGCATCATAGACAACAACATTCACATCATCATTGAGTTGATTGATCCTTCGTTTGGCAGAGTGAACTTTCTTTTCACCGAGGTGGGCTGACGAATGAATTACCTGACGTTGAAGATTGGAAAGCGAAACGACATCGTCATCGACGATGCCAATTCGACCCACACCTGCGGCGGCAAGATAGAGCAACACTGGGCTGCCAAGCCCGCCAGCACCGATGACTAAAACGTTTGATTCTGCCAACTTTTTCTGGCCCTTCGGCCCGACACCAGGGAGCGCCAAATGGCGAGCGTAGCGGTCTTCGGCGTTCATAGAAATCGCTGCTCAAAGTCCATTAAATGTAATCACAATAAAAAGGAAAATTGACAACCCAGCAAACAGAAGGCCGCACAGGATTCCGGAGATGATTTGTGCAGCTCGTGCAGTTCCATGATCCGAGTGCCCAGGGTGCATGGTTGTCACTTTCAGGGCGCTGTTCGCCAAAAGAAGTGAAATTGGAGCGAGCAAACATCCAAACCCGCTTGTTAAAAAACCACCAACAAGAGCCAAGAGAGCGACAACTAATGATGCCGTTGCATAGGTCGATGGAGGTTGCATCATAATCTGGTTTTGACCATATGCGTTGTTACCCATCATCGATTGTGGTGCTCCTTGCAGCATGTTTGGTGAGCCTTGCAGCATGTTTGGTGAGCCTTGCAGCATCTGAGGAGCGGGAGAGGTTTGTTGTTGGCCTGCTGAGTCCCACTGGAAGCCTTGGGGAGGTTGCTGACCAGGTTGCATGCCTCCCGCAGTGGGTGGCAAGTGATAAATTGAACTGCACACTCAAAGGTGCTGATCTTCGAGCCACTTTTCGACATCCATAGCGGCCTGGCAACCCATGCCTGCTGCTGTGATGGCTTGCTTGTACCGAGTGTCAACAACGTCGCCTGCTGCAAAGACACCCTCAACAGATGTCATCGTGTGTTTCTTGTGGACGATGTAGCCCTCGCTATCGGTTTCGACTTGACCGCCGAGGAAGCCAGTGATTGGTTTGTGGCCGATAGCGATGAACGCACCTGTGACTGAAATGGTCTCTGTGCTCCCGTCACGAGGATCTTCGAGAACTGCTCCCGTCAAGCCTTTTTCATCCGAAAGCCAAGATTGCACTTGACGGAAGGTCTTGATTTCGATTTTTTCGTGCTTTGCGGCCCTTTCGTACATAATCGTGGATGCTTTGAACACATCCCTGCGGTGCACAAGGGTGACTTTGGAAGCAAACCGGGTGAGGAATGTCGCCTCCTCACAAGCAGAATCGCCGCCACCAATCACCATGACTTCTTCATCACGGAAGAAAGCCCCATCGCATGTGGCACAGGTTGAGATGCCGCGGCCCTTTTGTGCCTCCTCGCCGGGCTTATTGAGCCAGATGGATTCAGCACCAGTGGAGACAATCAATGAGTGTGCAAGGAATGTTTCCCCTTCGACAACCACTTTGTAAGGTTGTTCTGACAGGTCAACGGACTCCACATTTTTGTCATGTATTTCCAAACCGAATCGCTCAGCTTGCTCTCGGAGTTCCATCATCATTTCAGGCCCTCCAATGCCCTTTGGGTAGCCCGGAAAGTTCTCAACGTCCGAAGTAAGCATCAACTGACCACCTGAAAGGTAGCCTGCAAACATGAGGGGTTCAAGCATGGCTCTGGCAGCGTAAAGGCCTGCTGTGTATCCCGCTGGGCCTGAGCCGATGATGATGACATTACGTACTTCGGACATGGTTCTCTCCATCTTACCGTTGGCGCGAGGGGGTGTTTGAAGGTTCGCCCGTGGCTGTTGGCATTATACAACTCAAACAAGGGCGCCGATGGCCGCTCGTGCATGAGGTTCGATTCGAGGAGCGATGTGGCGAGGTTCTGCACCAGGCCCAATGATCCCCAGACCAACTGGCTTGTTGTATTTGAGTTGTAACTCGAGGAGGGTCTTGATGACTGCCTGACCCATAGCAAGTCCATGCTGAGTTTGACCTTTTTCGATGATGCCTAAACACGCAGCGCCATCCACTTCTTCGTTCGATAGAAGTCGATCGATTGCAAGTGGGACCTCCATCGCCCCTGGAACCCATACCACTGGACCGATGGTCATCCCAAGTTTTGTTGCTTCGTCGGTAGCGAAGTCAAGCATTTGCTCAACCTCCATCTTGTGATATGAACCACACACTATGCCTATGCTTTTTCCCATTCTTGTCACCTCAGGTCTTTTGTCCCATCATCCGCTCAACTGTGGCCACCACTGTTTGCGTCATTGAATCAATTTCGACGTTCACCAAATCCCCCTCGGAGGAGGTGCCAAATGTCGTCAGGCGAAGCGTTTCAGGTATCAAATGAATGTTGAAGGATTGGCCACTGACTTCACCGATTGTAAGCGAGGCTCCGTTCAAACCGATGTATCCTTTTTCGTGGATGTATTTCATCAAGGAGGAGGGTGCGTTGAATCTGAGGTCGACGCCACCGCCAACATGCGTGACATCCTCGATTGAGGCCACATCCATGATGTGTCCCGAGAGGAGATGGCCACCGAGTTCATCGCCCATTTTCAACGATCGTTCAACGTTGACTTCGTCGCCAACTTCGAGGGTTCCGAGGGTGGTTCGTTGCAACGTTTCTGGTATAACATCGAAAGCGACCCCCGTCTCGGAAATGTCTGTAGCGGTCAAGCACACACCATTGAGTGCCACACTTGCTCCTCGAAGCAGTCCTGATGCATCCGGAAGCAGTACGGTCAGTGTATGGACGTGCTCACCTTTCTCGAGGTTTACAAGCGTCCCTTTGCCTTGCACGATTCCGGTGAACATGCTCAAGCCTCCTTCCCTTCAGCCCGTTCGAGAATACGAGCAATAATTTTGCGAGTTCCGTCCAAATCTTCCGATAGACCTTCGACCCGTGTCACCTCAATGTGTTCATAACCAAGTTCATTGAGTTGGGTGCGAATACGGTCTTCTGCATGTTCTTGGTCATAGCCAAGTGCGATGATGTCGGGATTGATCCTTGGAAGAATGTCAAAAATCGGTACATTGGGAGGATTTCCAACCACTGCGTCGTCCACCGGTTTCAAGCCTTGAACCATGCGCAATCGGAGGTCTTGTCCGGTGACGGGTTCGTGCTTCCGCTTGCGAACCGTATCGTCGTGCGCAACGACAACCGTAAGGTGGTCGCCGAGAGCTTTGGCCTGTTCCATGTAATGCAAATGGCCTGCATGAAGGAGGTCAAACACACCAACAGCCATCACGCGCTTCATAACCTCACCCAATTTTGGCAACCCGGTCTTGCTCAAGGTTCTACCGGCCGTTTCAAATCTCCAATGCTTCGATGAGTTGGGCCCCTTCAAGGAAAGGGATGCCTCGTTCGTTTGCCCAGGTACGGGCGTCCCGAACCGACAAGGCTTGGTCGCCATCTGGTTGCAACATCTCGGCACCGATGACAACGGGAGTCATGCCAGCGAGTCGGGCGAGTCCAACAGCGAGTTCAGTGTGTCCTTGCCTTCGAGAGAGACCGCCTTCGGTCTCTCGGCACACGGGTATGTGCCCAGGCGTCCTGAATTCTTTTCCGAGGGCGATTTGTGCAACCTCGCCGCTAATTCCTGCTTGAATCAATTCTTCCGTGAGTTCTGCAAAGCGACGGGTGGTCAAGGCCCGGTCATGGTCGGTAATGCCCGTGTAAGTCTCCCGGTGGTTGAGTGAGAGGGTGAAGGCTGAGCGGGCATCATAGCGTAGGTCGTTCGTGACGAGTTGAGCGAGGACGCTGTGCTCTTGAACGAGCGCTGGATGCGTGTGAAGATCTTGCAAGAACGGAAGGGAAAAACGCTCCCCAACATCGTGACCAATGGCCAAAAACAGCAAACCGCCGCAATCCAAGCGGAGTTGCCTCATGGTTTTCGGCTCGGCGCACTGACCAGGGAATAATAGATCGGTTTCTCCTTCTCGCTTTTCTGAGTCAAAAAGGCAGACAGGTTGACCGTTTTTGAACGCATCAACCGCAGCTTGCACCTCGCTGTCCATGGTCGATGGGCGACGGAAGGAGTTCATGAAGGGTCGTATGCATTCACCGTCAGTAGAAGCGCAAAAATCGCATGATTTTGCGGACAGCCAACGGAAAGGGATTATCATAGGATGTCCCTTGGCTTGAACCTGCGGGGATGCCAAATATGCCAGTAAAACTCGGACCCGCAGGCGTACCATTGTCATGCAAAGGGCGTACAATCGTTGAAGGAATGGACGACATCATCTCCCTTGGACTCGAAACAATGGAAGTTCAAACCGTTCGCATGGTGGCCCCAAACCACTTCGAACAGTACTGGCAAGCAGGCGTCTTGGCAAACAAGACCGAATTTGAAATGAACATTCATGGCCCATACTACTCTGAACTGCTCGGCAATCGAGTTGAACGAGGCCGCTCACTTGCCAAAATTGAATCAACACTTCAAGCCGCCCGAACCATCAACGCTCGGCACATCACCCTCCACGCCGGACACTATGGTGGCATGAGCCCCGGTTCGGCTGCAAATGAACAAGTGGCCAATGTGTTCGCAGGCGTTGTAGACCGAGTCGCTGAAATTTGGCATGATGATGAAGACGAATTCCCCGTGTTCCCTTGGATCAAAGATGGAACACCTTCCAAGATTGGTATCGAAACATCGGGCCGCCAAGAATTGTGGGGCAGCCTCGAAGAAGTCCTCGAAGTGGTGAACCACGTCGAAGGCACCATCCCAGTGCTCAACATCGCTCACATCCACGCACGAGGCCACGGTAAAATGCGAACCTCGGAAGACTATGGAGAATTGTTTGACCAAGTGCGAGAAACAATCGGAACCAAGGAATTCTACTGTCACTTCTCTGGTGTAGAACACCGAACTGGAAACGCAATGCATTACACTCAAATCAAGAAGTCGGATTTGAACTTTGAACCATTAGCAGAATTCATCGTTGAAGATGGAGGATGGTTGGACATCACCCTCATCTCTGACTCGCCGTTGCTTGAACACGACGCCATGTACATGCTCCAAAGCATCGAAAAATCACGACACCGGCAACTCGAGCGAAAGGCTCGAGAAAACCGTCGACGAGCCCTGGCTGCCCAAACTGGAACCACACCTGCTGCACTTGCCGCAAAGGAAGCACAGCAGGCAGCCCTCCGACCTGATGCTCAACCAACTGCAAAACCTGCGGACACTGCAACCGAAGAGAAAGCTGCACCTGAACAGGAAGCAGCCCCCGAAGAAGCACCTGCCAAGGAAGAAAAGCCAACGAAGAAAGAGACAAAGAAAGCTTCCAAGGCAAAAGCAAAGGCCGAAGAGAAAAACGATGATGTGTTCGACTTCGAAGAAGAAGACGATGACTTGTTCTGATTCAACGGCTGCCCCCCACAACCCTCAGAAACCACAGTCGTGGCTTCAAATATCGAGGGAATCAAGATAAATGAAGTGGACCGCGTTGAGTATGTTCACCATGGCACACATTGCAATTCTCGGACTTGGAAATTGGGGTACTGCGATTGCACGAATGTGGTTGGCGGATGGACATCATGTCAAAGGATGGACCATCGAACAAGAAGTCTATGAGTCAATCACAATGAATGGTGTGAACGAAAAATACCTGCCAGACCATCCAGTTGAAGCGATGGAAGCAACCATGCACATCGAAGAGGCACTCGACGGCGTTGAGATCGTCGTTCTTGCTGTTCCTTCCTCCGTCATTCTCGATGTTGTGGATCAAATCATTCCGCACCTCAGGCCCGGTCATGTTCTCTTGGACCTAGCGAAGGGGCTCGCACCGGGAAGCCAACTCATCTCTCAAGCAATTCATGAAAAACTGAATGCTGCTGAGAAAAACAATCCATTGGCGGTCGTCACTGGCCCAACCATCGCACCAGAGGCAGCCGGGGGCGTGATGACCACAGCCCTTGTCGCCAGCGAGGATGTTTCAGTTGCGCAACACCTTGCCTCCACATTAACGACTCAAACCTTCATCCTCCATCCTGCTGCAGATCCTGCGGGTGCTGAATTGTGGGGTGCGTTCAAGAACGTCGTAGCGCTTGCTTGCGGCTTAGTTGATGGGCTCAAACAAGTCGGGAGCCTCGGCGGTGACAACCTGAAGGCTGCTATTTTCATGGCTGGATTCAAAGAGGGGTGCCTCCTTCTTCCAAAGCTTGGTGCACGGGCTGAAGTGGCGTTTGGTCCAGCAGGTTTGGGCGACCTCTATGTGACGGCTACATCGCCTCATGGTAGGAACAGATCCATGGGTGAAAAGTTGGGCACAGGCCTCACACTCGAACAAGCCCTCGAGGAAATGCACATGGTTGCAGAAGGTGTCCGAGCGGCACGAATGTTCGGCGAGAGGGCTGAGGCACTGCAAATTCAAATTCCGTTCACAAAGGCGCTGAACACCCTACTGGATGGCTACATCGATGCAGAGGAATGCTGCCGACGCATGGTGGCCTTGCACTGAAGTTGTCTTTTTTGTAGCAGCAAACCATCGGTGTTCTTTTCGTCTATGGGCCCTTGGTTGAGTCATGGCGGAAGAACTGACTGAGCTTGAAGCACGAATCTTTGAATGGATTCGCCAGTCTGATTTTGAGAATGTGCCGTGGTCGACTGCAAAGGCTGCGCGCTCGTTCAAGGTCAAGCAAGACGAAGTCTACGAAGCCGTTGCTGCGCTCACCCGCAAAGTCCCAGATCGAATTCAAGTGTTCTACAAAGATGGCTCGGTGCACATCGCAGCTGAGTGAGTTCAGACTTCTGAATCTGAATCCTGCTTTCGTGCTTGGATGAGCATGTTCAACCACGTTGGCTTTCGAACATCGCCTTCTTCATTGACAAAAGAGCGAACCGCAAGGGACAGCAAGTCAATCAAAACCACAACGATGAAAATCAAGATGAGCAATGCGAACACTTTGTCATACTGCAAGAACTTCAGGTATGTACTGATGTAGTAGCCAATCCCACCGGCGCCGACAATTCCGATGACGGTTCCATGTCGAACGTTGTATTCGAACATGAACATCAATTGACTCAAGAGATGGTTGCCATTTTCTGGAATCACGATGTTCATCAAAATACTCGGGCGACTCAAACCCATGGCCCGCCCTGCTTCAAGTGGATCATTGGGCATGCCTTCGAACACTTCGTACTGTAATTTACCAAGGTAGCCAACCGTGTAGAAGGTCATAGCCAGAACCCCCGAAAGTGGACCGAAGCCAATCACGATCACAAAGAGGATGGCCCATATCAGGCTCGGTAGACTGCGGACTGCGGAGAGGAAGATACGGACAGGGATGGCCACCCACATTGGCATGAGGTTACGAGCGGCGAGGGAAGAGAGGGAAATTGCACCCACGAATCCGAGGATGGTTGAAACAAAAGCTATTTTCAGCGTTTCCATCATGCCAAGATAGCCAACCGAACAAAAGAACTCAATGTCTTCTTCGCATACAGGGTACGAGCGGGCTTCAAGAACGCTCCAATTTGGTGGCCACATGCTCTCACGGAAAAAAACGGAGAGGTTGGATAAGCCCCCTTCGAGGCGACCCCAGTCGCCTTCGACAAGACCGTCGAGCGTTCGCCAGGCAAAGAAAAAGAGAACTGCAAGAATGGCAAACAAACGGAGTTTCATTCCTCTTCCCCCCTGGAAGTATGCTCATTCCATTCTTCGATCGTCATATCGTGAAATTGCTTTCCTCTGATTTCCCAAATACGAGTTGCAAAATTCTTGGCATTGTCTTCATGGTGTTCAACCATGACAATGGCCGTGCCCTTCTCGACAAGTTTTCCAACAGCCCCAAGGACAATGTCCACATTGGTCTGATCAAGTTCGCCAAGGAATTCGTCAGCGAGCATCAATTGAGGCCGTTGAGCAAGTGTACGAGCGGTTGCGACACGGCGTTGCTGACCGCCAGACAATCTTCGGACAGGTTCAGCAGCCTTGTCTTCAATCCCAAGCGTGCGGATGGCTTCGTAAGTCCGTTCCTTGCGTTCTTGGAACATCGTCTTCGACCATGGTATGCTCGCACGAGCCCCTAACGAGACGTTGTGAGCAACGGTTGCATGTCGAACAAGACCGAGTCTCTGAGGGATGTACCCAAGGCCACCTCGGCCTTCTAAATTGAGGTCAAAGGAACCACTGAGTGGCCGAACGAGCCCTGCGATGGTTCGAATGAGGGTCGTTTTTCCAATACCGGACGGGCCGAGAATCGCAATAATCTCTCCAGGCTTAACCTCGAGGGTTATTGGCTCGGAAAGTGGATCGCCATAGCCGATGACCAGCTGGTTCAACGTAAGGATGGCCTCGTTGCTCATAGCATCCCCTCAGCCAGCCCTGCAAGCGGGTCTTTTTCAAACGGTTGGGCCGTATCACCTTCTCCGTCATGATGATGAGGTATAATCTGAGTCATGGAAGGCCACCTAAGTGCCGACGAAGCAACCCCTCCGGTTGGGTGAGGCGACTGGATTGCTCCGCCGACGGTTGTTGTCATGGAAGAGGTTTGATTCACTCCGTGATTTCGTACTTGGAATCGAAGTACGTCGAGATACCAGGTATGGCGCTGATGAGATCGCTGTAACTGCCCAGATGCTCTTGTGAGTTCACTTCAACCAAACCAGGCGTGTTCAAGACGTTCGACAAAATTTGATCGCCACAAGCTTCCTGTGGTGAAGTCGAATCGACTTGGTGGGACACCATCGAGTAGCAACCAGTGTAGTTCTGACCCTGCATTGGATAGTCCTCGACATACATCTCAGTGTTCAGAGCTAATAGTGCGTTGAGAATTGCAGTGCGTGTTTGAACATCAAGGGTTGCTGGATTGTACATCACAGGATGAGAAGGAGCAGATCCGTACGATGGCAGAAGAATGTATTCGGATTCTGGCAAGCACCAATCTGCATTTTCAGTTGTGTCTTCATTGCCACAGTAAGATGCTACGGTGGAGTCCTTGGCAAAGGCCACGTCACCGACGCCCTCAGTCAAGCACTTGACTGCACCAGAATAGGAGGAGTACGGCGTTCCTGATTCAGGGATGCTGGCGTTTTCGTTGAAGAACGAGGTGATGGTAGCACGGAGGGATTCGATGTCATCTTGCGGGCCAACAACTGGTGCATAGCCTTGGGAAATCAAATGCCCCATTGGCAGAAGCATGCCTGCAGATTTGAGCCATCCTGTGTGGCATGAAGTCATGCCTTCCATCATTGCAAATGGGTCGGTGGATGAATCATTGTCGAGGTAGGCATTTGCGATATCAGAACCGTTCAGAACGACTGCGTGTGCATCGTAATGAGTGCGTCCATCCGATTTGAGATCAGCAGCCATGGCAGCCAATCCGTATTCTTTCCAGCCAACCCAAGCAGCGCCGCCGTCCATGAAGGCGATGTCTGCATTGCCGAAGCGAAGAGCTTCGATGATAGCGCCTTCAGAAGAAACCGGATAAAGTGTGACACTGACGCCAGTTTGTTCAGCGATGAAATCGGCCAAAACCTGTGGGTTTTCAGCAGGGTTGGTGTAGTCATCTTTCATCTCAAAGGCAATTCTGATGTTCGAGATGGTTGGCTCGATTGAATCATTGATCGAGAATTTGGTGTCGTAATAAGCAGAAATACCTGGGACATCTTCAATCAAGTTCCCGTATGATGCGAGGTGCTCTGATGCAGTGGTGGCAGAGATGGCTGGTGTGTTGAGTACATTTTCAAGGATCGACTTACCTTCATCCGTGCCCGACATATTGACCAAGACATCTTGCACAAGGTTCATGGTGACAGAATCAGAGGTCTGAGGGTTGTACATCACGGGGTGTGAAGGAGCGTTGCCATAGGATGGAAGCAAGATGTAATCCGATTCCGGCAGGCACCATGCTTCATTAGCGGATGCATCTTCATTGCCACAGTAAGCGTTGATTGTGGAATCCTTTGCAAAAGCGACATCGCCTACACCTTCTGACAAGCACTTGACTGCACCACTGTAGGAGTAATATGGCGTCCCAGAATCTGGGATACTCGCATCTTCATTGAAGAAATTGGTGATGGTGGAGCGGAGGGATTCCACATCGTTTGCATCGCCAATCACATTTGCATATCCATTTCCAATCAGGAAGCCCATTGGCAAAAGCATGCCAGCGGACTTTAGCCATCCTGTGTGGCAAGAGGTTTTTCCTGCCATCAAAGAGAATGGATCGGTGCTTGGGTCATCGTCGAGATGAGCTGCGGCAATTTCTGAATCTTTGAGAACAACTGCATGTGCGCTGTAGTAAGTGCGACCGTCTGATTTTTGATCCGCTGCGAGTGCTTCGAGGCCGTATTGTTGCCATCCGACCCACGCTGCGCCGCCGTCCATGAGGGCGATGTCGGCGTTACCGAAACGCAGTGCTTGAAGAGCGGCTCCCTCAGAGTCGATTGGATAGAGGGATACATCCATGTTCAGCGCATCTCCGAGGTAATCGGCAAATCGCTGAGGATTTTCATCGACGTTTGTGTAGTCGTCCTTAATGCTGAATGCAATCACAAGGCTTTCAAGATCTGAGGCATCATTTTCATCCCCATTCCCTAGACACCCGGCAAGTGCCGTCGTTCCAATTAAGAGTGTCATTATCAGTGTTTTCGCAATTTTGCGGTCCATTCTAATCCTTCCGGTTTAGGCCGCCCTAAAAGTCAGCCATACATATAGTTTAGGCCGCCCTAAAAATTACAATTTCCACAAAAAAGAGTCGCTGTTATCCACTTCATGCTGCAAGCCACTCCAAGACGAGGGATTCTGCATAACGGTCAGAAGACAACCCTGGATGAAGAAGTGGCCGGACGATGACCAACAGTTGCAATTCACCCCCAAAGTTCGCCTTTGCCACACATAACACCTCACCGACTCGAGTGCCCTCCTCCGACGTACTTAGGAGGCTTCGTAACTCGTAGATACGCATCTCGACACGTTCGTCGACACCTGCCGAAGTTGAGGCATACCGATGGCTCTCCTCCGCAGAAACGCTGACAAGAGTCATTTGCTCAGGATCGAGCGAAGGGCCTGCCGTTTGTTGATCCAGTAATTCGATGGCTTGCCGCATGCGCTCGCTTTCCATTCCAAAAAATGACGCGAGGTCAAGCGCAGAGGATGCCGCCCCCCAAGACCCGTACTGGTAAGGCAGCCGCATGCTGATGGATTGAACAATTTCGACCTCGAAACCTGCTTCATCCGGAAGCATGAGCCAAGTGAATTGCTCGCTTGCGGGGTACAATGGAGCGTTTGGGTTTTCCTTCAAGAGCGGTTCCCCCCAAGATTCTGGAGCAACGGGTTGTTGGACAGGAACGCACCCGCCGAGCAAGACCATGAGCACAAGAGATGCACAGAGAACCCATCTGGTTTTTTTGTGCTCACTCCAATCTTTGCGGCCCGCTGGACTCAGGACTGAAAGCAGGAGAATCACAGGCAAAACAAGCAAAACCCCCCACGGAATGAGCCATAACAAGAGAATTCCAGCGACAGCTGCATGGATGCCGAGCGGTCCCAAAAGAAGGCGGATGGAACGTTGAGGATCTTCACCATCAAGCGGTCGGCGGAGCCACCAAACCGCAATCCAGAGCCCCGCAAGGACCAGAATGGTTGGAACAAGGTTCCACAGTTGGCTCATGGTTCTTGTAATCCCTCGATGGTGAAGAGCATTGGGGTTGGCATGTCATTTGAACGGTATATTGTCAAGCCATGACCTGTTAGCCGTACCATGGAGGGGCGGGCTTTGGAACTCGATGCTGTGACCTTTCGCCACATGGTCAGCGCACCTGCTCCCTTCCGCCCATGGAAAAAACGATTTGGGCCAGGTGTATTCGAAGTCTCCTTGACGCTTCATCCAGGACAGATTCTTGGCCTTGTGGGCCCAAATGGTGCAGGGAAAACGACGCTTCTTCGTGCGATTGCTGGCATCTTACCGATTCAACATGGTCAGATGGCTCATATCATCGCTGGTGAGCGCACACCCTTGGAAGCAAACGAATTGCGTGCCCTCGTCGGCCACATGCCGGAGCAGGTGCGATGGCAAGGGCCGCAATCGGTGCATGATGCCTTGATGGAATTGGCCGAGATGCGTGGCGTCGAAGAAAAAAGAGTCTCTGGACTGCTCCAGTTGGTTGGTCTTTCAGAACGGATGGATGGGGCGCTCTCTGGACTCAGTCAAGGTATGCGGCAACGGCTAACACTCGCAGCATCGTTGCTCGGTTCTCCAAAATACCTCCTGCTCGATGAACCGCTCAATGGGCTTGACCCGGTTGCAGCAGCAGCCTTTGTGAAATTACTCCACCAATTGAAAGACAAAGGCGTCTCCATTGTCATCTCATCACATCAAGTGGCAGGATTGCAGGAAATCACAGACCGCATCGCCTTGATGCACCGTGGTCAATTGCTCGCCTGTGATCGGATTGACGCAATGGCCGAATCACTTGGCTTGCAGTCCAAAATCACTGTCACTGGGCGCGGAATACTGCCAGATTTCTCGTGGTGCAAGGCCATTGAAGGTGAACCTAAGATCAAGAATGATGGTTGGTCAGTGGACTTGATTGATGACGGGTCTGTGTCAATTGAAGCATTCATCGAACGAAGCATTGCTCTGCAAACATGGACGCCTAAGCACCCAGGTATTGTCGAAATGCTGTGCGCTGCAACTGGGATGGATGTCGATGAAATCGGCCTCGATATCGCTTCTCCGTCTTTGCTTCCTCACCGACGGATTGGGGGTGAGGAAGAGTGAACGACTTGCAGCGGATCTTAGCCCTTTCAAATCGCGTGTTTAGGAGCAAAATCCAATCGACTCGGAGCTTGATTATGCTGCCCATATTGGTTCTCTTTTTACCTGGAATGGCGTGGGGTTTTTCCGATCCAAACATCATTTTGCCAGGCGGTCACCAACCGGATGAACCAATGGAGGTGTTGTTCTATGCGAGTCTCGGCGTCGTTTTTGGGGCAACAATGTGCGCCGTATTGCTGGCGTTTGATGGCGTGAGCAAAGATAGGGCCAGTGGCGTTTTCGAACTACGACTTGCCCAACCAATGCCTCGCACGCATCAGGCACTGGCTCTCCTCCTCGGAACGTGGCAAGCCATCTTCGCACCTGTAGGGTTGCTCATCCTCGCTTCCATTGGTGTGATCCGGTATCGGCTCGGCGAATGGGCATCAATCGCCGATCTCAGCGTTCATTTGGCAGCAACCGCACTCATTCTCTATTGGTATGTGGTGTTCACGCTCTTGGCATCATCAAGAACAAAAGACCAAGGTACTGCGATTGCCTTTGGTGTCGGCATGTGGTTCCTCTTCACGTTCCTGTGGGCATTGGTGACAACGATGGTGGCCTATGCCTCTGGCGTGAGCATTGGTGAGCAAAACGATGTCCAGTGGCTCGCACTGGAAGGTGCTTTGGATTTGCTATCACCAAATGGGGTGTACCATCACCTCCTGGAAACACGAATCAGCGAAATTGATCGGGGTATTGCAGCTTGGCAATCATTAGCAATGTCGGTTGCATGGACTGTTCTCCCGACGTGGTGGTTTGTTCGGAGAATGAATGAACTTCAACCATGATGGAGTGCTTTTAGGGGTCAAAAACTGTGGTGGAATACCTGCTCTGGAGGCGAAGTCTCTTTGAGACAGGACGGCACCGCTGAAGGCATGGCCAGACCTCGTTTCGCCCAGACTGCCACCGCATTGACAATCGTAATCTTGTTTTTGTTCATGGCCTCATCATCTTTTGTGACCTCTCCTTCGTTCGA
>CM001443.1:589914-602932 GCA_000246735.1 uncultured Candidatus Poseidoniales archaeon | reverse complement strand
TGAAGATTCACCAACAAGCGCCCGCCAAGGTTCACTCGATGTGGATTGTACGGGATACAAATTCGAGGATCTTTTCGACTACAATTTTGCATCGTTTGATATCCTCCTTGGCGACGATTGGGCCACGGCCCAAATGAGTGCTGTTGCGTATGTCAACGGCAGCAACTCCGCTACGGTTCGTGAGAACCTTGACGAACTGTTCGATGGAACACCCGGCGGCAACAACTCATGGATGAGCACGGACGAGCGAGAAGCAGTGCGAGCGATTGGACCTGAGTGCATCGCCGACATGGACACACGAATCGGAATCCGTGAAGGGTTGCCACATCGCGGCGGCGTCGACTGGAACGACCTTGAATTCGTCAAAGATGGCATCGCTCTCGACGAGGTGAACTTGGTGCCCGACAACCACGCAGAAGAGCGAAGTTGTCAAGACTTGCTTGCTTCGTCAGACTGCAAGGAAGTGCCAGTCACCGTCACTGATGATCTTCAAATTCTCATGTTCACCAAGGAAGATGAAACCCACAATGTTCGCTTTGATCAACTACCGAACAGCGGCTCATCGAACTTCACGCTGGCCCTCAATGTCACAAACATGAGCAGCGCTGGGCTTGTGCTCACCTTCCCTCAACTCCAAGGCTTGCGCATGGTCAACTCCTCCGTCAAAGATGACAATCAAGAGAGCACAGTCATGCCAGTTCCAGAAGCAGAATACCTCCCCGATGGCCGACTTCGAGTCACACAAGCCGTCAGTTACATGGCAAGCGAATACCCAATCATCCGAAACTTGTTCCTTGATTTCACAACTCAAGCACCGGAAACAAATGAAATTCCAGTATGGACTGCAGATGCCCCTGTTGATGGGACGGTGATTCCATACACTGTTGGCACACGAACCCTTGTTGAAGGTGAAATCACCGCGACCTGGGCTACCGATGACAGCGGATGGGCTCTGGATTGTGACTTTGGTGAACAAACGCCATCCGACCTATGGACCGCTGGATTAACAGAAGACGGTGCGCTGTTCTTGGATGGGCCAGATGCACCTGCCTCCGATGAGGGCGTAAATGCTGAATGCAGCGTGGTCGATCCATTTGGTGCAACTTCTGTCGAAACTCGTAACTGGTCTTTTGCCCAACCTTTCACAGCTGAGGCCGTGATTTCTGAAGCCGGCGATGCTGTTGAATTTACGGTGACCCCCACTGGCGCTGTAAGTGAACTATCGATCAGCGCCCATGCACACCAATCCAACTCAATGGGTGAAATGCGCATGACTACCATTGCATCAGCAGCATCCACACTCGCCCTTCCATTGGATGGCCTCGCCCCTGGCATGGTCATGGTTATGGGTCAAGCACAGTCGAACGGCATGCTGGATTACGCTTTCATGCTCGACTTTGGATTGCAAAAGGCAAGTGCACCTCCAGTGATTGATGTGGATTTGAACCTCGACGGCACCAACGCCACGTGGGATGCAAGTTACCTCAAATTCACACTCCAAGGAAAGGTGCTCGATCCAGATGGTGAAGCAGTGGAGATGTCCCTCTCCTTGTGCGGCTACACCACCAACGACTTTGTTCGATCCGGGCCTGTGTGGGAGATTGATGTCAACATCGTATCCTGCTCCTCGCAAAATCCACCCGTGACTGTGTACGATATTACCCTCGTGGCAACAGACGAATCTGGCACGATGACCACCCTGCAAGTTATGGTCCCTGACCCCTACGCAGCCTCCGATGACGACCCTGTCACCGAACCTGGTGTCGTTGAGGAAGAAGGCCTACCAGCGGCCTCCCTAATGGCGACATTAGCAGTCGCTCTGCTCGGAGCCGCTGTCGTAAGCAGAGGAAAAGACGAGTGATTTTGGCTACCGGCACCCTCAAGAGGGGACGGTGAGCCCATTGAGTTGAGAGTGAGGGCATGTTTGCAGGCACCATTGAGTCGTTAAGCCACGAAGGTGGCCTGTTGGTGTCCTTTACAGGCTCCTCCCCAGCCCTAGAATCAATCATCATCAACAAGGCAACTGGTGATTACATCGGCAAGGTTGATGGCGTGCTTGGAAACACAAAAGCACCCCTCGCACACGTCGCCCACCTCGACAGAAAACTCGACATCCCCGGCCTTGTTGGAATCGAAGTTAACATTCGACCAAAGAAAGCCAAAGAAGAACGAAACTTCGGTGAGCGAAACAACGGCCGCAGCAACGACCGAGGTGGACGTTTCGACCGGAATGAACGTGGAGGTCGATTTGACCGAAACGATCGAGGCGGACGATTTGAGCGCAATGATCGTGGAAATAACGGCGGCGATTGGGATTGCCCCAAGTGCAACAACAACAATTTCGCTTTCAGGCAGGAATGCAATCGATGCGGTGAACCAAGAGGAAACGGTGGTGGCCGATCAAACGACAGAGGATTCCAACGCCGAGATGACCGACGTGGTGGCGACCGATTTGGTGGCAACGACCGACGTGGTGGCGACCGAAGAGGGAACGAACGACGCAGCGGAGAGGTGTTCAACGACAACGACTGGGATTGCCCTCAATGCAACAACTCCAATTTCGCATTCCGTCAGGAATGCAACCGGTGTGGATTACCCCGAAGCGGTGGTCAATCCAGTCCTCGTCGAGATGATCGGCGTGGTGGCGACCGAAGAGGTGGCGATGACCGACGTGGTGGCGACCGAAGCGGTGGCGACAGCCGACCACCTCGCCGTGAACCAAGAGAACAACGCGAACCTCGAGAATTCCGGAAGGCTCGTGGGAAGGGATCGGGCCATGCCCACAACCGACCACCCCGTGATTTGATGGGTCGAGATCGAGAAGATTGAATTCGTGACAAAGGTGTGTCAAATGGGCGCTGAAGAACACTACCTCGATGCAGTTGAAGCCTACGACCTTGGCAACCTCGAGGAAGCGTACGAAGCTGCTCGCCTTGCTGTTAAAGAAGACCCAATGCATGTCGATGCATGGCAATTATGCGCTGAGGCAGCCTTGCCTCCAAAGGGTGAGAAGCCTACTCTGAAACAAACAGCTCAATCCCTGTCTGCTGTCAAGAAAATCATCGCCATTGATCCTTCAAGAACTGCAATGTGGTTCCTTGGAGGACGTTTGTTGAGCGACGAACTCGGATTGCTTGATGAAGCACTTGCTTGGTGGCAACAACTCCGCCATCACATGCCGATGGAAGTAACGCCCTTGGTCGAACAAGCCACATTGTTGGCCGATATGGGGCTCTACACAGAAGCACGGTACAGACTTGAAGCAATTACCGACGAGAACATGGATGTCAGTGGCCAGCAATATGCCAAGATTAGCCAACTACACGGCATGGTCATGTCCGCATCCATGCAAGATGATCGAGAATTCTTCAAGCCCTGGGAAAAGCACCACAATGGCTGGGGTGCGATTGAACTGAAAATGCGGAAGCCTCCTGTTTCCGAGAGTTTTCTCTTCATGACCACAACGGTACCAATCCTGTTGCTAGAAGTTCTGTTCTCAAATCGCTTCGTTGAACAGGGCTGGGGTGGATTCTGCCTCACAACATTGATGATTTTCGCCACAGTATTGATTGGAATGCGGTTCAGTCGCCGCATCTTCAGAAGAGTCAATCGACCAGCGTTCAATCTTTTGCGAGCAATGAATTTCGAAGCATCAAGTGGGTATGTCGTCATATCTGAAGACATACGAACCTCTGTGCTCTATGTCTACATCATGCAACGCAAGCCAAAGGCATGGCAAGAGCGAATGCTGAAAATCATTGAAGACAGCACAAAACTACCAGGAGGCTGGAAGCATAACCTCCCTGATTTTGAGTCCCACCTAGAGGATCTTGGATTGATCGAAGATGGTGACGAAGAACATTTCCAGCAATGGAATGAAGAAGAGTGAAAGTTGCATTCACTGCAAGACTGCTCGTGCACTTCATGCTTCAACCCAATCGTTACCGCTGAGGATATCCTCGACACAGGCCTTCACAAGTATGAGCACCATGTGTTCAACGGCCGGCTGCAATCAGTGTTCCTTCGAACCAAAACCTGCGTTGCTTACGCTCACCCTATCGCCATTGGGGCGTGCTCTGTCTCATTGCTGGGACTGAGCGTATTGGGCTGCGTATTGTTGCGCATACTGTGCCGCTGTCGCTTCGTCATAGCCTTGCGCCACGAACTGCTGGTAGTACTGTTGGTACACCGCATTGTCTGCTGCAGGGGCCGCTGCTGCCGCTGGTGCTGCTGCGCCCGCCGCTTGAGCTGCATATTGTTGAGCGTACGTGCGAGCCGTCTCCTCAGGGTAGCCCTGAGCAATGAGCTGCTGAACATATTGTTCAGTGGCATCGAGTTGAGCAGATCCATAGCCAGCAGAACTTGCTGCGAAGTCCTTGATGGTGTCGTCGCCGCCAGCGCCGCCCTTTCGGAGGAACACCAAACTGAGGATGACAATCAACAGAAGACCTGCTGCTGCAAGACCAATCGTGGTCATGTCAAGGCCGCTGCTTGCTCCGTCAGAGTCATCAGTTTGAGCAGGGGCAACCCATTCGCCATCTACGAGAGTCCATGCTCCGCTCCATTCACAATCACCATCAGCGTTGAGAATAAACTCGCCGCCTGCTGCGATTGCTTCTGCACTTGCTTCGGTTCCCTGACATGCTGGAAGTTGGATTTCAATCCACTTGATCGTGACCCAACGTTCATCATCGCCTTCGTAAATCTTGATGAAGATACGCTGACTTTGAGATTTGTTGGTGTACATTCCATCAAGAGAGAGGGTAAGATCGAAGGTTTCGGTATCACCCGTCTTTTCTGATCGGTCCCATGCGCCTGCAAGACCAAGGTTGTACTTGTCGACTGCACTGGCTTCGAAATCCGATTCCACGAAGGCTGCCTCAATGTAGACATCGCCGTTTTCCGCACCGGAAAGAACTGTACCAGTGATGGTCACGCTGTCTGTGTCGACACGGGAAGCGTTGAGGGATGCATCAAGTTGAACCACTGGTTCTTCGTCTCCGAATCCGTCTGGTACAACAACGAAGTACATTCGGTACTTCTCTGAGAACTTACCTGCCTTGTCGTAAACGATCAATTCAATTCTGATTTGATTTTCTGTTGTGCCGCTTGGGTCAACTGTAACGTTTCGGAACGTGTAAGCCCATGCCCCATTGCTTGCCGCATTCTGCTCAAAGGTGTGACCGTCAAGGCTGAATGAGTCGTCGCCGTAAGGGGCGTCAAAGAGGACCTTCCATTCGTATGTCTCGATGCCGGTGCCTTCAAGCGCATCCAAGTCAGATGAGTTGCTTGCATCAAAGTGGATGGTGACTTCACCGTCTTCATCGAGGATGATTCGGTTCACTGCCCATTCTGTGTTGGAAACTGTCTTGGTGCCAACGTACTCGACGAGGTCGGTGTAATCGTCTCGCATGTCAATCATGGCTTCAGCGGTCGGCCGGTATTCATCAGCATAGACATCGTTGGTCTCAACGGTGACTTCGATGACACGGGAGTGACCTGCATCGTCGTGAAGCATGAGGGTAATGGTCCACTGTTCGCCTTGAGCGCAACCTGTTGCAGAAGAAAGGTCAATCTTACAGAAGTTCATGATTGGCATGGCATCTGTGTTGTGACCGGTCATTCCTGTAGCCATGGTTGATCCGTCCCACGAAGTTGGTCCTGAAACAATCCAATCAGTGTGGAGTGTCTCGGTTGTGGTTGTGCTGTAGGAGAAGGTCAGGTCTGCATCGCTCTTCATGTAACGCAGTTCGTATCCGCCAGTGCTTGGGTTGATGCCTGGCACTTGATCGTTAATCTTCAAATCCAATCCGTTGCCAAGTGTTCCAAACCCTTCTGGGTATGGTGTGACTTGGTAGGAAAGCATGTTTCCAAGCAAAGGCAAGGTTGAGCTGTCTGCTCGCTCCGAATGGGTTGAAACGTCCATGGTTGAGACAATCATTCCGCCAGAGTAGTAACTGCACACACCAAGCACAGTGTCTTGGATGTCGTCAGCGTCTCGAATGAGTCGCTGGAAGTAGCCACCATCTTCCATGTAGCCGTTGCAGGTCACAGGAACATTGTTGGCGCTCACGGACTTTGTGTTCAAGACCGCTTGTGCAACAGTTGATTCAGCATCAAATCCTTGGAAGGCGTTAATGTCCACATTGTCCATCAATGGGTGGTATGGATCAGCGAAGTCGGTGCTCGAGAAGTCAATTCGGGACTCCGGAGTGTTTCGGCTTTGGACGTCGAGGCCGAATGGCAAACGTCCGCTGAGACCTTGGTCAACACCGTAAATTTGGCTTCCTTGGGGTCCAAGGTGAGCCTGAATTGTTCCGCCAGCTGACATGAAGCCCTCAAGCGTCGTTCGGTGAGCAGTGGATCCCAACTTCTGGTAGTAGCCACGGCCACCGTTCTCGATGTCCTTGGCAGCGATGTCGTCTTGCCACGGCAACACAATCTTGTCATAATGGGTGAACCAACCTGCGTCGAGGTAGGTGTCCCAGTCATTGATGGTGTATTGCGTGTAAGACATGCCCAGAATGTCCAAGTCTTCCTTGATGGCTGTGGTTCGGACCGAGGTGTCGGAAAGAATGGCGACGTCAACATTGTCAGCAAAGGTTGCGTGGAAGTAACGGACGTTTCCAGATGGGTTGCCGTTTGCCAATTCTGCATCGAAACTGATGTTGTACTCGTGACCGTCCATCCAACCGTTCCATGGAGTGAACGTCACTTCGATTCGTTGGTGAGAGTCGAGGGTTTGGGAAGGACCGGCAGTCGTTGTGTGAGCCATTGTTTGGGTGGTTTCGTCGAAGATGTTCATGTTGAAGATATAATCACCAGCAAGCACACCGTTTGTCGCCTGGAAAGCCCAGTCGTGGGTGTATGAACTGTCAATTGGCATCACGCACTCAAGGACTTGATCGCTCAAGCAGCCGAGAACGTTTGGCTTGCCAAGTGTGATGTCAACCGATTCCACATTGAAGATGACACGTTCGATGTTGTTGGCGGTTGACATCTCTTGCACATTGTACCAAGCCACACCTTGTGTCTGGTTGTCAAAGATGGTTTCTGCTTCAATCATGTAGACGCCCGCGAAGAATTCGTGGCTCGAAATCGTGTCGCTGGAGGTGCCTTCTGCATCGACGTTGGTTCGGGAGATGGTGTATGAGTTGTCCTCAATGAAGGTGTATTCTTGAAGAGAGATGTTGTTGAATGCAACGCCCTTGAACCCATCGTTGACACCGTTACGGCCGTCGTCATCCGACTGGAATTCAAAGTTGATGTCGACAACGGAGCCGGAGAGCGACATGCACTCATAGCCCCAGTTGATGGAACTTGCATCGGAGGTGTTGAGGACGTACAGGTGGGTCAAGTCAATCGAGGTTGTTGCAACAAGATCGTTTGTGTTGAAGAAAACGTTGTAGTTTCCACCCGTTCCATCAGTTGCCGAATCATCACCAATGTAGGAAATTTCGGCGTTATCGATCGGTTCGGATGCGTTGACAATGTTGTCGCCATTTTCATCGATTTGGCATGTGCCGTCCTCGTTGTAATCGTTCCATTGCCCGACAAGCACACCGGAGTAGGTTGCGCCGTCACGGAGAATGTCGAGGGTCATTGCAGCGTAATCGTTGACATCAACGATGGATGTTCCATCAGAGTCAATACCGTAGAAGGTGTCTGCATAATACTCGAAATTCAGAGATACGAAGTCACCGCTCATCGAGGTCAAGTCGATGTCAGGGATGGTCAGAGTTTCGTTTGCCCATGCATCGCCATAGCCGTTTGAACCGGTGTCACATGGGTGGCCGAACCAGTACGCATTGTTGTTGAAGATCGTGTCTTGGCATGTGGTTTCATCGTAAATGACCCCCTTTGGGTTGGCACTTTCGGTGTATCGGTAACCGTTTGCTCCGCCTTCAAAGTCTTCTTCACACAGAGCGTTTGGTGTACCACAGTAGACGTCAGAAGGTGTTGCTGAGAAGACTGTTGCTTTCACATCAAAGTCCATTTCAGTGTTTCCAAAGTTGTTTGTGGTAACATCAATGTCGAACAAACCTTCAGCGTAAAGACCGCCTGGGTTGAAGTAATCAATGCCTTCGACGGTTGGGTCGTAGAGATTGAATGGTGTGATATAGCCAATGAGTTCATCGTTTTGCGGTTGCTCGTCCCAAGAGTTTCCAGAGAGGCTTGCAGAGATTCTGTAAGTGGTATCGTTGAGCAGGTCTGCGCTGATTGAGGTCGTGTATTCTTGCCCTGGACCAAGGTTGTTGAGGTTGATTGTTGATTGTTGAATTTGGGGGTTTGCAAGGAACGCTGTGTTCTGCTTCCAAATGGTAAGGTTGTCAACGGCATATCCGTCTCGTCCAGTCCATTGGCTTTCGTTATCATCAGAAATTGAGCCCTCGAATCCTGTGCGGAATCGGAATCGGACGTCAACAGTCTCGCCAGCCCACGGGCTGAGGTCGAAGGCACCAACGCCTTCTTCAGTGAAGTTGCTCCAACCGTAATTGGTTCCAAAGGAGTAAACGCCGTAGTAGTAGACACCTTCTGCAACACCGCCGAGAGCTTGCTTGTATTGACGGTCGAGGTCGAAACCACCCCACATCGATGTACCCGAGGCACAAGCCCCGTTGATGTAGGCTTCTTGCGGACAGGAGATGACATCCCATCCAGACTCTTCGCTTCCGATTTCAATGAGAGCGATGTCATCCCAAACATCGCCTGCGATGAAATTCCCCGTAGCGTCAGCGCTACCAAGAACACCATGCCCGAGGTGCCGGAATAATTCGACGCTCATGAACGCCCGGTCAGAGCCAGTTAGATCAACATCCTCGAGGACCATTGCATCGTCCCAGTTCTTGTCGTATCCGGACCATAGGTCACCAGACGAGTTGGTCTTGTAATGTCCAGCCCACATGAAGTCGGTTGGGTTGAGGTAGTTAGCGGAGACGTTTGGATCGTTGTTTCCATCAGAAGCGCCTTGGGAATGGTTGGTTTCTTCATGCCACTTGGTTGCTTGATCGATGTACTCTTCGTACGCCCAACTGCAGCCTGAGCCACATCCAGTTTTGTCTTCTGGATTGTCCCAATCCATTTGGTACACAGTGCTGTTGGTTGAGCCTGCTTCATCGACAATTTTCAGTTCCAAGTCAAGGGTTGCGGATTGGCCGTTGAGAATGTCCATTCCGGTGTTGGTAACGGTGACGTTGATGTCACGGGTTCCTTCACCAACAATGCCAAAGAAGTTGTCCGTGGGACTGATTTCAAGCGAAGAAACTGAAAGGTCCTTGCTGTCCATTTCTACAACTGTGAGGGTGTCATACTGACCTTCCCATCCAAAGTTGTCCACCCAACTGCCGAAACTGTAACTGGTGTGGCCTACGACGATGTCGAGGGCTGAGTTGGAAGCACCTGCGAGTTGACCGACTTCGACCATGCTTGGTCGTCGACCTGCCTCGTACGAGAGCGGGGTCAAGTGACCGCCGCTTCCATCAGACAAGGTCACCTGAACGGTGGTTGGGAAGTTGAGGAAAAAGTTGGAAGTGGTTCCACCGGCTGAGTCACTGCTGTTTTGTTGGTAAGCGATCGTCGGATTAACGAAGTCAGGCTCACCATCGTTGTTGAGGTCAGTCACTGTGACTGAGTATGAGATGTAAGGTCCGAAGTAAGCAAGGGCAGGCGTTGACCATGTGCCGACTGCAGATGAGGTGACAAAACTGACGTTTTCCACGTTTCCATCGTTGAGCACCATGGCGTCAATTTCTCCGTTACCATCAATATCGCCAATGTCGAAATCGTTGGCGAAGTCTACGTTCATGTTGACAATGCTTGTTCCCGTCTGAGGAGAAGCAGTGTTGAAGTTGTAGGTCGCAGGGTAGGTGTTGGTTAAGCAAGAAAATTCGATGATTGAAACGTTGTCGCTCTTTCCCGGATTGGTCACTTGATTTGTAGCGTAATCGAGGCCTTCTGAACGAAGGAGGTAGATGTCGTCATCGGTGCATGTACCGCTAAGGCCACCGGTTTCAGTTTCTCCATGGTCGCCGACTTCAAGGCTTCTGTACGTGTTTTGATTGGCTGGGCCAAGCGTTGTGACGATGCCTTGTGTACTGGAACCAATCGGTCCACGGTAGGTCACAACACGCTGTGAGGAAAGATCGCCGAGAAGGTCAAGGATGTAGACATCGTCGTTTCCGTCTTGGTCAGCATCGCCAACGGCGAGGTCCCAAGCCCAGAAGTGAGTAAACCGTTCGCCGATGCTCCATGTTTTCTCGGTGCATCCGCCGTTTTCGATGATGGTCACGTTCCCCGGCTGCCCAGCTGGGTTGCCGTTATCATCGGTCTTGAATGGATTGTTGCGCTGGAAGATGACGATGTCGTCCGCTCCGTCTCCAGTAAATTCTCCGACTTCGATAAACTGAACATTGGAAAATTCGTCCCAATCTGCGTTTCGGCTTTGGTTCTGGGAAACCCAGATATCCTGGCGCTCGCTGAAATCCCCGTTGCCATCGTTCCATAGAATGGTGATGGTGTGGGTTCCTTCAGTCGCCACTGCCATGTCGTTGAAACCGTCGCAGTTGAAGTCGCCAAGAGCGACGTCCAACGGGTCACGGTTGGTGGTGTATGATCGTGCAATCGAAGCGCTTGCGGTTGTGGCAAGGGCTGCGGTTGTAGACAAGACCATCAGCATGACAAGGAACATGCTGAGGGCGCGGCTGTTATTGTGGTTGTTTTTGGAGAACATCAACATCACTGCTTCGGCCAACGCCCGTTGCACTTTAATTGCTTTGCTCTAAAGTTCACTATTGTCTTCCACTACTTTGTCCGCAGTGCCCCGTTTAGGACGAAAATATAAATTTCTTAATCAAGGTAAAAAATCGGCTCAAATTTTGCACTCTTCTGTGCCAATTATGGTGAGTCGATGGTTCAGAATTTACCCTTTAACCATGCTGGCGAAGGGCCCCATCCGGTTGCATCTCCGCCGTGCACTTTGACGAGTTTTCCAGCGCCGAAAAGAGATTCTAACCAAACTTCCAATGCAGTTCCTTCACGGTTGCCCAGCTTTTTGCTGGCCACTTCTTCGATCACTTCAGTTTGCAGTGCAGTGATGCCATATTCACGCACGACGAGGTGGAGAAGTTCCCGCAACCACGCCTCAGCCATCGGATCAACGCTCATAGCACCTTGAACAGGACGAGGTTCTTCCATGTCGTCGAGGGCCTCCATCAATTCGATGGGATCCGGACGTTCTGGGATTTGGAGTCCAATCGCAGCGAGTTCAGCCTCAAGGTCAAGTTTCCCGATGGGCCTACGGACGACCGGAATGCGGCTTGGGTCCGGCGTAGGACCCATGTCGAGTGGTTTGTCGCCGATTGGTGAATCATCAAGTTCGTCTTTTGGTGCAGCCTTAGAGGGCGTAACACCCGAAGTGTTGGTGGCTTGGACCTCAGTCCCGATTGGCATCGACCAGCCGACGCCCTGAAGGCCGAGCTCCTTCACGCGTTCTTCAATCCATGAAGCATCGCCTTCAAGCAGAACATTGACATCATGCTCGTCCGAACGGAAACGATAGCGAACATTGCCTCGTAGTTTCGCCATCATCCATCCCTCGGTTCACGACCTCTTGAATTTGACCCATGAACCGTTGCGAGGGATTTCTTTGGAAATCCTCACTCAGATGCTGCGAGTTGTCGAAGAACTGTGTGAAGGATTCCACCGTTTCGGTAGTATTCAACTTCCACTGGTGTATCCAAACGAACTTGCGCTGAAAAGGTCAGCGTGGTCCCATCCGCCCGGGTTGCAGTCACATCGAGGTCTTGCAATGGTTGAACATCGTCACCGATCGGGATTGTGTAGGATTCACTTCCATCGAGACCGAGGGTTTCGTGAGATTCGCCTTCCATGAAGGTCATTGGCAGCACGCCCATGCCGACAAGATTCGAGCGATGAATTCGCTCAAACGAAGTAGCGATGACGGCCCCTACGCCGAGGAGATAGGTGCCTTTAGCCGCCCAGTCTCTCGAAGAGCCGGTGCCGTATTGGCTGCCTGCGAGGACCACTTTAGGTCCATCGTAACTCTGTGCGGCATCGTAAACCGAAACCACTTCACCGGTTTGGAAATCACGAGCAAAGCCGCCCTCAGTGCCTGGCGCCATTTGATTACGGATTCGAACGTTGGCGAAGGTGCCACGCATCATCACTTCGTGGTTACCACGGCGGCTGCCGAAGGAATTGAAGTCCGATTGTTGAATGCCTCGTTCGACCAACCAAGAACCAGCAGGACCGTCAGCAGGGAATGCGCCTGCTGGCGAAATGTGGTCCGTTGTGATCGAATCGCCTAACTTGAGCAAGACCTTCGCATCATTGATGCTGCTGATGGGTTGCGGTGCAGCGGAAAGACCAGAAAAGAAAGTTGGTAGACGAATGTATGTCGATTCTGCTTCCCAAGGGTAAAGCGGGCTCGGCTCGGATGGAATGCTATCCCAGCGTGGCTCATTCATGGCATCAGCGTAACGCTGACGGAACATCTCTGGCGTGATGACTGAAAGGGCCTCTGCGAGTTCTTCATCTGTCGGCCATAATTCACTCAACATCACTGGCGTTCCATCAGGAGCGTAACCAACTGGTTGAGTTGAAAGGTCGACTTCGAGGGAACCCGCAAGGGCGTAAGCGACGACCAATGGTGGGCTTGCGAGGTACGAGGCCTTGACTTTCCCATGCACTCGGCCTTCGAAGTTTCTGTTTCCTGAAATGACGGAACCAACAATCAATCCAGCCTCATCAATCGCCGCTTCAATTTGTTCTGGGAGTGGGCCTGAATTTCCAATGCATGTGGTGCAACCGTACCCAACTACGTTGAAGCCGAGAGCGTTGAGGTCTTCTTGCAGACCAGAGGCTTCGTAGTATTCAGTCACCACTCGCGAGCCTGGCGCAAGGGATGTTTTGACCCAAGGTTTGACCTCTAGACCGTGCTTGCGAGCGTTGCGAGCCAAAAGACCTGCTGCAAGCATGACGCCGGGGTTTGAGGTGTTGG
>CM001443.1:587861-589897 GCA_000246735.1 uncultured Candidatus Poseidoniales archaeon | reverse complement strand
TCGCCGTGGTTGAGATCGTAGGTTTTGCCATCTCGTTCAACAATCGCTCCTTTCGAAAGGTCGGCAGGTGCCAATCCGTGGCCGTGGTGGCCTAATTCATGGGTGAGGGATTCGATGAAATGGGATTTCATATGAGCAAGATCAACACGGTCTTGCGGTCGCTTTGGACCAGCAAGAGCTGGCTGAACGGTGGACAAATCAAGTTCGAGGGTCGCAGTGTATGCCTTCTCAGCATCGCTGGCCTCATACCACAATCCTTGCGCTCGTGCATAGGCTTCCACGCCAGCAATCGCATCGTCTTCACGGCCGCTGAGTCGCATGTAATCGAGGGTGCGTTCATCGACGGGGAAGAAACCGCAGGTTGCACCATATTCTGGAGCCATGTTGGCAATTGTTGCACGGTCAGCCAAGGTGAGAGCAACCATACCAGCGCCAAAGAATTCGACAAATTTGCCAACAACGCCATGTTCACGGAGCATCTCAACAATTCGGAGGGTCATGTCAGTAGCGGTCACGCTGGGGTTGAGTTCGCCGATTAGTCGGACGCCAACAACATCGGGTGCGAGCATGTAGATTGGTTGTCCGAGCATCACAGCTTCTGCTTCAATGCCACCAACACCCCATCCAAGAACGCCAAGACCATTGATCATCGTGGTGTGGGAATCTGTTCCTACAAGTGTGTCTGCAAGCCAAACGCCATCTTCTTGGCGGGCAACGCTTGCTAAGTATTCCAAGTTGACTTGGTGAACAATACCACGGGAAGGGGGGACGGCTTGGAAGTTGGCCAGTGATTGTTGACCCCACTTCAAGAACGTATATCGCTCCATGTTTCGATGGTATTCAATGTCGAGGTTCATGTCCAATGCTTGGCTGTTAGCGCCGTCAATATCGACCTGAACCGAGTGATCAATCACCAAATCGACAGGGACTTGCGGATTGACCTTTTCTGGGTCACCACCCATCTCAACCATCGCATCGCGAAGCGCTGCAAGGTCAACAACGGCAGGAACACCAGTGAAATCTTGGAGAATGACTCGTGAAGGGCGGAATGGAATTTCGCCACGCTCGCCATGAGGCGTCCATCCAGCGATGTTTCGGATGTCAGTTTCACTCACAAGGAAGCCGTCGTTTCCACGAAGTGCTCCTTCCAAAAGAATACGAATCGAGTATGGAAGTGATGAGGTATCGATGCCTTGTTCATCGAGTCCTGCGAGTGAGTAGTAATCGCCGCCAACCGAAAGCGTTCGTCGTGCATTGAATGGGTCCAAGGTCGCCATGATTACGGCCAATTGACTCTAATCTATGAACAAAACCCTTGACAAGGCTCGTTCAAAGGGAGGTCCTTTCTGAGTGGAAACGGTTCACCAGAACTGCCACCAGGAGTCAGAAGACTCCCCGCTGAATGAGGCATCAATAAGGGTAACTGGGTATACCGGGTCACTTCCAGAGTTGCCACCAGTTTGAATCGCATCGATCTTATCGACCACATCTTGCCCGCCAATGACCTTGCCAAAGACGGTGTGAACACCATCGAGGTGAGAGGGCGTCGAATCAGGAGAGACAATGAAGAATTGAGAGCCACCAGTGTGGGCATTGCTGGTTTTTGCCATCGAAAGCATGTACGGTTCGTGCTTCAAACCGTTGTCTGCTTCGTCGCCAATGGTCCATTCGGTCTTATCGCAAGAGGACTGGGAGGCGCTTGCAGCACCGTTGCAGTACCCGTCCCATACAGCGGCGTGACCGCCCGTACCGTCACCGTTGGTGAAGTCACCACCTTGGAGCATGAAGCCCGCAATGATCCGGTGGTATGTGGTGGAGTCATAGGAACCATCTCGTACGAGTTCCTTGAAGTTCTTTACGTGAGTCGGGGCGTCGTCACTGTACAGTTCAATGGTGATTTCACCCGTTTCGAACGAACCATCTGCGTTGGTCCAGGACATCTCAAACACAACGTTTTCGCCGTCAGCTTGAGGCGCACCGAGGACTGAAATCCCTGCAAGAATCAATAACATAGCTGTTCCAAACGCAACCACCCC
>CM001443.1:569846-587846 GCA_000246735.1 uncultured Candidatus Poseidoniales archaeon | reverse complement strand
TGCATTTCGTTTCGAAGGTTGTTGTACAGTGTGTTGGTACGCTTGTCGTTTGAATTCCCCTTCAAGGAATCTCTAAAGAGGCCGGCTGCAGCCCTGTAATCCGATTTCGAATGCGTATCTTTTGCCTTTGCCCAAGTTGCCTCACCAGCAATTCGGAGCGTGGTTGGATGTTCACCGGAAGGATCGACGGTTCGAAGCGAGTCGAGGGCACCCTCATATTTCCCCTTCACGAGAGATTTTTCGGCTTTGTCCCACACTGCTTTCCTGGTTTCCGCTTCTGTCAGAGCGGGCTTGGTTAGCCCCTTCTTCACGGCGGATTTTTTTGATGAACCACTGTCGGCCATATCACTGCCGAGTGCGCTGTATGTTTTGAGCATCACGGCTCAACTGGAGGGGAGATGCCTCATCGAAATCTTGATTGTTTTACTGAGAGCCCCATCAACATGTTCAAAGGGTGCATGCTGAACCGAACCCTATACACCCACTCATTTCGATGAGTTTGGACCAAAGGTGAACAAAGAATGGATACCATTGCCAACGATTACACCATTAACATCGCAACTGCAAACGGAACTGGCTCTCAATCAGCGAACCTCATCCTTCTCCAATCTCTTTTCGAGATGGGCGTCCCAGTAAGCGGAAAAAACCTGTTTCCTTCCAACATTTCAGGATTACCGACATGGTACATCGTCCGCCTTTCCGATCATGGATATCAAGCCCCAGGCGACCGAACCCACATCCAAGTCCTTGTCAACCCTGCGACTTGGGAAGAAGACCTCGCTGCGCTCGAACCAGGCTCAGTGGTCATCTGGAATGAAAACTCAAAGAAGGAAATGACCCGTGATGACGTTGTTTCTTATCCGGTTCCAATGATGGGCCTCGCTCGAAAAATCAATCCTAAAATTGCAAAACTTGTCACCAACATCATCTATGTCGGCGTGCTTGCTGAGATGCTCGGGATCGACCAAGGCGCACTGGAAGACGCTGTTGCTAAGCAATTCAAAGGCAAGGCAAGCGCCATTGAACTGAACATTAACGCTCTTGGTCTCGGCCGTGATTATTTCAAGGACAACTTCACTAAAGAAGACCCATATGTGGTTGAGGCACGGGAAATCAAGACGCCGAAGTTCTTCATCGATGGAAATGAAGCCGCAGCCCTTGGTTGCATCTTTGGTGGTGTGCAAATGCTTGCATGGTACCCAATTACACCCTCTTCATCCCTCGCAGAAGGCATCATCAACTACATCCCACAACTTCGTGTCGATGATGAAGGCAATGCCACATGTGCCGTGATCCAAGCGGAAGATGAACTGGCGGCAGCGGGCATGGTGCTCGGAGCTGGCTGGGCTGGAGGGCGAGGCATGACTGCCACCTCTGGACCTGGTATCTCCCTGATGCAGGAATTCATTGGTTTGGCTTACTTTGCTGAAATCTCCTCCGTTTTCTGGGACGTAAACCGTGTCGGCCCATCGACTGGACTGCCAACACGAACCCAACAATCTGACATTACACTCCTTTACGAAGGAAGCCACGGCGATACGCAACACATCGTCTTGATTCCAGGCACCGTCGAAGAGTGCTTCGAATTTGGATGGAGAGCTTTCGATTATACCGAGCGATTCCAAACCCCAGTCTTCGGCCTAAGCGACCTCGACTTGGGAATGAACCGCTGGGCTTGTGAAGGATTCACCTACCCAGACCAAGCAATGGACCGTGGCAAGGTCGTGCGTGACAAAGATGTCTTCGAAGCGTTCGAAGAATTTGGGCGATACCTCGATGTTGACGGTGACGGTATCCCTTACCGCACCCTTCCTGGTTCCGGCATGGACCCAATTCTTTACCGAGGTACCGGCCACAACCCGAAGGGCGTGTACTCCGAAAAGCCGGAAGATTACCTCAACCTCATGAACCGTTTGAAGAGCAAGATCAATGGCGCACGGGACCTCTTGCCAGCACCAATCATTCGAGAAGAATCAGAATGCGAAGTTGGGATCATCTATCTTGGAAGCATGGAGAACACCATTCAAGAAATCGACGACATGCTTGAAGCAACAGGCCTCAAAATCAGTCAATGCAGGGTTCGTGCTTTGCCACTTCACAGCGGTATTGAAGACTTCATTCGCCGGCATGAACACACGATCGTTCTCGAAATCAACCGAGACGGACAACTCTACGGTATTCTTCGCAAGGAGCTGCCAAACGATTTGGTTACGAAAGTGCACTCCGTTGCTTACAGCGATGGTATGCCACCTCGTGCCCGGATTTATGCGGACCAAATCCTATCCACCCTCAAGGAGGTGAACCAATGAGCGACGCACCAGCACGACCTGCCCGAACTGTGAAACTAAATGTCATCAATGAACCCAAGGACAGTTACACCGGCGGGAAATCCTCGCTCTGTCCTGGCTGTGGTCACGACCAAATCTCAAACGTCATCATTGCAGCAGCATGGGAAAATGGAATTGAGCCACACCGCATCGCCAAGATGTCGGGAATCGGATGCTCGTCAAAGACACCTGCATACTACCTCGGACAATCCCACGGCTTCAACACCGTCCACGGCCGAATGCCGTCTGTAACGACCGGCGCTTACGCCGTGAACAAGGACCTCCTCTACCTCGGCGTTTCCGGCGACGGCGATTCTGCATCGATCGGTATCGGCCAACTCATTCACGCCATTCGGCGAAACATGGACATGGTCTACATCGTCGAGAACAACGGAGTCTATGGCTTGACAAAGGGACAATACTCTGCTACTGCAGACGTTGGCTCAAAGAAGAAGAAAGGAAAGCCAAACACCACACAGCCAATCGATTTGTGCGCACTTGCCATCAACCTCGGATGCACATTTGTGGCTCGCTCCTTCTCAGGTTCAAAGAAGCAATTGACTTCACTGCTCAAGGCTGCAATGTCTCACAAAGGCTTCGCCCTTATCGACGTCATCAGCCCTTGTGTGACCTTCAACAACAACGATGAGTCCATGCGTTCGTATGGCTATGTCAAAGAGAACGAAATCACCCTTCACATGGCAGATTACATCCCTCACTTCAACCCGGTTGAAGAGATCGAGGTGCCTGAAGGACACTTCAGAGACATTGAGTTGCACGATGGTTCCACAATCCGCCTCGAAACGATCTCGGATGAGCATGACCCTGGAAACGCCGTCGCCGCCTTGACTGCACTTCACGAAGCTGAATCAACTCAAAAGCACGTGACTGGGCTTCTATACTTCGACAATACAAAACCTGCACTGGCTGAGGATTTAGGACTCGTTGACACACCGTTAATCGATGTACCTGACGAAGAGTTGCGCCCAACCAAGGCAATTCTCGATGAACTCAACGCTGCTTTGCTTGGTTAAGCGGGAATACCTACGAATCTCCAATAAAGGAGAAGGAAGGGTGAGCGTGCGATGAACACCGTTGTAATCATCTTGGTTTTCATGACCTTTTGTGTCATGTTAGCCGTCGCAGTGCGCGTATTAAAGGCGCGCCGACTGCGTGAATTGCTCGCGGCTCGTCGGGCGAAATACAACCTAAACTTTGCTGAACGGCGAAGGCATGTCCAAACCGTCCGAGGCCGACAGGTCGAGGATCTCGATGAAGAGGAGATTCTTGCTTACCAACAAAGGGATACTGCACGAGACCAAAACATCCACTTCTTGCGCTTGCTCGTCGCTGATCTTTTCGACGAGGAAGAACTTGAACCTGAACAGGAAGAAGAGCAGCGGGAAGAGCAAGTCATTGCACGACAGTCTTGGATTGAAGAGCATCAAGAAGGATTGGATGAACACGCTGCTCTCGTTGAGGAAGAAGAAATCGGCAGTGGCGTGACCGTCATGGCAGAGATTGCTCCAGAGGAAGACGACATCGAGGAAAGGCTTGAACGAGAAGGCGGAAAAGGCGGAGAAGTTCAACTCTCTCTTGCTTGGGACGATTACAATGATCTCGACCTACACGTCTTTTGCCCGTCTGGTGAACGCATCTATTTCAACAACAAAAATAGCGAGTGTGGCGGTGAATTAGACGTTGACATGAACGTGCGACCGGTGAGCAACAACCCAGTAGAAAACGTGGTCTGGACCGGCGAAGCGCCGCCTGGTAAATACAAAATTGGTGTTCACTTTTACAAGCATCATCGAAAGCGACGCACTAAGAAAACAACCACCTTCCGTTTGCGAGTCATGGTGCACGGCAAGTCGAGGGATTACAGTGGGACGATTACTTCTGGAAGCGCCATGCAAATGGTGACAAGTTTCACGCTCAAGCCAAACAGTTCGGCGTCGGCAAAATCGATTCCATTGTGATCAGAATTTCTGGCCACGCATGAACCGTGTGAATTTTGTCAACGGGTTGACGCTGGGGCGGGGCATGAGGCCCAACCGCCAATCCAATTCATTGGCTTGGTCGTACTTGAGCAGGTCATCGAAACCACCAATCCATTCTTCATTGATGAAAATCTGAGGGACGGACTTGCTTCCTTTTGTCCGGGCCAAGAATTCCCGGTCCATCCGTGCAGAAGAACCAAGTTTTTTTTCTTCATAGGTCACGCCTTTGGAGTCAAAGAGACGCTTCGCGTTGACGCACGCTCCGCAGCCCTTGTTGGTGTAGACCTCAACCTTGACCATGTTGATGCCAGCAGATGATGGTCTTCAACCTCACTGGGTGCGGTGGTAGTCCCTCTCGGATTTGAACCGAGGTCGGAGGAACCAGAATCCTCCATGATGGACCGCTACACTAAGGGACTGTTGTGTTGGCGTATCGCCTTTCCCTCTTCAATTCAGCGGTTCGAACGAGTGGTGATCAAAAACGAATCAACCTTCGATGGACACAAAGCGAAACAGCACTTTGGAAACAGCGCTCAACATCAGAACAATCATGAACGAACCAAGCGCCCATTTTGCCCAAGGTCGCTCCTTCTTTTCTGGTGGCCAAGGATCGATTCCGAGGGCTTCTGCCTCACGGACAAGCTCGGCCAATTCAGCCAGTTCTTCCTCGACTGATTGCGCCGCCATGGATTTTCCAAGACCCCCCGCTACAAGACCTTCACGCTTCCATGCACATGCAAAGCCTTGAAACCGGTGCGTTCGAGGCCGATTCATGAGTGAGGTCCCACAAGGTGTTGCTTTCCCGTCGATGGAACGTCGGCCTCCGCGCCCAACGGCGACCATGACGATGACCCGGGATGGCCCAAATGGCGTTGAAGTTCTACTTGGTCTTCGCTCCCCGACCATGCGTGCCTTCCCATCTTACTGGGCCTTCCCAGGTGGAGGCGTCTCAAGAGTGGATGCTGCCGCTGTCGAACAGCTCGAGGGTCTCGAAGGTCCTCAAGCAAAAACCATCGCCTGTATCTTACGAGAAATGAGCGAAGAATTGGGATTAGCCCCTTCGAAAGAAGGCCTTGTGGCGCTTGATCCATCCGTCCGTGCTGAAATTATTGCCGACAAGGCTCGCTATCTTCCGCTCGCCTTAGAGGGGCATGTACCTCATGTCCGCAGCGACCTCAAGGTGCTTTGCCATCGAATCACCCCGCCGTTTGGACCTGTGCAATTTGACAATGCCTTTCTGCACTATCACGCTGGTGAAGCAAGTGAAATGCCTGAGATTGATTTAGAGCCACAAACAGAATTCACTGAACTCATGTGGGATGTACCTGCGAACATCTTGGCTCGTTGGTCAAACCACGAGATCAAAGTGGCCCCTCCTGTCGTCACCCTACTGATGGAGATTGAGCGGGTGCTTGAACGTACCAATGGCAACATGGAACATGCTGCAACTGATATTGCAAAACGCCTGCCTGGTCGTCGATCTATATTGTTTGCACACGGTGTTGAAGTCGTTCCTGTCAAGACGGCCACGTTGCCTCCAGCCGATCACACCAACGCCTATCTGTTGGGTGACCCGAATGGAGACTTTGTGCTCGTTGACCCTGCTGCGCACCTCCGTGAAGGAATGGAAGACCTCGCTCATGCAGTCGAACGGCACAATGGAACCCTTGTTGCCCTCCTGTTCACGCACTCACATGGCGACCACATTGGTGATCTTGGGTTGTTGCGCGAAGCCTTTGATGTACCCATTTGGGGCAGTGAATACACCGCAAAGAGCGTCACATGCGACCGAATTCTCACCGATGGAGAAGTGCTTCGCCTCGGCGCTACCGAGTGGGAAGTGCTCATCACCCCAGGCCACCATCCAGGTGTGTGTGTCTGTTGGGTGATGCAGGTCTCATCGCTGGCGACATGGTTGCAGGCATTGGCACGATTCTCATCCCACCCCATACCGGCGACATGGAAGTTTACATTCAGCAACTTGAACGGCTGAAGAATCGTCAACCACACCTCCTCTTCCCATCTCATGGACCGGTCATTGCTCAACCAACAAGGATCTTTGAACGCTACATTAGCCACCGCCAGGCTCGTCATCAGCGCGTGCTTGATGCCGTCGGTGAAGCGTCGTCAATCGCTGAGATTGCATCACTGGCCTACGCCGACACACCCGATGCTCACCCTGGTCTTTCAGAAGACCAAACGCTCTCACATCTCTTGGTTCACGAACGCGACGGTCATGTCCACCAAACCTCAAACGGCTGGGTCTTGAACGAGTGAGTACCGCAGGGTTCATTCAACCGCTCCGTTTGGGAAAGGTATGCCTCGTCGTATTGTTCTCACAAAAGCCGGTGGCCCGAACACCCTTGCTGTGATCCCAATGGACATGCCCGAACCAAAGGCGGGTGAAATCCGAATTGAAGTCGCCTATGCAGGGATCAATTTTGCAGATCTCTTGATGCGATTGGGCTTGTACCAACCGAGGCCAAAATACCCCTTCACACCCGGATACGAGATGAGTGGCACGGTCGATGCCGTTGGTGATGGCGTCACCGAATTTACAGTTGGGCAACGAGTGGTTGCAGGGCTTCCGAATGGTGGCCAAGCTAGCCATGTCGTTGTCAATTCAGAACGTGCGCTTGCGCTTCCTGATGATGTTGGATTGGATGTTGCAGCGGCGATTCCTGTGACTTACCTCACCGCCCATCACATGTTGCATCACCTCGGCCACATGAAGGAAGATGATTCGGTACTGATTCACGGAGGTGCTGGGGGCGTGGGTACTGCTGCTTTACAGATCTGTCAATGGGCAGGCGTGTCCAAAGTGTGGGCAACTGCATCGGGACACAAAAGTTCCACAATCGAGGCCTATGGCGGCGTTGCTATTGACCGGCATAACGAAGATTTTGTTGAAGTAATTAAAAAAGCCACAAACAATCAGGGCGTCGACCACATTCTCGATCCAATTGGAGGCGACAACCTCAGTCGCTCACTTTCTGCGCTGAAAGAAGGAGGGCGCCTCTACACCTACGGGATGTCTGCGGCGGCTCCATCATCGAAACGGAGCATCATTCGCTCCTTCTTGGCTTGGCGACGCACCCCTAAATTTGACCCTCTCCGGTTGATGACGCGCAACCGAGGTGTGTTTGGTGTCCACATGGGCACATGGAAAGATGAGGCTGTAATGGTTGAACAACTTCATACAATTCTCAAGGGCGTTAAGGAAGGTGCGTTGGCACCCGTCATCGACTCAGTGTTTGATGCTGAAGATGTTGCAAAAGCGCATCAGTACATCCACGACGGAAAGAACATCGGCAAAGTTCTCCTTCGCTTCAAGTGAGCATTGAAGAAGCCTCGACCACACGCCATGAAAGAGGGCCATCAAATGAAAGCGACAATGTCTGGTTTTGATCTTCGTGCAGTGGCACAAGAACTCGATGTTTTTGCCGGAGCTTATGTCAAAAAGGCATACATGCCACACTATGAACAGATTGTGTTGCGTATCAACCCAAAAGAGCAGGACCAATTCGACTTGGTTCTTGTCCGTGGTTCGAGAATTTACACATCGCAGCGCGACCGTCCAATGCCAATGACGCCACCACCGTTTGCAATGGTTCTTCGCAAGCATTTGAAAAATGCTCGAATGACTGGGGTTCGCCAACTTGGTTTTGACCGCGTGTTAGGGTTTGATTTTGATACAAAACACGGCAGTTACCACCTCTACGTAGAAGTGTTTCGAGATGGAAACATCATTCTGACAGATCAGGAAGGCGTCATCATCCAACCACTGACGCATGCCTCCTATGCAGGCCGTACGCTGAAAAAAGGCGTCGTGTACCAACCACCTCCAGCCGCAATGGACCCCCATGAACTTGATGTGGCGACCCTTTCTGAGTTATTTTCAACATCAGACCGAGACCTTGTTTCGACGCTCGGTGGAAAGGCAAATCTTGGTGGCACACACGCGAATGCAGTGTGTGACTTGGCTCAACTCGAGCCGAACATGGCGACCCAAGATGCCAATGTAGAGGATGTTCACACAGCATTGCAAACATTGCTGGGACACCTAGGTGAGCAACGTCAAGGCATATTGTTGATGAAGCCAAGCGATGAAATGGGTGTCGAAGCGCTTGAACAGAAAGCTGCCTCGATGGAAGCAAATGGATTACGAGACCGCTTTTTTGAAGCACATGCAAGTGAAGCCACACCAACCATCCTCCCCTCGCACGCTGGCATGGCACAGGCCAAGTTTGCTACATTGTGCGAAGCCGTCGATGCATGGAAAGGAGCCCATGATGCAGGGGCGCTTGCCCGCAGAGAGGCGGAAAAACTGGACATTGCAGCACCCGGAAGAGGGCATTCAACCGATGTTGAACGGCTCGAACGCCGAAAGGTCCAGCAGGAAAAAGCGCTCTCTGGATTCTCAAAGAAAATTGAGAAGCAGCAGATGATTGGACACACCATCCAAAACAACTGGACACACGTAGAGAGCCTGCTCATTCAAGTCACAGAAGCAATCGAAGCAAAGGGCTGGAAAGAAGTCAAGTCGATGGCGAAGAGCATTCCATGGATCGTATCGCTCAATCCTGCTGAACGGTCCTTCCTCAGTGTTCTTCCAGATGAAAATGGTGAACCAAAGGGGCCTCAAGCGACGCTTTCCATCGATGAGAGCGTGCATCAAAACGCACAGCGTTTCTTCACCGCTGCTCGAAAGCAAAAAGACAAAACAAAGGGCGCTGTTGACGCTTTAGAAGACACATTGCTCCAGCTTCAACGGGCTCAAAAGAAAGAAGCCAAACAGCAGGCCACTGGAAAATTGAACAAAATCAAGCGAAGCAAGCGACTGTGGTTTGAGCATCATCGTTGGAGCATGATCACTGGAGGCCACTTGCTTGTTGGTGGAAAGGATGCAAAGGGCAACGATTCGATTGTCAAGAAGCACCTATCTGGACAAGATCGATACCTCCACGCTGATTTACACGGGGCACCGAGTTGCAGCCTCAGGGCAACCCAAGGCTTTGTTGTCGACCAACACAAACCTGCCCACATTCCTGCTGATGTCCCTGCGTTCAGAATTGTCGATAAACTCGGTGATGAACGTATCACCGAAGAGAAGTTGCTCGAAGCTGCTACGATGGCCTTGTGTTGGAGTCGTGCATGGGCTGGTGGCGGTGCACACGGAACCGTGTATTCCGTCAAACCTGCTCAAGTTTCAAAGACGGCGCAAACTGGGGAATTCGTGGGTAAGGGTTCGTTCATCGTGCGAGGCCAACGTCAATGGTTCAAAGATCTCGATGTACAAATTGGAATTGGAATTGTTGCCATCAATGGCGTGCCACTCCTGATGGGCGGTCGCCCTGAAACCATTGCTGCAACATGCCAAAGGTACGCCATCCTTCGGCCAGGACTCACTAAAAAAGAGCAACTTGCAAACCGCATTTACAAGAACACAGGCCTCGTTACTGATGATGTATTACCTGTGATACCTGGCGCTTCAGACATCATCGAAGATTATGGAATCTTTTCTCCACCAGCCACGAGTGCTGAGGAAGAATGAGACTTCATCTCAGTTGTTCCCTTTGCGGCCACGGCTGAAGCCACCTTTCGACGGCCTGTTGTTTCGATGGGCTTGGCTGTTGCCAAAGCCTTTCTTTGAAGTCTTGGAAGGTTTGTAAGTTTGGCCTCGTGCTTCGCCTCGGTATCCCTTTGAGGAACCCCCGGAGCCACGGTCGTTCGACCTTGAATCATTGCCACCGCTGCGGTTGCTGTCACGGAATCCGGATCGTCCACCGCTGTCGTTGCTTCGACCACCACGGTAGCCTCCGCCACCGCCGTTGCGTCCGCCGCCACTGTATCCGTCTCGGTTTTGTTCACGAGAACGGCGATCTGCCGCAATGTAAACCACTTCGAACTCGGGAAGAATTGAGAATTCTGGAGGCATGAACTCGACGTTGATTCCTACATCGCGTTGAATACGAACATAGGATCGCTTCTGAGGGCGTTGTACGAGCGACACGACCACACCTGATGCTCCACCGCGAGCGGTTCGACCACTGCGGTGCTTGTACGCCTTGCCATTTTCTGGAGGATCGTAGTGAATGACACAATTTACGCCAGCCACGTCAATACCACGAGCAGCAACATCTGTTGCAACGAGTGCCATGCATTCTCCATGTTGGAAACGCTCCATGGCTCTGTCCCGACCTCGTTGTGTCAACCCACCGTGAAGCGTTTGGACGGCCATACCGTCGTAGCTTAGGTCGTCGCCAACTCTGTCGACTCCAGCTCGGGTGCGGCAGAACACGATGGTTCGTCCACACTTGCGAATAAGTTCAGCAGTGATGTCTGGTTTCTTGGAATTGGGCATCAACCAAAAATGATGAGTCATGCTTTCCATACTGACTTCCTTTGGTCCGACTTCGATGGTGACCGGATCGGTTTGGTAATCGCGGACGAGGTCAGCGACTTCATCGTCAAGAGTGGCGCTAAACAAGATGGTTTGTCGGTCCTTTTTACAGGCGTCAAGGATCTCGCAAACGGGTTCCATGAAACCCATATCCGCCATTCGGTCTGCTTCATCGAGCACAACCACTGAAACATCATCCAGCGAGAGAGAACCTCGCTCCATCAAATCAAGCAGACGTCCTGGGCAAGCCACTAGCACATCGACACCACGGTCGAGGGCGCGGAATTGCTTCTGGTACGAAACGCCACCATACATTGCTTCGACATAGAGTTTCAAATCGTAAGCAAGAGGGTCGAGAACTTTGTAAATTTGTTCTGCCAGTTCACGGGTTGGAGTGAGAATGAGCGAAGTTGGTCGGCGAGGTTCTGCTTCAGTGGTACGGGAGAGAAGAGGGAGTCCGAAAGCGAGGGTCTTTCCAGATCCTGTTGGCGCTCTGCAGCAGACGTCTTTTCCGAGCATTGCATCGGGAATTGACTCTTTCTGAACTTCAAACGGTTCAAGAATGCCTTGCGTTTTCAGAGCATTCACCAATACTGGTTCGATACCCAAGTCACTGAACGACACCATACACGCACCCCGTTCCATCCCGCCGTCCGACCCTATTTGAAACCCACAGTAGGAATAATCGTCCATTCCTGTGGCTCAATTGATATTCAAGCGCGCCGAACAAGCATGGCAACTGCATTCCCGCCGCCGAGGCAAAGGGTCACAATTCCGCTCGATGATTCAAGGCGACGCATGACACCGAGCATGGTGATCAAGCAACGTGTGCCACTGGCTCCGAGAGGATGGCCAAGGCTCACTGCTCCACCATGGAGGTTAAAGCGATCTTCTGGAATGTTCAATTCTTGGGCCACCGAACATGAAGCGGAGGCAAAGGCTTCGTTGTGTTCGTACACATCAACATCAAGGACAGTGAGTTGATTCCGCTCAAGGAGCATCTCCACAGCGGTGATTGGTGCGCTCATGACTCGAGCGGGTTCAACGCCGCTTGTGCAGTAATCTTCGACATAGCCAAGAACCTCCCAACCTTGTTGTTGAGCAAACTCCGCATCAGCGAGAAGAACGGCGCTCGCCCCGTCATTGAGAGTGCTGGCGTTGCCTGCGGTCACTTGCCCGTCTTTCTTGAACACTGGACGAAGATTTGCAAGCGATTCTGCAGTGGTGTTTGAACGAACGCCTTCATCAGAATGGAAGTGAACTGGGTCGCCACGGCGTTGTGGGATCTCAACCGGGAACATCTCCCAGTCAAACCAACCGTTTGCTTGAGCGGTTGAAGCCCGTTGTTGACTTCGTGCGGCGTAGGCATCAGATGTCTCACGAGTGATGTTGCATTCCTCGGCAATGGTTTCGCCTGTAGTGCCCATATGAACATCGTTGTAGCCGTCCCATAGTCCATCGTGAATCATGGAGTCGACAAGGGTTGAATCGCCCATTTTCGAACCTTTTCGGTGATTCTTGAGCAGGTGAGGGGCATTGGACATGCTTTCCATACCACCTGCAATGATTGCTTTGTATTCGCCCGCACGGATGCTGTTCGAAGCCATCATCGCTGCTTTGAGTGAACTGCCACAGACTTTGTTGATGGTGACGCAAGGTGTGGTGTATGGCAGGTGCGCCCCGAGTGCGACTTGGCGGGCAGGATTTTGACCCGCTCCTGCTTGGAGCACTTGACCAAAAATGACCTCGTCAATAACACCCGAAGACGGGTCGAGACCTGCACGACGGCAGACTTCCTCAACAGCAAGAACACCAAGTTCAACCGCTGTAAAGCCTGAAAGAGCGCCCATGAATTTGCCAATTGGCGTTCGGGCAACGGCACAGATAGCAACCTTAGGCTGAGGCATGACCGCCCTAAAGGGACTTTATTCTTCAATGTGCGCGCCTCCATATCAGCCAAATTTCAAGAGAAGCCTTGATGATGTGAAGGTGCTGGCGGGTGCATGGCGAAATTCAAGACTGGATTCACAACGGACCGAGAAGCGAACGAAATGCGACACGTTGAGGTGGAAATCGATTTCACTCCAAACGCACTCGCTTCAATCCTCTACCGCCAAGGTGACACCGTTATCCTTGCTTGCTGCACAAAGGAAGCTCGATTGCCAGGATGGTTCCCTCGAGATTCCACTAAAGGGTGGGTTCACGCTGAGTACTCACTCTTGCCAGGTTCGACCGATTCAAGGTTCCGAAGAGAACGCCGTGGTGCAAAAGGACGCACTCAAGAAATCGAGCGCTTGGTTGCTCGTTCACTCCGTGCTGCTGTCGATCTCGAAGCACTTGGACCAGTGGCCCTCAACGTCGACTGTGACGTGCTAAACGCCGATGGAGGCACCCGATGTGCATCGATTACCGCTGCAAACATCGCCCTCCGACTTGCTGTTCGCCGACTCATCGCTCGAGGCGAATGCCTTCCAATGGACATGCGGCCAACCGAAGACGAACGACGCAACGGATGGACTGCTCCGTCCCTTTCGGACACAGAGCGAACCAACCATGAAAACGCTGTCATCCCACACGACTTGGCTGCTATTTCAGTCGGTCTGATCGATGGAGAAGTGTACCTCGACCTTGATTACGTCCTTGACTCAAACGCAGATGTCGACATGAATGTCGTCAAAACTGCCGATGGAAACTACGTCGAAATTCAAGGCACAGGTGAAGAATCAACCTTTTCTGGTGAAGAACTCGTTGCCCTATTGGCACGAGCCGATGGTGGACTTGAGACGCTCTTTGATGCTCAAGTCGCCATTCTCGATGGCATCGAGTGAGGCATACTGTTCGGGCGGAAGCCTTGATATGGCAGGGGTCATCGCCAAGTTGCACGGGTCAGTAGCTTAGTTGGGAGAGCGCGGCACTGAAGATGCCGAGGTCGCTGGTTCAAGTCCGGCCTGACCCACCTCAACACACCATGAGCGAAAGCTGTCTGCAAAACGATGGCTCTTAACACGGGAAAAGCCAGTTTGAATCGAGTTCCCATCGTTGGGTTCATTTGCAAGAACCTCTTCTTGTGGGTATGGGCGGGAAGGATGATGAGAATCCAGCACCGCCTGAGGGCACCGACCATGAAACTCGGAAGGATAAACTCAGCAAGGAACTCGAAGTGATTCGAACCCGAAGAACCGGTGGCTCAGGCCGCAGTTTCTTAGCCAAGAAAGAGAATTTCGTCCTCTTTGGCGGCATCGTTTACGGTGGAGTATACGCCCTGATGATTTTCGCCATGTCTTCTGGGATGCTTGGTGAATCAACGGCACTCGATCACGCCGCTTCCAATACCTTCCTCGATATTGGTGGCGAATGTGAAGAGATCACAGAAGAACCATGGATTCACATGTTCCCCAACGAAGACCTGCATGTATTCTCACTTGCTGGGCACAACCTCCCTGAAGGGTTTGCATCACTCGCCTTCGAAATCACATCAACCGATGAAGGCCAAGAATGGTGGTCAAAAGCAAACTCGACGGTTTCGACGGTCAAGTTCAAAGGAGGCTCGGAAACAGGGCGTTCGAATTACCAAGCCGACTACAGCGACTTAACTGAAGGCCACTATTCGATTACATTCGAAATTTCAGTGTACAATCAGTCCAACCTCACGGGTGCAAGCATCGTTGAAGGCGGTGAGCAAATTGACAAAACCATTGAGTTCGAAATCTCTGAATCAAAGCAAACCCTTGCCTTCCTACCGTTTGTTAACGACGAAACGAAGCAAGAAATACGAGTAACTGACACTGGTGCGCGCTCATGCTGGAGTGTCCAAGATTTGGGAGACTGGGGCTACATTCTCATCGGTGCCGAACTTGGTGGTGGCCGAGAAACGGCCATGCTCTCCGGAGGCTCTGCCGGCATCCCTGCATGGTGGATGGCTTTCACATCCCTCTCACTGTCAGCGATCACCTTGCTGGTGATTTACCCGTTGATGTACAAAATCTACCACCAAGAAAGCGACGACATTCTCTCCAGAGCACACATTGGCCGTCTTGTGGAAGAGATTCTAACAAAAACTGCAAGCCGGTTGTCAATCGATGTCGATTGGGAGTTGTACAAACTCGAACCCCGAGAATTATCCATTGACATCATGGTTCCATACAAGAACACTGAATCCACGCTATCAGACAGCAAGGACGTGCGTGCTGAAGTGCTTCGGGAAATTCTCGACGAGTTTGCGATTTTCCGTGTCTTCAAACCCGTTCAATTGACGGTACGAACGATTGGTGTCAATCAAGGGATTGACTTTGATTCCGGCGTAGGAATTGGCACCTCTGCAGAAGAGGAAACTGAAGAAACTCAGAACTATTCATCGTTCTTCTCTGAACTTCACACCCTCTCACGTGTCGAAGATGAAGTCCGAGAAAGCCTCGAACTGTTCTTCGCCCGTCGAAGCGACCTTGCAATGAAAGGTGCAGTCGTCACCAGTGATGACCGAGTCATCTTCGTCTCCGTCATTTACCGGCCAACTCAACGGTTTGCATTCTTCAGGTTCAAGAAAACGAGGGACGAAGTTCAAACCGAGCTTCATCGATTTATATCCAAGCGAAACGCCGACTTATTGGGGTCTCAAGACCTCATCGTCAAAGGACGAAACCAAGTCTCGACCTTGGCTGACCGATCCGGCGCTGGGCGTGTGGAGCGTGCCTCGAAGAGCGACGAGCGAATCGTGGCCGTTGCTCGCCAAGACGGCCTTGGTGGAAAGATGCTCCAGACCAAACTGCTTGGCGATACACTCTCGACGGTCGAGTACATGGCCAACGAAAAGCGTGAGATGATCAATAAATGGGGCTTCTGGGGTTTGATTGTCTTCGTTTGGATTCCTTTCATGGCATCAGGTGTGCTGGTTGGTGCAATGCTCGGATTGCTTTCGAGAATGAACTTCACCCGCGTCCTCTCTGCCACCTTCATCGGTGGTTCAATCGCTTCAGTCACATGGGCATACACTGCAGAAGGGATTGTGAAATTCATGCACCAATACAAACTTGAGGCTGTTATTCCACTGATCATCATCGTCTTCGTTGGCGCTGCATTCCTGCACATTCGTTCAACCAAGATGCGCCGTCAGACTGAGCTTTTCGAAGACACCCTCCTGGACAATTTCCATGCGAACATCCAAGCCAAATACGGCGAGCAAGGATGAGGATTCCAATGGACGCCATCACCCAGACGACTGGCAGAGAAGGGCATGTCGGCGAGGTATCGCTCATTGGTATCGTGACCGTCAGCGACCGGGCCAGTGATGGAACCTACGAAGACCAAGGTGGGCCAGCAATTCTGGCTTTCCTCAACGAAGCCATTGCAAGCCCTTGCATCGTGCACTATAGGTGCGTCCCAGATGTTCAGGCAGCCATTGAAGATGCCCTGATTGAACTCGCCGATAAGATCGGATGTGATATCATTGTCACAACAGGCGGTACAGGCCCCACGCCTCGGGATGTAACACCGGAAGCGACAGAGGCAGTTCTTGAGCGAATCCTTCCCGGGTTTGGCGAACAGATGCGGGCCATATCCCTGAAGTATGTCCCAACTGCCATTCTCTCGAGGCAACTCGGAGGAACCAGAGGTTCTTGCGTAATTTTCAACCTTCCTGGACGCCCTAAATCGATCAGGGAGACCATCGATGAAATTTGGCGAGCCGTTCCATATTGTGTGGATTTGATTGGTGGCCCTTACATCGATACTGTGGATGATGTCTGCAACGCATTCAGGCCTGCCTCTGCTCGTCGTAGGTGAACGCAAAACCCAAGCAAGAGTTCATTGAGTAGATTCCCAAGGAAGGCACATGGACCAAAAGAACAACGGAAACTTGCTCGTTCTGAACGCAACGATGATCTTACCTGATAAGACCGTTCTGGGCGACCTACGAACCGAAAATGGAACCATCTCTGAAATCAAGATTGGAGGCGGTCTTGAGCCAAACCATGACGAACAGGTCATCGATGGGACAGGGTTGCATCTTCTTCCCGGCGCCATTGATCCGCAAGTGCATTTCAGAGAACCAGGCCAACCGGAAAAGGAAGACCTCGGAAGTGGTTCGGCTGCCGCAGTAAGTGGAGGCATTACCTCGTTTTTGGACATGCCAAATAACAAACCAGCCATTACAGACATGAAGGGTATGCAAATGAAACTCGACAGTGCTGCTGCCACATGCGTCAACAACTACGGCTTCTTCATTGGCGCTACACCCACGAACCTTGCAGAACTTCAGGAGGTCGTTGGGACCATTGACGCACCACGAGCTATTCCTGGCATCTGTGGAACAAAGGTGTTCATGGGGTCCTCAACAGGAACATTGCTCGTCAACGAGCGCGAAGCACTCGACAGAATCTTTGGCGGAATTGGTGGACTGATTGCGGTTCACGCTGAAGATGAAGACCGACTCAACGAACGTTACCCCTCGTTTGAACATCGCACCGACATGGCCGCTCATGCTGAATGGAGAGACGATGTAACCGCACTTCTCGCCACTAAAATTGCGGTAGAACTTGCGGAGCGACACCAACATAGGCTCCACATTCTGCACCTTACCTCCGGACTCGAAGCTGATTGGTTGGAAGGTCGGACCTCGTTGCCAAGTCAAGCAGTAGGAAAAGGAGTCATCACTACTGAGGTTCTGCCTCAACACTTGACATTCAATGAAATGGACGTTGAACGTGAGGGTGTGCGACTAAAGATGAACCCGCCAATACGGTACCAAGCCGACTTGGACATCCTATGGCGTAGAATTCACGACGGTACGGTGCAATGCATCGCCACAGATCACGCACCCCACACGCTGGATGCAAAGGCGAAAGGGTTCCCTGCTGCACCGAGTGGTATGCCAGGTGTTGAAACTTCACTCCCTGCCATGCTCACCCACGCCAAGGATGGCCGATGCACCATCGAAGATGTCGTCAAGTGGATGTCTGCGAATGTAGCGGATTGCTACAACATGACGAACAAAGGTGCGCTTCAGCAAGGCTATGACGGAGATCTTGTCTTGGTCGACATGAAGCATGAAGCCGAAGTGACTGATGAAAATTCGTGGACACGAGTTGGTTGGAATCCGTACAGAGGCCGAACCCTTGTCGGATGGCCGATGGTAACCGTTGTCGGCGGCGTGCCAGTGTTCGAAAGAACGCCTGAAACGGGTCAAAAAGGGAAACTATTGGTGAAACCGGGTGAAGCTGGTGAAGCGATTCAAATGGCTCCTTGGATTTAATTGTAAATACGAATTAATATCCAG
>CM001443.1:561359-569831 GCA_000246735.1 uncultured Candidatus Poseidoniales archaeon | reverse complement strand
AGCCTTGCCGGATAACATTATATGGCAAGATATTTGATTCCGGATTGAGGAATCTACATGAGTTGGCTAGAAGAAAATATTGGAGAAGGATTTCAACAGGTAATTGTCGGCGTTGTGCTGTTCATCATTGGTGCTACAATGGGGTGGCTTGAAGCCGCTGACGGTGCCATGAGTGCGGCTGACGTCTACGTCCCCTCGTTGCTGATGCTTTCTGGGGGAATGGTGACGCTGCTCGGCATCTCCTTTGGCACTGGCCATGAAGACGACAGAACGAACGATCTGATGGATGCCATCAATGATTTGACGAACAGAATGAACGCAATGCTGGGCGAAGAAGAGTGAGATCAAAGGCCGTAAATTCGGCCATACTTCTCTTCCACATAGCGTAGGAAAGGCTCGGGGCTTGGTGGCGCACCTGTCGCTTTTTCAATCAAATCAGCAGGTGACATTTTGCTTCCTTCTGCATGGATTCTTGGCCTCAACCATTCGAGAAGCGGCGACCAGTCTCCAGATTCAACGAGGGCATCGATGTCACCAAGTTCTTCAACCATTGATTCGAGAAGTTGTGCTGCATACAAATTCCCGAGGGTGTAGGTTGGGAAATACCCAAATGCGCCCATGGACCAGTGAATGTCTTGCAAACATCCGAGGCGATCGTTTGGAACTTCTTCACCAAACCACTCTTGGAACATGGTGTTCCAAGCATTTGGCAATTCTTTGACAGTCAACTCACCATTGAACAGTTGCTTCTCAATTTCATACCTGAGCATGACATGGAGGTTGTATGTCACCTCGTCCGCTTCAACCCGAATGTAGCCGGTTGACACTTTGTTCGCAATTCGATTCAAGGTTGCCGGGTCCCACTCCGGCGCAGAAGGGAAGCACTCTTTGTACCAAGGAAGGGCGACCTTCCAAAAGGCAGGAGTGCGGCCAATTTGATTCTCCCAAAATCGACTTTGTGACTCATGCACTCCAAGGGAAACTGCCGCACCACGGGGTGTGTATGAATGATCAGCATCAAGCCCTTGTTCATACAGGGCATGACCGGTTTCGTGCATCACGCCATAGAGGCAAGAGAACGGTTCACTCAGATCATATCGAGTGGTGAATCGTGTGTCCCCTGGCCAAAGTCCAGCAGAGAAAGGGTGGGTCGATGCATCCATTCGTCCGGCCTTGAAATCAAAGCCCATTGCTTCAGAGACCTTGGTGCAGAAAGCCGTTTGTTGTTCGATTGGAAATTCGAGACCCTCCGGCCATGGAGGGTCGGGGGACGATTCCTTTGCCGCCATGATGCGATCTAAGAGGGGGACGAGTCGTTGACGGAGGCCCGCAAAGAGTGGATCATAGTCTGACACCTTCATACCAACTTCGAACTCATCCAACAACGCATCGTACGGAGTACCATCAACCTCGAGGTACGATATTTTTTCTTTGGTCATGGAAACCAAGCGCTCGAGGTGTGGCTCAAATGCTGCGAAGTCCGAAACAGCCCGTGCATCTTGCCAAGCCATCATTGCTTCTGATTTGGCACGAGCGTAATTCGCTACAAACTGTTCAGGGAGTTTGACCGCCTTGTCATGAGCACGGCGCATCTCTCGGACGTTGGCCTGTTGGTCCTCGTCCAAACCTGATTCTGCCTCGAGTTGAGCAATCATTTGTCCAAGGTCTGGGTGAATTAACCGTGAATGTGCTTCTTTTGCTAACCATGCGAGCATATCTGCTCGAGCGGCAGCTCCCTTTTCGGGCATGATTGTTTCCCTGTCCCACCCGAGGTGACCTTGCAAGGCTTGCAATCGATGGATGTCTTTCACGGCGGTGATGAAGGCTTCGTAGGCGCTCATGGTTGACCATCGGGGCGTGGCACATGAACGCTCGTATGTCGGAATCACAGGTCGTAAGGCCGAGATGCGGGGACATGACGGCCACACCTTCAAGATACGAGGCTCCTTACGGTGTCCATGGCCAAAACGTTCGGTAAGGACGATGACAAATTGGCCGTCCAAGAAGACCATGAAATCGAGTTGGCTGTAGCCGAACTCGAAGGCATCAATCTCGAATCAGATGGACAAACTGAGGCTGAACCACTCATGGCCGTTGTCCCCGATAACGAAATCCCTTTTGACAAACTGAGTTCCGAAGATCTCAGTGAGCAATTAAAGGGAAGTGCGAAGATGGTGGTCGAAACATGCATGGACATCCGCCGCGGTGAAAATGTTCTGATCGTTTGCGACCCAACCACGGGAGACATCGGTCAAGCGTTGCATGAGGCCGCCAACGAACGTTCCGATCGTGTGCTGCTTATCGTTATGCCAAAAGCAAGGCACCATGGTGAAGAGCCTCCGAGTCCGGTGGCGAATCTAATGCGCCAGCAGCAGGTTGTTATCGCGCCAACTCGCTATTCATTGACGCACACTCGAGCCGTCCGTCAAGCACAAAAAGATGGGGCACGGGTGGCTACAATGCCCGGCATGACCAATGAAATGTTTTGCCGAGGTGGAATGTCGGCTGATTTCACCGAGGTGAAGAAACGAATTGGTGCACTCCAACCTCACCTTCGTCGCAGGCGAATCCTCAATGTCAAATCAGAACAAGGAACCGATGTCACCTTTGAGGTGAACTGGCGTGAGTGGAAGCTTGATGACAATGGGATCTGCAATCGGCCCAGGATGCTCACAAACCTTCCAGCAGGAAAAGCATTCATCATGCCGCGGGAGGGAACCATGAATGGAACCGTCGTTATTGACGGTTCATGGGAATCCAATTTGGTTGATGAGCCCGTCACCCTGACCATCGAAGCCGGCATGGTTGTCGATGTGACAGGTGGAACAATTGCTGCCTCGATTCGCCAAGAGTTTGGCGAAGCGGCCGGACGATTGCGTGTGAAAGATCGAGAAAATGTATGGACCGTAGCAGAGTTTGGGTTCGGAATGAATCCGCACGCTCGTTTATTTGGGAATGTTCTCGAAGATGAAAAGCGATTAGGCACCTGCTATTTTGCTGTTGGAGACAACACTGCACTCGGTGGCTCTTCGTCTGTTGGCATTCATATCCCAGGTGTTCTCAAAGAAGCAAGCCTCTGGTTTGACGACACCCATGTTCTCGACAAAGGGCAGTTTTTGCTCCAGTTGTGATTATTGGACTGCGTTTTGGGTTCCACAAATCGGACAGAACCGCCAGTATGGGTCGAGCCCAATGCCACATCCACGACACATCACACCAGATCGAATGGTTGGTTGAACTGAAGGCATTGTTGGGTGGGCTTGATTCCACTGGTGCGTGGGTTGTTGTTGATTCCAGCCTTGTTGCTGCTGTTGCTGATTCCAACCCTGTTGCTGTTGTTGCTGATTCCAACCCTGTTGCTGTTGCTGTTGTTGTGATTGTTGTTGAGGCTGTTGTGGTGGCTGTTGTGGTGGCTGTTGAGGTTCTTGCTGTTGTTGAACAGGTTGAGTCAACGGCTTTCGGACTGGAGCCACAGGGCGAGGAAGGCCCGCTGCTTTACCAGCAGCAGGTGAAGACATGAACTCAGACAGCGAGACGCTTCCGTCCCCATCCGTGTCAGCTTCTGCATGCAAAACGGTTGCTTCTTCAAGGGTCGTACCGGTCGCAACGGCTAACTCTTCAACCGATAATTGCTCGCTGCCATCAGTGTCTGCTGCGATGAAGTGTTCTGCTGCGCTGGTGAACAGTTCCTCTTCAGTAACTGGCATTTCTAATGGGGAAACTGCTGGCTCCGGGGTTGCGGGTTCTTGAACAGGTTCTGGAAGAACCTCTTGCACAGGCACTGATGCAACTGGAACCATTGGTTCTGGGAGTTCTACTGAAACTGGCTCTGGAGCAGGTGGTGGGGCTGGGACTTCGGTGGTCTCCTCTTTGAGGCCGATATCAAATGCGCCAGCGAAGGCGTCCTGAGTTGCCTTAGCGACTTGCTTTTCATTCGTTGTGTCTACAGTTGGTTCCACAACTGGTTCATTGACCATTGGCGGCAATTCCACCTTTGCAGTCGGCGACTCTGGAGCGACTGCGGTTGGCAAAGGCACTGGTTTTGATGCTGTTGGAAGCGGGATGCTTGGTTCATTCACCGCAGGTTTTGGCACTGGCGCAGGTGCAGGTGCCGAAGGCGTTGGAGCCATTGGGACGCTTGCCGAGGCTGCAACACCGCTTGCCAATGTAGGGACTGGAAGTGCGTGGCCCGCAACATCGAGGGCAGCTTCAAGTTCTTCTGCCACCGTTAGCAAGGATGCTTTGTTCGCCTCTGGTTGGGCTAAAAACGATTCAACTGTCGTGAGGTATCGAGTGACTTCCCCTTTGCCTCCGGTCGCATAAGCAACGGCTAACAGTTTCAGAAGTTTCATCGGATCTGCAAGGGTTGTGAGTTTTGCTAACTCCTCCTCGCTGAGCGATGGTGTGTTGCCTGAACTGTCGCCTGCTGAATCCGGAGTTCCAAGATAATGCGACAGAGAATCTGGCATGGTCATGATGCCCAAGTGGCCAGCAACAAGGTAGTAAATTTCCCCACCCTCACACTGAATTCGCTCGCTTGCTGCGTTGAAATCAAACTCTCCAGGGAGCAGGACAATGTCAGAGAGAACTTCGAAGAATTTCTCCATGGCTTCGAGGCGATCCATAGCCATCAACGTATGAACCATGTCAGAAGACTCAGTGATGCCGAAATAGGCAGCAGCATCGTCAACTTCGATCCCATCGGGCATCGATTCTCCGGGCAATTCATCAACCATGATTCAACCGCCTACGCCTTGCCCACCTGTGTATGGTTTTTGAGGATGATGCCATCCTTCGTTTGGTGAAACGTCATGGATTCATCGACTCCTTCCGAGATCATAGATGGCACGTGATTGAGGTGCTGACCAGCCTGTTTCCTGTAATTGCATGAGAATGCTTCGCTCCTGTTCATCATCATCAATGGCTGTTCGCACCCAATCAGCTGCGGATTCACGGTCTTCAGCTTGCCAATCCTCGAAGATACTGAGGTCGATTTTGATTCTTGCTTTGCGAACCTTTGCTGCGCCGTCTTCATCTGGCGCTTCCTCGACGGCGACCTTCGAGGCCACCTTCGTTGCGGGCACCTTGCTCGGGCCGGGGCGATTCCGTGGTGGACCTGCGGGCGCTTTGGATTGAGGTGGCCCGGAGGTGGGTCCTCGTCCAGGTGGGCCACCGCTGGCTTTACCCGGCGCTCTTTCGGTCGGCCCTCGCCCCTTTGGTCCGCCTGTCGGGGCTGGCTTTGGTTGAGGTTTGCTTTGTTGTGGAGAAGCGCGAGTTGACGGGAAAGAAGAGGCAAATGAACCATAATCGCCATCATCATCATCCCAGTCCTCATCTTCATCATCATCGTAATCGAATTCATCGCTTCTAAACAAGCGGCGGATAACGACAAGGAGCACGACAACGCCAATCAATGCGCTAACACCTGCTAAAGCGGCGTTGATCGGTGAGAGGCCTAACAATTCAGACGAGGTATCATCGTCGCTGGCTACGGGAACTGGGCATCCATCATCATAGCCTCCAGCACCAGAAGGCTCATCGGGACAATTGTCAAAGTAATCCGCAACACCATCGCCGTCAGCATCGCTTTGTGTTGGATCGCAACCATTTTGATCGACTAAGGTCTTGTACGCTGCTTCGGTTTCTGGACAAAGGTCAGGGTTCGTCCCTGAAGCGTTGTCCCCGTAGCCATCTCGATCATAATCTTCCCATTGGGTTGGGTTTCCTGCAAGGCCTGTTGGTTCGAACAAATCACGGTACCCATCACCATCGTCCAAACAACCAAGGAAATCGATGTACGAGGTGCCATTTTCAGTTGGGCACTGGTCTGCGTTTTCACCCTCTTGATTGTCGCCATAACCGTCACCATCTTGGTCAAACCACTGTGTTGCATCAGTCGGGAATGCATCCCCTGTTTGGTTTTCACGAAGACCAGAAGTTGCGTTTAGACTGTAGGTGTATGTCCCCTTGTAGCCATCGCCATCAAGGTCCTGTTCCAATGCTGTTTCATCGGTGCACCCGGTAACGTCAACAGGGAATCCTGCCGGAGTGCTTGGGCAAGCGTCGTCTGCGTCGCTTACACCATCATCATCGCTGTCCAATTGTGCAGTTGAGCAACCATTTGCGTCGACTTCGGTATCCATAGTGAGCGGGCACAAATCAACAGGGTCGAACACACCATCACCATCGGAATCAGTTTCACGCTGGGCTTGACTGCACCCAATTGCATCGACGACATCTTGGTACTCGGTTTGTGGACATTGGTCCATGTCATTCATCACACCGTCTTGATCCTCATCGAGTTGGTTGTCAGCGCATCCTGCTTGATTGACCGCAAGACCAGCGCCGGTGTTCGGACATGTGTCTTGTTCATTTGAGACAAAGTCACCATCGTCGTCGGTGTCATCGATAAATCGACATCCAATACCGGTTTCACCACCGTTTGGCACTGTGCCTTCGAGCACGCCAGCAATGGTGGTGCATTCATCCGCTTGGTAGCCATCAGGGTTGTCCCCAAATCCATCACCGTCGAAGTCGAGCCATTGAGTCGGTTCAAGAGGGAATGCGTCCGAGGAATCCTCCCATCCGTCACCATCGGCATCAGGGCATCCAAACACAGGGTTGGTGGAATTACCCCAAACACCAGGGCATCCATCGAGTTCCAATCCAGCACCATTGTTGGTCAAATCTTCATCTGAAAGATCATAAAACGAAGTCCAGCGGTCAGGGTATCCATCGCTGTCGTTATCTTCTGCTGCTGCAATGTTGTCAGGGAACATATCAGGGTCTGTCGCCCCTTGAGAGTTGTTATCACCGTAGCCGTCACCATCGGAATCTGTCCATTGTGTTGGATCAAGTGGCCACATATCAGCGCCCATAGATTCATTCCATTCAAAGAAGCCTCCAATGTCCGAGGGGTCCGATGACCCGTCGAGGTCAGTATCTAAGCAACCATTGCGGTCTCGCCACGAAGCACCCCAGTCCCAAGGGCAAGCATCCCCTGTCACGGTATCTGAGTCGTTATCACCCCACCCATCACCATCATAATCGGCGTATTGGGAGGGGTTGAATGGGAACAAGTCGCCGGTTGGATTGTTTGGATCAAGGGGTGTTGCGCAGCAGTCGGGTCCTGAATTGTCGCCATAACCATCCCCATCAGAATCCTTCGATTGTTTCCAATTTAGAATGAACACATCGCCGTCGTAAAACGAGACGTCGTTGTCCGACCAACCGTCCTGATCAAAGTCAATGCAGCCCAGACGACCAAGCCATGAAGTCCCAGGATCATCCTGGCAACCATCATCCGTGTCCGCATAGCCATCTGCATCAAAATCAGGGCAGCCATAGGTGTAGAAGGAAGATGTGGCTGGGACTGTCGAGCAATCATCCGCCATTGGACCGTCGGGGTTATCGCCGTAATTGTCAGCATCGCTGTCTGCCCATTGATTGCCCAACATAGGCAAATCATCAACGAGGTCAAACACAAGATCCCGGTCTGTGTCCTGGTAGATTCTCATTACGCTCACATCGTCGAGTGTGTCATCCCAAAGGCTGAGATGGACGGTCCCATTGCTGTCGACTTGAGCGTTGGTTTGACTTCCAGCCGCTTTGTAACCAAATGCGAGGGTCGACCATGACGTGCTGTTGATGGAGGCAGCATCTTTGCCAATTGCGTTCCATGTCAGGGCGTTGTCGGAGCCTGTGCTTGTCATGAGAAGGTAATGCTCGTCCATTACGATCAGGTCCCAAGCACCTTCGAGGTTCGATTCAGGTTGAGCCCCAAACGCCACCCATTCACTGCTGTTGGTGCGGGTGTAAATCGAAGGTGTCGGCGTGTTGCTGCGAAGGGCAAGGGTCGGCTCACTTCCCCCAACGAGGTCAAGGTTGTACTGAGCCATGGATCCTGCAGGTTGGGGAACAACTGCGGTTGTCCAGTTGGTGTCATTCGCACTGCGTTCATGAATCGAAAGGACACCGGTGCTTGTGAGCGTGGCTGCGATGATCGATCCGTTCTCAGTCACTGCGAGTCGGAGATCTGAGGAGAAGTCTGTCAAACCAGTGATGTTGTGCAGTTGAGTCGAAGTTGAATTGATGACCCAAAGAGCGAGGTTTGCGTCCACGCCGTCATCGTTGATGACCAAGACTCCAAGGGAGCCATCGTGAAGATAGGCGGCTGATTGTTGTTCTGAAACGACTGCCATAAATGCTCCAGATGCAAGTGCGGAGGGGTATTCAATTGCCCATGTCGATGCTCCAGATGGTTGTCGGGCGAGTTCCAACGAATCGTTTCCAGCATTGCGGTAAATCAATACCGTCTCGTTGTTGGATGAATCAAGACCTTGAGCCATGACGGAGACTGGGCCATCAAGGGAGAGTTGTGATCGCACGAGGGAAGTGGTCCAACCAGTTTCAGATTCGATCGAGGTGAAGAGTTGGTCGGTTCCGATCGAGGAGAAGGCCAACCGCTGTTGG
>CM001443.1:558571-561344 GCA_000246735.1 uncultured Candidatus Poseidoniales archaeon | reverse complement strand
GGTTGCTCAACGGCAGTGTAACCCACGATTGTTCGATACGTGAGGCCGATTTCGGCATCAGCTTGGTAGATCACGGGGCGTCCTGAAGCCGTGGTTGTGAATGCGTATTCATTGGATTCTTCACTGCTCTCGACCACGACAGTCTCGCTCCACACGCCAGTGGGTGTGGCATCGTTCACATGCTCGATGAAGTGGGATGCGTTGTTAGAGAAAGTGACGAACATGCTTGTTTCACCACGGGCAGAGGTGCTGAGTTCTAACTGAGTGAGGCTGGACGAGTAGGTAAAGACGGAAGACTCCCAGTCTCTTTCCGAATGAATCTGATAATTGAGGGTGTAAGGATCTGAGGCCTTGTCCCTGCTGCTCAGCACAAGTTCACTGAGTCCGTCACCGTCCAAATCACCCTGGGTAGCAGCCAAAAGGCCAATGTTTTCACCGGTTTGGCCGGTCGCCAAAAGTTCCCAATCAGATCGCAAGCCAATCGAAGATCCAAGCATCAATTCTACTTGACCGCTGTTTCCGGGGTTTGCTTGCATGATAAGCACATCATCGTATCCGTCTTCGTTGACGTCACCTGCAGGCTCAAAAGAACGCCCGAGGACGGCGTTAGCAACGCCTGAGGAAAGGGTGTAATCTGGTTCCGAGGGGGAAATCCCTTCGGAGGAGCCATAGTAGGCCCAAATCTTACCACTTCGGTATCCTGAGCCGTTGAATGGCTCACCGAACATGAAATCATCAAAACCATCGCCATTGACATCCCCGAGGTAATTTAGGGACCAGCCAAGGAGTTTACCTTGCAAGTTTGATTGAATGCTTTGGTCACATGTGCCGTTGTAGCCTGTGGCTTGTCCAAAGAAAATCTCCACTGCTGAATACCCAAGCGGGCTAAGGAAACTGCCTGTGTTGGCGACAAGGAGGTCACTCATTCCGTCACCGTTCAGATCGCCATTTGCAGCAATTGTTTGACCGAAGCGAGGGCCATCCGTGGTCTGGGTGATGTTTCGAACGAAATCGAGCCCGGAAGTGTTTCCGCTGAATATTTTGAGTTGGCCCTTGTTCTGAATGGTTTCAGTTACATCTTCGATGTAGGTGTACGCAACCGCCACTAAATCAGCCATGGAATCGTTGTTCATGGTTTCTGAAGCAGCAACTGACCAACCGAGGGAAGTGTTGTCTTCGCCAGTCACATTCCACCACGATGATGTTTCAAGTCCCGAAGCGTTCCCGAGATGAATGACGATGCGGCCAGGCGCTCCAGTGTACGCTTCATTGGTGTCGTTCCAGCCGGGAGCGCCGATGGCAACATCCGAAAAGCCATCACCATTGAAATCGGCTACTGACAATCCGTGGCCAAACATAGCACCGTTCATCTCGCCTTCGAGCGTTACGTCCGCAACGGGTGAGGCTCCGCTGGTTGAACCATAATGGATGAGAACTCGGCCCGTTTCTGTGCCTGAACCGTCATAGGATGGTTCTGCAATCACAAGATCATCGAAACCGTCACCATTCAAATCACCCATTTCAACCGCACCTTCATCGACGCCTTGAGCGCCAATGATGGTTTGAGAAGGAGTTGGATTAATTCGACCGGTTTCTTGTCCTGAGAGGCTTCGCAACAATCGCAACGTCACATTCTCATCCTGACCGACGGTTGTGACAATTTGCTCGAGAGAGTTTCCATCAAGCCCCATGCCGATATGTGGCACGATGTTCGCATCTCGGAGCAGCACTCGGTGATCGTACATCATTCCGTCAACTCGGATCAATCGGATTTCACCTGCATCGGGTGCGGCATAGGCGATGTGGACCACTTCCTGTTCATCCACTGCAAGTTCAATATCCCTGCTCACAGGGCCTTGATCGAGCATGGTATGTGACCATCGAGTGCCACTGAAATCAATCTCCCACAACGAGCCATTCGTATCTCTGAACACACCCCATTCGAGTTCGTTCTGACGAAGTCCAAGGCGGAAATCAGTTGGATTGATGTCTTCAACAATCGTCCGGACAAGCCATGTGGTTTCCAGATAAACTTGCCCTGCGTACGCCACTCGTGCGACTTTGATGTCCGCTCCGTCTGCATACATGATGTACGGTCGGCCGTTTTCGCTGATGGCAAGAGAGCAATCTACCAAATTCTGTTCAGTGGTTGGAGCAACAGTATCAACAAGAGCATCGTTCCAGCTGCCGTTAGAGGCTTGGGTTGCATAATGCACTTCACCCTCAGCGGTCGTCCAACAAAGGTTCACTTTTTCTCCCCTTGCCAGCACCAAGTCCGGTGTTCCGGGCGTTGAATTTTCAAAAATTGAATCTGTAGATTCCACCCAAGTGTTCAATCCAGATTCTTCCCGGACAACACCCTGCACCAATCCATCGAAATCAAGTTGAGCCCCTGCAAAATCATGCCCGTATCCATTCGAAAAAGGTACATATTGACTGGTTTTGAGCACGCTTCGCTCAGAATCCAACGACGCTGTTGGCATGGAATTGCTGGCCAATGGGGCCATTGATTGAATCAAAAACAGGACCGTGATGGTGAGCGCTAAGGTTGGAAAGGAGACACTGCGCTGCTCGGCCATAGCGATGATACGCCCCCCCTCCTTGAAAACGCTTGTCGAAAAATGACTGTTATGACCCCCGTAGGGGGTCACGAGGATTCGCTCGGATGCTTGTCGAAAACCAGGGTGAAGTTGACAAAAGAGAACCACCTACAAGCATCATGAACGGAGGTCATTGGCTCATTTGCGCTGATGGCCAGTGGCCAAAAAAAACC
>CM001443.1:554986-558556 GCA_000246735.1 uncultured Candidatus Poseidoniales archaeon | reverse complement strand
ATGATCATTGCTTGCGATGGCGCCTACCACCAGTGCCTCGAATACGGCGTCTCACCTGACGTGATTATCGGAGATATGGACAGCATTGGGAGCATCGACCTCCCAGAGCAGATCAAACGGGTCGAAAAGCCAAACCAAGAGCGAAACGATTTGGCAAAAGCTCTGGCATATGCCGAAGAACATTCTGCAACAAATATCGACGTCATTGGGATTGAGGGCGGTACATTAGGCCACAAAATCGCTCCGCTTTTTGCCTTGTATGATGCCCCTCCAAACACGACCCTTCATTTTCAACATGGATGGATGATGTGCGCTCGGAACGGAAGCATAGAGTTCGACTCTATAGAAAGAGGGAGCCGTGTTTCCCTGTTTGCAATTGGGCCTGCCAAAGGCGTTCATCTCGAGGGGTGTGAGTGGCCATTGAGGGACGAGACCCTCGAGCCGGGGACAAGAGGACTCAACAACATTTCAGCCCAACCACATGTCAAACTCAATGTGAAGAATGGTGCTGTTGTGATCTGCATCGAGCCCTTCACAGAGGGCCCTTAGGCAAGTATTCACGAAGCATGGTAGAGTAATCGCCCTCTCCGTCCCATTTCATCGCATGTTCATCGACTCGAGCGCGCTCCAGCGTTTGCTCGAACCCACCCCAATCCTCAATCAAACTGAGTTTGTAGGCCGCCTTTGGTGTGTATCCTGGGAGGAAATTTCTCCAAGTGAAAGGCACTCGCCCTGGCGTGATTCGGTTGACCATGCCTACGATTGAGGTGTTGCAAGTGGTCAAGAAAGAGTGGTACCATTCGCCCTTGGTAGCCAATGAATTGGCCTTGTTGGTTAATGCGTGAAGCAAGTCTTTCTCTTTACCCGGAGGCGTGATTGCCCGGAACATGTAGTCCTTGTTGCCTCGGGCGTTGGTGCGCAGCCCCAGTAAATCCCGCTCAAAGCCAACCAATAGATAGAGCTCGAAATGGCGCCAAAAACCAGCCCATGGATGATAACGCTGGCCCTTTCTTCGACGTGCTTCAAACGAAAATGAAAGGCATGTGCCATCATTGAATTCGAAGGTGAGGAAGGTATGGGCCATGCCGTGAATGTTGTGGAAATGGTCGACAACAAACCACACATCTTTGATTTCATCTGCACGTACTTCAACGGTATCAGCCCACGATTCGTCCCGGTCTCGAGTGGTTCTCCAAAAGAAATCCCGTACATTGTTGAATCGTATTGCATCACCATTGATGTCGGCCGTCGTCGTCAATTCACAGTCGGAATTCCAATCGTCGTCCAACTGAGGAACCCGCGGCCGAACTCGAACCATCCAAACCAAAACTGACAAGCCGATCAAACCTACAACGCTAAGGCCAATGTACCCAAGGAGCGTCAACCAATCGAGTTCCATTTTGTTCACCACTTATGCCAGATTCGTAGGTCTTGATCCCACCAATCCATCGAACCATCTGGTTGTTGGCGCCAGAGGGTTCCGGTGTCGTCGGTTGTGGTTGGCATGCCTTCTGGGTCAGGTGAACCATCAGGAAGGATTGTTGGGGTCGGGCCTAGTGAACGGAGTCCACTGCCCTCCTCTTCATCTTTGACCCGTACGAGCATGAAGAAGACGATGACTGCAACGATGAGCCCAAGAGCACCGATTGAATACCAACCGACGGACTCAGTTTCCGTGTCTTCACCAAAGGAACGACTTGGAAGGGCTTCTGCTTCCTCTTTCGTCAAATCATCGCTTGGCTGCCGGACGAGGTTGAGACCGTGAACGGTACGAATTTGCTCATTATTGATGACTTCAAGGCCGATCAAGTGAACCCCTGCAGGTAGAACTGAACAGTCGTAAGTGTTGCTTTCTGTGCCTGGTAATTGTTGACCCTGAACCGACCAAATTTTATCGAAGGAGGTGAAATCAACACCAGCCATGTTTGGAACCATCGTGATCATGCACGGGGTATCTGTGGTGTTGCCGTCACCACGAACGCTCAGAGAAAAGGCAGGTGCTGGTCGATTGTGAATGGTGATGTTAAGCCAAGATTCAGTGGTTTGACCCAAGTCATTTCGATAGGCTTCTTTGAGCATGTATTCGCCCGCTGGCCAATGTGAACAGTTCAATGATGTTTGATTGTCAAGAACGGTGAACGGTGCTCCTGAGAAGGTACGAACGCCTTCTGCAGCGTACCTTGGCCCGGTTTCATCGGCAAAGAGTCTGTCAATGGTGCACGCATCTCCGGTCTCAATCCATGAAGGAGCCTCAAGATCCAAAATGATTTGCGGTGTTTTCAGGGCGGGTCTGAGGACGTATGTTGGCAACTGGATGGTGGCGATGGTCTCGCCGTCTTGGTTAACAATTTCAAGCCGAAGTGTATGCTCGCCTTGAGCCCACGCATCGTAAATAATGCTGGCATTTGATTGACCAGAAAATGACATCGTCCGGCTGTCATGGACTTCCCGATCTTTGTGAACACCATACAGTCGAAGCTCGATGTTGGTGAATTCATTGGTGGTGTTCATGATGACAACCACTCGGATCGCATCTGCATCACCGTCTTGGTTGAGGTCCAGAGTGTCATTGCGGAGGGCAACTAAAGCGAGGCCTTCTGCTTCCAAAGCCTCCTCAGAAGACGAAGGTTCTGCAGCAACTGTTTCCACCAAATCAAGTGGAGCGACCATGCTGGCCAACAGCACAAACAGCATCACAAGGCTGCTTCGACGTCCATCAAGCATTGACTTCACCTTCCGTAACTTCTGTTGCCGGCATTGGCACCGGGGGGAGGTTTTGGAGGGGAATCATGCCCGTTTGTGGTTGGGCTTGACTCATTTCTTCAAGGGACCGAGATTGTTTTTCATCGAAAAGAGCGTCTTCCAAATCCTGTTCATCGCGGCCTGATTTGACAATCAATGCGGCACTTGCTCCCAAAATGAAGCCAAGACCGATGACGAGGTAGGTCAACCAAGAGGCTTCAGGGTTCTCACCGAGGATGGCCACAGCTGCGGCGAATTCTCCATACGAGTCTGACCAACCGTCGTTGTTTGAATCAACGCACCCTTGCACATCGCGCTTGGAAGTACCAGCCTGATTCGGGCAGTCATCTCGGAAGGCACCAAGTGGCACATCACCGAATCCATCCCCATCGAGGTCTCGCCATTGCAAGGCTTCTGTTGGGAAAGCGTCCGCTGCTCCTTGAGGGTGAGCTTCCCACGACGCAGTTGGATCAGACCAACCGTCTCCATCAGTGTCTCGGCAACCAAGACGGTCAAGCATGGAAGTGCCACGCACTTCTGGGCATGCATCGCCCTGGTTCCCCTCATCGCTATCTCCATAACCATCGCCATCAGAATCTCGCCATTGAGTCGGTTCGTGGATGAACGCATCGCCAAGGTCCGACCAACCATCACCGTCGGTGTCAGCACAGCCCCAGCGATCACCGCCAGAGGAAGGACCGACTGATGTGCCGGCTTGATCGGGGCAGACGTCTGCGGTTGTCCCTCGAGGGTTGTCCCCACGTCCATCACCATCGATGTCATGCCATTGAGTTGGATCCATCGGCCATGCGTCACCACGGCCTCCTG
>CM001443.1:496128-554971 GCA_000246735.1 uncultured Candidatus Poseidoniales archaeon | reverse complement strand
TTGCAAGCCAAGCGTTTGTTGGGTCAGACCATCCATCTTGGTCGCTGTCAGGGCAACCCCATCGGTCGAAGGTGGAGGCACCCTCGGTGGTCTTGCAACCATCACCGCGGTAGGCATTACGTAGGGTCTGGCCATCGAAGTATTCGGTGTTGTCACCGTACCCATCATCATCAGTGTCATACCATTGACTTCGGTCTTCCGAGAACGCATCGGCAAACCCAGCAGGGTGAGCAATCCAATCGTTAGTAGGATTCGAAAATCCATCTTTGTCTGTATCACGGCAACCCAGACGGTCAGCGTAAGAAATCCATCCGGATTCTACTTCTTCCGGAGATGAGAATACGCATACGTCACCCTCATAACCTTCTAAATTGTCACCGTAACCATCGCCATCTGTGTCGCGATATTGTGAGGGGACAAAAGGAAAATCGTCAACTTGAGAGGCCCCGTAAGTTTGGTTGTCGCCCCAACCATCCTCATCGGTGTCAAGCCACTGGGTGGGATTATCCGGGAAGTCGTCAATGAGGTTTGCGCCTTCGCTTTGGTTGTCACCCCAGCCGTCAAAATCACGATCACGCCACTGTGTTCCTTCGAACGGGAAAGCGTCCGAACCATTCACCACGGTCCAGTTGACATCACCATCGGAGTAGGTATCGCCGTCAGAATCAGTGCAGCCATAACGATCGCTCGATGAACTTCCAGTGATGAAGGGACAAGCGTCCGGCGTTGTGGCATTGAACATGTACGAGCCAATACCCCAGCCGAGTCGGGAGATGTTCCAACCTTCATCAGCCCAGTTGTCACCATAGCCATCAGAATCTGTATCGTTCCATTGGGTTGCATCGATTGGGAACGCATCACCTGTACCAACGGGGTGTGCAAACCAAGCGGTCACGCCATCAAGCCCACCCGGATCGTCATCAGAGTAGCCGTCCCCGTCGGAATCTAGGCATCCAAAACGGTCCAATGAAGAGTAACCTCGGCGGTATGGGCAATGGTCGCCCTGATAGCCATCAAGGTTGTCGCCGTAATTGTCGTTGTCGCTGTCAAGCCACTGGGTCGGTTCAACAAAAAAGGCATCAGCGCCGTTTTGCGGCAACCATCCCGCTTCGGGATCTGACCAGCCATCCCCATCGGTGTCAGGGCATCCTTTCCGGTCATTGGAAGAGGACCCCACCACATCGTCGCAATCATCGTCGATGTCAACAAAGCCATCTTCATCGCTGTCACGGTTGGTCTTGTCAATCGAAGGCGTGATTGTGTAATCAAACCCATCGTTGCACCATGAATCGTCTGCTTTGACCTTGAAGTAAACGAATCCTTGTGTGCCAACGGTGGTCGAGAGGGTTTTCGATGCCGCGTTGTCATCGACATAGGAGTCAACAATGGTCCCGCCTTGAGCGTCGAGCAAGGAAACCCGTCCTTGCCACCCATCGCCGATGCACCACCATGCTGGACCGTTCATGGTTCCAGAAAAGGAAATCTGAACAATGTCGCCTTTCTTTGCTTCAATCTTCCAAAAATCAGACTGATCATTTCCTGCATCGCAGTCAGGGTCGCAGACATAACCGCTGGAAGTGACGCCATCTGTCAGAGGCGTCGCGCTCTGAATATTGTTATCGGCGACAGCAGGTGGAATTGTGCAAAGCAGCAAGGCCGCGAGCCATAGGGCCACCACACGCCTCGCGAGCATGGTTGTCCAAGAGGTGGTGTGCCTATGAACACTACCCGTCGCCATTGACAGGTAGTGGTTGCAAAATTACCGATTCCGGATTGTGGCTGAACAGCCGAGATAAGCCCCTCAGATGAGAAAACGGCATGGTCCTCGACGATTCACATGTGAATTGTTAGAAGATATGGATCGCAGCAAGGCCAGGTTGCAGAAACTTAACCGATGAATTTCGTCAATCCACCCGCCGCAGGGGTCATTTGGTGCTTAATTGACAGATATGGAGGTGTAAATTTTCTCAAAATCTTCTGCATTGTGTTCATATGTATACTTCGACAAAACTCTCTCTCTACCTGCTTTTGCCTTGTCAATTCTCTGCTCTGGCGCATCTAACATTCTGCATACAGACTTCGCCAAATCACTCGGGTCTCCTGATTTGAAAAGGTCACCGACCGAACCATCAATCATTTCAGTCAAAGGAGGCTGATCTACTGTTACAACTGGCGTACCACTGGCCAATGATTCGAGTGGAATCAGGCCCTGACCCTCGTAGTAAGAAGGGTAAACAACGAGATCCGCAGAACGGAAGTGCTGTGCTAAATCATCAAACGACATACTGCTGCGAATAAATAAGGCATGTTCGACGCCTAATTTTCGAGCATTTTTGAGCAGTCTTTTCTTCATATGACCCCTGCCTACGATGACCAATCTTGCTCCTGGGTGTTCTTGTAAAATAGCGGGAAGTGCTCTGATTAACGTCATGTAGCCTTTTCTGGCTACGAGTCTTCCAACTGCTAAAATCATCGGCGTTTTTGTCTCCGCCATATAACTCAAAGCAAGCTCGTCTCCACAATCATAAGATGAACGTAGTTTTTCATGACTCAATTGCTCTTCCTCATCATCTTGATTGGGGGGTCGGAACACCTTATGATCGCAACCCCATAAGACAACTTCACAGTTGAAATTTTCAGATGGCTTATACCAATTTTCGAATTCTGAAAGGGTCGATTTGGAATTAGAAACACACACGCTTGACTCGAGAATTCCTGCTCTTTCAAATTTGGAATAATACGTACCGGTCAACCTTATGGCCAGGTCATTTGGATTTCTCCAAGTCGCAGATTCTTTTGCCTTTGCTGCTCGAATCACTCCTTGCTTCTCGCCTAACCAAGAGCCGTGTAAAGATGAACAAACTGGGGCGATATTCTCTTCCATAAATCTAAATTCTTTCCTCGAAAATGATGCCAATGGCAAATGGATATGAATCACATCCACCGGTTCCAAACGATGCAAATGCTTCAGAGCCTTTAATGAGTTTTTAGCATAAGAACGAGTGAAAGCCATCGGGGCCTTTAACCAAGGCACTTCGATGATTGTGACACCTTGTTGGGCGGGAGCCCTTCCTTTGTGTGCTCGCGTGATGATGGTAATGCTGTGTCCACGTGCCGCCAAATGGCCTGCAAGATGGAACACCACCGAGCCAATGCCCCCCCATCGAGGTGGGTATTCACCCGACACCATGACAATGTGCATGTGAGTCCGAGGGCGCACTTGGGTTTCAATGTCACCGAAATGAATGAACGCCCCGTTCAAGTTCTCGCTCCAATGCTTTGAAGGGGGTTGTGTTAGTCGGAGAATCATGGGCGAAAAACTCCCAGTTACCGTAACGGTGATTCTTCCAACTCGAAATGAAGAGGAAGCATTAGGTCCAACCATCGACGCAATCCCTCGAGGATGGTGTAAAAACCTCGAAATTATGATTGTTGATGGGAATTCCAGCGACCGAACGCGTGAAATTGCGATCGAAAAGAAAATTCGAGTCCACCTCGAAGACCGGAAAGGATACGGTCGAGCATACAGAACTGGATTTGATGTTGCCAAAAACGACATCATCGTGACAATGGATGCAGACTGCACATACCCTGCTGAACTCGTGCCAACCCTCGTGAAGCGCTTGCTTGATGATGACCTTGATTTCATCACATGCGATCGACTCTCTCTTGCTGAAGAAGGTTCAATGCCTGGCATCCATGGATTTGGAAACTGGGCGCTTTCCTTCACCGCTCGACTCTTGTTTGGATACGGAATCAAAGATTCCCAATCTGGCATGTGGGTGTTTAGGAAATCCATCTTCGATAACGAAGCCATGCGGCCAACCAACGACGGTATGCCCCTCTCTGAAGAAATGAAAATTCTCGCTCGCCGGGTCCTTGGAAAGGACAAGGCCGTGGAAATCTCCGTCCCATACCGCCCACGAGTTGGGGAAGCTGAAATCCATACATGGGGCGATGGATGGAAGAACTTCAAATTCCTCTTCGCTCGTCGAGTCGGTCTTCACCGAACCCGAACACCGTGGGGCTCACGCCCTTCAAACCCCGATTCAACCAATGGCGACCTTCCTGAACAAGCTTGAGGTGATGTCCAGTGGAGTTTTGGCACCAAAAATGGTCAACCAATCAAATCGGATTCCACCGGCCCGTAGTCAACGATCTCCTTGCCAAGCACTGGTCGACAATTGAAGCAAACCAAGCAGCCAATGTGCTCATACCGCTGTGCGGAAAAACGGTGGATATGCACTGGTTGCTCGAAAAAGGCCACGCAATTACAGGAATTGAATTGGTCGAAGAGGCTGTTCGCCAATTTTTTGACGAAGCAGATATCACACCAGCGATTCAAAAAGAAGGTGTTCACCAAAGATTCACCGCCGGTGATTTGACCGTCTTACAGGGTGATTTGTTCACCTTGCCAGCGAACGCTGCTTCATGCGAGGCATGGTACGATCGAGCGGCAATGGTGGCCCTCCCATCCACAATGAGGCAAGCCTATGTGGATCAAATTCATTCGTTGTGCGCACCCGGCTCCGTTGGATTAATGATCACCTTTGCGTATCCGCAAGAGCAAATGCAGGGCCCTCCGTTCTCGTTACCAGATCAAGAAGTTCTCGCCCTGTTCGCAGATCGATTCGAAGTCACCTTGCTGGAAACCCTGCAACTGGAAGATGAAAAGCAACGAGGCATTTCTGAACTCACGTCATCAGTGTTCCAACTGGTGCGAATTTGAATCAAACGTTGTCCCAATCAAGGTCTGCACCCGTCAATGGCTTTGCTTCCTCTGGTTCACCGTCGTCCTCTGCTTCAACTTCGTTCGCACCATCCATGGCCCCACCTTCTAAGGAAGCGGGTGCTGAATCATCGATTGGTTCAACTCGCTTCACAGAGCTAAACGCATCCCAGGATTCAATCATGTCCAATTCAGCAAGACGTGATCTGCGGCGTGTGGCGACCATTGCCACCAACACAAGCAGCCCAATAAAGCCGCCAATTGCACCGACAAGCATCAGCGTTCGGTTATCGGTTGGTGGTTCGGTGATATCGAGGGTTACACTGATCACATCGACGTTTGCATCTTGTCCTTCGCCATCGGTGGCGATGACTTTCATGTTTGGTCGACCTGCGCCGTCTGGACGCAGTTCAAGCGTACCCTCCCACACACCGTCACCGTTTGTGTCTGAAAGGTTGAAAGCCCATTCTTGTTGATCGTATTTGACCGTCACACGAACGTCTTCAGTCGTTCCATCGGCGTCTTCCATCGTCACGCTGACAGACAAGGTGTTGACTTCATCTGCCACCAAGGAAATTGGAGAGTAAATAAGGTTCGACAGGCGGGGCAAACTCGATTGAACTGTGATGTTAGCAAAGACTTCGTCTTCTCCACCACGGCTGTCGCGGATGTAGAGCGAAATCATATGCTCACCCGGCAAGAAGACAACTTCGTCCATACTCCGTGTCGAGAGGACACTGTACGTCCCATTCAGTGCCCAATGGCGCCATTCTCGAGCCACCATGTCATCGTCTGCATCACTGGATTCCTCGCTAAGAATGACGGAGCCTCCAGCCTCAATTGAATTTCGATTTGTTGGTGTTACCATGACAGCGATCGGATCGGATTGGCCAATCGTGAGGGTCAAGAACGTACTCGAGGTCAGGCCAGTTTCGTCTTGAAGCGTTACTTCGATGGCATGAGTGCCTGCTGGAAGATTGCTGATGTGGGTTTGACTCGGGTCGACAGCGTCCAATAGAGGTTCACTCAACAAATCACTGCGAACCGTCAATGTGAAATTATCTCCATCGTAATCCACGGAAGGAACAGCGTTCCAAAAGATTGGGTCGGAGGAGCGGAAGATCTCGCCATCTACAGGCGAAACCAATTCCAGAACCGGGGCAGATGTCGACACTTCAATGGTCTTCGAAACGAGCACTAACTCGTTGATTCCATCATCCAAACTGAGCGTAATGGTGTGTGTTCCAGCTGAGAGGCGGCCGTCAAAGATGAGGTAATCCTCGCCCTCTGGGGTAAGGCGGCCGTCCAAATCACTCGACCAAACGACGACCAAATATTCCGAGCCCGCAAACGGTTGAGCATCTGCGCAGTGCCATGTACCATCGATCGGATAGGTGAAGCAAGCAGCATCGTAATCGCCTGAGCCGTTGGCTGAGAACCAGATTGTTTCTGAAGAAGTATAGATTTGAGTTTCAAGAGGCGATTCAATTATGGCCCGAGGAAGCGAATTGTCAACAGTCACCAAAGTGCTGTTCATCCTTGTTGAATTGATGTGTTCTGGCCGATCGTCAACCACCCGCATTTCGATGGTGTGAACGCCCCTTGACAAGTGGCCAGTCCATGTCGCAGCATTGGTTCCATTGGACCAAGCCAATTGCCCATCAAGGCTCGACCACCATTCAACCTCAAGGGTATCGCCTTCGGGATCGATGGTTGCTGTTCCATCGAATGTAAGTTCGTCTTCGCTGGCGGTTCCTGTTCGAATCACTTCAAAGAGAGGCTCAGGAACTTCATTGTACAGTTCAACCGGAATTGTGTATGTGGTTGGATTGTTGATGCCATCTGAGGCATGTATGACCAAATCAAAAGTAGAGGGAACACTCTCTGCCATTGAAAGGTTCATCCAAATCTCCGAAGGACACCCGTTTGAATTGCCCGTGCCGCCTTGTTGATAGGACCGCGAGACCCAACATGACATTGGATCCCCTTCTGGGTCAAATGTTTGGGACATATCGATGCGAACACTTTGGGTGCGAGGGATGATGAGTTCCGACCATGGAGAAAGGGCGGGTTGAATATCAATCACAATGGTTGGGGGCTGATTGACGAGTTCGATCGTGCGTTGCTCGGAGGTGCAGAAATCTTCGTCACAGACATCGAGCGTAATTGTGTGGATGCCATCAGAGAGGGAGCATGACCACATGTCATTGCTGTTGACAGTGAATGGAACACCGCCAGATGGGCCGTTGGGTTCCTGCCATGATCCTGTGCAGGAGTTCTCAATGTCACCGTCCAACGTGCTCGTCCATGTGAACGTCAATGGATCGTTATCCAAGTCCCATGAGTCTGAAGCATTGAACAAGATTGGTGCCTGAGACGGGAACACTTGGCTGTCGAAAGGCGTGTCCCACATCACGAATGGCGGTTGATTTTGCAAGGGTAAGATGCAGTTAATGAATCGGTCTTGGTCAAGGGTGACGCTGGTGGTGTTGGAGACGCTGTCATATCCGCAAGAGATGTCAACGGTGTTATGACTCGAAGCGCCTGTGTTTGTCCATTGTTGGCCGATGAAGTCAGGTAGACTGACGTAGCCTAAGTCATTGGTTGTCTCTTCAAGTGAAGGTTCAAACGATGTGAAACTCGCATTGACATTGGCGTTTGGAATCCCGTTATTGACGGTGTTCACGACCCACACAGTGATGTCCCAAGCCACATCGATATGAGCGCCAGAAGCGATGGTTGCAAGCGTCAAATCCACGCCAGATGGCCGATGGAGATGGAGCGACGAAGTGCTGTCGAGTTGCAGGGCTTGTGCGCCTGTCGCATCGGTGAGTGTTGACCAATTTACCTGACTGTTTTGCAGCACGATGGAGCCAGTGCAATCAGCAGTGATGGTGTTTCCATAACCGGAGAGATCCGTGTGGTCCACCAGAGTAAGGCATGCTGTGTCACCGGAGAGGTGTGTTCTGCTTAGGCTTGAGGGGAAATTGCCATTGTTGTCTGCGTTCCATTCGATGCCACTGTGATTGCCAGTCATGCTGATGAGATCCATGTCTGCTGCGGCGTAGTTGAGGGAAATGGCTGGAATGCCGGGTGAATCCATGTCGATGGTTGCCCCGTGCAGTTGGACACGCCCACCTTGTTGACCGAGCGTCAAACCTTGGTTGTCAACAATCAGAGGTGAGCGGGTTGGGTTGTTGTCTGAAAGAGTGAGCCCATAGAGCCACAAATCAACAGAGTTGAGCGCATAAAGGCCCGAACCTGAGGAACCGGTGACCGTACAGTTTCGGCATGTTACATCGCCAGAAGAGGATTCAATGTCGTTTGACTTTTCATAAAACAATCCAGCCTGATCGCCAAGAGGCGTTGAAGCGGGGTCGCCACCGTTGTCATTAGCGGTCAGATTTTCAAATGTAACATAACGAGCGTCGTACACGTGCGCTCCTGATTGCCCGTTGGAGGAAAGATTGAGCCCCTCAACAATCACCGTCGCTTTGTCGATGAACAAGCCATCCTTGGTGTTGTTGTGGAGGTTCCAATCCGACCCCTGCATAGCGCCGCCTGAAGTTGATGAAACGCCAGGGCCAACCGAACCTGAAACTGTGAGGCCGTCAAAGTGTGGCGCAAAGAACGAGGAGCGAACGGCGACACCTGATTCGTGTGAACCTTGCCCTGGGTCGCCTGAATTGAGGACCGTTAAATTTCGGAAGGTCGTCGAACTGTCAACGAAATACAGTCGCACACCAACGGTGGTTGAATCCTCGACAAGGGTGTTCTCGAACCATGCCCCAGTGGCATTGACATCGATGGCAGCATAGCCTATGTTGGCGGTCGTTGCCCCAGCACCACCTGTGCCACGAACTGTAAGATTGGTGAAATCCGCTGTCTCATAGTTTGTGTAATTCGTATGGTTGAGTTTGTCAACATAGACGCCCCTGTACATTGAATTGGTGATCGTGGCATCTTTGACAACCGCTCGAGTGTATCCACCATCATCCACATGGCGCACAATGATTCCATTGTCTGATTTGTCAATGGTGATGTTGGTCAACAAGGGCTGACTGTCTTCGACCCATATACCTGCAACCATGGCCCAAGAGGAACCGCTGATGTTGTCCATAACGACGTTACGAACCAATCCACCGGAACCACCCCAGATGTTGATCCCTCGTGTGAGGTGATCGGTGAAATAGGCTCCATCAACGATGGGCGTGCTGCCAGCACCGATTGAGAGGCCAATTCCATAGCGCCAATCATTTTGAAACGGAACCATGCGGCCTGCTTGGTCGATGTAGAGATCGTGAATGGTCGGTGAGGAGCCGCTGAATAAATCCATGCCGACTCGGTCGGGATTGATGATGGTGAGGTTGGCGAAAAACGGGTTACTTCCGTACATTGTAACCCCATAGATTGAATCTTCAATCGTTAAGTTATCAATCACGGAGCCACGGCCGTTTGAACTGCTGTTGAATTGGAGACCTTCGTGGTCCGAACTTGCAAATGAATACATGACAACAGGGCAGCTTCGCGTGCCTTCAACCGTTAGACGGCCTTCAATGTAGATTCGTGCACCAGCGCCAAGTTCAATCTGGGTGCACGCGCTGACGACGAGTTCGTCGAAGACGGCAATCGTGTAACTCGTCGTGACGGTTACTGTCCCTGACCATGTCGTCTGCGCTTTTGGCGAGGCATGTTCTGCTTCGACTGGTGCAGATTCATCAAGCTCGCTTGCAGGAGAGAGAACACCACCGTATGGCATGCTCACCAACAATCCAACCAAGACAAGAGCCAACCAATGTCGATGCGCCTTGGTGTCCATGTCCTTAGGCCTTTGCAAATGCACTTCAATGGTTCGGCTTTGTGCATCGCTGACCGTATTCGAGCACCGTGTCATTACTTCGCAACCAATAAGACCAGTCGGCGATTGGCCAAATCATGCCTGAGGCTTTTGTGTTGTTCAAAACCCTTCCATCCCACGAACGTGAGGTCTACCTTGCCCTTTCAGGACACAAAGCAATTGCTGAGGTTCATGCCCTTTACGGTGAATTCGACCTTTTGGTCCGCGTCAGTTCGGAAGATGCTGGCGAACTCACCTCAATGTTGATAAGAGAATTTCGTCAAATTGCTGGCGTAAAGGAAACACAGACACTGATTGCTGTCGAATATTAAGGTGAGGAAAATGGCGATTGGATTTGTATTGATTACCACGCGACCCGGACGAGAGCATGATGTTCGTGCAACACTTGATGGCATCGAATTTGTCACTGACCGATGGATGCTGTTCGGTGAATATGACTTGATTGCTCGAGTTCAAGCAGATGATGAATACACACTCACCCGCTGCATTGTTGAAGAAATCCGAGTCATTGATGGGATTGCAGACACCAAGACGCTGATCGGTGCTGAACTCTGATCACAACAACGAATGAAGTTGAGTCTCGAGGGCTTTTGCCGCTCGGGGGCACCCCGCTGCTCGATGTTGCGTGATGGCTTCACGGAGCGCAATCCTTCGCATGTTGGGTTGCAATTTCGCTTTGCATGTCCACCACCGGGCGTGCAATCGGTGGAGGGTGGCGCTCGTTGCAGTCTGCCCCGGCTCCTTGATCACAATGAACATCTGTTTGGCCTTGATTTCATCTAAGCCAATCAATTGCTCGACCAGCGAGAGTCGCAACGCATCGGCCCGGATGCTGTTGGTTTGAGCTTCAATGGCTTCTTCCATCCGTTCGATGTTGAGGGCGGCTTCATCGCCTGGTTTGTGAGCAAAGAGGGCCGCTTTTGCCTCCATGCCCAAAAGAAGAGGTTGTGCAAATCCGGCAATACCTGCGAGCGAACTACGAAGCCTTTCTGCTCGTTCGAAATCTCCCTCACAGAGAGCAAGAGCGTGTTGAATCATGGAGATGGCCACAAGCGTTACCGAGCGTTGCTCTGGTTGACCTTCTGGAATTTTCACCTTCGCAAGGTACACTTTCACATCGTTGGAAAGTGAGGAATCTTGTTGACCGAAGACTCGGTCATCCAGTCGCCTCGAGGCAGCAGCAAGCGCCATTCGATTGATGTCGGCCTGATCTGCCGAGTCAAGACCTTCCTCAATGATTTCATCCGCATCTTGAATTCGTCCTTCAAGCATGGCCAATCCCAGCGCTAAGTGACGGGATTCTGCGGAATCTTCCAAACCTTCGAGGTGACGGCGGACATGCTCTGGTTCACACCGCTCAATGGCCACTTTCCCTGCTAAGTAATGCAAATGAGAAGGCATCGTGGAAACCTTGATTGCTTGCTCCAGCAAGACAGAAAAGGCGCCAGAATGGGTTTCCAGCAACCGCTCCATTTCTGCATCAAGTTGCGTATCCATGCCTTCTTCGAGGCTGGCAATACGGTGGTAGAGGAGGATGATTTGGTCGTCTGCCGTTTCTGCTAAGCCTTCCCAGTGTTTGACCGCGGCCTTGTGCAACCTGCGCTTTGTGTCGTCATCGAGAGCCGACCTTCGGACGTTTCGAACCAAGTGTTGAATTTCCATTTTCTCAAGGTTCGAGGTCCAACGCAAGAACGCATAGTCATCCAATGTGCCGACGACTTCGCTGTCGAACGCTTTGCTTGCTTCGATGGGCATTGGAACCATCACAATATGGTCCAGTCCGCTTCGAGTCGAATGATCAAGGGTGGACAGAACAACGTTCTCCACGTAAGATTGAACATCGGCCCCTGCTTCTGGCAAGGGCGAACCTTCCTCGTGGAGAAGAATCGCAAGCGGGTGACCACCGAGGCTTTCTGCGATGTGCATCCGTTCCCCTTCTCCAATAGAGTCGCCCAAGAGCAGGGCTGCATCCTTGACTTCAAGCGAAGGGACGGCAATCCGAGGAAGGGCTTCCGGGAACGATAGGGGTTCGCGTCCGATGAGGAGAATATGGGCAGCTGCTGCGGTGTCAAGTTCCTTGCAAAAGGCGCGGATTGAGGCAATGTGACGCTCTGGAATGAGGTGGGCGTCATCGATAACGAGGACATCCCCTTTGCACTTCATTGCGGCGTATTCAGCAAGCGCATGGTTGTTTTTGGGAAAGGGACCTTTGAAGCCCCATTGGTCGCAAAGAGCATGCAAGTCGGTGAATTCGCCAACCTGTGCCCAACGAACATTGGTCCCTGAATCGAGAAGGTGTTCGCTGACAAGACCGCCCACCGTTGTTTTGCCAATTCCAGGTAAACCACTCAACACCATGCAGTGTTCTTGGAGAATGCTTTCACTGACCTCCGCGGCGAGGTGATGACGGCCATGCACTTCCCCAAGCACTGGTAAAGCACCGAATGAATTTCCTCGAGAGGTCTTCTTTGAGACTTTGGCATCGCCGAGTGAGTCGAGTTTATCTCGTCCTTGATCGGTGAGGTGGTAGACATGCCTTCGTCGGGAACCGCCGCCGATGACGTGTGCTTTTCTTTTGTACACAAGACCACTGCTTTCAAGCGTGCTCAAAGGAGCGTTGAGTGCGCTTCGAACAACGCCAAGTGCTTCACTGATTCCAGGAAGTGAAAGGTGCCGGGTGACATCCCAGGCTTTCTCCATCGCCGGTGAAAAGCCTCCAAGCCAGCGCAAAATACGCTCCTGAGGACCCGAAAGACCACCAACCATGCCCTACCGAAGCACAGGCTCCTTTCTAACCACCGCTTTTGTTGCGTCAGCCTCAGCCAACCAAGGGTTTCCTTTTTTGGGGGCGGCGGGAAGGAAAGGGCATGCCTGTCACCCTCGCTTCGGTGGATTTCCCCAAGCGACCCGGGGTGTACCTCTTCAAAACCAACAAGGGTCGTGTTCTGTATGTTGGAAAGGCGACGAAATTGAATGAGCGAATTCGCTCCTACTTTGCCCAAACACCTGACCGGCAAATGATCCCAGAACTTGTGCGAAGGTCTGACGACATCGAATGCATTGTGACCAATTCCCCCGAAGAGGCGCTCATCCTCGAACGTCAATTGATTCGACAACACAAACCGCGCTACAATTCAATGCTTAAGGATGACAAATCCTACCCATTCTTAGTGCTGACAAAGGAAGAAATTCCACGCATCATGTACACCCGACACCCGCCCAAAGGCAGCCTGCGATGGGGGCCTTTTCCCAACGCTGGAGCAGCAAAACAGGTCATGCAACTCCTTCGAAGGCAATTTGGAATCCGTGATTGCAAAGAATTGCTCCCCCAAGGTTGCCTCTCGATGCACATCGGCCTCTGTGCAGGACCGTGCATCGATGCCACAGGCTATGCTGAACGAGTCAACACCGCCCGCAGGATCCTCAACGGCGACGCTGTTGCGTTGCTTGAGGAACTCGCCAGCGAGATGGATGCCGCCTCCGAAGCAATGAGGTTCGAACAAGCCGCCGCACGGCGGGATACCATTCGGGCTGTCCGAGCCACAACAGGCCAGCATGTGGTCTCAAGCAAGGTGTATCGAGACTGCGATGCGATTGGGATTGTGGCACAAGGCGAAATGGCGGCTGTCGTGATCATGCATGCCGATCAAGGGGTCGTGAAAGGCCAAGAAGTGTGGCCAATGGTCCACCGTGGCGATTTGGGCGAGACTGTGGCAAACTTCGTGGCTGAGCATTATGCCAACCGCCGCCCACCTCGCTTGCTGCTCACACCAACGCCGCTCTTGGACGGTGTTGAGGAATGGCTCTGCAGCCGTCGAGAAGCAAAGGTCGAAGTCAGAACGCCGCTAAGAGGCGATTTGGTTACCTTGTTGACCCTTGCTCGACAAAACGCAGACATTCAGATGACGCGATTGGCCAACGCAACAAGCGGCTCGCTTGAACAACGAGCAGCAAACGAAGGGGCTGCCGTCTTGGGCATGGAGCAACTCAACCACATCGTGTGCTTCGACATGGCTCAATTGCTAGGTGATGAACGGGTTGGAGCAAGTGTGACGCTTCGCAACGGCCGACCGGCAAAGAAAGAGTACCGAACTTACATCGTCAAAACCGACGCCATGGATGACCTTCGAATGATGAGGGAAGTGGTTGAACGTTGGCTGAAGCGCCAAGATACGTGGCCCGACCTGTTGTTGATCGATGGAGGTGAGACACACCTCTCGACCATCTCAGCGCTCCTTGAGGAACACGGGGTGCTTGGTGAATTCGGCCTTGCAGCTCTGGCCAAGCGGGAAGAAACAATTTACAGAAACGGTCTCGAGCCAATCGTTCTTGACCGAAAGGGACGGGTGATGGTCCATGCTCGAGATGAAGCACATCGATTTGTCAACACCTATCATCGAAAACGTCGAGGCAAAAGCAGAATGGCTGATCCGCTCCAAGGCGTGGAGGGGCTCGGTGCAAAAAAAATGCAGAACTTATTGCGGCATTTTGGCGGCCGGCAAGGCATACAACATGCTTCAGCAGACAACCTCACAACCGTACCCGGCATTGGCCCAGCGCTTGCGCAACGCATCTACGATGCACTGCACAACTGATCATTCGAATCGCTCATCGCCAAGGTCTTGCAGAAGGGTATCATCGAACGACGGCACGGTTGTTTCCATTGGGGCATGCATAGAAGGCATCGGCGGTGGGGCATCGTTGTTGAAATCCCTCAATTCATCCAACTCGCCATGAAGGGTCGTGCTTGTAAAACCAGAGAGGTCAGCAAATTCATCGTTGCTGATTTGCGGTTTAGCAGCATTTGCTGCCGCCTTTCGCGCTCGTTTCTTCTTTCGTTTTCTTCGGCGGCGGCGAACAAAGAGCAGGAGAAGAATGACGAGAATCGCGGGATACTTCCAGAATTGGACAAAGAAGTACATCCATGAGAAGTGAAGTTGGAACGTGATTGTGTCATCAACATCGCCTGCTGGAAGCGTGTACGTGATTTCTTGGCGACCATCGACGGTTCGAACCACAATGTTGCCTTGAGATGACTCTAGATTCTCCAATGTGATCCCCGGAGGCATGAGGAGGGTTAGCGGCCCATTCAGAGGCAATTCAAATTCTGGAACGAGGATGCTGTTGAAGTCGAGATCATAGGAGAGTGTATCGGTCGAGTCACCCCCATTTGGAAGCGTGACGCCATCCCATCCGACGATTCCGTTGGTGAGCATGCCAGTGATGCTCTGCATCAACATGGCCATCGGTTGAACAAAGGTCGAGCGCATTGTATCAGTGATCAGACTAATTTGCAGGCCATCCACATCGCCGCCAAACACTCGGCCCCAATCTCCATCGAGTTGCAATTTGAAGGTGACTTTCGGGATGGTTAAGGTCAAACTTAGCGGTTCCTCATCGCTGACAATGAGGTCCGGGGCGCCAACGCCTTTGAGCCGAGTTTTGAACTCAAAATCTGTGATATCAACGGACTTGAAATTCAATTCTTCTTGTTCCATTAACCTCGCTGCAGCCTCGTGTGTGAACTGTGTAAACAATTCACCAACGCGCTTGACAAACGCCATCAAGCCCTCAGAGGTGAACACGATCGTAAGGTTCTCGTCACAGATACTGTAATTGAAATCACACACAGACCCAAGCAGGTCGCTAAAATTGTATGTACGGTTGATGGGATCCTCGACGCGACTTGCTATGTCAAGGGCCAATCGGACAAGGTCGGAAGGCAAGACTTCCATCGTGATGTTGGTACCACCGTACGATAAGTCGCGATCCACTGGAATCATAATTCGATGCACGGACACATCTGCCTCCAGACCTAATTCGACAGACAGTGTTTGGGTGAATTCATTGATGTCAATTGAACTTGCGTCCATTTCAAGCGCCGTCGTGACGCATGTTCGTTGCGTTGTCTGACATTTCACATTTTGATAATCATCGCGCACCACTTGACGCCAATCATAGGGGTTTGTTCCGGCAAACGAAATGACATTGCTATTGTTCCCTTCGATGGTGTGCTTGAGAATGAGACGGTCGTTCCCCTCGGCCGTGCGGACCCACGTTGGAAGAATAATTTCCAACGTCACCTCAGTGGGTGGCAAATCTGATGGGACGATGTCTGAAAGGAAGTTGTCATTGAGGGACTTTGTCACAACCAAACCGCCATTTAGCACACGCTCTAAATCATCCTCTGTGAGAACGTCAATGAATTCCGCTACTGTCTCATTGTCATTGTTTTCTGAGATAATATCCAGAAGACGCATTGAGAATGGCTGACTTGTGGTGGAGAGGTAGACCGGGTGGTTTGTGCCCATAGCATCTTCACCTTCAACACAGAACCGGAGTTCGACCCCCGCTGGTGCGACCTCAGAGCACCCAGTCGAGTGAGAATAATTCAGACCACCGGAGGGCTGTGTTCCAACCGCTTCTTGAGTGGAAACCCATGTTAGGTCGTTCATCTCAATCGTCTCAATACCGGCAACCGCCGAGGATACTCCTTCAGCGATCACGTCAACAGGGAACTGTGAGGTGAAATTGTCCAAGTCCACAAGACCATTGTGATAGGCCAAACGTATGCCATCTGCGGTCACAACTGGCACCGTTGCTCGCTCAGCCACCGACATCAGTGATACACCCCAATCGTCCATTGTAGCTTGGTCGAGGTAGTGCATACCGGCTGTAAGACCGAGGGTTGCTGCAGATTCGTCTTCAAGATCAAGGGTGATGTGAAGATCCAATGCTTTCGACCCCGAGGGCACATCCACCGTGCTCGTACTGGTTCGATTCCGATGCTTAAGTGTCAATTCAACACCCTGGCTTAGGTCACTGTCCGTTGGTTGAGCAAGTCGATGGTCAAGCGTCCAAGAACTGGAATTGTACGGCGATGCCCCAGTGTGCTCAATCAGGGTTCCTGATGCGTCGACAGCATCAATGGTGGCATAACTCGGTGGGTTCACCGTGTAGGTCGCAAGATGACCAGGGCGGGCCACGAAATCGAACGTCGAGGTGATTTCAGTGCCCATGACCAAGAGACCTTGGTACGCTCGTTCAAGGTCTAAATCTGGATTTGGCTGTAAATTGAAGGTGGATTGGTCCAGTTGAATGAGCGCTGAAGTCGAAATGCAAATTGGTGGATTGAAGACATCGTTCTGTGAAGCACCTTCCTCTGCGGCATCCGATGTCGGGTCAATAGAGCAAGCAGTGGTCGTCGTACCGTCGACGTACTGATTGCTGTAATCTGTGGTCACTGCAACCTCGCCGAAACTGGATTCAAGGGAATCCTCAATGGCGTTTGAAAGTTCAATTTTCAACTTCGAACCGACTGTTGGTGAGCCGGAGCCAGCGGTTTCTTGGTCGAAATAATTCCGGATGAAATCTGCCGGAGCACCGTCGTCTTCATCGAGGCCGTCGTTCGCAAGTGCGCTCGTGATGAACGGATCGGTGAAACCAAGTGCTTCACGGTCGAACTCACGAATGGCCCATTGCAGTTCCAATTGTATTTGTTCAGTACCAAGCATCGTGAACTCATACGTGCCTTCAATCCAATCCTGCATGTTCGGCGTTCCATCGTCTGAATCGTCGTACGTATCGCAGATTCCATCAACTGCCACGCCGGGATCTTTGTCACAGGATGCCATGCCCGCTGCTGCGGCCATGGGGGCAAAGATTGAGACCGCCATCAAAGCAATCAAGACATGAGCGAGGGCCTGCTGACGAAGGTTCGACAAACCAGTGTGTTCGCTCATAGCCACCGCTTGTCACGCGACATTCATAGGCGTTCCCCCCTTGATGCAAGCATGAGTGGTTCAACTGACCAAGCCCCCGTGCAGGTGGTGATTTGGACCGCAAAGGAACGTGCTTCAACCCTTCATGAAGCTCTGAAGGCTCTTGGCTGGCACTACCCTTTTGCACAATCTCAGGTAAATAATGAAGGCGAAATAGGCTTTCCATGCCTCCAAACTGAACCTTTCTCCACAGAAGAATTGAGGGTTTTGAAACTGAAGGCTGTCGAACCATTCACGTTCAACCTTCAACCCATTGAAATCACAGGGCACTCGGTGAATCCACATGATCAACTCAAACGCTCCGTTGAGGCGTGGTGCGCTCACACCGTGACCTCAGATCATCGTCAAACGCTGCTTGAACTTCCGACGAAATGGGAACGATTGGGAGATCTTGTCATCCTTCCGGAAGAAGCCTTCCACTCGGCGCAATGGAACGAAGTCTTGAGCCATGTTGAGGAAGCAGAGAAAACAAATCTTTGGCAGGCCGTAGCACAGTCGCTTGGCGGCGCAAGGCTGGCAAGGCAAGCTCAGATTCTCGACAACATCACCCGAAGTCCGCAGTTGCGTTTGCTGCACGGCGATTCAGCATGGGTTGAGTTTTCTGACTACGGCGTTCAGTTTGGTTTTGATGCCGAACAGGTGATGTTTTCCTCTGGCAATGTCACAGAGCGTCATCGAATCGGATCGATCGATATGTCGGGTGAAATAATCGTCGATGCGTACGCCGGCACAGGATACTACACACTTCCAATGTTGGTTCGAAGCAACGCTGCCCATGTGCATGCTTGCGAGGTAAACCCCGCATCGATTGCAGGGTTGCGATGGGGAGCGAGCGCCAATGATGTCGAACAGAAACTCACGATTCATCAAGGGAATAACCAAGACACACTTCCGTCATTGAAGGGACTGGCGGACCGATGTCACCTCGGTTTGTTACCCAGTTCACAAGCTGTTTGGGCACACTCGCTTGCATGCCTCAAACCGACCGGCGGGATGCTTCACATTCATATGAACGTAGAAAAGGAACACATCGAACAATGGCGGATGGATACAATCGCCACGCTGGAGATGATGGCACAGGAGGCGGGCCGTCCATGGAACATCACAAGTATTCACCTTGAACGGGTCAAATCGTTCTCGCCTGGCGTTGTGCATGTCGTGCTTGACGTGCTGTGCAGGGTGCGCGCCTAAGGCGCATCAAGAAGCCGTGTCATCCAATAACACCGCATCAAAAACCGGCTTTGATTCGTCTTGTTCGATGCCGAGCGGTGGATCAATTCGAGCGACATAAAAGACAACGAAGCAGACGCCGGCAAGTGCTACGAATGAACCAAGGCTCAAACCAACGAGGCCAAACGCCCCACTCAGGCTTGAAAACCAAGTGGTGCCGTCATCGATAACGACTTCACCCCCACGGAGGGTGCCGTCTGGATCGGACACACCAATCATACGAACGCTGATGATTTCAGCCTCATAGGTCGGTCGTCCAGCAGAAGAGGCAGGATTCTGAACAATTTCTTCGCCCGTCGGATCATCTGACGTAGGTGTAAGTGCAATGGCACGAATGTGACTCATACCATTTCGCACAATTCCAAAGGTGGCGTAGCCCTCATCATCTCGATTCTCAGGGTCCAGATTGTGCGCTTCCGTTTCGGCGATGTACCACTGAGCATCCGCAGAGTCTGGATCTTGACTACGAGCCATGCCAATGGCACCATCGACATGGGAAAGGTTTGGATCTATTTCCAGAGGAATGGTTTCCCCAGTGCCGCCGCTGCCACATTGAGGACTTGTGAGGGGGTAGGCACCGACCTTGGAACAAGTTGGATCGCCGCCTTGAACTACGAAATCATCAATCACACGGTGGAAGAAAATGCCATCATAAATGCCATCTTCGACGTTGGTAACCATGTTCTCTGTCGTAATGGGAGCCCATTGCTCGAACAGTTCAATCACGATGACTCCATAGGCGCGGGAATTGAAGTGAGCGGGTACGTAGGAGACTTCAATTTCGACAATAGCGTTGCCTTGGTAGGTGTCTTTCATGGGTGTGTCTTCCGGCTCGGGTCCATCGGTCCACATGTTTGGATCAATGCCCACCGTGCGCCATCCACTGTTGCCAGTCTCTGCACTGGCCATTGGTGCAATGGTCATTGTCATGCACAATAGATTGAGGATGAGTAAGTAGGCAACCCGTCCTTTCATGGTTAGGCGAACCGGTTCCCCCCCATCAATCGTGCGGAAGGGCGGCACCTCGACCCATAGACCAAAAAGGGGAAGCGGCATGTTAGAATCATGGAGCAACAATCAAATTTCGTACCAAACCTAACCCTCGGCTATGGAGCATTCCTCATTGCATGGGGTATTGCTGTTTCGATTCTCTCAGATTCCAACTCGATTACCTCGTATTTCCCAAGCATGCTCGGCGTACCGCTTGCGCTTGCTGGCGTGATGGTCATGCGAATGCCCGAAAAGCGAAAACTTTGGATGCACATTGCTGCTACTTTCGGCTTGCTGTGTGCGATTGGAGGCACTCGATTCTTCATGGTCATGGGCGATGGAATCACCTATGCATCGGGCTCCATGCTCATGTTGTTGGTCACTGGCAGCGCCTACACTGTTGTGTGTGTTCGATCGTTCATCGCAGCCCGCAAAGCCCGAGAAGCGGCTGAAGCCAGCGCATGAGTTTGATTCCATCAAAGCGTCATGCTCTTCATGGAGAAGCACTTGGAACTATCATGGCTGGGTCCGACGCTTCCGTTCAAGAGGCTTCAGTTGAGGCCGTTTTGATTTCGGGCCATGAGAAGGATGGGATGGCTCGACGCCAACTGACCCTCTCCGCCGTCAGCACAATCGCCGTGGCGGTTGTGTTCTTGTTGCTGGCTATGACCTTTGGCGAGACCCTCATTTCAAGCACGATGGAGGAAGAATTCGAAGGTGATTGGTGGAACACACCTTTGCACCTTCGCCACCAAATGGACCTGCCAATGGACACACTGCGAGCACAATTGCCTGTGAATGGAACCTACGAAGCATTGCCTTACACGGAGCATTTCATCGAAGTTGAACTTCCGGCGAGTGAACAAGATGCTGGATTCCCCGGACCTGCCCTCATGCACGTTGCGCTGTGGCTTCCAAACGTGCCTGAAGGAACTCAAGTTCCTGTCATTATGACCATCCATCCCTACTATGACTTCGGCGGGGAAGGGTTGCCCGGTGTTGGCGACGACTCATCACCGAACACGGTGCCAGACGGCGGCGTTGGAAAATGGGTGTATGACACGTTCCTACCACATGGTTACGCCTTCGCTCAAGCCTCAACCTTCGGCACAGGGCAATCCACACACTGCCAAGATGTGAAAGGTCTTGGTGAACAAACGGGGATACAAGCGGTGACCGATTGGCTTGGACAACAAAACTGGTCGAATGGTAATGTCGGATTGATGGGTAAATCCTACGCCGGCACAACCAACTGGGAAGCTGCCCAAAACCCCTCGGAGCACTTGAAAACAATCGTGCCGATTTCTGGTTCAATTGGCGTGCAAGAAATGTTCTACCGCAACGGTTCTTCCGAAGCACGAGCCATGGGCTATGACGCAGCCTACCAAGCAGCGACGACTGATCTTACAACCGATGACATGCGAATCTGTTCAGACGATGCGATTGGCCCGCTTAATCCGTTTTCAACATGGGGCTGGGCCGAATTTGGCGGGGCTGAATGGAACGACTATTGGGACGAACGAAGGCACTTGCCTGACGTGTTGGAAAACTACCGTGGGAGTGTCTACATCGTTTGGGGAATGCAGGATTGGAACGTCGATCCATACCACGCCTTCCCAACCTACCAGTTGCTGATTGATGCTGGGATTAACGCTCGCGCCATCTCTGGCCAGTGGGCCCACAATTATCCCGATCAGCCAGACCGACACAGCGAACTTGACACTGGATATGGAAAGGAAGCCTATCCAAACATGAGCCGTATGGACTGGGCTGTTGAGTTGTATGCTTGGTTCAATTATTACCTGAAAGGCATCGGTGATGAACCAGAGCCAATGGTGCAAATGCAAACCAATGACGGCCGATGGCACGTCGAAACAACATGGCCACCCGCCGACCTGATGTGGGACATGCACACCATCGACACCTCTTGGGGCAACCTCGGAACAGTGAATGGAGTTGGAAGTTCTGTCACACTGACGAGCCCAACATTTGGCAATGAGACTCACATCTCGGGTCTGCCTACGCTTCACCTTGATGTCACGACACAAGCCTGCAACGGCGGTCAAATCTTCGCAACTCTTTACGATGATACGGAAAACCTTCGACTTGGCCACGCAACAATGGACATTCGATACAGGGACGGGGGCTATGATGCAAAACCAACAGCACCGCTCAGTCAATACACAATGTTGATGGAATTCAATCCACTTGATGTTGTGCTGCCTGCTGGTCACGCCCTGCGTTTGGAATTATCAGAGACTGGTGAGGATTACCTGCCGGGACCCTGCGCTTCGAACCCCGCCGGTGGTTTGAGCATCAATGGCGGCACCTTCGGCCTGCCGCTGATCGACAGACCGACCTCACATGAGGCGTGGTTTGAATCACCTCACTGGTGGGATCAACAACCCTTCCCATCCTGAGGCGAAGACATGCGTGTGCTCGCTTTCGAAGACACGTACGACCTAACGGCGATGCTTGACGCAGCAGGTTGTAATCTCAATGGAGTCGAATTGTTGCAACGGTGGAACTCAAGCGAGCCTCTCAAACATATCATTGAACACAAACCAGATGTCGTATTGTTGGATTACTTCATGCCACCACACACCGGCCTCGAAGTCCTCAAGATGCTCAATTTAGCCATTGAAACCAAACAGATCTCACGCCCACACCTCATCATCGGTATTTCGAGCGAAGCGAAAGCAAACGAAGCACTTGCAAAAGAAGGGGCTGATGTTTGCATCATCAAATTCGACCTCCATACCTTGGACCTGTGGAAGACACGAACATGAGGTTTGAGGGCGATGAGGCTAAATTCTTCCAGTTCCTGTGAGAATCATGGCGGATATAAACGATGTAAGTTCACCCTTATTGGATGAACTGTCTGCTCTTGGACCTGTTTTTGGAATCGTCTTGATCCTTGGCGGCGTCTTTCTAATGCTCCGGGGGCATGAGCGATTGCAATACGTCGCTGGCGCAACTGGGGCTGGCATGGGCTATGTGTTAACGCCAACATTATCTTCGATGGTTCCTGATACAGGGCTGGAAGACTTGCATGTGATGATCATCCTGATGATGTTGCTCTCAGGCATCATGCTCATGACCATACAAATGAGCATCTACCTCATGGCTTCGATGGGCACCTACATCATGTTCTCGTGGACCTTCCGATGGCTCGATGGGCAGGGCATGGAAATTGCCGACAGTGAATTCATCACAAATGTCATGGCCATCGTGGCCTTCTTTTCTGTTATCTGGGTTCGAAAACAATTGCCTATGTTGGTTTCAGCGTTGCTTGGGAGCATTGCAACACTTTCCGGACTCTTGGTGCTCAACGGGCAACCGCTCACCGACTTCAATCCACAAAACACTTCAACGCTCGCCATTGTGTTGGTGCTTTTCATCATGAGTGCAACGATTCAAACTCGAGCGATTAAACGCAAGCACAAGGAAGAATACGGAGAGGAGCAACCACCTCCGGATAAATATACCAATCAATCACCGAGACCACATACGTCGCGTGCGCCCTCAGAATACGACCTACCCGATCTTCGCTAAGCGTAGGACGAACCTTGAAATCACCGACCCGGGACGCTTCGTCATGGCCAGCGAATTGGACTACGGTCCGGCGCATACCGACCGGCAAACCTTCGTTGCCATTGGCCTCGTTGGCTCCCTTCTCATCGTGGTGTACGCTATCACTGATTTACAGAGCTTAGTTACTGAAAGTGCTGATTCTCTTAACGGCTCACGCACCCCATCTTGGGTTGTGACCAGTGCCCGATGCATTGCTTTGGGAATGGGACTCATCGCCGTTGGCATGATGTTCCGGGTTGGCCCTGGAACCATGCAAGTGCTCCTCCATGAGGAGCGTGAAGTGAGGACACTCCATCCAGCCGGATTTGAAAAATTTGTCACGTTTAGTTCATGGACGTTGCTGAGCAACATTCTGTATTTTGCCAGTGCGCTCGCCGCCAGCCTCTTCGGCATGAACGGTGGTTCAATCCCGCAGTGGTTGGAACTCATTCAAGTCAACATGTTTGTCGTTGCTTGTGGTTCTGCCTTCTTGACGGCAACGGTCGTTCGTTACATTATCCTGCCTGATTTTGTTAATGCGGAACGCGATTCGCAATACATGTTCCAATACCATGAACAGGTGATGCACAATTTTGCAGCCATGTTTTTGGCCGTTGAAGTCATGCTCGTGGCACCTGTCTTACATCCCCAACTCGCCTTGTCTTGCGTAGGAATGGGTTTGTTTTACGTCGCCTTTGCTTACCTCTTTGCCTACAAGGGCGGAGGGTACTATGCCTACAGTTTCATCGATCCGAGAAAGAAACACGCTCCTTTCATCATGCTTGGCCTAGCAGGGGCTATCGCCGTATTCTACCTTGGAATCTTACTCGCAAGTCGCCTTGTCGAATGGAATGTCTATCTTGGAAGCATCGTGTTGGCACTCTGGGTCTCCCTCATCGTGCAGTTCTGGTCAAATGACCCACAAACTCAGTCTTCATCGTAAGGTTGCCAATCGTCTTGGCCTTCCTCGCGGAACCACCAGTATCCATCTTCGTCCTCGAACCACTCAACGCCGTTCTCGTCAATGGAGTACCCTTCGACTTCTTCCTCTTCCTCTTCGTCGACTTCTTCCTCAGCGTTTGGATCGACCAGGCCAGATTCTTCTGAAATCTGTTGCTTCAGTCGGTCAAGTTCCTCGTCTGCGTCAGCGAAGACTCGATTCTCGGTGATAATCTCTGCCTGATGGTCGCCTTGGCGGATTGCATCGTCAGATTCAGCCAAGAAATCGTCACTCATTCGGGATTTGAATTCCTCGAATTCATCGCGTCCATAACTTCCGAGGAATTCGTCCCCTTTTGATTGCATCAAGTCATCGAGGTTTGCACGCTTCTCGCGCTTGAGTTCGGGAGCATCTGGAACGCTGCCGGCGTAGAATGAATCTTCATCGTCGGATAGTTTGCCAAAGGTTCGCCCCTCGGGGTCAGCCTCTTCAATGGCTTCAATGATGAGATCGTGTTCCTCTTCATCGAGGTTCTCTTCTTCGTATTGTTCACCAACCATGGTCACTAATTTGTTGAGGTTCCGGGCTAATTTACGATCGTCGTCCTCGAACTCACTGACAAGTTTGTCAACTTGTTTCAACAACCGCTCGTATGGCGTGCCGGTAATGGCGCCAAGGAAACGCCCAAAGCCACCTTTCTTTCTCGCCATGATGATTCGAGGACACCAGTCCTTTTGAAAGATTCTTTCCCTCCATGAACCTCCGCACAGTTCATTCAAGAGGGCATCTTAGCCATGCCGAGGGCGATGGTGGAATCTTGGCTGGTTGAGTTGATGACCACGTACAACGAGGAGTCGTACACCGGTCGAGAAGCTTACACGGCTCAAGTGCATCTTCCAGGTGAAGTGTTCGAATCGCTCGTATGGTGGGCACTTCAAGCCCTTCCTGATGAAATTCTGGTTGGGCTCGACATCGATGCTGAAACCCCCCATGTAGAAGAGGTGGATGTGGCTTTCAGTGCACAAGAGTGCACGTCAAATCTGTTCCAAGGCCAAGGGTATCGAATCAAGGAAGCGCACATCGTGAATCGCGGTGACTCCTATTCTGTTCACCATTTACCTGAAGATTGGACGGATGACATGTTTTCCAGTTCACGGGGCTCACGCGCAGGTCGCTTTACCCATTGGTTGCACACCCATCCGAACGCTCCTGCCATCCCAAGTGGTGCTGATGCTGATGCGGCGCAGGAAACCGCAGGCATCGATATGATCCTCGGTTTGAGGTTCTCTCCTGAAGGCCCATTACCATGGTTTGATGATGTGGAAGGCCAACGAAGAAGGGTGGGCAAAGAGGCTGTTGCACAACCAACGAAAGCCCGTCGCAGGTCTTTTTTCCAACGCCAACAACTTCCTGTCCTCGGGGTTGCACCAAGTGGCCACAAAATCCACGAAATACAGTTGATCGCTTTTCACAAGAACGGACTCGGCGTTAACGTTGTCTTGGTGGATGAAGAAGGCTATCCTTACGGGTGGAGTCAATTCAATGATCACGCCACAAGCGAGGCATGAAGAGCTTCAAGGCGTTCCGGATTGACCCCTAAATCACCTTGACCCAAGCGAGATTGTGAGTGCAATTCAATCTGTGTTGTGTCCATATCGACCACTGTTAACGACACGGCGACATCGTCAGGAAACCGCCAGAAACTGGTCCGGACAACGAAATGAATGTACGAGGCATTTTCATCACCCTCTTCCACAAGCACATCGCCATTGTTTGATTCAATGAAGGCATTGAGGTTGGCCTGCACCTCATCAATCGGAGCTTCGATGGTTAAACTGAGTTCTTCCATTCTGAAATCGGCACCTCCACCGAGATGAGCACAGTTCATGCTGTTAGCATCGCACTGAGGCATTTCTTCAAACGGCTCATCGCCAGCGCTCGTGAGGATCCAAATTTGACAGAGCAACCAGGGAGCGATAAGTGCACCAACCACGAGCAGCACATTCGTGCGGGAGAGGAAACTTCGCTCAGATGTCACGGCGTTCCCATCCTGTGTCGGACCATGCATAGATCATCGGTTGGCCAGTTGGAACCTCAAGGGAAAGCACTTCTTCTTCACTCAATCCTTCAATGTGCATGATGATGCTACGTAGTGAGTTACCGTGAGCTGCAACAAATACGTTGTTGCCAGATTCAAGTGCAGGCACAAGCGTTGAGTCGAGGTAAGGAATGGTGCGTTCTGCAGTGAGTTTGAGCGATTCACCGGATGGTGGTGGGACATCAAAAGAGCGTCGCCAAATGTGCACTTGTTCCTCTCCGTATTTCTGTCGAGTGGCGTCTTTGTTCAAGCCTTGTAAGTCACCATACATTCGCTCGTTCAATTGCCATGAAACATGGACTGGAAGCAAATCTGCTGAACCGGCATCGCCTTTGATTTGAGCCCATTCAATCATTCTCGCCTCGTTTTCTGAAACGGAATCAATGCCAGCCTCTGGCAGTGGGTATTGGAACACGGGTGTCTTCCCGCCATTGTGTTGAGCAAGCGCGAGCATGGCGGTCATTTGAGCACGAACGAGCGTCGACACGTGCACTTCATCGATGTCAAGGTGAGCGATTTGCTTCCCGCCCGCAATGGCTTCTTCGATGCCAACATTGGTCAGTGGTACATCCACCCAACCGGTGAACAACTTGGCAGCGTTCCACATGGATTGGCCGTGGCGCATCAAAATGAGCAGTGACATGGTTTCTCCCTGATGTTGGGGCAGCGCCGCCTCTCAATGAACATGGCGGCGAATTCACGCAAAGAGGACCGGCAATCCTGCAAGAATGAAAATTGGCAAAAGCCCCATTGAGAGATCTCGCAGAAGCAGGAACAGAAGTGTCTTGGTGTTGATTTCTGCGAGTTTATCAAATTCAGCCTGCATCTTTGCATCGACGGCTTGCGTCAATTTCCCAGCACCCGTTTTGGCCACCTCAATCGCTGCGCCAAGCGCAAGACCTCCAAGCAATCCTTGCGGTGTAAACTTTCGAGCCATCAATGCCCGAGTCCCCCAGATTTTCAATGAGCGCTTCGCAACCCTCTCCCCTGTCGATTCATCTTCTGTTGCGTCGAGGGAACTGGGTTTTGGCTTGATGATCGAAAACTTCTGGAGCCATGAACGGGCCTTGATTCCTACATCAGCCACCTTCCGTAACTTGGCAATATCCTGCCGTTCTATGGCTTTCAACATTCTTCGAACCCGAGCAATGCGAAGCATGTCAAGGAAAATCCAAACAAACAAGGAGAGAATGAGCAGACCCATGCCAACCTCACTGACTTCACCCCACGTGGTCCAACCAATTGGGTCAGATACACTGCGTATCAGGAGGACCAGCAGAGGTGGAATGCTGAATGCGAGAATTTCATTGAGTGCTAAGATTCCGAAGCCACGAACTGGCAAATTTTGCAGTTGTTTCAACGCCCACCCCGAATGAGGCGCTAACTTTGCTATGGCTCTCCTGAAAGGCAATGCCAAAAACAAAATGCGGAGCAAAAGGGGAAGCCAAATCACAACCAAAACGTAACCATCCCATGGTCCCGTAGGAGGGATTTCTGGAAGTTGCAATGGGGTGGCCATGGGTTCACATAGATGCACATGACTTCAAATCAACCCCTTCTTAGTACGCATACCATGCATCCGAAGTCCTCATGAGCGTTGACCGGCACGGCTGGCCATGCCCTTCACACACAACATGGCCGACTGGCTTGGTTTCAACATCGACAAAGCTTGGTTGGAAGAAAACATCCGTTGGAAGGATTTCGGAACCGGTGTTCGATTGGGGCGGCTGTATCGAGAAGACGCCTGCTCACTTGTGTTGTACGAAGCAGACTCTGAAGTCACAGTTGACGCATTCATGCCTCATAGCCACCCTGGTGGAGAAGCATACATCGTCCTCGAAGGCGAAGTTTGGGACGAAGACGGCACATACCCTGCTGGCTCGCTTGTGTGGATGAATCGAGAAACAACGCATACTCCGAAAACCCGTGGTAAGACACTTATTTTGGTGCTCTGGCCAGAAGGCGTCAAGAGTGCTTAACGCTCTCTTCAAGATCGTATTCCCCACCAGAAAGCATTCCTTCGAAAAGGAACGGCCCAGCAGGCACAACCGCGGCAATGAACCCGTGAATCAGAGCTGTGAATGTCCAGTGCTTCCCGACGCCAAGGAACAGCAAGGCGATGTAAGCAACAAACAATCCTCCGTGAAGCGAGCCCATGAGGCTGACCATTTCAGGGTCGCCTGCAATGTACTTGAGCGGCATTGCGTAGCCCATCAAAATGAGGAATGAGAAGCCCTCGAGGTAACCAACGAATGCGATCAAGGACTTCATGCTTTGACCTCAACCATTGGGCGGCTGGAACCACAAGACGGGCAAAGCTGCTCTTCGATTCCATCGTAAACGTGCTTGCATGCTGGGCAGGTGCTGGACAATTCCATCTTGCCCATGGCTTCAACCGCTTCGCCTTGAAGCGAAAGATAGCCACTGTCAGCGTTCCCAACCGTGTAACGTCCAGCGCCACCAATTCGGACAAGCAAGTCTGGTGGGAGCGTGACCGTTCCGGTCTCGTCAATAATCAGTTCCCGGTCCTTGCCGAGGTTTTCAACGTCGACGTCAGCACCGTGTTCAGCAACAAACCGTCCGTCCCTCAGTTCGAGCGAGCGGTTGGCAAAAGCTGCAACTTCCTTGGAGTGTGTCACAATCAGGAAGGAGACACCATCGTTCTCGTGCAGGTCCTTGAACAAGGAAAGCACTTCTCGGCCGGTGACTGGGTCAAGCGCACCTGTCGGTTCATCTGCAAGAATGAGGCGAGGGCTGGTGATCAACGCACGGGCGATGGCGACGCGCTGTTGTTCGCCACCACTCAACATCATTGGCAATGCATGGGCCCTGTGGAGCATACCGAGGCGTTCAAGCATTTGATCGGCCAGCTTGAGCGCCTTACGGGATGAAACGCCTTGGTGACGCAATGGTTGTGCAACGTTGTCCCGGGCGTTCATTTGCGGCAATAAATTCCCTTCTTGGAAAATGAACGCAACGGTCTTCTGTCGCAGTTCAACGAGTTCTTGGCCCGTCAGACGTGTCATGTTCTTACCAGCCAATGACACCGAGCCTGCGCTGGCCTTCATCAGACCACCAAGGCACTTCATCAGCGTTGATTTACCGGAACCGGAGGGGCCCACAACAGCGATTGCTTCGCCTTCTTTCATATCGATATGAAGGCCTCTGAGTGCAACGACGTTGCCATCTTCTGCCTTTGATTCGTACACGTGGTAGAGTCCATCTGCTTTCAGAATACTGTCTTTCATGTTTCACTCCCCCTTGAGCACACTGGCTAAGTCCGACTTCAGCGCCCTGCGAGTGGTCACCAACAACGCAACGACCACAGCGGCAAACACTGACAAAGACACGAACAACAGTTGTGTCCATGGGTACACCAGCGTCCTTGTGATCGTGGTCGATTCACCTGCAAAGATTTGGAAGATGAATCCGAAGATGTCGAAGAAGCCGTTGAACGACAACGCTACACCGATTCCAAGAACGATTCCAAGCGCCATGGAGACCATCACAATCGAAAGAATCTCGAACAACACCAACCGAATGATTTGGTTCGGGGATGCACCGATTGCCTGCAAGACCGCCAACTCCTTTTGCCGTTGGCTCAACACCAGCGACAAGAAGACGAAACTCGAGGCAACTGCTGCAACACTGGCAACGACGAATTGAAGCGAAAGAAGACCCGGTGTTCCGAAGATCAAACCGCCGTTTCGCTCAACCTGTTTGTGGGAACTGGACCAGTCAACCACGTCAGAAACCCGGAAGTCCGCCGACATGGTGGAGGCAAGCGCCTCGAGAGGATCGCCTTCGAGGCCCTCAACTTCAACAATCCAAGTGGTTGAGGAGTAATTTGCGACCGTGTCTGAACCGACGAGGGCCAACCATGAAGATTCTCCGATGATCAAGGATGAACTCATGGCAGCAGCGCTGACTCCGGGTATGTATTCGTGCACGCCGATGTAATCCATCGGCACGGTGAATGGAGTGATGACGATCTCAACAGTGGTGTCTGCTAGGAACAAAGGTGCTGCCAATGGGGGCGGGATCTGAGACAGACCTGATGCACACGCTGTGTCCGTGGCGGATGTACCGTCAGGGCAGGTGGCGTTACCAAGGGTCGCGGTGGATAAGTCTGCGAAACCAAAGACATCGGTTAAGTCTGCGCCAATGAAGTTCGTTCCTTCCATCGAACCTTCCATGAAATTGACGATGACGGCTTCCTTGAGGTTGGCTCCTGAAAGGTCAGCGCCGTCGAGGTTGGTGTCGAAGAGAAGCGCTTGACCGAGGTTGGCACCTGCCAGGTTGGCGTTGGAAAGATCGGCACCAGTGAGGTCAACAGGGCCGAAATCACGGCCGCTCAAGTCTTGACCTGAGAGGTTCAATCCAGACCAATCGCCTTCCATTAAGGAGGAATAAGCAACAAAAAGAGCGGTTGGGTCGGGTTCATTCGTCCCACCGGAACTGAAGTTAAATTCCAACTTCTCCCAAAGGAAGGTGATGTTTTCGCTCTTTCGATCGGTTGGTTTGAGCAGTTGATCGTTCAACTGATTCTCATCCCCTCTTCCAGAACCTGCAATGTCGAGCGAGTAAGCGGCGTCTTCACCAGCTGAGAAGCCTCCAGCTCGATAGGCAGCCATGGCCTTGTTTGAATTGTCGCCCGGTATCGCTTGTTCACTCCACCGCAAGACGTCTTCGTTATCATCGAGAAGGACCCATGTGAGCAACTTATCGCCGCCGTTGATGTCGTTCAGGAACAGACTTGGCACAGTCGTTGCTTTCGCACTGACACCTGCGTTCGTGAAGTTTGAGACCAAGTCAAGAACTTGGGCTTCCGAGTATTGTTGTTCAAGCGTGATTTGTAAATCAGCGCCGACGGTTGCATCGACCGTCTTCTCATCAACAAGCGTTCCAGTGTATCCTTGAACCGCAGCAAGCGTAACAATCGAAAGCGTCAGAATCATGATGACGGCAAGGCGATTGACAGATTCAGCGGAGCCCGAACCCTTCAGACCACGCTTGACGTCGTTCAGCAATGGGGTTCTTCCAAACAACAACTGCATGATTTGAGGACCGCGTGCCCCGATCCGTCCAAGGAGCAGAGCACCACCAATCCAGAGTGCAAATGGTCCAAAGAGACCAAGCAAACCGTTGATGAAGAAATTTAAATTCAATCCATCTTCGCTTCCATTAAGTTTGAGCCATGCATCGGAAACCGCCAGCATGCCGAACAAGAACGAAAGCCAGTGAAGCCATCGCTTTGGTTCAGATTTTGAGGTTGTTCTACGAACCCCTTCTTCAATTTCAAGGGCGATGAAATCACGGGTACGGCTTCGTCCGAACAGGAGCGCAAGCCCCAGTGTTGTGATCGCTGTGAACAGTGTTGAACCGATGCCCAGCGTCGGGTTGACATCGAAGTCGCCCGTTCTAAATTCCATGAACCCGACCGCTGAAAGAACGATTGGAACAGCGAAAAGGGCCAGCAAGTAACCAGCCAACCACGCCACAGAAGACATGACGAATAACTCCAACAACACCATGCTTTGCAAACTTTGACCGTCCGCACCAATCACACGGTGAATGCTCACTTCCCTCCGCCGCTGCTCGAGCGAAAGCACCAATCCGTAGATCAGGACAGAAATGGAAAGAATAACGATTGGAATCATAATGATGTAATCGAAAATCTGAATCAAACCAAGGAAGATGTTGAGGAAGGTGATGGTTCCGCTCACGATGTCGGTGTAGTACAATTCCACACCTTCGTCGGTGTAGTTTCCGTCTTGAACTCGAGTTCCAAGGTCTTCCAACCATTCTGCTGCATCGGCGGTGGAACTTGTCGGGAGTTGCCCTCGGTCAATCGTCACGCCGAGGTACATGTGATCGTTGTCCATGAGGGCGGCTCGTTGGGTTTCTTCCAACACTTCCCAAGTGGTGAAAATTGGATTCGGTCCGAGGGTCGGGTTTCCAAGATCCCACGGCTCGTAGATACCGAGAACGGTGAGGTTGGTAGCCGTCATTGGCATGCGGCAGTAGACCATTTCATTCTGTTCTGGCGTGACTTCGCCGTCGCAGTTTTCGTTGGTCACGGTCGCTTCGAGCAAGGTCGATTCGTCGACCACATAAGCAAAGGTGAGCGAGTCAAGCACATCGCCAACATTGGCTTTGGCTTCTGAAGCAACTGTTGAAGGAAGAATAACACCGCGTTGTGTACGAGCGTCCTCAGGACTTGGCCATTCACCAAAACCTGCGATGACATTTTCACCGAGCCGATCTGCAAACACGCCATCAAACGCTCCGGGACCGAGGAACCGTACGGCTCTGCTTGAGGAAATTGGCGGTCCGGCGTCTTCGAGTTCAGGATAATCGAAGGTTACGTTGCCCCAGTACGGGTTTGCATCGTCTGTGATGGCCAGCATCTCAAGTGGTTGAGCGACAATGAAATCTTGGTTAAAGAAACCACCACTGTGAATGCCTTGCCTGCCGAGCACAAGCGTACAATCATTGAATTCCGTGAATTCATCCATCAACTCAGCACACACATTCGTCATGGTGGTTGTGTTGTTTGACCAACCTGTGCTGTTTTCCACAGGCGTTCGAGCGTACTCGATCTTTGCATCGAATGGTTCGTTCGAAAGAGATTCTTCAAAGAATAACTGAGACAGACCAACGCCGTACGCGAGCACCGTTGTGATGACAAGAGAAGCGAGAAACACACCAGCAATCACAGCAAGGCCGCGCTCTTTACCGCGCCATGCGCTTAGACCTGCAAGACGAAGTTGTCCTGGCGTCTCTGTGACTTTGTGCATAATGCGCTTTGCAAGGCTTTGTGAAGGTGAGAAATCGGAATCGACCAACTCGAGCGTTTTCTTTTCTTGACTCATTCTTCTTCGCCCCCTTGAGCATCCTCATCCAAGCCCCAGGCAGACCTGATGTCGGACGCCTCGGTTTTGCCATCGTTCAAAAGCAGCATCCGATCAGCATTCGATGCCAAATCGGGATCGTGCGTGACCATCAGAATCGAGATGGGGTTCACCTCGTCGTGGCACAAATCTTTGAACAACTGAAGCACCTCTTTGCCACTTGCAATATCGAGGTTGCCTGTTGGCTCATCCGCCAAGAGCAACGGACGGTTTCCTGCAATGGCACGAGCAATGGCCACACGTTGTTGTTGACCACCTGAGAGTTGGTCGGGTACGTGATGCATACGATCGCTCAGTCCTACCTTGGTCAATGCGACTTCGGCAGCCTGCTCTGCTTCATGAGCAGGCATCCCCGAAAGCTCGAGGGCCATAGCCACGTTGTCAACCGCCGTGAGGTTATCAAGCAGGTGGAAATCTTGGAAAATCCAGCCGACTGAGTCCCTGCGGACATCGACAACATTGGAAGGATTCTTTGTGCCATATGTTTTGTCACCTAGAACGATTGAACCTTTGTCGCCAGCAAGAAGACCGCCAATGATGTTCAGTAAAGTGGATTTCCCAGAGCCAGATGGGCCCATCAAGGCAACCATTTCACCTTGCTTGATGTTCATATCGACACCCTTCAGGACTTGCAGTTTATTGGAGCCTGACCCGAAGGCCTTCGTGAGATTGGTGACTTCTAGCATGTGTGTTCCTCCTAATGTTTTCTTTTTTCTAAAATTGATATATCAATGCCTGTTTTACAATCATTTCCTTCCTTCTTCGTCGAAGGGTTGTAGAATCAAACGAAGTGTTCGCCCGAGTAAATCATGAAGCAGTAAGGTTTCCTCACTAGGTGGCTTCCCTTTGGTGTATGTTTTGAGCATGGGGCCGTAAAAGGCATCACCCACGCCATCGGTAAGGCTTAACAGAATCTCAATAGAGAGGTCAGTGCGCACCAGCCCCCATTCTTGACCCAATCTGAGTCCTTCAGTGAAATGGCTTTGAAGCGGCGTACTGCACACCACAAGGCGTTCGTAAATCGGATGGTTTAATGGAATTTGTTGGGAAACCATTTGCCCGATTTCAACAAAATCATTTTCAGCCCAAAACCGCTCAATTATCAACCTCGATTCACGCATGTGGTCCCAGTAATCTGTGGCTGAAGGCGGCTGGCCATGTTCATCCAAGCGCAAACGAAGTGCATCCAATCCTTCTTGCATGACTGTGAAGAACAAATCTGCCTTGTCCTCGAACCAATAATAAAACTGACCTTTTGAGATTTCCAACTCTCTCAAGAGCAGGTTGAGAGAAGTAGCATCATAGCCATTGGTCGCAAACTGGTTTTTGGAAATTCCGAGCACCCGATCCTTCTCTTCGATTGGAAGATTGAGAAATCGGTTCAAAGGCATAGCACCACTTCAAACCGCCGGTCTGACCACCGGTATAAGTATCTTTGTTGGGTCTCCCAGCCGGAAGAATCGAGTGAGGAAGGACCGGAAATGGTTTGTTAGCCACCCCAAATGGGATGGAACAATGCGATCTATTCACTGCAAAGCGAGCGCTGAAGTGTTCAGCGAATACTTGGCTCAAATGAGCGAGGTTCACTCGACCTTACTGACGCCAACGGCGTTTGGTCCTTTTGGACTTTCGCCGACTTCGAAAGTGACGGTATCACCGTCGGTGATTTCTCCGGTAACTTCAGAGATGTGAACGAAGAGATCGTCGCCACCCTCAATTTCAATAAATCCGAATCCTTTTACTTGGTTAAACCACTTGACAGTTCCTTGCGCCATGGTGGGCGCTCAAGGCATCAAGTACTTGAGGAAGATGGATGGGTTTGCAGGCAAAGTGCTGGAGTTTCGACCTTCAAGACTCAGCCGAACTGCCCCTTTGAGCGCTTTTTTGCATGATATTGGTGAACAATGGAGGGATAAGAGCTGCCCAGAACATCCCGTAGTATCCAAACGGCAATTGTGGTGCTTCATCGTGGGCATCCAACCGATGATAAGGCGTGCTGGCTTTGAGATGATGCGATGGGTGAAGGGGAAGTTCAAGGAGGGTCCAACGTGACCAGCGATGACGGCTTTCCCAAGCATGCGTGGCATTTGGTCGCTCATCTGGACCTCGTTGCAGACCATGGTGTTGGAGATAATTGACATATTCGACAAGGAAAATGGCAACGGCGGCCTGAGCGATAAAGGCCAACACAAGGACTGGACTGTACGCGCCAAGGCACACCAAGAACGTCGCCTCGAGTGCCAACGAGCGGCCGGTGTCTTTTGGTCGAGCCTTCCATGCTCCGCGAATTTGTAACGGCACCGTTCGCAGCACATGGAAGTAGAGGTTTCGCCCCCAGGGAGAGGAGGTTGGATCAACCGGGCGGGCCCAATGTCGGTGATGCGTATGATTGTGTTCAACCGTGAAGTGCAAGTAGAGAACGCTGAATAAATCCAGTCGAGCCAACCACCAACTCGTTGACCGCAGGCGGCGGTGGCCAAGTTCATGGGCAGCAACGATACCTGAACCACCGGTGCTCAAGCCAGTCGAAATAATACCCAACCAGACAAAACCATTCAGTCCGTCGAGTGAAACTCGCCAAAGGAGGGCGAGGACAAGAATCGGTACGAGGAGCCCATGAAGATGGAGAATGACGTTGTGCGCTCGACCTTCTTGCAGGGGGTTCGTCTGGGCGCTTTTACCCGCAACGAGTTCGATCAGTGGGTACACCACGAGAACGGTGACAATGGTCAGCCCCATCCACCACGAACCAATCATCAAGCTGGCCAAGGTCATGACCGGAGCCACGAGCCCAAGCAGATGGGGTTGCCACTTGTTCATGTGGCTTCATCGATGGGTAGGTTAAGGGGCTTTGCAATCACTGGCCCGATAAGAATCGGAAAAGTCGGGTGAAAAATGAAGGCCTGAAAATTCCGTTGTGTGTTTCTTGGAGATCCATGACCGAGTCAACGTACGAAGAGAGGTAGGCGTCCATCAGAGTTGACCCCCATCGTTGTGGAATGTTCCACGTGCGTTCGGTGTTGCTCGATAATCAGCAATTGCATGGATGATGGTCTCCATGACGTTCGCAAATATACCATTGCGATGGTTTTGCTGATCCATTACTGCGTCGACGTATGTTTCTAGTTCAATGTCCATGTGTGTTGCCTCTGAAGCTTGTTTGTCTTCAGTGTATATTTGTAACCGGCCCTATATCAACCAGAGGTGAATTCGCCAACACATAGGTGCAAAAATAAAAGTAGATGTTTTTCATAACACCTTTCAATCAATGCGTCGCAGTTCACTGAATACCTTCATGTTGAGCAAAATTTCACCAAAATCACGAGCGTATGCACACAAGCGCCGTACTGACTCCGAGAGGCGTAAATCAAAGGCCATCCACTCGTTTGAACGGTGGTGTTCAAGGACATTTTGTTCGTGTTTGAGCAACCGTCGTTGTGCTTCTTTGAGGTCCGAGCGAGCCGCTTCAATGCGAGTTGAGTCGCGTGTACGGATGTTGATCATCAGTTCTTTCAAACTCCCTTGCCAGATTGGTAGTTGTTCCAAAGGCGTCATGCTGATCATGTTCTTTGTGATTTGTGGATGCTCGATGACAAGTTTAGCGATGCTGAATGAATGGTCCATCATGCGTTCGAGCGATCTGGCAAGGTTGGCATACTCGACAGCTTGCGTCCGAGTGAGATTCAATTGTGTGGCTACAGCATGCGAATCGAGGAGGATTCGAACCTGGCGGTCAATCAAGTACAACAGCGCATCGACCTCATTCTCTCGTTCTTCGGCATCTGTGATGTACGAACGGCTTTCCCCTTCAAACACACTGATGATGTCCCTCGTTAACGAAGTTACTTGCAAGTACATGCGGTTGAGGCTTGCGTGAAGTGGCATGTCGCCTGCATTCATCAGGCACTTGAGTTGAATGCTGTTGTCTGATTCATCCATGATTTCAAAGCCACGGGTGCTTCGCAGGAACCGTCTCACTTGGACACTCACCTCCTTCGCCTCATCAGTTCGATGTTCGATATGAATTTCATCGGAACCCGATATGTAGGCGCCCATCAAGTGGTCATGTAGACTGTCTTCGGGTAGATTTTTTGTTGAAAAATACGCCTTGTGAAGCACATGCTCTTTTGAATCTAAAGGCGTGATCCGCAAAGCACCGCTCGGCCGCCAGTCCACTCGCAACGAGTCACGCGCCGCAAGACCTTGTGCCAAAATCCACGGCTTTGGGAGGCTGACTGTGAACGTGCTGCCACCTGTTGACTGAAGTTTCCGAACTTCGTTTTTTCCTTCCCCGAGCGACATACGAACATTCTCCGGAATAAATACCCCTATATAGATTATACATGGTTTTAGATATATACTGAATTTGGTTAGAACAACACATGGAACCCATAACGGTTGTATTGATTGGATTAGCTTTGGTTGTCTGCGCCTATATGGCTTGGAACATCGGTGCAAACGACGTTGCAAACGCAATGGGCACCTCTGTTGGATCAAGAGCACTGACCCTCAAGCAAGCCGTGATCATCGCTGCTGTCTTCGAATTCTGTGGTGCGTTCTTCGCCGGTGACGCTGTAACAGATACGGTGCGCAAGGGAATTCTTACCGTTGATTTTAGCGACGGTACCGTTGATGCTGTGCTGTCCCAGGACATCGCCTTTGGGTTCATTGCGGCAATGATGGCTGCTGCAACTTGGCTGACCATCGCAACACGAATGGGTCTGCCCGTCTCCACCACGCACTCAATCATCGGTGGAATTCTCGGTGTTGGTTTGATTCTTGAAGTCAAGCACGACACTTCGCTTATCGATTGGGAAGTTGTTCAGAAAGTCGTGATGTCGTGGGTCGCAAGCCCAGTCATGGGCGGATTGCTTGGATTCTTTTCATTCATGATTATCAAGAAACTCATCCTTGAGAACGAGAACCCAATTGACCGTTCTCGATGGTTGGCGCCTGTGCTGGCCTTCCCAACCTTCTTCGTTCTCGGCCTCGCTCTGCAATTCAAGGCGCTCAAGGGTTTCATTTCCAGGGCTGCTTCAGAAGGTTGGATTGAAAACAAGTACGACTGGCTTCCCGTCAAGGAAGACGGTGTCTTTGATCCATGGGCATCCAATGCTTGGATCCCAATCAACTCCATCATGCTCGCAGCCTTCATCGGAGCGGTGTCAAGCCTGGTCCTTTACCTGGTCCTTCGACGCATTGACATCACTGAGGAAAAGCGTGGATTCCGTGGTGTTGAGCGTATCTTCGTTTGGCTTCAAATCATTACAGCAGCATACGTTGCTTTTGCACACGGAGCGAACGACCGTTCCAATGCCATCGGCCCTATGGCCGCAGTTTGGCAAGTTCTAAGCAGCGATACTGGGGAACTCGCTGCGAAAGCAGACATTCCACTCTGGCTCATTCTCCTTGGTTCCGCAGGGATCGCCATCGGTGTCATGACATGGGGATGGAGGGTTATGGAAACCATCGGAAAGAAGATCACCGATATCACGCCAACCCGTGGATTTGCTGCTGAATTTGGTGCGGCCACCACCATTCTGGTGTTCTCGATGCCTTTCTTAGCCGTCCCAGTTTCAACCACTCACACCCTCGTTGGGGCTGTCGTTGGTGTCGGTCTGGCCGGTGGTGCAAAAGCCGTCGACTTCCGTGTCTTCGGAAAGATTGCCGCCTCATGGGTTGCAAGCGTTCCAGCAGCTGCGTTCGGTGCGATTGTGCTGTTCGTTGCCTCAGGCGGAGAATCACTCAACATGATCGTGTTGCTCCCGCTCTCTTTCATGGCCGTAGGGTATGCCATCTGGAAGAGCAGTGGTGAAGTTCACGTCGAAGACGCCCTTTCAGATGTCGGTGGCAATGGACACTCCGTCACACCCTTCGAGTTGTTCCACGAGCACGCTCAAGCCGTCGAGAAGACGGTCGAGCACATGCTTGATGCAGTGAACACCGCATGCGACGGCGAAGATGCATCTGAAGCCATCCAAGCCACCATTGAGGCTGAACTCGTGGCTGATAACGTGAAGACCGAGGTGCGCCGATTGGCCCTCAACGACATGCGCATGGGCGTTCAACTCAGCCTTGATGACTTCCTCTATATGGTAACTCGACAAGATCGCATCGCGGATTATGCACAGAACGTCGCTGAACAACTCGCCTTCCGCCCGTTGTTTGATGACGACCAAGCAAAAGCAAATCTGAAGGAAATGGCCAAGGCAGTTTCTGAAACCGTTGCAAAGTACGAGGACGCTGTTGAAGCGCTTCGTGACTTCACCATCAGTGGACAGACCAAGGCTGCCGAGATCAAACTCGCTGAACTCATCAAAGAAGTGAACCTCAAGGAGCATGAAGCCGATGGAGTCGAAGCAATGGCAGCAGCCTATGTGTTCACCAACGGCGAGGATGCACCGCTCGCAGCCATGCACATGTACCGTGTCTTGCAACGGCTTGACGATGTAGCAAATGCATGTGAGAAGGCAGCCAATGCCTTCTTGCCGATTCTCAACAGTTGAGCGAGCCATTGATACCAAGGCGCTTCGAGGATGGCCTATCTGAGCCGTTCCCGACCGGGCTTCGCCCAACAGTGGAAGCAGGCCTCTGAGGGTGAGCACATGGCAGGCATGGATCCACAACTGAAGGCAAAATTGCAGAAGCAACGCTACCACATCGTTGGTGAACATGGAGGGGTCAAAACTTGCCACTGGACCAAAGAATCACTCCTGCGGGACCGTCAATGCTACAAAGGCAAATTCTACGGTATCGCAAGCCACAACTGCATGCAGATGTCACCCGTGGTCGATCAGTGCAACCTTGCTTGCACCTACTGCTGGCGAGAACCACATATGGACACGCTTGAGTTAACCGACCAGGACCCACTTGAGTTGCTGTATGAATCGGTGCGAGCTCAACGTCGGTTGCTGTCTGGCTTTGGTGGCAACCCAAAGGTGCCTCGTGAAAAGTGGTTGGACGCCCAAAACCCAAAGCACGTCGCCATTTCACTCAATGGAGAACCTACCCTCTACACTCGCCTCTCAGAATACATGGACCTGTGCCACAAGCACGGCATGACGACGATGCTGGTCACCAACGGGACCCTACCAAAGGTGCTTGAGAAGTTGGATACACTGCCAACCCAGTTGTATGTCTCTGTCGATGCACCCAACAAGGAAGTCTTCGATGCGGTGTGTAAGCCGAAGTGGAACGGCAATGCCTGGGATAAATTCGAAGAGACGATCGACCTTTTGCCTTCACTCGACACACGAATTGTGGCACGTCATACCTTGATGAAAGGCATCAACATGTCAGACAAGCACATTGAGCAGTTTGCAGCATTGGACAACCGAGCCGATCCAGACTACATCGAAAACAAGGGCTACGTGTTCGTTGGCCACAGCCGAGAAAACTTGAGCATTGAGAACATGCCAAGTCATGAAGACATCATGGATTTCTCCAACAAAATCGCGCCCCTCACCAACCGAGAAGTGCTCTCTGACTCCCGCCCGAGCAGGGTGGCCCTCGTTGGAAGGGAGATTTCACCAATCCCAATTCCAGAAGCGACGATGTTCTTCCCGGAAGATTTGGGAATTGCGCCTTCAGTGAAGCATTTGCCGATGGCTGGGTGAGCAAAGGGTAGGCCCTCGGCACCAACCCTTCTGGAATCGAACCAGATCCTCTGCTTCCGCAGCGTGCACCATACACCAAGGGAGGCCATTTCGGGCTTACCACCATTCTCACATCACCACATGTGTGCGAACACGTGCCAAAGTGCGAACCCCATTCACTGGGCCAGTGGCAGTGGTGTGCAAGATCATCAAGACTCGTCGCCTTGCTCGGCTAAAGCGCCAGCAATCAACGGCCAGTGAAATTGAAATTCGGAATCACTCATCGACAAACCTCCTCCACTGAGGCGGAAGTTCATGCTCTGCGTATTCACCCTCATCTCTTGTGACCACGGTCAATTCAAGCCTATGGATTGGCCTTGGAGCGTCGAAGCCAAGTTCGTCATAATACGCTTCGACTGCCGCCATGACTTCTGTCAACTGAGCTGTTCCATGCGCCACAGTGATGACCTCCCTGCAATCGAAGGATTTCGAAGTGTGCATGGTGACGCCAAACGCTTGAGTCTTTGAATGCTGAATCAAATGTTTCGCAAGGTGGGGTGTAGCGGATGGACCTGACCATTTCAGCCCAACAATTGGGTTCGACATCCACGGTTCTTTTGTTTGCAGTACGGTGGTTTGATTCTTCCACCACGGGCACCTTCCGACCACCTGTTGCTGCAATGCATGCCTGACGGCCAATGCTGAGTGCTTCGAATGCAAAGAGGGTGCAAGCCTAACCAGGTCGCCGTGCACAATGTTGAGTTGGAATTTTTCACTCTTGAGCCTGTATGAACTCTTTTTGATTTGCTCAACCAAGCATTTCGGATGATCTACGAGCCATTGGAGGTAGGCGTGATACGTTTCGAACGGCCAAGCGAACCTAGCGGGCACCGGCGTTTTGAACACCATTCCATGCTCTTCTCCATCCATGTACACCGTTGACCATGTGTCGTGCCAGTTCTCCCATGTAATCGCTTTTGGATGAATAGTTTCTTCATGCTCTTCCACCAACATTGTGTGGACCTGACTCGGCATCAACGCCATTTCTGGTATTGTGTTCCAGAACCAGGGCTTGATGGCATCAAACCAGTTCACTTCACCGAGACATCCATTCTTGTGGTGATGCACTTTGAACACGGTCCCGGTGTAGGTTTGCATTTCATGATTGGCATTTTCTCCGAGCCATTCAATGGTGCACACTTCACTCATCGAGGTGGATTCTGTGACTGGAAATTCTCCACCTGGATGGTTGTACCAGCATACGCCATATTCATCGGTTGGCATATGTTTGTGATCTAAAATGACGAGACCACCATCTCTTATCTTGTGAGCAAACTGAGCCATCATCTCTGGAAAGGCGTTGTCCCTGTTCTCGACAAAACTGTCAAGCCACGACAACCAGTCCACGTAAAGGACATCAATGGGTGGCGAGTTGGTCAGAAAATCGTAGGCCTCCCTCATGACATGCAGTTGCCAGTGAGGTGTGGCGAGTGAGGTTTTCCTGAACACCGGCCAGCCCTCCGAGGAGTCGTGCAACCTCTGATAGATGGCATGATTGACAACATCTGCGTGATAGGGCCATTGGTCGGGAACGTACAACATCCCCCCATCAACCAAGACCTGCAAAAACGGATGGCCCGCATCTTCAAACAAACTCATGCTCGCATGGTAGTGGCTTCCTGCTGCTGGGTGAGCCACCACAAGGGGTCTGTCTTCATCAATTTCAATGGGTAAACCAACCCCCATGTCGTTGGCCTCGCCATAGGTGACGCATGTCCCAAACCCGTCGATTGGTAGTCTTCTTGTTGTGCTTTGACTCATCAGACGCACCTCGGGTGGCCAACAGGGACAACCCTGAATATTCTCTTGGTTTGTCTTTCGAGTCTTGCGTAATCCTGGGCTGGAATCACACCACCAGCACCGTTGTCCTTGGCAGTGTCATAGATGATGCCTTTGTGCAATGTTACGATATGGGCAGTGCAAAGTTTCCCCCTCGCGTCCGGGTCACTCGGCGGATCCACGGAGTAGAAGCAAAGGAAAAACAAATCGTCGTGGGCGACCAATTCCTCGATGTAATGTTCGATTCTTCTCACATCGTTGTTGCAATACGCTAACTGCATTCCGAAGGGTTTGAGCGCATTGGACCACGAATGCGGTGATTGAGAATTTGTGACCCTCTTGAAATCCTCCGGCGTCACATTGGGCCCTGTTGCCCTAGCAATCATGGCCAGCGTGGTTGCCACACATGATGGCCCTACTTGCCTTTCGTGCCTGATATGAAGGTCCGAGAAGTACGGTCCTTGTGCTTCATTCACCTCCGGTGCATCCCACAATGGGGCACTTGGATTGGGTTTCCATGCCGCCATCACAACCACTCCTTGGAAAACTCATCACCGAAGGAGGGTTCCTCTTCTTTGGACATCGTCGCGGTTCTAGCTTCGCAATCGAGGCATTGACAATCATCAATCTCCCATTCTTTCATGGCCTTGATTCTCATGCCAGTGTATTCCATTTCTTGCTTCATGTAAGCGATAAACATCGCCATTATTTCGTGTATATTCATTTTTTCATTGTTCTTTTTTGTCATTCGTGTTCACCTCATAGGTATTCTCTGTCTTGATGTGGCTTTCCTGATGGCCATTCTTCTTCCATTTCTTTCATGTACTCAATTTGGTCGAGATCGTGTTCGAACCCCATTTTCCAAATGTACGTGTCTTCGATGCACAGATGGAGCATTGAGAGCATCGCGAGTGGGAAACTTTGCCCTGCTCAATGCAAAAATCGACTTCTGTGGCGTGCACGGTCGGCTTTCCGCCATACACTGGCACATGCTCTGGACAGGTCCAGAACGCCCCGAGTGAGTGCTCCACTATACCCTTCATGAAGAATTGAAGGACATTGGGTTGCCAGGGTGGACCAAGTTGTTCAATTCCTTTGCCAACCGTCTTCTCATAGTGCTTTACAAGGGAGCCTGGCGTCACCCAGTCTTCGTATTCGATGCACATGTCAAAGCTGAAGGTGTGGCCATATTTTCCAGCCACTGTGATGGTGTAACCATCGATTGAAATCGCCTCGGTATCATGCATGAATTGCATCAATGAGAGCCAGTGCTCCCTCTCAGCAGCAGCTTCAGGAGGGTCGGTCTCTGGTTCACCAAACGTCAAGAAGTCGTCAAGTGAAGTAAGGACCAATTCCCATTCAGGCCATGTGTCCCAATCATTGCCTTCTGCGATATTGTGCTGATTGTAGGCTGAGAAAATCTGCATGAACTTCTCAGGCAATTGCAGATTGCCATTGTGGTCGATGAGGTCATCTGGGTCGGTGTATCCCTGTTGGACAAACCAGTTTTCTTGTTTCATTTGGGTTGTTTTCTTTGTCATTGTAATCTTTCCTTCTTTGTTATAATTTGCTAGGTCAAAGCAGGCAGAGGTACCCGGATTCGAACCGGGGTCCAGGGATCCGAAGCCCCTGATGCTATCCACTACACCATACCTCCATGCTGCTTTCAAGCAGGGAAAACGCACATGCAATGTTGGAAAAGAGCGATAACGCTCTTCCTGTGGTTGCATGAGCAGAATTCACTGCCAAACCCAGATCAGTCGCACTAACTGCGATGACGGAGGGTCCGCATCAACGAAAATAGAATGTTGAATTTTGGTCCCCTCATACTTGCTCACCTGTTCCGGTACATCTTACCATAAGCGGACCACCCATAAAAAACCTTCGGTCAGCGAAGCCTTTTCTGAGCGTAATCTACTCCCACGCGCCCGGAAAGTAACATTATCGCGCCCGCCCGCGAGAAATATGTTCAAGCCGGAATGCTCCGAGACGAAATCGTAACATTCGAAAAAACAAGAAATAGAAAGAGCAATGATCGGGATGAACGTGTTGAAAAAACCTTTTTGTTAGGAACTGAACATTAAATTTCACATACATCATATTAATAGTGAAACCAGCAAAAAGGGGAGCAAGGAGCAATTAAAATGAGCGGACAAATATCAAGAATTGGATTTATAGCAAGCATGTTATCGGTAGTAGGGTCATTGTACATCTATTTCGGAGTAGGCGATACAGAGTTGGGAATATTCGTGGGTCTTTGGGCCCCAACCCTCATCCTCGCCACCAAAGAAATCGAGCAAATGCTTGAGAAGTGATTTCCAACCATCAGACCTTAGCGTTTGAGAAACTTAGCCATTGCACTCATGTGCAACCGCTGTGTTACGAAACACGAGCGACGTCTAATCGTGTCGAGGAAACCATACAACTTGATCTCCCTCGAACCACTGCTTGTGCTTCTTCATGCACACTTTGAACGCCTCACTCTCGAGGTTCCCTGTTAACCAAGCGAGCACATGGTTCCATGGTTGAGCATCAAACCATTCACGGTCGTGATTAGCAAACTGCCTGACAAATGGGAACAATGCATCGCTCAATGCCTCACTGATGGCCGGCTCGCTCGCCAACCGCTCATCCAAATCCATGAGGTAGGCTGATGCTGCAGTCCGTTGTTCTACTTCGTCAACATCTTCGTATCGGTTGGGGTATTTGTAACGATCAAGGTGAAACTTGAATTCGTCATCATTGAGTGAAATCCAGTGTTGCTCTTCCTCAGACAGTGTCCAATCCAAGACATGCTGCATGATTTCGAGGCTCTCCTCGATGACGGTTCCATCGGCCAACAGTAGGACTGGAACGGTACCTTTTGGTGAGATTTCCATCATATGTTCAGGCCGGTCTCGCAGGACGACTTCCCTCAGTTCGACTTGGAATTCACTTCGGACAATTGACATCCGAGCGCGCATGGCGTATGGACACCTGCGAAATGAGTAGAGAATTGGTAACGCCATCATCTGGCCTCCTTCTTCATTCTGGTGGAATTGGTGGTGCATAGCCACCCTTCACTGCTTCTTCCACAATGGCGACATCGGAGTCGACCATCATTTGCACGAGTTCCTCAAAGGAGGTACCTGGAACCCAACCGAGTTCCTTTTCAGCAAGAGCGGGGTCACCAATCAGCAAATCAACTTCTGCTGGGCGGAAGAATTTCGGGTTGGTACGAACACGGATTGTACCGTCTTGGTCGGTGGCGATGGTGTCAACACCTTCACCGGACCAAACGAGGTTCATGCCAACGTGGCTGAAGGCGAGGGTGATCATGTCACGAACGCTGTGCGTGCGGCCAGTTGCAACCACGTAATCGCCTGGTGTATCCTGTTGAAGCATGCGCCATTGCATCTCCACATAGTCGCCAGCAAAGCCCCAATCGCGCTTTGCATCGACGTTGCCAATCCACAAGCATTCATCGAAGCCCTTTGCGATTCGAGCTGCGGTCATCGTCACCTTGCGAGTCACGAATTCAAGGCCACGGCGAGGGCTTTCGTGGTTGAAGAGGATACCAGTACAGGCGAACATATCGTAGGACTCACGGTAGTTTCGGGTGATTTCGAAGGCGAACACCTTGGCGCATCCATACGGTGAGCGAGGATGGAAGGGTGTGGCTTCTGTTTGAGGAACATCGCGCACCTTTCCATATTGTTCTGAAGAACCGGCTTGGTAGAAGCGGCAGTGTGGAGCATGCTTGCGAATCGCTTCGAGGCAGCGCAGTGCCCCAAGACCGGTGATGTCTGCGGTCATCATTGGTGAGCGCCACGATTCTGGAACGAAGGACATGGCACCAAGGTTGTAAAATTCATCAGGTTGAGACTGTGCAACAGCGTTGTCAATGGAGTTTTGATCGGCTAAGTCACCGTTGACGAGGTGGAATTTTTCGTGAGTGAGGAGGTGGTTGATGAGGCTTCGACCGGAGGTTGGTTGTGAGACCCGTCGGACCAATCCATAGACTTCGTAGCCCTTGTCGAGCAAGAGTTCTGCAAGGTATGAACCGTCTTGGCCAGTGATACCCGTCACCATTGCTGTCTTGCCGCTCATGACTTGCGGTAGGTATCTCCCTTTTTGAATCGGTCGTGTCAAGACCTGCGCGAAAAAGAAGGTGGTTCTCCAAAGAAGAGTGGATTTCAAAGCAGGTCGACGGTTGTGGAACCACGGCAGTGCAGGTGAAAGGGGTGGAAAAGCGCCGAGCCATTCCAATCATGAGGGCGTCGCTTGTTGCGCTCAGTGCTATGGAACTGTTCTCAATGCAGGTACAATCGAAGCCCTCGAACAATGGTTGATTCTTCATTAAGGGTCAGCCGTTTAATTCTCGTGAACACTGAGGGGACCCCAAAAAAACTGGCCATCATCGGCGCTGGCGGCATCGGAAGCAATCTTGCTGAACTGTTGATTCCTGCCTTGCGAAGGTTGAGCATATCTGCGAACATAACCATCATGGATGATGATGTGGTTGAAGCGGGGAATCTTGGCCATCAACGCTACGCTGTGGACGATCTTGGGATGAAGAAGGTGGATGCATTGGTTTCAAGATTACACAACACCTCAAGCAGTGTTAAAGTTTCAGCATGCGCAGAAAACCTTCGTGAAACTTCTCAACTGGCTGGTTTTGACATGGTTGTAGTTTGCGTCGATCGACCAGAACCACGCCGACTGGTGCATGCTCTGGATGTTCCTTGGGTCGACTTGAGATGTGGTGGTGACGGGTACGTGATGTTGAGTTACCAATCTGAGCGTTCGCTTGTTCGCCACATGACACCGGACCATCAACCGATGAGCTGTCAACATCCCGGCGCCCTTGAAGATGGAAACCTCGAATTTGGATTTGCCAATGCTGCGTCGCTCGGTGCTCAATGGGCGCTTCAATTGCTTAGAGGTCAACAACCGCCCGTACAATCGATGGGGTCACTGACCTATGGTGCGTTCAACTTCCCAGTTGTCGGTGAGGTGAGCGCATGATTGTCATTCCAGATTTAGACCAACTTGAGTTGGACGACGAGGCATGGGGCCATCTCTGCACCATGGCGAGCGAGCGTCAAATTGGGGATGAGATCATGGAGATACAAGCAAAAGCAGCCCTTCTTGGCCGATGGGATGTGGTGTATGTTCTGTCTCGACTTGCGGGTTTGGAAACATCGGTGCTCATCGATGCTGAAGACAATGTCTCAGTCGATTGGGGGAGCCCCGGCCGGGTCGCCCTCGCACCTCCAGTTGGATGCGCTGCGCCGTTCAAGGTGTGGACGCACACTCACCCAGGGTTCGAGGCGTATTGGAGTGGAACAGACACCCACAGTTTGGCGATTGCGAGCGGTATTGTCGCCAAGGCGTTGGTGCTCGGGGCACCGGGCATCAAGCAGAGCTTGAACGCAACGCTGGCTTCAGTTGACGACGAAGTGGGTCGGATTTCGCCCGATGGACCATTGAATCATTGGACGGATGAGGCTGTGACCACATGGGCTTCGTTCTATGCCCAGTTATCAGAACAAGCAATGATCGAGGTGAGCGCATGACGTCAATTCGAGCCCCTAAAGACGAAGACGAGCGAAGAAAGGCGCACCTTGCTGTTGCATTAGGCATGGGGCGCAGTCTTGACGATGTGGTTGGGGAAATCATCGGAGAAATCCCTGATGAGGCCCTCCTCATGGCCATCAAGAATCGAATTCAATTCGCACAAGAAGCAGAGGAAACAATCGATTTTACAGCCCTTGTCCAAGGAATTATTGAACTCCAAAATGAACATGTATAGAGGTGAACAGATGAAGGTCCCACACAACGAATGCACGGCGTTCAATTGTGTGCTGTGTCACGCCTGGTCGCCAAAAGAATCACGACGCCAAGACCTTCATCGTGCTTGGCATAAGAACCTGCAAGCAATGCCGAACGAACGGGTAGAAGGGGCTGTTCAATCCAACAAGATGACATTGGATACGCTGCTCGATCAAGTTCAACCTGACCAACCAGCCGGTGTTTCACTGGTCACACTACCTGACGAAGCACCGCAACTCATGGCTCATTGCATGGGCTATAACGAGGCCAATTTGCGCCATCAACTTGAGGCTCGAGCGTTGAAGGATGATGTCGCGCTAAGTTTGGAAGATTGGCTTGCGTTAACGCCATACATGATGCTTGACATTGATGGCGAGGTTTCCTACGAACAACGCGGTCGATTGATGGGCCGTTTTGATTTCGATACTACGAGGTTTTTCCTAGAAATCTGGCATGGCTACTATGGTGTGAACAATGCCCTCCGGCTGAGGAACAGCATGGTTCGAATTCATTCTGTTCTTGAGGGCCTACCATCAAATGAACGACGGGCATTGACCTTTTTACACGAAACAGTGGAAGCGCACCCTGACCGAATTGTCGTCGAGGAGGATGGAAGTTTGACCGTTCATGGTGAATCGGGCTTGCACTGGCTTATTCTCCCGAGTCATCGAAAGGTGCCAATTGTCAAGTGCAAGGAAATTGGAAACGCTGTCTGTATCCAACCCCATGGCCATGAATTAGAATGCCCGAGTGGTGATTATCCAGCCTTGTACGCCATCAGCATGCTCAACGATCTGGCAACATCCCTTCGGGTCCATACGTTGTCCAATGGTCTCGTGACCGAGTTGAAAAAGGCACGATCACGAGTTGCTGTACCCGGGCTTCCGGCCTTCAATCAGCGCAGAGAGCCCTTCCAGCGAGTCTTTGGTTGAGAAAATCTCAGTCAAACGGTCAAGTTCCATTTGCAAACCTGCTGACAAGTCTGTCTCGGAAGTTGCATCAATCAAGTCGCTTGCCATCTTCAACGCAATTGGGGCGGTTCTGGAGAGCGATTTCATTTGCCGAGCGATGTTCTTGTCTTCTGCATCAAATCCATCTGGGCAGGTTCCTTGCATAATCATCGCCATGTTCTCATCGCTGTAGAATGAAGTGGCGAATGAGGCTACGTCTGATTCAGGATGCGCCGGTGAACCTGGGTATTTGTTGCTCGGTTTCCCTTGGTTGGCAAGTTCGCTGACACATGCATCCACCGATGCGACATCGACTAAGTGAGTCAACAGTCCCAAATCGAACCCTGTCTGAGCGTTCATGAAGTTTCCAGCGAGCACCGACCAGCGAGCTGCTGGGATACCACAAATTCGTGCAGGGCGTTGAGTGCCGCCCAATCCAGGATAGATTCCAATCGATGTTTCAGGGAAACGGAATTGTGTGCGACGTGTTCCGATTCGGTAGTCACATGCAAGGGCGAGTTCCAATCCGCCACCAAGTGCTAAGCCTGTGGTCAGTGCCACGGTTGTCTTGCTTGATGATTCCAATTTGTTGAGCATTGTATGGCCATCTTCGGTAAAGGTGACAATATCAGGAATTGAATCCGCTCGAATCTTGTCGACGAAGAATTTCACATCCGCTCCAGCCACGAAGGCCTTTCCTGCACCATCGAGGACAATGGTGTGAACCGAATTATCTGCATTCACTTCATCGAGGGCGGAGCTGAGTTGGCCGACCACAGTTTCGTTGAGGGCATTCATTGCCTCTGGCCTGTTAATTGTGAGGGTTGCAACACCATTCTCAATTGAAGTGTCGACGTAGGAAAAGTTCCATGCTTGGTTCAAAGTTGCTTGTTCGCTGAAGAATGCAGGTACCTTCCACGCTCGGGCTTCATCGCTTTGAGCGCTCAACGCAGCGTAGGCTTCAGCCATGCGGTGGGCTTCTTGGATTCCAACTCGGTTCATCATTTCGAATGGACCTCGTGCCCATCGCAGACCAACCTTGGCGCCTCGATCCACATCTTCCATCGAGCACACGCCTTCTTCGACGATTTGTGCTGCAACACCAAACACAACACCGTACAGTCGTTCTGCGATGGTTGTGTATTGTTCAGGTGAATAGGCATCATCACCAGCAACATCCCAGTGAGCATTGGCTTCAATCAAATCACGCAAGTTTTGGGCACCGACATAGCGGGGGGTGTGCAATTGTTCAGCAAGATAATCTGTTGAATGAAGCGCAATCGGGGGGCCAGTCAGGTTCATCAGTCCAAATGGACCAAGGCCAATGCGGAATGCTTTGCAAGCCGCCGCATCGATTTGGGCTGCTGTTGCAACGCCCTCTTCCAGAAGCAAGCATGCTTCGTTGAGCCAAGGCACGAAGAAACGGTTGACAACGAAACCTGGTCGGTCGCCACAAACGATGACCACCTTTCCAAGCATCTTACAGTACTGAACGACTTTTTCGATTGTTTCAGGGCTCGATGATGCTGCGGGAATAACTTCGACCAAGCGGTTCTTGGCTGGGTGGTAGAAGAAGTGCAGACCAACGAATCGATCGGGGCGGCCCGTTGCTTCTGCAAGTGCATTCACGGAAAGCGAAGAGGTGTTTGAGGCAAGAATCGTATCGGGTCCACACGCTGCATCGAGTGTGGTAAACACGGCGGTTTTTACATCGAAATCTTCGAACACAGCCTCGATGACGAGGTCGGTGTTTGCAGCGGTGTTTTCAACACCGACAACCCCGGTGATGCGCCCTTGGATGGAATCTACTTGAGCCGGGGAGAAAATTCGTCGCTCCACTGCTTCCGAGAGAAAATCGCTGATGATGCCTTGACCGCGGTCAACCCATTGTTGCTCTCTGTCCACCATTTGAACGTCGAATTCTTCCTGAGCTGTCTTCTGTGCGATTCCGGAACCCATGTTCCCCGCACCAACAATTGCCACTCGCTGAATAGGTTGCATGGCTCTGCGAATGGAACTTCGCTCATGAACAATGCGGCCCTGCGTTTCCCTCAAAAGAGGCTGTTGTAAGCATCGCATGTCCGTTGATTGTAGGCCTTCATATCGAACGAATGAGCGTGGGCGACCAGCGTTTTGTTAGCATCTGGCCATCGGTGATCTTCATCTGAAGAGGTGCGTTGCTTCCACCCTTGATGGACGCCAAGCAGAGCAGTCCGCCATGCCTCTGCATCGTCTGCTGGCAAACAAGTGCCTTCTGGCATCAATTCATTGTGTGAGGCTTCGTTCGAACAGAGCACAGGCGTTCCTGTTGCCATTGCTTCGATTGGAGGGTACCCAAAGCCTTCACTGATGCTTGGAAACAAAAGTGCTTCGCTAGCAAATCGCATGTCCATGAGGGCAGTGTCCGATAAATCACCGCCGTGAGCGGTAAAGTGAGGAATGGAATGTGCAGTGGCGAGTTCCACAATCGATGGTGCCCCTGTTGGGGAATTGGGATTCCCAACATGATGAATATGGAGTTCCTGCTTCACTTCTGCATGGAGGCTGCCGAGCACCTTGAACAAGAAATCCATTCGTTTTCTCGGATCGTGGCTTCCAACAATCAAGAGATGGCAGGCCCGCCTGAGGTGTTGTGCTGGTGAACTTGCGCTGGCCTGATTGGCCTGCGAGGGATCAAAACGCTCCATAGAGAGGCCAAGAGGGAGCCACACCGCATTGATGTTTGGAAAGTGCATTTTGCAAGCGGCAAGGGTCGACTTAGAATCGCACAGCAGAAGATCCGCTCTTGCGAGGCCTTCTCTCAATTTCCGTAGGTCTCGACGACGCACTGAGGACGGTCGTGATTGCCCAATCTCCACCTTGCTTTGTCCGAAGGTTTTCACTTCTGGAAACAAATGGAAGAGGTCGTGAACAGTGACCACTGTTGGAATAGCTGAGTTGCGTGGGACCAGATGCGCTTGCTCTTGATCGGTAATGTGAATTAAATCTACAGAAGTTTGGTTCTTTGAGAGCCGTTGAATCCTGCGGGGGTGGCTGAACCATCGCTGACTCACTCGGCGAAAGGCACTCGGCCGAGCCCCGAGATGGTATTCTTCCACGCCGTGCAACGACCAACCGGAAACATTGCCCGCAGCAAGGGTTTCGACCAACGCATGGTGTGCACCGCCAATGCCTGAGTTCGGACCGAGTGTTCCGCCCCGAACGAGCATGACCTTACGACCCATATCGTAACCAAGGGCCAGCCCCTCTTGAAGATAAGTTGTGAGGGAGTGAAAATATATCGAATTTAGATTATTGAAACTTCGGTGTAAAAATGACATTAAGTAGGTGAGGCCGACAGGGTTTGAATGGGAGTAAATATGTCCACGCCACCGCTCAAAATTCCACGCTCCGAATACCAGGCCGTCCGCGCCTCAATCGAATCGACCATCACCAACGGTGGCGACATCCGAAGCATCCTCGGCAACCAAACTGGGGGAGGGGAAGCAAACACGCTCCATTGGGAAGTTCGTCGCGCAGATGAAGCATTGCATGTGTTTGGTTCACGCTGGACCACTGAGATCCTCACTGCTCTTTACATCGCTGGACCGCGGCGGTTTAACCAAATGAAGAGCCTGCTCCAAGGCATCTCCTCTCGCACCCTTTCGGATAAATTGCGGTTTTTGGTTGAAGAAGGGCTTGTGTTGCGCCAGGTCGAGGAGGGCCCACCTGTTCGGGTCGCATACGTTCTCAGTGAGCATGGGCGCACGTGCGGCCGATTGTTATCACCCCTTGTGGCTCATCTCAAGATTCATGCTGGCATGTTGCTCTCAGATGATTGACCACAATCGTTGAACATCGCTGGGATGGCTTAACAAACAAGAAGGCGAACCCAACATCATGCCTTTGCTTGCCCAGTGGGTTCGACAGCGTCCTTGGTTGGCCGCAGGCATCGCATCAGCTGCAGGTGGCGTTGCAGGTTTGGCCGGGGGAATCGCTGCTGCTGCGAGCGCTGTTGGCGGCATGGCCATGGGCAGTATTTCAACCAAAACAAACGCCCTCGAGCACCCACTTCGCCGACGTATTCTTTCAACGCTGGAACAACACCCGGGACTCTGCTACAGGGAGTTGCAAAGCACTCTTAGCGCTGCAAACGGGACCTTGCGCCATCATCTCGATGTGCTCCAAACCCGTCGAAGCGTGACTGTTTTACCGGTGAATGGGCGAACATGTTACTTCGCTGGGGCCCCAACCCAAGTTGAGATTCTACGGGGCATCAATGTGAATGAGGAACGCGCTGCATCGGCCCTTCCAATCGGCTTGTCACTTGTTCAACGGCTCATTGTTGAAGACATTGTCAAAGAAGGCGTTCCGCGCAGCCAAGCCGCTCTTGCCCGCCGCATCGGACGCTCACGTGCTACAACTCATTCTGCCATCAAAGTCCTCCGACGGCGGGGCATTTTGAGAGAAGATCGCATTGAATTGATGCCACATATCAACATGGACATCGAATGGCGAGGCACCAAAGCCGTGGACTACGATTGGAACGACGACCGACGTTGACCGCTTCGACAACACGGTTCATTTTTCGCCGCTTGAGCGCCATTTACTGCACAGTCTTCAAAGACCCTCGTCGGGCCACGCCGTCCATGTTCAGTGTACGCATCCAAGAGGTCCCCCTTCCGACCACTGAACGTGACATCGATGGACTGGTCGCATGGTTCATCGAAACGCTGAGTTTGGTGAGGAAAAGAGGTGAAGCAACTGCTGATCTTGGCCGCGCAGGACCTGTTCATCGGCTGCTCAGAGATTTCCTCTTTGCCCAACCGACCTCGAGTTGGGATGCACAGATGCTCGCTGATGAGTTAGCGCTCACACCCGCATCACTCAATCACCACCTTGCTCGCTTGGTGGAATCAGGCCTTGTTGGTTACACCAATGAAGGGAAAGGGTGGCGGAGGTACTACCTCCGTGGTGGTTCATTGAGCAACGCCATCGAATTCTTCTCCGTTCAGACGCAAACCATCGTTCGTCAACGCTTGGGCCTCATTCAAGCAATGTGGACGCGCGAACCTTTGCGAATGGCGCTTGAGGTTCCTGAAAGCGACCCGCCCCTCCTCAGCCTCGGTGTGGTAGAAGTGCGGCCGGTGCGCAACGAAGAAGAGAACCGACTCTCCCAATGGATGGGGGATTTCGGATTGCTCGGAGAACGACCCGGGAAAGAAGCCAGTGCAACCTCCATTTCTGTTCAATTGTTCGAAATCCTCCTTGCCCGTGGGGCGCCACTGTCCCTCGATGAGGCTGCTGAACTCGTGGACGGCCCCAAAGCAAGATTGGGACGGATCCTCGAACGATTCCGTTCAAGCGGTGCGGTCGAGCGCGTGCCTCGCATCGATCGGTTGAGCATCGCCTTGTGGACAGCCATGCTGGCTCAACACCAGCGAAGAGGCGAAGATTGGATGCTCAAAAAGGGCGGATTTCAGCGGTTGTTGGGAACAAAGCAGCAGTCCTTGCTGCTAAGTAAACTCAAGAAAGGAAAACTCACAGTGGAGGATGTTGACGACGCAATGAAGAGTGTCGAGGCAGCAGAACAGATGCTTCTCCTCAACCTGCTTGGCGGACGACTTCCGATGGGTCACAGAATGTCAGGTGAGGGGCCAGAAGAAACTGCTAAGCGAGTCATGGAACGGCTCGACCGAGTCCTGCGCCGAATGCGCAGGGTTGGTGAACTGGTCGAGCAACTCGATGCATAGGTGAGTGTCCATGCCCGAACACATCGCTCCAAAATCCGGCCCATGGGACGGGGAACCTCGTCCATTGTTCCTCGCCCCGATGGCGGGCGTCTCAGACCTGCCGTTTCGGTTGCTGGCGAAGGCATGCGGAGCTGATGTCACCATCACTGAATTCACGAACAGCACGGCATTAACTCGTGAGGCTGCCGTTTCATGGCGGAAAATGGAATCCCATGAGACTGAAGTCCCCTTCATCCCACAGATCTTCGGCGGCGACCCTAATGATATGGCCACGGCTGCTGAGATGCTTGCACCAACCGCCGACATCATCGATCTCAACTTTGGATGCCCTGCACCTAAGGTGACCAAAATTTGCGCTGGTGCAGCCCTCATGGGTGAACCTGACAACCTTGTTTCAATGGTTGACGGCATTATCCAAAAAGTCGATGTTCCCGTTTCTGCAAAGATGAGGCTTGGAACAGGCCAAGGAGCGAACAATGCCTTGGAGATTTGCAAAGAACTTGAAGACATTGGGACGGCTCGTCTTTGTGTCCACGGTCGAACATTGCGTCAACGGTATTCCGGTGAAGCAGATTGGAATTCAATCAAATCGATTGTTGATGCTGTCGAAACCCCTGTTGTGGCGAACGGAGATGTGGTCGATGCGGCAAGCGCTAAGGATTGCTTGGAAGTTACTGGTGCATCAGGATTGATGGTCGGGAGGGGGGCCATCGGCCGACCTTCCGTGTTTGGCGAAATCAAGGTCGGCCTCGGATGGATGGAACACGATGACTTACCATGGGTGCGAGCCAACGCTGAATCCTGGCATGAATTGTCACCTGTTGGTCAATCGTTTGCCGCTCGCCGATGGTGCTGGGACAAGTACATCGAATTCTCACACAAAACAGCAGGCCTTCAACCTCGATGGATGCAACGACACGCGGTGGCGTTCACCAAGGGGTTGCCGGGTGCAAAGAAAATCAGGGCTGTTATGCACGGTGCGCCAACGCCTGAGGCATTCGCAGATGGAATCAGTTCGTTCTTGTCTGCTAAGAGCAGCGAATGATATAGCCTCAGAAGGTGGATTGCCAATCTTCGAGATCTTGGGCTTCTGCCCAGTCCTCGTCTCACCTCCCTTGAGCACTTCACGGGCCAAGAGCCAGTAGACCAAGGCCAGTGAGCGGCGACCCTTGTTGTTTGCAGGGAGCGCAACATCGACGTTACGAAGGTTGTTGTTTGCATCGACGATGCCCACAATCGGCAAACCAGAGTTCACAGCTTCACGGAGTGCTTGCTGATCAGCGGCTGGGTCGGTCACGAAGAGGATGTCAGGCTCGACGTAGGATCGGAGCACTGGGTTGGTGAGGGAACCAGGGATGAAGCGGCCAACGGCTGCGTTTGCACCGATTGATTCTGCGAACTTGCGAGCTGGGCGTTGACCGTACTGTCGTGCGGAGACAATCATGATGCGAGGGGAATCGTAGCGGTTGAGGAATTCCGCAATCGAGCGGATTCGGGAGTCAGTCATGTTGACATCGAGGAGGTAAAGACCATCTTCACGGACGGTGTCAATAAAGCGAGCCATATCTGCACTCTTTTGTTGAGTACCAATGTTGACTGCGTTTTCCTCATAGGATTCAAAGGGGACGAGTAAAGTAGTTTCTTCGGACATTGCAAGACCTCAGCAATCGCCCGACTTGAACCCCATATTAAACCGCTTCGTAGTGAATCCAAAAAAGGAACAACCCAATTTCGATAGATTTTGTTGACTTATGCCGTGGAAGAACTCAAGGATGAGACGCTCAACTCCCTCTCATGGGGGAGGAATCATTGGCCAATAATGCCTCCAAAATCGGGACCTACAAAGCCCGTTTGCATAATGACGACTTTTGGCGAGACGAAAATGACGCCGCGTTGAAGTTGAGCGCAAGCGACCTCGAACGCCACGAATATTGCCCAATGTCTTGGGCGTTGTCCCGAGAGGGAAATTCTGGCCAAGGCGAAGCCATTGAAGCCGGGATTCGAAAACACGCTGAAATCCATCAGCAGATGGAATCGTTCAAGGAAATGAAAACCAGCATGAGAAGGGCGACGATTATCTGGACATGGTGGTTCTCTGTGACCGTGGCATTTGTAATCGACGGGATTGCTTTCAATTACATCGATGATGTGGTAACAACACCGCTTGATCTGGCTCGTTACCTTGCGCTCTGGGCACTGGTGCTACTGATTGCTGGACTCTTCGCTACATACTTGCCATGGCGCAAGTGGGTTGGCTGGAATGAAACGGTTGCACAAACGAGATCCCGTATTTTGTTGGACCACGATGAAATCCAACCGGTCATCGAACCACCAAATTTCATTGGTGGCTGGTTCGAAGCGGGCCGCACCGAAGTTTCGTTCTTCTTTGGAGCGATTGTGCTTGGCCTTCATGCCATCGCCCTTGCTGGAGCGGACAACAGGGCTCAGGCAACGTTCATTCTCTTTCTGACAGCCATGGGATGGACCTTGGCGGCCTCTTGGCAACTGCAAAGGGTCTTGCTCAGTGAAAACGCATTGGAATTAGCACGAAAGGATGTGGACTTGGAAGCCGATACTGAGGTGACTTACTCCGACGATGACACCTCAACCAATCTCCTCGTCGATCCAGTGACCGGGCTCCGAGGCCGTCCAGATCAGATTGTAATTGTTGATGGCGAATTCATTCCTGTGGAACAAAAGACCGGAAAGGTACCAAAGCGACCTCATGCCTCTCACAGAATGCAAATTTTGGCCTATCTTCACCTCGTTGAGGTGAGCACGAAGAAAAGTTCTCCTTACGGAGTCCTCCGCTATGGCAAGGAAAACTTGCACCAAATCGATTGGACGCCTGATGCCAAACAAGAATTGTTTTCAGCCATCTCAGAAATTCAACGATTGATGGTTGAGGGTGGCGCAAAGAGAAACCATGAGCGACCCGGCAAGTGTCAAAATTGCTCACGCAGGTATGCGTGTGACGACTCACTGGTGTGAACCTAGTCACACTCGTTGTTCGGCGGGTAAATGATGCAGGTGTTCTGCACGCTTACCGTGATTGTGAACTGATCTTGTGCAGCAGTGCCAGGTACGCCAATACCACGTGCTTCGACTGAGAGGGTCCAGTCTCCGACTTCCAAGGTTGGGTCAGGATTAATTTCGACGGTGGCTGGTTGAACATCTTGGCATTCATTGAGTTCCCATCGCGTGTTGCCAGCAGGATCAACGAGCGTGGCTTGCACGTATCGGGTGAGTCCATTATCAAAGCACGCAATGGTATCCGAACCGGTGATTGAGACCTTTCTGTAAATGACAATCTGCGTGGCATCGGCTCGAACATCGAGCGTAGAGGTGTTGGTGTAAGGTTCGAGTTCAATGCTGTCAAAGACATGGCTCAGCATCATGCTTTCAACGGTGATTGAAGGCTTTGCTTCACCCCGCATTGCCTCAAGGCTTTCACGGGCTGGAATCAATCCTAAACACCCAGCTGTCGTCGACATGAAGAGCATGAGAACCAATGCCACAGGGAGCAGATGCCGCTTCATGGTTCATGCCAAGAACGCCTTCCATATCAATTCAATGCTGTTCCTTGCGAGGGGTTGAAAATCAAAACCCCCTGGCTTGACTTGCCCGAATGACGTCTGGACCTGCCGAGCGAAAGCTGTGACGTACCCTATGAAAGCCGACGGGCGCCTTTCACTTCACCCGATCACTCGAACTTTGCGCCGCATGTACCGCACTCTTTGGCGTCCATAGCCAAGTCTGCACCACAAGCCCCACATTCCGACATTTGTGGTGTCTCAGCG
>CM001443.1:494399-496112 GCA_000246735.1 uncultured Candidatus Poseidoniales archaeon | reverse complement strand
TCGACGGCGTGGTGCACGGCGTCGGGCGGGCTTTGCCTTGGAAGATTCTGGATTCTCGTCTGTGAGTGGTTTCTCTTCCTCATCAGCGCTGTCCCATGTGAAATCGGCCGTTGTATCGGAGACCTCGTTTCCTGCCATGGAGGAATCTGTGAGTTTCATACCCACGTGCACCTTATCGCCAGGCATGATACCGTCTTCACCTGTAATCTCGTACAAACGACCACGGATTTTGGCGTCACTTGCACTCAATTCTGAGCCGTCATCGCCATCATCCTTCAGCGAGATTACCTCGCCCTTTGCCTTCAGAATCGCATCGATGTCGACCCCTTCGTTTCCAAGGTCCTCCATGCTCTTCAAGGTAGTTGTGACGGTGTTATCGTAAGCTTCCAATTCCTCTTCAGTCATGTTTTCGCGCTCAATCTGTTCAGCGTTCCTGCGATCGTAAGCCGCTTCCACTTCCGCTTCTGCGCTGATGATGTTTTCATCCCATTCGTCTTCGAGGTTGTCCTCATCGTAGCCAAAGTCCTTGACTGCTTGAGCGAAATCCTCTGTTCCTTCGACAATCTCATCGTCTTTTTCTTCATCCTCTGGGAGTGAGACCATTTCTTTGACCTTCGGCTCCCTTCGTGTGCGCTGTTCGAAGTAAGATGAGACATCTTGGTCTGCACCACAGTATACACAATTGTCCAACAAGTCTGGAATTGATTCTCCACACTCGTCACAATCGTGGAATTGTTTTCTCGCCTTCTTGAGGTTGAAAGCACAGTGAGGGCAACGGTCTTCATCGCCCTCAAGTTCACCGTCGCACGCAGGGCAATATTCGAAAATGTCCCGTTCGACTTCTTCTTCCCGGTCCCTTGTCATCAAAATTGCAGCAACGAGAACGCCAATCAACACAAGCGCACTCAAGCCAATGATGGTGAAAGTGCCCAGTTCCGAATTCGAGTTTAGGTCATCGATGGCCTCATCGGTCAACACTGTTGCGAACGTTCGAGTGAAGGTTGTCGTCACCGTTGGGTCAGAAGGAACCAGCCTCACAGTTGAGAGGGGTGCATAGGCAACAAAATCACATGTCAACGCGACTCGTTCCCCGCGAGTCTCAACGGCGACGCTCGTGTTGCCAAGCATCTCGTTGTTCCCATCCATACAATCAAAGGTCAAACTACCAGTCTCAGTGCTGGTCAATTCGATGCCGATGGTGTACGTTTCACCAGCATCAAGCGGAGAAACGGCTAAATTTGCTTCATCGTCAAGAATGCTGAAAGAAGAAAGCCACCATTCGAGCCGGAGTTCAGCTTCAACTGAAACGGTGCCTGATGCTTCATTGTTGAGGGGGTTGTCATCCCAACTGCCGGCGAGCGGAACCCAACCTGCAACGAACGTGGCTTCGTGAGCTCCTAGCGAGGTCGTGAGTTCAATATCCCATGTGATTGTTTCACCTTTGTCGAGGTAAATGACTGGCGACTGGCTGTCAGTGCCTTCCCATGTGTACTGCAATCGCCCGGATACTCCGATGTCACCATTGTTGCTCATGCTGACTCGCCATACCACCTTGTCGCCCGAATTTACCGAAGGGCTGTCTGCAATTGCAATCGGGTCAACAAAGACATCTGGAATCGGGAAAATCGAAAGAGATGTTGTGCTTCGATCGTTTTCAGTCGACTCTTGGGTGAATGGGGCTGTTCCGAAAGGATCGATTTGTGCTGTGACTTG
>CM001443.1:490608-494382 GCA_000246735.1 uncultured Candidatus Poseidoniales archaeon | reverse complement strand
GCAAGGCACTGAGGTCACTGGAGGTCAGAGTGTGGCTCCAATCTGTCTCAGCATACCCTGCGCCTGTGAGGGTGACAGTGAATGGAGTCGAGGTGACGAGGCCCCCGTTGCCATCTGGGATTTCCAACCACATTGGCACTTCAGAGGCACCGCTTCCGTTGGTACGGGCAAGTCGACCAGAAACAACCCATGGTCCTTCGAGTGCACCTTCTTCGATGGCCACACTCATTTCGCCTTGATGGTAGACATCCATGCGCGTCTCAACGGTGAAGGAGGCATTCTTTTGCTTGTTCACTTCCGAAGACTCTTCAACGGCGCTTTCGTAATCCGGTGTCGCATAAATCGTATGAGACCCACTTGCTGGTGCAGCAAAGGTCGTGTTGACCCAAGCAGAAGAACCCGCATCGATGGCAGGGGTCGCAAGGTCTTGGTTCGGAGCATCAGGGAGGTCCAAGTGAAGCACGCTTGCACCAGCAGGTTCGCTGCCAGTGTTTCGAACAAGTGAAGAGACTGTGACGGTATCGCCAGCAAAAATTCCGGAAGCTGGAGCGACTTCGAGGGTTGTGACCTTGAGGTTTGGTAGGCCGGTGACGGTGAATGGAACATAGAAATCCATGAAATTATTTGAATCACGTGGGTATTCAACTAGAATGTGGATTTCATGTTCGCCCTCGATCACGTTGACCCATTGCGTTGAAACCTCTGCAGTTGCTTCGCCCTCAATATCTACCCTTGCTTGTTCAATGATGTTGCCCGGGCCCTGAGATTCCTTGTAAAAGGTGTACTCAACTTCAGAAGCGAAACTCTGTCCGCTGTTATACATCGTAAGGAAAATAGTCACCGTATCGCCTGCTTGTGGAGCAGATGGCGACAGGGCGACGGTCGAGGCCGAGGCTTGAATGTCGCCGACTTGTTCAGCATTGGCCCCAAGCGGCAACGACGCCATTCCGAGCAACAGAATCACAACAAGGGCCTTCCATGTGTTCGCCATACATAGGGATGACACCCTGCAAAGCACTTGAACCCATCTCAAACAGACACGGAAAATCGTAGTTCGCAAAAGGATTCTCACATCGCCATTGAGCCTCGAGGTAGAAGGTTTTCGAGCCAAATGACAACCCCTCAACCGTCCACCTTTCTCGATTCGCAAAGGGGAGCATTGAAGGACAACCTCACCCGTCAAGGGTCCATGGGAAGGACCGCGGTGACTGCGTTGCTCGTCTTCCTCTTGGCTGGCATGGCCGCCTCACCATTATGGCAACCCTCACAGGCACCACCGACAGCTCTGCAGGAAAATCTCCCCATGGCAACTTCCTCAAACCTCGTGATGAGTTTTTCAAACGGCCCCTCGAGCGGTGATTCAATCACAGGCCAATACCAATTGACCTTCTCATTAAGCGGCGATGCAAATGTGTCCTCAATTCTCATTGAAGCCTCCAATGATGGAACATTGTGGACAACTGTAAACAACCTCACGAGCGTTCCATGGTTGACCTATTTTGACACAACCGCATACACCAACGGCAGTTACACCCTTCGTGCAACCGCTTGGGATGACGATGTCAACGAAAGCGTCGTGGTGACCTCTGATACGTTCACCATTGCCAACCAAATTCCACTCATCACCATCTTTACTGCGCTCAACAGCGAAGCAGGAAGCGGTGATTCCGCAAGCGACCGAGCTTGGTTTGGGATCGACGCTGATGAAGCAATTGCGTTCCGTTGGGGCGCAAGCGATGACGACCTCACCTATGCCACGCTCACCAATGTCCCCGGGCCTGGTGCACCCTCCAATGACGGTCCAACCTCCCTCAACTATGGATGGGACTGGTCAAGTGGCGCCATGAGCGAAGGGACCTACAACCCGAAACTCACTGTCCATGACGATTCAGGATTATCCGCAACTGAAACTATGTTTATCGGAATCGACCGTACTGGCCCCACACTCAGCGGCCTCACTGTTGGTTCTGGCTCGACATGGCAGAACAGCGGCAGCATCACCATCAGCGGCCTCATCAGTGCTGCTGACGATGGCCAAGGAAGCGGCGTTGCCTCATGCCAATACAGCACAGATGGCACTGCATGGACAACTGTCACCAACGACGCTGCTTCATTTGAATTTACAGAAGGAAACCACACTGTTCAATTTAGGTCTGTGGATCGAGTCGGGAATGTTGGCCCTGCATCTGATGTCGTCATTCGAATCGACCAAACATCACCCGAGCCAAGCGGATGGATTGTAGACGAACTCACAACGAGTCGGGTTGGACCTGCCAACGTGAGTTTCAACGCTCAAGACGACGGCTCTGGAATCGATTTGACCGCTTCGTACATGCAGTATGGTTTCGATACAAACGGGGTGGGGCAGACGCCTGACCTCTCAGGCCGATGGTTGAACTTCGGCGTCACAGGGCTTGATGCCACTGTAGCTCTCTCAAATTGGGCTACCAAATCTCGTCAGCATCTCATGCTCCGCGCAGTTGTCGTGGACCAAGCTGGCAACCAATACAGTTCGAGCCCAAGTTCGTTCCAAATTCTTCCCGGCCTTGACCTGTCGTGGAACAGCACGCAAACCAACCTCGACCGCCTGATCGTCCGCCCTGGTGAGAACTCAGGAAACGTGACCATCACCAGCGTTTTGGAGAGCAATCAAGACTACGGTGGCAGCATTGTTGTGCGATTGGAATCTGCTCCTGCCGATCGAACCTCCGCGGTGAGTTGGACCGTGATGGAGGCGAGAACGTTGCCATCGGGAACACTTTCTGACAGCACTGAGACGCTCATCTGGAACTACACGGTCCCACAGACCGGTCAGTATGATTTACGCCTCGTCATCGACTACCTCAACGTCATTGACGAATACGATGAAGGCAACAACAACAACCACTTGGTGGTCACTGGGGCATCGATCGGTTCACCCGGCCTTGTGCCCTCTTTTGCCCCTTCAATCATCATCATCCTGCTTGTTGGAGTTGCTCTTGGCTTCCTCCAGCGCCGTACAAGAGTTTGAAAAGAGGTCGGCCGCAGGAACCACCATGCGACAACCCCTACCTCGTGTCCCAATGGACCGCATAGCGGTGCTCATCGGCGCAAAGGGTGCAACTGCGAAGTCGTTGCGTCACGCTGCTGGATGCAAGACGCTGGACATTGATTCAAACACGGGTGATGTCGAAGTGGTATGGGGCGAACCGGGTTCCTACGACCCTGTCAAGGCCATGAAATTCCCAGATGTCATCAAAGCAATTGGCCGGGGCATGGCTCCTAAGGCCGCCATCCGCCTGCTCGATGATGATCATTTCTTCGAACTCGTCGACATTCGTTCCTTCGTGGGTAAGCGCTCCAACCAACAACGACGCATCCGTGCCCGAATCATCGGAAGCCAAGGTAAAATTCGCAAGTTGATTGAAAACTTGACTGACACTCAAATCACGATTTACAACTCAACCGTTGTTCTTGTCGGTGAAGAAGAGGGGTTGGCTGCTGCTCGCCAAGCGGTGGAGATGCTTGCCGGTGGAGCTGAGCACGGTACTGTGCTCAATTTCCTCGAGCGAGACCGCCGTCGCAGTCGTTTGGTCAATCGAAGCCTCGACACCATCGAAATCAAAGCAGAACCCGTGCCCGAAGCAGGTGGCTTTGAGAACCTCGTGCCTGGACTTGCTGATGTCGCCAACCGACGCAGCCGACGCATGCGTGCGGCTCAAGTCGATCCTGAAGACGAAGGCGCAGTCGAAGCCATGATGGAATTGGCTGAAGACGAACAAGTCGGTTGGGAAG
>CM001443.1:487734-490593 GCA_000246735.1 uncultured Candidatus Poseidoniales archaeon | reverse complement strand
ACTCAATCTGTTTGACGTGATCGAGGTTCATGTTGAGGACTTCGTACATTGCTTGTGCCAATGTCACTTCGATGCCGTTCTTGTTGGCCCATTCAACCAGACGAGTGACGTCCCGTACAAGGAATTCCTCTGCCTTCGGGTGGCCTTGAACGACCGCTTGCCCGACATCAATGACAACGGCTCTGTCTTGGTGCCACAAGATGTTGAACGGAGAGAAATCACCGTGAACGAGGTTACTTTTCTGCCACGCTACAGCTAAGAATTCAAGCAAATCGTCGAACACAGGTTCTGGCTCTTCCACATGCACTTCCCTCAATTTAGGAGAAGAACCTGTTTCGTGACCCAAATATTCCATCACAAGGACGTTCTTGTGAATCCCGAGGGGCTTTGGCACGTTTAACCCCCAGCGAGAAAGACGTGAAAGGTTTCGATGCTCTTTACGGACCCATATGTCGACAAGGTCTCGATGCCTTCGTCGAAGACCGCCAAACCTTGGATCGCCTTCGATGTACTGGACTAGGTTCTTGAACACCGCATTCGATGTGTGGAAGATTTTCACCGCCACCGATTTTCCATCGATGTTCGTTCCATGGAACACGTGGGCTTCTTTGCCTCGAGCAATTGGATAATCGAGGGTATCGATGACGCCTGTTTTCATCAATTTGTAGAGCGACATCAGCGTAAGGCGGTCAAACACCTGATCGAACACACGACGGTCGACCCAATCGAAGGTGCCGGTTCCCATGGCACCCTGAATTTTGTTTTCGATGTCCCTGAACATTCGCTTGTAGCGTGCCTCTTTCATCCAGCCGTAGCTGTTCTGCTTTGAGGCGAGGTTGCTGAGAAATTTATCCTCTTCCGACGAAACATATTCGTCGTCAAGGTCTTGGGTTCGAGAAGAGCGCTTCCCCCTCTTTTTGTTCCGCCGATGATTGTGACGGTTGTGCTTGCCTTCGTTCAACTCATCCCAGTTGTCCTTGGCCATCAAATCACCACTGGAGCGCCATGGGCATCAATTGATTCAACCAAAGAGGTCTTCCAAATCCTCATCATCGTCGTCGCTATCTTCGCCTTCTTCTGAGGGATATTCTTCAACAACGACAAATGGTTCTTCGGATTTTTCATCGCTCGTCTCCGCCGCCTCGGCATTGACTTCAGCGGTTTCTTTCGATTCTGTAGTAGGCTCGTCACCATCGTCATCCTCTTCGCCAAACAAATCGTCTTCATCGTCGTCTTCTGATTCGTCTGCTGCGCCAAAGAGGTCGTCCTCCTCGTCGTCATCCATCGTACCGAACAGGTCGTCGTGCTCATCGTCCTCATCGACAGCGGTGTTCATTCCAAAGATATCGACATCGGGCGGCAATACGCCCTTTCGAGAGAGGTACATGGCTTGAGTTTTGGTGTAACGGTGCTTCACGTCTGCTTTGGCGTCTTGGAAATCCCAAGGCCAAACAATGATCAGATCACCATCACGGACCCATTGACGTCGGCGCATTTTGCCAGGGATACGGGCCATTCGAGTTTCGCCGTCTGCACAAAGCACGGTCACCCTTCGGCCACCGAGGATTTGCTCAGCGAGAGCAAACATTTCGTTGACTCTTTTGTTCGGCATCTTGACGCGAATTTTGCCTGACGACGAACCTTCTGGAGATTCAAGTCGAGCGAGTTCTTCCTCGTCCACTTTTTCTTCACGTCGTCGACCCATACGGTTGCACCTAATCTACCGTGCAGCCCACCCTTCTTGAATACAGCACCTCGGAGGGCGACTCTCTTTGCACAACCAGTGAAAGAACCGCTTCACCACTTGGTGGTGAGGCTCTCCGCAGCGTCGCGACACATCTCAAGCACGGAGTCGCCAAAGACACCGAGCAGGATTGTTGCTGCAACGCAGATGAAAATCGAGGTTCGAACTTGCCATCCCGATGGTAGCGGTCCTTCTCGTCCTATTTCAGGCGATTCAAAGAACATCACTACAGCCACTCGGAGATAGTAGAACACCGAAATGGCTGAGTTAAGCACCATCAAGAGTGCAAGCCACCAGACCCAGTGAAGATCTCCGAAGGAGTTGACACCAGAGCCGACACCGACGTTGACGATACCCATGATGACCATCAGTTTGGAGAGGAATCCTGCCATAGGTGGTACACCAGCAAGTGAAATCATGAAGATGAACATGGCAAAGGCGAGCAGTGGTTCACGCTTTGCAAGACCACCAAGCGACGAGAGACGGGAGGAATCACCGTCGTTTTCGAGGACGGAGAGCACCAAGAACGCACCGAGTTTGAACGCAACAAGCACGAGCAAGTGGAACATCAAGGCGGTCATCACGAGCAAGGCGGCTTCGCCTTCTTGTCCAGCAAAGGATGGGTCCCATGTCCATGCACCGATCGCAGTGAGCCCAGCGAGCATGTAGCCTGCGTGAGCCACAGAAGAGTAAGCAAGCATGCGCTTCGGGTTTGTGCTGCCGAGTGCTGCGATGTTCCCCCATGTCATGGTAAGAGCTGCGAGTGCGCCAATAGCGACAAGCCAAACTGCTGAACCGTCAGAGGATTCAGGGGCAGCTACAATCAACAGCATTCGAATCAAACCAACCATGCCCATGGCTTTGCTTGCAGTTGCCAGAACACCAGCTACGGGGCTGCTTGCGCCTGCGTATGCATCAGGAGCAGCAAAGTGGAATGGTGCAGCGCTGACCTTGAAACCAAAGCCAACGAGAACAAATCCAATACCGATGAGTGGCAGAGGTTCCGTTCCTGTTTCAGCGAAGGCCAAAGCGAGGGCATCAAACTGAAGCGAGCCCGACCAAAGGTAGAGCATCGAAAGACCGTAGAGGCCAACACCGGATGCAACTGAACCGAC
>CM001443.1:484897-487717 GCA_000246735.1 uncultured Candidatus Poseidoniales archaeon | reverse complement strand
TTCCGGCTTCTGAGCCGGCCTTGGATTCCTTCATGAAGGCCACAAGCACGTAGGTCGAGAAGGAAGCCAACTCCAGTCCAATGAAGAGCACAAAGAGGTCTTGAGCCAATGCGACAACGGACATTCCAAGACCGCAAGTCAACATCAAGATGTAGAAATCGGCTTGGCGTCGGTTGTTGAAGAGTTGATCTTCGGTGAGTTTTCCACCAGTTCCTTCAACCTTCAATCGGTTCATGCTAGCGAACGAAGCGAGCGCCAGTGCACCGAAGAAAATCAGTTCGAAGACACGACTGAATCCATTCACCATGAGCAATTCCTTTGCAGAGTCTGAATCACTGCTCACCACAAGGAGGCTGTCAACGCCCCCATTGAGTGAGTCGAGAACGGCTGCGAACGCACCTGCAAGGGTGATGGTGGCAATCCATGCTGGGAGGCGTGGGTTGCTGGTGAGGCCGTATCGTTGACCGCCCATGAACCAAGGCAGGCGAATTTGCGTCCCAGGGATGCGGAACGTACCCTTTCCAAGGTTCGGGATGATGATGAGGGCGATCAGTCCAACGAACAGAAGCATCTCTGGGAGCATGGCTGAGTAGAACTCGTTGCTGAAAGCTTGTGTCTCACTCATATCAAGCACCTCCCTTGAAAATACCATTCGAAATCATATGTTCGAAGAACGTTCGGCAGTAATCGTCCATCATGTCCAAGCCAATCCATGGCATGACACCGAAGAGGATGGTAAAGGCGGCCAAGATGAGCATTGCAATCTTCTCTTCATTGGAGATGTCCGGTACAGGGTCGCCATGAAGTGATGCAGGTGGCTGTGTTTCGTCGCCGCCCTCAAAGATTGTGCGTTGCATCGACCAGAGGTAGTAGGCAGCAGTGAGGGCCAACACGAGTGCAGGTCCAATCATCCAGAGTACGCTCCATCCTTCGAGGTCAATGAAGTACCACAATGCGATGAGCATCATCAATTCTGCAACGAACCCTGCAAGCAATGGAAGGCCAAGTGAAGCCATCCACGCGAACATCATCGAAGTAGCAAGCCATGGTGAATGCTTAGCCATGCCGCGCATTGCACCAATCTCCATGCTGTGGTAATGGTGCTTGAATGCGCCACACACTGCGAAGAGCATTGGGCTGATAATTCCGTGAGCGAACATCATGAACAAAGCCGCAGCCCAGCCCATTGGTTGCATGGTAGCGATACCGATGAGGATGACACCCATGTGTGACACAGAGGAGTAGGCGACCATCTTCTTGAGGTTGGTTTGTCCTAAACAGACAATGGCACCCCAAACGAGGGAAACCATACCGAAGATCATCAATGCCAACTGGAAGTGTTGCAACGCATGTGGGAACATGCTGAGTGGGAGGCGGAACATACCGTAAGCACCCATCTTGAGCATCACACCGGCAAGCAGCATCGACCCACCTGTTGGTGCCTGAACGTGCGCATCGGGCAGCCAAGTGTGGAATGGAACCGCAGGCAACTTCACGAGGAAGCCAAGCATGAGCATAACGAAGAGCACCTTTTGCATGCTTTCTCCCATGAACCATCCATCTTTGTTGGCCAGCGTTGCACTCTCAACGAGCGTTGGAATGTCGAAGGTACGTCCGGTCATTGTGCCGTACTTACCACCCGTTCCGATTTGGTCAGGTTGCATGAGGTACAGGGTCACAAGACCGAGCAACATCACAACAGAGGCTGTGAAGGTGTAGATGAAGAACTTCTGAGAAGCGTACTTCCGGTCCTTGCCACCCCAGTTCAGGATGAGGAAGAACATTGGAATCAAGGTCAATTCCCAGAACACATAGAACATGAACAAGTCAAGGGAAACGAACACACCGATCAAAGCGCCACCCATCAAGAGAAGGGTTGGGAAGTAGGTTGCACCGTTTTTCTCGTGCCATGTAGCGATGATGGTCACTGGGAGCAAGAAGGTGGTCAACCAAACCATTGGGAACGACAACGCATCCAAACCAACAGTCCAGTGAATACCCAGTGCTGGGAACCATTCATACGAATCGTGGAAGGTGTAATTGTTGAACGCAACACCATCGGTTGTGATGTCTGCAAACGAGTTGAAGAACATGGCAGTCGTGTAACCGAACAGCACCAGTGAGAAGGCAAAGCTGGCCATTCGGATTGGGTTGTTGAGTTTCTCATGCGCTGATTTCTTGGCGTTCGCAACGAATGCCAACAAAACAATACCTGCGACAACAGGGAAACCTACAAGTTGCATCGAAATCCAATCAGTACCTGGCTCGAACAATCAAGCCACCCCCCAAACAAGCATGAAGATCGCAAGCATACCAACCGCCACCATGAGGATGTAATCACGGGCGGAGCCGGTTGTGAGCGAGCGAACGACTTCGGAAATTGATTGCGAGCCAGATTCGATGGTCTTGATGGTCCCATCAATAACATCCGAATCTGCGTCAGCAGCCTTTGCAGAGAATCCTGCAACAATCTTGAGCATGGCCATGTCGTAGTAATGATCGATGTACAGTCGGTTTTGCAAGGCGACTGCGAGGGTTGATTCAGCAAAAGCGCTGTTGTCGAAGTTGAACCGAGCCTTTACCCACGAGTTGAGGCGAAGAACTGGCATCATCCATGGTTTAGCGGATTCGCCTTCTTCCAACTCGCCGCCATAGAGGGCCATAGCAAGACCGGGGCCTGCGACAGCACCGAGGGCAATGGCGATGTAGGTGAGGATGAAGAAGTAGGCATCTTCATTCGCAAATGCGTGTTCCATCTCGTAGATGATTCCCTCAACAAGGGATTTCTCAGACATGAACGCATAGTTTTCATCGGGCGCC
>CM001443.1:484165-484881 GCA_000246735.1 uncultured Candidatus Poseidoniales archaeon | reverse complement strand
TCAGGGTGAAGCCCATGCCGGCAAAGAAGACTGAGGAAAGGCTAACGAAGGTCAGGAGGAACAGTGGAATCTTGATCCAGGTGTTGGTTGGACCGACGTGGGCTGCAACCTCGTTGTTTGGCTTGCCTGCGAAGGTCTTGAGCCACATTCGAGACATGTAGAACCCGGTCATTCCAGCACCAATCAGCACGCACATTGCTGGCAAGAGGAACTTTGGATCATCTTGAGCAACTCGCCATGCATTGGCGATGATGCCTTCCTTGGACCAGAATCCGCCAATCAGTGGAAGCCCCATGATGGAAGCTGAACCAACGAGCATTGCGGTTGCCGTGATTGGCATCTTTGAGGCAAGCCCACCCATGTTCTCCATGGATTGAGCATCAAAGTGGTCGTCATGGTGATCATCATCGTGATCGTCACCGTGGTCATCATGGTGGTGCAAATGGTGGTGAGCGTGATGCACTTCGTGAATCACCGAACCACTGGCCATGAACAGCATTCCTTTGGCCATGGCGTGGTTGAACAAGTGGAACAAAGCAGCACCGAAAGCGACAATCACGATGTAATGGTCCTTGTCATTGTGGTGCCAATCAAGTGTGTTCGCGAGGTAGAGCGCACATCCAAGACCCGTGAAGATGTAGGCGAGTTGACTCATTGTTGAATACGCTAAGACCTTCTTGAGATCCATTTGGACAAAGGCGATGGCTGCTGCCATC
>CM001443.1:481039-484149 GCA_000246735.1 uncultured Candidatus Poseidoniales archaeon | reverse complement strand
CGGCGATGATGTAGGCCAGGTCTGCAAGGTCGCCGTGAAGCGCTTCTGCTCCGAAGAATGGGAACATACGAGCCACGAGGTACAATCCGGCGTTAACCATGGTTGCTGCGTGAATGAGCGCAGATACTGGTGTTGGGCCTTCCATAGCGTCTGGCAACCAAACGTGAAGTGGGAATTGAGCAGACTTTCCAACAGCACCGATGAACATGAGGCCAAGCGCCCATTGGAGAGTGCCTGCAGAATGTTCTGCGACATGCTCGATGTTTGCAGAGTCAAACACGACGGTGTAATCAAGCGAACCGAAGAGGTCCCATAGCATGACCAAACCGATCATGAGGAACACGTCGCCGATACGAGTGGTGAGGAATGCCTTCTTTGCAGCGTAAGCTGCGCTTGGGCGTTCGTAGTAGAAACCGATGAGAAGGTAGGAACACAGACCCATAATCTCCCAGAAGATGAACAGCCAAAGGAAGGAATCTGCAAGGACCATGCCGAGCATACCAGAACAGAACAAGACGAACTCAGCATAGAATCGGTGGTTTCGGTTGTCATTGATTGGATCGGTGTTCATGTAACCGATGCTGAAGATGTTGATCAACAAGCAAAGGAAAGCAGCCACGAACAACAGCATCACGGTGATGTGATCGACGTAGATGCCAAAGCCAAACTTATCGGTACTGACGCCAGCTGAAGTGCCGTCCCAGACACCAGAGGTGAACCAATGGAACACTGAGTCGTGACCTGCTTGCACTGAGCCAATGAAATCGGCAATTAACAACAGGGAAAGCACGAGCACTGCGCTCATGACACCAAGGGCAATAATGCCCCCTTCCTTCACTGCATTTTTCCAAGTTGGGTTTCCGTTGAACACCTTACCAAGGAAGAGAATCACCGCAAAGGCAATCATCGGCAAAAGCACGATGAGGGGTGCCAGTTCGGTAACGTGAGGCGCTGCGATATCTGTAACTTCTGAACCTGCCATCATCTCACCTCAGTTCTTCAGGACATCCACATCGTCCAATGATATCGTGTCGTGTTGGCCATACATAGCGAGGAAAATTGCCAGTCCGATGGCAACTTCACTGGCCGCAATGGCAATAGCAAAAATGGTGTAAACCCATCCGGTGGTGTCACCGTGATGGACGGCTGCTGCGGCAAACTGCATGTTTGCGGCGTTGAGCATCAATTCAATGCACATCAAGACGATGATGGCGTTCTTTCGAGTGAAAGCACCACCAAGTCCAATGACGAACATGAGGGCTGAAAGAGCGGATACCAATGCTGGATCAATCATTCTTCTTCACCTCCAAATTCCCACAAGAGATTCTCCATTCGCTCGTCGCGAACAAGGTATGCTGCGCCAATCATGGCCATCGACATCAGCACACCAAGGATGAGCAATGGAAGCGCCCAATCGGTAAGCAATGCATCAGCGAGGCCGCTGGTGGTTGGCTCGTCCTCACTTGCGTCGGCCCATACAGCGTCTGCGCTGAGCACGGAAACAAGGATCATGCCAAGGGCGAGCAAGCCCATGCGAGTTGCGAGGGAGAGAACCTTCATTCGAAGTCCTCCTCAAGGATTTGACGGCGTGTGAGCATGATACCAAACAGCACCACCAACCCAACACTTGCCAGATAAACGAGGATTTGAATGGCTGCAAGGAATTCTGCACCCAAGAGGATGAAGATACCTGAAACAGCCATGAAACTGAAGATCAGTGAAAGCATCGAGTGTGCAACACGTTGTGCAAGAATGAGCCCGAGCGCTCCCCCCAATGCAATGGTTGCAAAGAGGAAAAAAACACCGAGTTCAGCTGCATAAGCAACGTCCATTTCAAGCACTCTCCTCAGATGCAGCCTTTGCTTCTCTAGCAGCCTTCTTGGCCCGCTTGTCGCGTTCCTTGTTGGCTCGCTTCGCAAGTTCTGTGTCAACCGCTTCTTGGTGGACATTTGGCAGCACTCGAGTTCGACTGGCGTCGAACCACAGTTCTTGACGAGTGAATCCGGACATTCCGTCGTACTCGTTGGTCATGAAGAAGGATGTAAAGCCACAGGATTCCATGCACAGTCCGCAGAACATGCATCGGCCCAAGTCGATTCGACCTGAAACAATTTGATCGTCAGCCACACGAAGTTCGCTTTGTTCGACTTCGACTTCTTCACCGGAATCGTTCCAACGAACGGTTGCAGTGTTGCCGGTCAAATCGAGCACTTCAGCAAACCGCCACTCGTTTGGTGTGTCGGTGTGCGCGGTTGCGAGGTTGAAATCTTCGAGGGTAGCAGCAACTTCTGGCTTGAGCATAGCAGCGTGGCCACCGACTTCGAGGTCTGCTCCAAGTCCTTCATGCTCGCCTTCTGCGTTGTCGAGGACGTCGACACGCAACTCGGTGGTCATGTGAAGGCAGTCGTTCGGGCAGATGTTGACGCACATCTTACATGCTGTGCAGGTTTCCCAAATGACACCGATTCGACCGTTGTAATTTCCTGGAACGAAGAGCCAAGGCTCCATTTCCTCAAGTCGTTCATACGGGTATTGAACAGTTTGTGGTTTCCAAAGTGTTGGGAACAGGTCAGATGTGACTCGGTCGGGTGCGAATTGCTGATTGCTGATGTCGTTGAATTCCGACGTTTTGTCAGCGCGGACTTTGTCGCCATCGCTGAGGAATTCTGGGTGCTCGGTGTTGTGGTACCCCATGGCCAAGCGCTTTCCAAAGATCTTACCAAAGAATGGGAAGGTTCGGAGCGCCGTGATCAATGTAATTTTGAAAGGGTACCAGAATAGGTTTCTAAAATTAGGTCGTGCGTTTGGGTGCATTGGCATTCTAAATCACCTCAGTCCTTTCCCGGAGTGTGCGTTCCCGCGGGTTGTAATGTGTACACGTGGTACATACGATCTGGAGCAGCGTCTTTGTCCTCATCGTTCAACAGAAGGAAGAAGACACCCAACCACAAGAGCGTGGTTAAGAGCGGCAGAAGCATTGGAATTTCAAGGCCTGGAATCATCCAAGCATTGCCGCCAGCAGCGGTGTCCTTCATGCTCGCTGGGTCGAACAAGAACAAGCGGTAGAGCGTTGAGAGCACCAATTGGAGCACGGAAAGCGGCAAAAGCAT
>CM001443.1:460020-481024 GCA_000246735.1 uncultured Candidatus Poseidoniales archaeon | reverse complement strand
AAATTCGAGAATTTGGTCGGTGCGGATTCGAGCAAGGGAGAAACGAGCCCAAACGAAGACGACCAAGAACACAAGCCACGATTTGAGAAGCACCACGATGGCGCCAGGAATCAAGACGTAAGCATCACCGAGCAGTGGGATTTGGCTAATGGTGCCTTGGAAAGGCAAGTGCCATCCTGCAAGGAAGAAGTGAGTGAACAAGAAACACGCAGCGTAGGTTCGAATGTATTCTGCCATGAACAGCATACCGAATCGCATGCCGCCGTATTCAGTCCACCATCCTTCGACAAGTTCAGCTTCAGCCTCAGGCATGTCGAACGGAACACGTTCCACTTCTGCAATCATGGTGACCAAGAAGAGGGCTGCACCAAGTGGCATCAAGAACAAGTTCCAAGCCCCAGCGCTGTGCTGGAAGTGAATGCTTTCGATGATGTTGAAGGTTCCAGAAAGGACCGCAACGGAAAGCAATGTCAGCAACAAAGGAATCTCGTATGCTGTGAGTTGTGCAGCAGATCGAATGCCACCGATGAGGGTGTACTTGTTGTTTGAAGACCAACCTGCGAAGAACACACCAATCGGTGCGATTCCGAAGATAGCGATTGCATACAGAATCGAAAGGTCAGGGTTTGTGGCATAAATGCCGCTTGAGAGTGGGATGATTCCGAGGATCAAGAGTGTTGATGAAACGATAAGGAAAGGTGACACCTCGAAGATGAGTTTGTCAGCACGGCGAGGGACCATGTGTTCTTTGAGCAGGAACTTCATTCCATCAGCGACGTTTTGGAAGAACCCGGGGAAGATGGAATAGCCCATCCATGAACGGTTGTTGACACGGTCGACGGTGGCGAAATTTTCGTCACGGTTGCCGAACTTCTTGTTCAGCCAGCGGTTGACAGCACCGACGGGGACGCCTGCACCGAATGGTAGCATGTTCCACCATTCACCTGCGGTGACACCGTTTTCTCCGACCCAGAGGGAACGGAGTGCAGTGGTTGCACCACGGCGGTCGTTCATCCGAGCGACAGCCTTTCGTTCAATCCATAGAATTGCGAATTGACTGAAGAACAGCATCAAAAAGACGATGTTCACAACGGCGAAAGTACCAGCCAAGAAAGCTAAATCACCTGAACTTTCTTCGAGCGGCGTTCCTTCAAGGGCCGATGTAATCAAAGAAGAGACAATGCTGTCTTTTCCGAGAAAGATACTGCGTAAATCGTAGATGTCATCCATAGCAAATCACCTCAACGGTCTGTTTCTCCAATGCACGGGTCAAAGCTACCCATGATGGCAGGAATATCTGCAATCTTGTAGCCGATCATCGTCTTGGCAACGAATGGAATGGTGATGAACATCGGTGAACGGATGGACAAACGGTATGGGTTCTTTCCACGACCGTCGCCACCGCCTTGAATGTAGAACTGAGAGGCACCTCGAGTGCACTCGTAGTTGCTGAATCCAGTTGCGCCTTCAGGGGCTCGGGTTGGAGCCTTGGTGAAAATCATCTCATCACCGGAAGCGTAGTTGGTGTTCATGCCGCCAGGAATCTTGTTGAGTGCGTCGAGAATCATGCTGCAGGATTGGCGCATTTCTTCCATACGAACACGGTAACGGTCGTAGCAGTCAGCACCCTTCACGGATGTTGGCTTTTCGACGGCTGGCTCCCAGTCAATCTCGTCGTAAACCGAGTATGGGTGAGCCCAGCGAACGTCGTAGTTGACGCCTGCCGCTCGAACGTTTGGACCCGAAACACCAGCGTTGACCATTTCTTCAGCATTGGCGTAGCCAACCCCTTGCAAACGGACCAACCAAATGGTCGATTCATCGAGCATCATTTCGTATTCATCGAGTCGCTTTTCGAACAACTTTGTCTTCGCAATGACACGGTCTGCAAAGCCGATTGGCATGTCTCGCTTGACACCGCCGATTCGAGGGTAATTGTAGTGCATTCTTGAGCCGCCAAGTTCTTGCAAAAGATCGAGGAACATTTCTCGGTCTCGCATGCACCAGGTCATGAGGGTCAAGTTTCCAATGTCAGGTCCAAAAGCACCGAGCCACATCAAGTGAGATGCGAGGCGTTGAATTTCTGCTGAAATCAAACGTATGTATTCGGCCCGCTCAGGAACATCTGCTTCCAGCAAATCTTCTGCTGCGTAAATGTAAGAATTGGCCCATGTCATTGCGCTCACGTAGCACAATCGGTCGCAGTAAGGAGTGACTTGAGTGAAATCTCGTGATTCACAGATTTTCTCCACACCACGGTGAATGTAGCCGAGTTCTGCTTCTGTATCGACGACGGTTTCTCCATCGACCTTTACACGAAGCGTCCACAAGCCGTGCGTCATTGGGTGCTGAGGCCCCATTGTAATCCACATTTGTGCCATGATAATCCCTCACTTAACACGGCCCTCGTCCGCAGGTTTACGCATGAAGCCTTGAGCGTCATCGTACATTTCGTTGTGATCGTGATAGCGAAGTTTGTGTTGCTTTTGCAATGGGTGGAATCCTTCTGGGCTGTCGTGGGGATTCAACACACGGTGCATGTTTTCATGGCCTTCGAAACGAATACCGACCAAATCCCAGGTCTCTTTTTCGTTCCAATCTGCACCGATCCAAATTGATTGAATGGAAGGCACACTGGGTGAATCGCCTTGAGCGAGTGGCATGAAGACTTCGAATTCCATTGGAATATCCATGCCCGTCAACTCTTCTGCAACGATGACGTGGTGAGTGTTTGGCGTTTGGTCTTGAATTGGTTGGCGGAGGAAGTGGTAAGCAACTTCCCATCCACGTTCGTCAGGGCCGTCTGGGAAATGCGTCCCCGTCACCATCGAGCAGTAGTTGACGCCGAGATCGTGGCGCATCCACTTTGCCAACGCAATCCAATGCTGCGGTGGGCACGTCATTCGAACGAATGCGTACTTCTTGGCGTTGCTGTGATGTTCCACAGAGGCCGTGATGCCTGTGCCCTCAAAGCGGGCGTTGATTGCTTCAAGGCAAGCTGTTGCTGCAGAGGCGTTTTGTTCTTGGGTGATGCTCGTGCCCATGTTCAGTCCTCCCCTACAATCACTGGCTTCTCGCTCATGCGATCTACGCTTGGCGCTCCGCCAATGCGGATAATTTTCTCACGCAGTAGGCCGAATCCATCGATGAGAGCCTCTGGGCGAGGTGGGCATCCTGGAATGTAGACATCGACTGGAATGACCGTGTCGACGCCTTCGAGGATGTTGTATGATTGGAAATAAGGTCCACCGGAGATGGCGCATTCGCCCATGGCGATGCAGTACTTCGGCTCGGGCATTTGCTCCCACAATCGAACCACTTTGTCGGCGAATTTCTTCGTGATTGGCCCGTTGATCAGCAGCACATCGGATTGACGGGGTGAGGAACGGAACAGAACACCGAATCGGTCACCGTCGAATCGAGGCGTAGCAGCTGCTGCCATCTCGATTGCGCAACACTTGATTCCCAAGTGGAGGGTGAACAGTGACTTGCGACCTGCCCAATTGAAGTAACGGCCTGCGAGGACGCCAAGGAACTTCTTGATCCGAGTTGCCTTGAGGGCTTCATCGGTGACGCCACCGACCATCTCGACCAGCGCACGGCTGTTGAATGCTGCAAAGTTTTCTCCTGCTTCTGCCATAATATCCACCTCAAATGTAAATGCGACCTCGCTTGCGGAACACGTACCAGACGCCTAATGACATCGTGGCAAAGAAGACTGCGAGAACGGTAAGTGCACTGACGGCTTCATCGACGGCGCCTGCTGCTGCACCTTCGGTTGTGGCATCTGCCGCAACCATGCCGCCAAGCACCATGAACATGAACGCCACGTCAAAGACGAGGAAAATGATGGCGTACCAGTAGTATTGGAAGTGGAATTGAATCATTGCATCGCCAACCGGTTCGCTCCCACATTCGAAGGTGGTTAAACGCCGAGGGTAGAGGCTATGATCGCGCTCGTAGCCTTCCAAGAGGTACGACCGAGTGATGTGGGGTCGGGCCGGATCGACACGAGGCCGGACAACCCATGTGATGAGGAAATTTGTCAAAGGCATGATGATGCCAAGGACCGTCAAAAATCCAATTGAAAGGTAAGCGCTCGGTACTGATTCAAGTCCGGACATGTGTTCACCCTGTTGCAAAGCATACGCTCCGCAATTTCTTCGACTTGAGGGACCCACATAAGCGTTCCCAAATTGAACTCGTGAGTATTGACATTCTTAGCCCGTGTTAACTGGCCCACTGCGAGGATGTCGCAGGTCAGAAACAAACTCCTTTTTCAAAGCCGCTCATGCGCCCTTGCAAGCCTTCCAAACCAAGAAATCTTGGCGTATGTGAAAACATGTCGACGATGACTCAAGACCGCGTGAAGAAGAGTGTCCAAGAGGTGTTGAGTGAATCTTCGAAGGCTTTCCATGTGACAAAGACCGTCCACATGTAAGCTGCGGTGGGCACAATGGTCTTGATGAAATCAAAACTCCCGAACGAAGGAAGCTGTGTGACAATCAGCATGCTTCCACCGCCAAGAACCATTCCAATAAACGCCCACATAATCACGAAACCAAGGGAGAGGTTGGTCATGTGCCCAGTTCGTGCCTCAAGTTGTTTGACGCTGCGCAAGAAGCCGAACATGCGAGCAAGCATCCAAAACGGTATGGCAGGCAGAATTGCAAGGAAGATGAGATGCCAGAGCTTGAAGCCGCCTTTCCCAACGTCTGCGTATTGCTTCATCTCATTGGAATATTGATGGTGAGAGATCAGTCCATAAATTCCTAAAGTTACGACACTTAGAGCAAACTGGCTCTTTGGGTTTCGATACGGAACTGGGTTACTTACCCTCATTGTGTTCGTGGATAGTCCTTGGTGCCCCGTCATCGATTAATTGCTGAACGTGGGCGTTCTTTCGCCCTCGACGGCTTGTCTCCATCGTGCCCTGAACTGCAGGCATGCCTACACGATAAAAGAGCAAGAGTAAGGGTAAAGCCAAGACAATGACCAAGCTTGTTTGAACTTGTTCAGCCGACAAGCCGAGACCAAGCAAGCCCTTAGAAGGCACACCGAGCACTTCGAATTCGATATTCTCTCGATCCACAACGCCTGTCTCGATTGGTTGAACCGATATTGTAAATTTGAATGTGTCCTCAATGTCGATCTCAAATGGAGGACGGACGCTGATACGAAGAGGAACAACTTCACCCACATCAACATCACAAATGAAGTCAGAATCTTCTAATACACAACCATCAAAGTCACTCTCAATCAAAATGTTCCAGCCTCGGAAACTTTCCGAAGCAAAGACCAAGACCTCTGTTGGAGTGTTGCCAGAGTTGGTGAAATTGAGCGTGTATTCCAGTCGCTCTGGATAGGTAAGGCTCATTTCAGTCTCGAGGTTTTCCGACTCGAATTCGAGCTCGTATACGATTTGCACATCGAGTGTGATGGAGATTTTTCCAGATCTGTTCGCTGCGTTTGATACGCTTGTCACCGTCAGGTCCAAAACGCCACCTTCGCCAGTGTTTGCCCCAGGATTAACCGTTAACTTGAGTTCCATTTTCAACTTGAACGGACGCGCTTCATACGAGGTATTGGAATAGTCTGGCAATTCGAGCATGATGGTTTGAGCGCCATTTTCCGTTGCTGAGGTGATTGGGCCTCCGTTTCCTGAGAGGTATGTTTGGTTCTTAAAGTCCCAAATACCGTACCCCACTGGTACGCTCACAGGGCCCTCCACTGGAAGTCCGTTGATCGTCAATTCACGAGTTGCGATGCCCTCCAACCCTGATAAATCGAAAAGTGCTTCATCGTTGCCATCGCCTGTGTTCATCACCCATAGCAAATATGTTTGGCTGCCTGAGGGCGGGAGAACCGCTGTACCAGTTCGCTCATCGAGGCCACCATCGATCAAACGGACGTCCATTGCAAAATTGCGGTCGGAGAGAATCGCTAGGAATTCAAATTCCCTCTGATTATCCGGGACACCATCGCCGTCCAAATCAGCCGTGCTGCTGTCATCCCTGTTGGTGATTCGAGATGTAATTCGTGTGTAAGCGAGTTCTTCTTCACCATCGACACTGACGACCAAGAACACTTCAATGCTTGAACGAGGTTCGATGTCAATGTCAACGAATTGGACACCGTCTGCGTCCTCGTAATGTACGCCCCAAGCCGGTGTCGCTGTCTGTTGCATCACTGAGCATCGGAAGGTATCCTTGACGTTTCCGAGGTTCTCGATGGTAATCGGGAAGCGGACTTCACTCCCTGAACGTCCGGTTTGATCGGTCGCTGGAGCATCTGCTTGCATCCCGTGAACGGCCTTGACAGTCACCCTCAGGACCACCTCGTCATAGGCTGCACCGCCGCTTGAAGGTCGAACTGAGAATGTGAGATCGATCTCCTCGGTGGCAAGCGCATTGATTGGAACATCAATGGTGACCGACACATCACTGCTCTTTTCAGAGCCGTGCTTTGAGCCGACGCTCACGGTCGTTGCATCAAGGCGCACCGCCCAACCGCTTGGAGCGCTTGAAGAGGAGATGCGGAGGTTGTCTGGCCCGTTTCCATCGTTTGTGACGGTGAGAGTTGTTGTACCGTTGCTACCCGGTTCGATGTTTGAAAGCAGGGATTGCGAAACGGAAATACTTGCGCCGTACGATTGGCCGACCTTGACACGCAATTCCTTGCTGCACTTCACGGCGTTACCATCTTTTCCGAGAATGTTGATGACCGTTTCAGAACCTGCTGTGACCGAATCGTCTGGGGAGACTTTGAGATCGAAGGTACGGGTTCCTTCCCCGTCATCGTATGGAAGGAGTCCGGAGGAGGCCCCATCGTAGGCGACCCAACTTGACCGGCTTGCTGGTGTAGCTGATTTACCCATGGTCACAGACCAATCGCTGTTGCCAGTGTTGGTAAGGGTGGCAGTGAGCGTGCCTTCTGCACCCGGATTGACCGAAATTGTGGATTTCGACAAGGACATTTCGCATTCTCGCAATTCAGGAACTGTGAGGCTAAATTCTTCAGAATCTGATGCGTCTTGAGTCGGGTCGTTGGTGACGACGCCTGTCACTTCCCAGCAGTATTTGTCCGCTGCTTGTCCATCAGGAACTTCAACCGAAACCACAACTGTCTCCGATTCATTCTGATCCAAGTTAACGGATTCTTCGTCTAACTCCACTGTAAAATCGTCTGTGTTTTGGCACCCGGCTCCATCCGTCTCCTCGACTGTAAGAGCGATCGTCTCGTTGGTTTGTCCCGTGTTTTCCACTTCTACATTGTATTCGATAATGGATTGCCCACCCCATGTTTTGGTCGTGGTCGGCATGGTAACTTCGACGCCAAAGAGCGCACTTCCAGAGCCGTCGCCAGCCGTTGTGGTCACTGTTTTGGTCTCAGTTGCAGGCTGTCCTGGTGTTTCTGGAGGCTCTGGCTGTTCGGTCGCCGTTGCTGAAATAGTGGTATCACAACTGCCTTCTGCGTTTTGAGTCAACGTGACGTTCATGGTGGTCTCGCCATAGTCGCCAGACTCAATTGGGCCCGGAATTTGCACAATGTTTGAGGAGTAGGCCCCACATTCTTGCGTTTGTTCTTCGGTTGAGGAAAGAGAAACTGTGATCGGCGTTGAACCTTGGTTGTAGACTCTGACCGTGTATTCACCCGAGTCTCCCGGGTTGACTTCGAGCCCATTTGCTGGGCTTGTGGTAATGAAAATACTCGCATCCCTCGCGCCGTCAGCACTCGCCACGGGGGCAAGGGTTGGCACGACGGAAAGCAGGAGCAAACCGACGAGCAAAATTGCACGATGAGAAGCGTGCTTCGATGATTTTCGACGGGGGTCCATGACCCCGGTGGAAGCCTTAGTATCAAAAGGCTCCCCAGTGTTGTGCACGAAGCAAATTGAACTCACGCCAAGACGAACGTTGTGGCATCGGCAGAGCAATTTACGCATGCCTCCAATTGACCCGCTTGGCATGTTGGGACATCCGAACGGTGGTAACGAGCGCCGCAACCCGGGCAGCCTTGCATGGGACCTGTAATGGTTTGACGGCATGACCAACACATTGGACCAGAAGCAACTGCAGGTGTTTTCGGCACGGTTGTGGCCGGTGGAGCAACGAAGGCCGGAGGATTCTTTCCTTGTGCAAAGGCTTGGGCTGCATCGGGTTTTGAACGGCGCATGACAAGAGCGCCAAGAACACCAGCGAGCATGAGCAGGACAATTGGTCCAATCACCGTCACCGGGAGAGAGCCGCCCGAGGTCGCCGTTGGTTCGCCCACTGATTGAACTTCGAGGATCACGCTGGAGGTTGAAACTGCGGGTGCGTCTGACAAAGCAAGGGCGATGGTGCCTGTTCCTGGTCGGGTCGCTTCGACGAGCAGTCGTACGGTCATGGACTGGCCTGGCTGCAAATCTGCGATGTCATCGCCGTCAATAAACGCATACCAACCTTTACTGGCATCGGTGGTCAATTTATGAGAAAATTGCGTGTTTCCGGTGTTTGTGAGCGTGACTTCGAGCGTTGATTCTTTACCCGTATCGAACGGAACGGTGCGTTCCTGAACCCAAGATGCCTCCATGACACTGGCCACATAGAGGCCCACAAGTTCAGTTTGCTCCACGCCATTTCCGGCAAGGGTAATGCTGAACGATGGTTCGCTCAATGGAGCCATGCTTGCAGGGATGAGAACAGTGCATACAACCGGTGCGACCTCATTGAGTGCGAGTGGTTCGACATCCAAACATTCCCCGAAAAGCCCTTGACCAAGAGCAATTGATACTTCAGGAGACCACTCGACATCAGCGCTGTTGCTGGCCAGCCAAGTGAACACCAAAGGCTCACCTGCTGGATGCGACCCAGGGCCTAGTGGGTTGGTGTAACTCGAACCATCTTGAAGCACAAGACTCACAAATTGAAGCGAGGGTTCAGGCAGAACCTCAACCTCGAATTGTCCTATCCATGTGGTACGAAGGCCGTCTGCATCAAGGTGGAATTTCACTTCACCGCTTCGGGCTGTTCCATCTCCTTCGATGCCAATAAGGATGTTTTCTGTCGAAGCCCAGTTGAGGTCCAGTACCGACAAGCCAGAAGTTACGCTCCAACCAGTTGGAAATTCAAAGGAGGGTGTGAGGCTCAAGTCGAGGTTTCCTTTGTGCTCGACGGAGAACATCATGCTGAATGTTGAATCTGGCCGAAGCACCCCGATATTTGTCTCTAAGTCAATGTCGATGGTTCGCACTTCCTCGACCTTAATCGGAATCTGGAACACCCAACTGTCTTGGATGTCAGTTTGCGAAATTGCGGTCAGCTGAACGATGCGTTCTGCTCCAGCCCCAGTCATGACCTGTGGAGGCGTGAACGTCATGCCGATTGGCTTGTAGGTATCGAGCACAATCAAACCAGTGGACCCAGAAGTTGCTCCCGGGTCGCTTGCCAGATCATCGAACCCTGCGTTCCAGCCAGCCGGTGCTTGCAAAAACAAGTCGTAACCGATGTCTGCATTACCAATATTGAACAAACGAATGTCGATCGATGTTGGATCCGAGGGAGACACTGGTACAATTTGGTAATCATATTCCAAGCGCAAGTTTGCTAATTCTGGAACAATGAAGTCAAGCGAGTATGGGTAGGTCACACCGTTATCGACATCAAGGCCCAGAAGTTCAATTCTGTACGTGCCAGGTGTGGGTGGCGTCGGATGAACAAGCGTCACGGTGATGTTTGCGGAATCCCGCCCCTCGAGGGTGAAATTAGATTCAGTTGCCCCAACATACCAAGATTCAGATTGACCCGTGTTGATGTTTGTGATCCCGTTGGTGCTCATGCTTGCATTGGTTGAAATCAGTGCGGTATTGGTGAGGGAAACATTCCATGATGTGGTAGAGGCACTGGTGTTGAGCAGCACTTGCTGTTGTGGTTCCGCTGTCAACTTCACCCCAGGAGCGGTGACATCGACCTCAATGTCGTGCCGATTGTTGTTCTCAAGGATTTCCTCAATGTCGTCGTCTGGGTCGATGATGAAGGAGAGGGTGGTGTCGCCGGAAGTCTGTGGCGTCCAATACCAAATTTGAGTCTTGGTTGAGCCAGCACCGACATCGATGTTCTTGCTATCAATCAGCACATCATCAACTCGGAATTCAATTTCAAAGAAATCCGCCCGAACGTTGCCGACGTTGAACACTTTCGTCGTCAACTGGAGTTGGTCACCAACTTGAGGAATGGACACGGACATTTCGAATGCGTCGACGATGAACTCTGGATCCGGCCGCAAATCATTCACGCCGTGCCCGCGCACAGCGATGGCGAAAGGTTGAGCCGTGCTACCGCCATGGAGTGTGTCCTTGACTTTGACCGTCCAAATCCCAACCTCAGCACTGTCAATGAGCACCACTTCGAGGTTGTTGATTGTGTCAGCATTGCCACCTGTGGTGGATTGCCCACTTGCAAAATCATTGCCAAGGTAAACAGTCCCAGACGGTGCAGTGATTTCCAAATCGAGGTTGTTGACAAGTTGGTTCGAGGAAAAGGTCGAGCCACGTTCGTCCGACCATGCGAGCACCGATTTGAAACCGCCATTGGATTGTGTGATGTTGAACGTGTAGCTTTTCGAATTCCCAGAACCTGAAAGCACAGAGCGGTCATCGACCCATATACCTTGACCCGAGGTTGGAGCGAGGGTTTCTCTCAGGTTGACTTTCCCCCATCCTTCGTTATCATTTGGAATGTCTCGGGAGCCGAGGTCCGTTGCCCCTAACACCATGAGCGCCTTGACAAGAGCGCCTTGGGGCGATGGGCGTTGAGCGATTTCCTCGAGGTATTCCCGAATCATTGTCGCTGCTCCTGCTGCGTTCGGGGTGGCCATTGAGGTCCCTGTGTATTCGAGGTAATACGTGCTCGACCATGTCGAACTACCTGTATCGGCTGCTTCCTGAGCGCGGCATGAACGAACGTAGCCACCCGGTGCAATGAGGTCTGGTTTGATCCGGCCGTCGTCGGTTGGACCCCTTGATGAGCCAGACATGATGGTGTCTGGTGCGCCGGCATATCGGTTCTGATGATTTCCGACGGAGATGATGTTCTTGGCTGTTGCAGGTGCGCCGACGGTCCCGGTGTTTGGCCCATCATTTCCTGCGGCAAAGAGAATGGTCAAGCCCTCCCTTCCGTTGTAGTAACGGTCGTAGTAATTCGCACGGTCATCAACGTCCTCTGCAGACGATGTGTACTTTCCTTGGTCACTGGCTTGTGAGGAACCCCATGAATTGGTGTGTGTTCTTGCACCCGCTGAGTATGCAGAATTGAGGAGGTAGTTGAGCGAGGGGGATTGGAAATTTCCAGTGTTGTCATTTTCCATGGCTTGGAAGAACAAATCTGCTTCCGGTGCCACACCAGCATAACCTCCCTGAGCCCCATCACCCAGCACCGTGCATGAGACGTGCGTGCCGTGCCCTGAATGTTTGTCAGCTGTCGAACCATCTCCGATGACATCGTTGTTGCCGACTACTCGGGTTCCAAAATCGCCATGATCTTCGTCCAAACCGGAATCTGCAACAGCCACAATTTGGCCGGAGCCGTCTAAATCAGTGGTGAAGTACGTCGTCATTTGACTGGTCTTCATGTGGCTCTTTGCGTTGGTGTTGTAGGTCGTGAACGCAGGGTCAAATTGGAACAATCGCAGGGATGGTTGAGCCATCAAGCCCAGCAAGTCAGAGGTTGAAAGGGTCCCTTCATACCTTCCTTCATCCCATTTTTTGACCTCTTCGAACACCAAGGGTGCCACATCACCTAAGCCTTGAATCAAGGATGTGCCAATTGCATCATGGAATTCAATCTCATCAAGTGGCCCGACTTCTGTCCTCCACCCCTCAATGCGCATCAGCTCACCTTGAAGCGAGGCAGTACCTGCTTCGAGCATCAGGACATCAAGCACCGCTTCATCCACCAGCATGCCCATCGGAACGGAGTGCTGAGCGGCAACACCATCGATCAAAGAGGCTTGCTGGAGAGCGTATGGTGTGCCCTGAACCATCAAGCCTGAAGGTGAAATGTATTCACGTACGCTGACGCCTTCCATGGCAGTAATGTGGTGACGCACCGTTTGCAGTTCAACTGAGGTGTCAACCAAAAACAGACGCAAGTCTGCCCTTCCCTCTAACCAAGCGCTTGACAATGCTCGATCAAGATGAAGACCATCAGCATCGAATGTGCCGATGCTTGAATCAGCAGTGAGGGTTCGCGTTTCCGTGATGGATACCTCGTCGAAGGAGCCAATTGCCTCGCCATAGACGCCATCGACCAAATCGAATTGGACCCATTCCACACCATCGCTATTTTGCAGGGGCTCATTCGCCGCAGTGTCGTTCAAATCAACGGTTGAAAACGTGCTCTGCAAGACAAATAGAGTGACGAGAAACCACGCCCCCAGCACCGTACGGCGTGCTTGCATGATTTGCGCTTTCGTCGCCGTGCTTTATCGCTTGGGGTCTGTTGAACAGGTCTCATGGCTGTACAGGCCTTCAATCCAAAGGCCAGATTGTGCGGTCTGCCTTGTCGTAGAAAAATTCTGTAGCCCAATAACCAACCTCATGTTCCCAAGATTCGCTTTGTGCTTCACCTGTGTAATCGGTCCATTCCAATTCTACAGTGATTCGGTATTCATCCCACACGGTGTAACCAACGACAAGCATCTCGAGATCGTCACCTGCAATTGAAGAATGAGCGCTGATGGAATCCACTTCAATGCGCATTGTTTCGTAAATCTCAGAGCCGTTGGCCGACTCAAAGTGAACCTGAACCACAACATCTGTGATGGCACGGCTACCTGTGTTGTGAATTTCCGACATCATGAGGTGACCGCCTCGTTGCATGTATTGTGTTTCCACATTGACTGAATCGCGCGGTAGCATCCAATACCATCCACTGAGCAAGACACCCATGAACATCAACAGGACAATCCCTGCTAAAGCCACCTGTCGAGGTGAAATTTTCTGGCTGAGTGCATCGACCGCTTCTTTCGCCCGTCGAACATCTTCCATGGTCTCTTCCATGTCTGCATCATAGTCGGCATCCAAGGCAACAAGGTCGAGCAATCCGGTGCCGCCCTGAAGGTCGTCTTCGTGAACCAAAAGTTCCCCCTCCTTGCCAACGGGAAGAATGCGTCGTTCACCACTCATGCCTTCACCTCAGAAAATCATTGCCAAACCACTTGCAATAATGGATGTAACAGGTTCGACGAGCAGAACGTGCCGTGTTTCGACAGTGCCACTTGAGAGTGTACCAATGAGCGAAAGGTCGGTCACCATACCGTTCACGCCAATCGAGGAAGCGGTTGGAATGATGCCGGTGAATTGTGTGTCAAGAAGAACCCCTCGCCCTTCGACTTCCCAATCCCCCATGAAAGGAACATAGTAGCCAGGCTCCATGGTGATCTCAGCGCTGGCAATGATTCGCCCATCTGTAATATCATCGAGAACAATGACCGGGTATTGCATTGGCCCAGTGTAAACATGTATGGTGGCTGACCGTAAGTTTTCGCCGATGACTTCCACACGCTCCATCGTGACACCGGGCGCCGTTGGAACATCCGTTTGCTTGATGTAGACTCGCTCAACACCTTGACCATCAGAATTGATGCGCATGCCCCAGTCATCTGTGGCTTGCATAACGAAGGTTTTCGGCAAGCCCTCGGCCAACATCAGCACGTCACCTTTGGTGTCCACTGCACGGCCACTTGCGGCAAGGTAGAGGTCCATGTCCTCAGTGTTCGAACGGTAATCGAGGGTCATCATGCCTTGGAAGGAAACATCCGCACGGATATCGAATTGTTTCTCGGGCTGAGCTGCCAGCCGCATCTCACCGGGCAAGTTCCTCATGAACGCTGTGGCAGGCCACCACGTTCCGTCGATGTACCGCATTTGCTGGATCATTAAGGAATCTGCAGAGTAGCCCCGTCCTTCGCTGGAGTCAGGTCCGACTTGATATTCAGCAGGCACTGTCACGTTGATGAGGAAAATATCACCGATCGTTGCAGAGAAATCAGTCGATTGCGGAACGCCAACAATCAGGGCTTCGACACGGGTTTCAGCCCGACGATCGATGAACACTGCATGGGCTGAATCCAAACGGGTGCCCAAGTCGTAGGTCATGTCGATTGACACCCGCGGCACAGTCAGGTTGTCTTGAGTTGAGAACACAGCGTTTGCCACGACGTTGTTCGGTTGTGTGGTGTCCATTCCATCGATGATGAGTTGTGCATCTCGACCTTCGAGTCCATTCACAATCAGACTGAACTGGTCACGGAGTGGCTGCCAAGCATCCATGGCTAAATCGATTTCATAGACTGGAATTCCACTGATCATTCTGAAATCATATTCGATGAAAATCCGTCCCGATGGGAGGCTTGGCATCCAAGATTTCATGTGCCATGCTCGGCGCAATTCAATGGAAATGCCTTGGTCGACCCAGGCAGATGTATTGACACCCACCAGTTCACTATCGAGCACGACCCCATCTTCAAGCAACCTTGCGGCTAACTCCGGATAGGATACATTCGCTAATTTGAGCGCTTCAATAAAGGCTGGAGCCTCTGATGGCGTCACCTTGTAATCCTCGAGAATTTGATTGACGGTGCTTCGACCCGTGAGCGTGAAGGTTGGCATTCTGCTGTAGTTGAAACTCACAAGGGTCGCTTCATTGAAGTTCGCTGACAATCCATGTGCCCAATCGGGCTCTTCATTGACGTTCGAACCCTTCTTGACGTCGGCAGTGACGTTGAACGCTTCACCGGTGACCAAGTCAATACCGAGCGACATGTTGTTCTCCTCTGTGCTTACGCCACCGAGGTCAACCGTCATTCCGTAGACAAGATCGTTCACCACCGTCCCGAAGTCAACCAAATCACCGAGGAAGAACGAAAGCGCTTCAACGCCATCACCCTCATCGAAGGTCGGCAATTCAAGGCCTGTGGAATCAACTGCGCTTGGGTAAGCGATGGTGATGTCTGCTGGCAATGGATCGATGGCAATGCGGCCATTCATACCTTTGAATTTGTCAACATAGTCTGTTTCATCCTCAAGGATGACATTGAATGGAGCCGATTGAGCACGGGTCATCTCGATCCGAGAGTTTCCTTCCGGTCCAGAGGACCCAGGGTCAAGAGGTGAGAGCCGCTGGACGCTTGTGACTTGTGAAATAGCAACGCTGAGACTTGCTTCACCGATGTCTTCGTTCACCCAGAATCTGAAATGGTCGCCGTCCATTGTGAGTGGAGTTGTGGCGTTCGTCATCTGAATCTGAATGGATTCCATCGGTTCGTTTGCGACGTACCCCACCGTGTCGCCAAGCACCAGTGAGAAGGCTGCTGGCAGTCCATTCAGCCGGATAGCGTTGCGTTGCGTTGCGCTTTCTCCACCGTATGTGATGGTCCCAATCGGGCTGCTGGCAGAGTAAGTCATGGCCTCGGGTGTTTGGGTGAGGTTGAACGTGCTCGGGCGGTTTGAAACTGTGGCTGACTGGCGCGTTGCATTCTCCAAGTCACCGTCGGTGTGGCGCATGTGACCGATGAGAAGTGGACCGCCTTCTTGGCCTCGCAACTCCATTTGTCTGATGTCATTGATTGGGTCGTAGGAATGCTCGACATCCGTGATGCCACCGATCCGCGCACTCATCGCCACTGGGACAAGAGGTGGCATAGGACCAAGTCTTCCATCAACCGATTTCGCTTCTGTGTCTTCGGAAAGCAAGATGTGGTCGATTTCGGGTAACCACGGGTTGTCTGTACTGGAAATTGAAAAGGTGACCTGCCCGATTGGCATCGGGGAACGCACCGAGGTCGCGAGCGTACTTCGGACTTGGTTTCGGCAATGCAGGCCCACTGCTCCACCTTCTGAGCCAGCGGTGCCGACGATGGATTCTGGCAGACCATTGACAATGTCGCCCACATCGAGAATAACCTCAACAATGGTCAGCAAAGCATTGTCAAAAATTTGAGCAATCGTGCCGAGGTTTGGATTGTCAAAGTTGACTCGACTGAGTCCACTTTCAGGGATCATGAAACTCCCTTCGACAATGATGACTTTTGGAACATTATCGATGGTGAGTTCAAGTGAAGAGCGATCCGACTCATAGCCGCCCCGTTTGAAGGTGGATTTGTATTCCAAACGGTCAATTGATTCGGTTCCTGCAATGAGAATCAATGTGTTGGGTGGTTCTGCAGGATTCACTGGCAAGGTTGGGTCATTGACGTTCGTGGTTGAATCACCAGTGAAGTTCTTGATGGCAATGATGAGTGAAAGACGCTCTGGGACATCTCCAGGAAATCCTTGGCTGCCTGGTGCTTCGCCAATCATCGTGAAAATGGCTGCAATCTCTTCAGTGGGCATGGTGCCTGAAGGAAGACCGCGAATCCAACTTCGAGAATCTGTGATGTTACCGAATGGGTTGTCGCCTTCTGCTGTGTTCGAACGGTCTTCGAAATAGTGGAGGAAGAGATCAACACCTACATCTGAGAAGATTTCCACCGTGTCAAACGTGTTTTGCCCAAGGTTATCGTTTCGAAGTGTGATGTCGATTTCCTCCGGAATTCGAGTTTCGCCCTCCTCCGGGTGGAAGCCTACATCGATGTAGGCCGTTTCGAGCACAGGTGCTGAAGTGCCACCACCATCGCCATCGAACCGTATGAACCCGACACCAACGCGGAGGGCGCATTTGTGTTCATCGCTCTTGGCAAGATGATCTGCAATCGGGTCGAAGTACGATTCATCTGCACAATCAGTTTGGCGATTGCCGCCTGGTGCATCTGGATTTGACACACGAATTGCGTATGGGGCTGAAATGGAAGTGAGGCTCAAATCTGCAGGGTCGATTGTCCCGCCAAACAAACCACCGATGAACGCTGCCGTATTGGTCACCAATGCATTCACTTTGAAAGCGATTTTTTGGAGACCGACGGAGAGCGTGTACTCGTGCGGAGGTTGGGTAAATTGAGTATCGATAACAACAGCGTAGGATTCTGAATCATCAAGGGTTACATCAAACGCAAGACCCTTCATCAAACTCACTTCCAAGTTTGCTAAATCATCCCATAGCGGGTCGTTTTGGTCAAGAGCAGTCACCGCCCATTGGAATGTTGGCTTGATCCATAATTCTTCGATGCACGGAACCGTCACATCGGGAATCCCAGGTGCTGGGCTCGGCGTGGTGACGCAATCTCCGAATTCCAATCCAAATCCATCGCCTTGAGTGATCAGGCCTTGAATGGTCAGGCCTACTGACAAGTCGTCGCCGCCATCACCGTCAATGTCGATGTAATTATTGAACAGCACAAGGTCCGTACCGACGAGGAGTTCGCCTGTGAACGTACCATTTTGCCATGCCTCAAAGGATGGACCGTTATTGCGAGAGGAGTAATTGACATAGATGGCATAGGTGTTGATACCAATGCCTAAGGGGTTGTCCAAGCCGAGTGAGTTGACAGAGAACAACGTCTCAAACAGATTGTACGGCCATCCATCGGGCTGGGTGGACGTGTCAATTAGGAATTCGTAAGGACGTGGGTGATCGATTTCAAACGAGGAACTGTCACGCAACGAGACATTGTCGAGGTAAGCGCTTGCTTCGCTGAGTGCATCATCAGGACCGATTAGCCTTGCATTTGTATCCACTTCATTGAGAGCGGTAAGAGCTGCTGTGGTGGCTAATTCGCCTTCACCGCTGTCCGTACGGGCGTTGAGTGTTTCCTCAAGCGCATCGAGAACGCCGTAGTCATCTCGGGTGACTGACAGGTCCGCTCCCGCTGGTTGGGCGATGGATGCAAACATGACCACGACGAGGAACACAGCCATGCGCCTTGGGTCCCTCTGTTGAGGCAACCCAGCTCGCACAACACGAACAGCCACCTCATCCATGCACTTAGCAAGAAGAGCCACTATGAGAACCCATCCCCTTCGTGAACGGGTCAGATGGGCATCTGAAGGGCTTACTCAGCGGTTGGTTAAGCAGTGACGATGTTGTCTGCGTTGCAGGACGGGCAAGCCACAATTGCTTGCGGAACACCTGCTGGTAACGTAACGGAAAAGCCAGTGTTGCATGCGGCACATGTGAGCGTTTTGGTGGTCGCTTGTTCTGCAGGAACTGCAACTGAAACAGGTTGCTCGACCGGTGGCGCGACTGCGGGTTGCTCTTGAGCCACAGATTTGGAGTGGGTGCCCTCTGGAAGCTGCACTCCGCCGCTCCTGACAACGGTTTGAGGTGCTTCTGCTGGCATCAAATCTTGGTCCATTTCGGTGGGCGCTGGCGCTTCAGGCTCACTCGTGATCGATTCGTCATTAAACAGAGCCATCGCATCAGAGGCGGCCATTTGGCTGCCTGCACTGAAGGACGGGTTTGCTGTTGGAGGGGCAAAGGCTGAACCGGTCTGTACGGAGTTGTTCCCACCGTAAATCGACTCGAGTTCTGCTGCCTTCGCATGTTCCTCTTGCGCTTCTGTTGACGTGACTTCGCCGATATCAAGGCCGGCAAGAACGGTTGCAGAAGCGAACAGCGGTGTCTTTCGAGCGTCCACCACATTGGCAATGTGTGCTTTCGCTTCAGGGACAGAGAGGCCTCGTCCGACGAGGAGATCGACAGCAATGCCGTGTTGCCAGCGGCGATGACCAACAAGGGCGATGCCCATCGTGAGGGTTCCGATGAACAGGACAATCAAGAGCATCCCAGCGATGCTGCCTTCTTCTGTTGGTTCGCCAATATTGAGGGTGAAGGCATGGTCGTCGGAGTTGTTCGAAGGGTCGAAAACGGTGACCACAACGGTGTACGTTCCAGGTTGTTTGAATGTCAAATCCGCAGTGCTACCTGTTCGATCAGGGTCATCCCGTGCATCGCCATTTCCATCGCTGTCGAGTTCGGGATTGAGGTCCCAATGATAACGGAGGGCGGATGCATCATCGAATGGATCGTTTGCCTCGACCGTGCAGGTGAGGGATTGGTCAATCATACCGCTCGATGGAAGCACATTCAGGGAGGTTTGTTGAAGCACAGGCAAGGTGTTGTCGATGACAACAACCGTGGTCGCAGTGGCATTGGTGTTGCCTGAAGCATCGGTCACTGTCAGCACAACTTCATGGCTTCCAATCGATGCCCACGAGAGGAGCACCGAGGAATTTTGCCCGAATGGTGAACCGTCGAGGTTCCATGCACATGCCGATATGAGGTGATCGTCGCTGCTGCTGTCGCAGTTCAGCACAAGTGCGTCGTTGACGAGCAAACGCCAGCCCCCTGCAACTGGCTGGCCATTGCCTCCAATTCGAGCGATTGGATCGATGACATCATTCACGGTGATCGTGGTGGTAGTGGAGGCCATTTCTCCCGTTGGTGAGGTCACCCAAAGCGTGACGGTGCGGTCGCCAGGTGTTGGCCAAGAGGCTTCAGCCGTGAACCCCGTAGCGTCTGCGTCGTTGTTCGGCGTGCCATCGTTGTCTGAATCCACGTTTGAATCGAAGTCCCATTGCACTGCATCAATTTGGTTGAGGCGATTGGGTGTTGAAGAAGCATCAAAATTCACGCTTGCTCCAACCGTCGTTGAACCATCTGCATCATTGGAAAGCACTGGATTGAGCGTTGGTGAGAGTTCAACGCGAACGGTCATTCGAACCGTTTCGTCGCCGTTAGCACCGCCGACTGGAGTATCGGTGTTGTCGGCTACTAAAATCAATGATTCTCCATCCAACTCATTTGGCACAATCCACGAAAAGGAAGACGAACCTTCGACTGATTGCAACGACGCTCCAGTGATCGAGAGGGTACCAACGCCTCCCGTCGTGTAGAGGTTGTTCATGTTCTCAGTTTGAAGGTAAACATCGCCTTGAGACTCAAGCGACCAAGCACTCACCACCACGGTTGTGCCCGCATCTAAACGCAATGCATCGCCAGAGAGAAGTGTTTGGTAGGAGTCAGACTCCATTTGAATCAAATCATGATAGGGTGTCCAATATGCTTCGTTGATGGCTTGAACATTCAGACTGGCCCTGCTATCGTTTCCACCCAAGTCGCCCATGCCTTGATCGCCATCGTGGTCAAGGTTGTCGAACACAATGTACCACGTTTTCTGAGAGAGAGAAGATGGGACCTTCCAGTGGAATGAATACGAACCTAAGGCGGATTCAGTGGATGGAATTTGCTCATACGATGAGCGATAGGATTGACCAAGGTCATAGGGTTGAATGGTGTTTTGATCGAATACGAAAACATCCATCGCATCATCAATGATGTTGATGTTGATGTCGAAGACATCGCCCGGCATCAATACGCCCAAGGAGACCTTGACACATTCTCCATCGGAGATTGCATCGGAACTCGAAAATGCAGCCGCCGTCGTTTCTGTGCAGGAAGGTGCAGCACGCCCTGCATCAGCGAGTGCGGATGGCGGCACCATGAGCATGACGAACAGTAAAACCGCCACAAGAGAGGAACGCATGCTCTGCTGTTGTTCATCGTCCACTTGAATGATGTGGAGGATTGTTTCACGCTGTCCAGCCATTTTGTGACCAAGAACGATGGGTCACATGGCCATTGGTGTGGAGGTGAACTCGGTCACCGTCATTGGCAAAAGTGATGCTGAGTGGTGACCCTTCACCGGCCTTATTGGCTTCTGAAAGTGACATGTTGCCGTCTTTGATTCGAGCGCTGAAATGGGTGAGCACGAGATGGCGGGCACCGCATGCAAGAGCTGTGCGGACGGCCCCAGTGGCTGTGGAATGGAGGTGCTCTGTTGCGTGGTCTTTCGTGTCTTCCAAAAACGTGGCTTCGTGCACCAACACATCCACGCCTTCCAAATCGATCAATCCCGGGGCCTGCTCAGCAGTGTCACCAGAAATCACGAAGCGGTGAGGTCGAATCGATTCACTGCGGAATGAAGAGGCAAGAAGCACTTCACCGTTGTCAAGCGTGACATCTCGACCTTGCCCCAATTCTGTTTGCTGTTCTTTCGACAAACGCAACTCTGCAGCTTTCAACCGGTT
>CM001443.1:454686-460004 GCA_000246735.1 uncultured Candidatus Poseidoniales archaeon | reverse complement strand
TTACCTGATTTTTCTTTCGATTCAAACATCCAAGCGCAGGAGGGGACGGTATGCGTGGTGGCAAGTGGAACGATTTTCACTTGCTTCCAGCCCTCTGGTTGCGGCATGGCGTCAAGAGAACTCGAACCACCCGTTTCAGGATTGAGTTCAATCCATTTGTCAGCGACTGTATCCCCGAGGATCCAACGTACCTTGTAACCAAGTCCTTCACTTGTGGCGCCCAAACTATGCCATGATTGCATTTGTCGTGCGAGTTCAGCCGGTGGTGCTGTTGGTGGAACTGGCAGGCCTGCGGACAATGCCTCGAGCGTCTCGCTGGAGGTGGGGCCGATGATCAAAAGCGGCTTTTCTCGGCGGTCGAGTGCCATGGTTTGCAACCAAGGTAACAGGCCCCAAGTGTGGTCGAGATGCCCGTGCGTAAGGCACACTGCATCAATTTTGGCCGCTCTCAAGGAAACTGGAGGGGTTTGTGATTTGAGGCGTTTGCGATGATCTGCGTACCGAGATTGAAACCCTTCACCGGCGTCGATGACAGCAAGGCCATCTTCGCACGAAATGAGGCTTCCACTCACTTGACGTTGACTCGCAGGTCGCGCCGATGCTGTGCCTAAGATGTGAAGTTCCAATCGTGTCACCGCCTCAGGAATTCAGTGGGATTGGCGTTGGTGGGAACCAGCGCAACAGCACGATTTGATCGATGGCCCGAATCCAACGCCATGGAATTGCCACATGCACTGAACCTTCGACAAGTGCTTCGTCGGGATCGCGGACGAAGAGATGCGTGCATTGCATTCCGTTTGCATCGACAACGGCGTCATGAACGACACCGAGCCTTCGTCCATCCGGAAGAAACACCTCAAGCCCGGTCAAGCGGGTAACGGTGTCTTCGCCTTGAACCATGGTTGAGCCTCAGATATGCGAGAAGTCGACGGGAAATAAATCAAACCCGAATAGATTCGAAACCAAAGCGATTGGTCGCCAAAGCATGGGGGAGCGTTCTGCTCACTTGCCACGGTTGAGGTTTGCCTTGAGCGAAGGTCGCAACTTCTCTGCTCCCTTCCCCTTGTTGTGCAAACCACGTCCGCGCTTTCCAGCGGAGGTCTTGCCACGGTAAGCTCGTCCACGGTGGGACTTCTTGCCGTTTGCAGCACTGAACACACCGAGTTGCTTGTCCTTGATGATAGCAGGGTGGTGAGTGTCGATCATGATGACTTCGTAGAACTTGTGCTTTCCATCTTGGCCAACCCAGTAGGAGTTGAGCACTTCGAGGTTAGGGAAGTGGCGTGCAACACGCTCTTCTGCCATTCGCTGAGTGTTCTTGGCCATGGTGATCTTCTTGATACCAGCCTTCGATGGCTTTCGCTTCATGTGAATCTTACCCTTGCGCAGTCCACCACGGCGGATGCGGGTTCGGATCATGACAACACCTTGCTTGGCTTTGTAGCCGAGGCGGCGGGCAGCGTCGAGGCGAGTTGGGCGCTCGATGCGGCAATTGACAGGTTCACGGCGCCATTGAGCCATGCGTGTCTGCCTGTACATGTGAGGCAGTGCATCGTTTGGGCGCTTCCAAGTTTGACGAACGTGTTGGTACAATCCTTGAGCCATAATGAACACCTACGCTTCTCAGCATCCTGCCGACAAAACTCCCCTTTATGAGCCTGTCCACGCGACCGGAGGACTTCGAACTCCTCCAAAACGCGCACTGCATGAACAGTTGAGGAGACAATTCTTAGTTTGTTTCCAAGCCTTCCGCAAGGATGGAACGCCATCCAGCACAGAGATGAAACGCCTGACTGAAGCACATATTTCTCAGCGCCTCAGCAGTTAGAATTGCTGAAGGTTTCCATGAACCTCGATCAATTCGACATGAAAAAACAAAACAAGACTGAGGTTTTACTGGCGATTGCTCCCCTGTTGCGGAAAAAGTGGATTCAACCCCTCCGACAAGCGTTGAGAAACTTGCCAACATCAAGGTTGATGATGTGAAACTTGTGAGGGATGGTGGGCTATTGGCCAAGAATCACCCTTACGCCCACTCAATGCTGGAGAATTTGATGGATCTTTTCTGCTTGTTGCTTCGGTGATAATTTTAGTTCTAAGATCCGGTTCCGGCCATATTTAGACCAGTTCTTTCGGTTTTCTGAGTCGCGTGCTTGATCTAAAGCTGCATGCCATTCTGTGATGTTCTCTCGGGCGATCAATCGGCCGCATTTACCATCAATTATTGTGTCTCTAAAGCCCCCTTCATCAACAAAGATTGCTGGCGTTCCAATTGAAAAAGCCTCGATTGGGGTCAAACCAAATGGTTCTTTGTGGGCCATGCTTACGATGGCAAGGGCATCAGACATCACCTTCGCCAATTCAGACGAAGAAAGTCTTGGGGCAATCCACAATTGCACTGAATTAATTTTTGCGTGTTTTTGTAACTGGGCCTTTTCTGCATCGGTACCACCACCAACATGGGCCAGGGCGATTCCAGTGCCCGAAAGCATTGAGATGGTTTCCATCGTTGCTTTAGCCCAGTTAGCGGTACCAACTGTCACAACATATTCGGCTTGTGTCGTTTGTTTCATTGGGTTGATTAGATCGCCAACGTCGTTCGAATATTCTTCTTGGTCGACACATGGATGTAAGATACCACATTCTATGCCATACACATCCCTTGACCGTTGAGCAGAATACGAGGAATTGCCACTCACCAAAAATGTGGAATGGTTGGCAAACTTCCGAACGATTGAGAGATCATTTTTCCGACCTTTGGAGAGGACGAATTTGGTAACCAGGGAAGGGCGCTTGAGCTTCCCGTTTAGTTTTCTATGCAGCGAATCTTCATGGTAGCCCCTGTGGGGTTCGTGGAGATAGAGGTGGGCGGTCTTATTTTTTGGCACAAGTTCCATCATGGCAAGGTATCCATCCCCGCTAACAATGTGAAAACAATCAAAATTCCCGAGCGTTTCAACCAGGCCTTCACACATGTTCCAAGAGTGGGTTGAAGATTTGTGGACGCCGTCAAAAATTTGTGAAATAGGGGTATTGGGTGGGTTCCAGGGCGTCGGAGGTGCGAAAATTTTGATGTCTTTATCTCGACAAATATTTGACAACTCTGTTGAGGGGTTTAATGTGGCAACACTCACATCGTACCATTGTTGTAAATGCGGTAAGCACCTGATAAGATCCCTCTCTGCACCCCCCATCCGGTTGATGTTGCCCTTAGCGACAAGCAGGCTCGGCTTCCTGTCGCTCATGTTGTTGGGTAGATGTGACAAGTATATTTTAACAACGATTAGGATGTCAGTCTTATTTAGAAAATATGATGCCGTCATCGCCTTCTTTATTGGCGTACATTTGCTTGAGCATTACACCACCAACATCGATTGGGTGGGTTTCGTTTTTGCTTGGAATGGTTAGTTTTGTAAAATGGTTAGGAACGAGCGATAAGAATTGTTCCACAGATACATCGGCTACGTTCTTTAGGTGGTGGGGTAAAAATTCGATGATTAATGTCGTACAATTTGAAAGTATTTTTTCCATGCCTTGCATGGCAAAATATTCTGAACCTTCGATATCGATTAAGACCAAATCAAAATTATTCTCATCAAGATAGTCATCGAGAGCGTGGGCTTGTATTTCAATGACCTCTGGGTGATCGTAGCGGTACATGTATTCGTTATTTTTTGGAAGACGTTTGCTACCGCCTGAATTCACCACATTCATTTGGAATTTTATTGTCTCTTGCTGAGAGCTAGCGGCGATGTTATGGATGGTTACGTTTTCTGATTTGTTGAGGTGTAAATTGGTTTTTAGTAAATCGAAGTTGTTTGGATTGGCTTCAATAGCAACTACTTTGTTACAGTTTTTAGCAATTGGAATGACGAGTGAACCGATATGTGCTCCGACCACCAAAACATTTGATTTACTCGTGATGAATTGGTTTATTCTCGTTATTTCATCGAAGCCATAACTGCCATGAGTTCTGAGCTTATAGCCGACCTCTAGATCTCTAGGGTCAACTGCTAAAACTCCGTTTTTACTTTCAACGATGACAGAGATGACTCCGTTCCCCAATTGTCGGTTAATCTTGGCCGATTTTCTATTCTTAAGAAAGAAATTAATTCGCCAAAATAAGGCTTTGAGCATATCAATAACACCTACGCTTCTCAGCATTCCGACCACAAAACCCCCCTTTATCAGCCTGTCCACGCGGCTTGAGGGCTCGGGACCCATCTAAGACGGATACTGCATGAACTGTCGAGGGGCTATTCTTGGTTTACTTCCAAGCCTTCTGCGAGGATGGCACGCCACCCACCCCAGAGAGAAAACGCCTGACTGTAACCCATATCCTTCAGCGAACGGGCCGCAATTGCGCTACGAAAGCCACCGCCACAATAGAGGACAAGACGAGCGTCTTCTGCAAATTGATGCTTCTCAATGTCGCGTTCCAAGACACCTTTGCCAATATGCACCGAGCCATCCAGATGACCAGCTTCGAATTCATGGCGTTCCCGCACATCGATTACATGGAGAGGTGAGCCGTCCGAGAGCATCGTTCGGAGGTCCCTTGCGTTGCACTCAGGAATTGAGGCCCGAGCGGATTCCACAATTTCGAGAAATTTCGGGCTGTGTGTTTTCGCCATGTATGCGCCAAGTCGGATAGCCTCATGAGGCCTGCGGCCCACGCAACCCCATGGCGGGACAAATCACAGGGGCTGAGGCTGTGCTTGAAGCCCTTCGAGAAGGCACTGCCATCACCATGGTTCTCGTAGATCGTGAAAAAGACACGGCAGAAATTCGCTCGTTGTGTCAAGCGGCAGGAGTTCCGCTCGAGGAAGGTTCCACCAACGATCTGTGGCGAATGTCCGCAGATGGCCATGTGGATGCTCTAGCCTTGGTTGGGCGAACACCACAAGCCACGCTTGAGGAAGTGTTCGAGCGAGGGGGCACCATCTGGTTCTTTGATGGCGTCACCTACTCAACGAACCTTGGTTTTGCCATTCGGACCGCTGAGGTTGCAGGCGCCGATGCTGTCGTGCTCAACGTCACTAAAACTCATGAAGAGCGAAGGACAATTCGACGCTCGAGCATGCGAGCAGATCGGTTTATTCCGGTTGTGTACGACACCACTGAAAGGATTCTTGCTGCTGCAAAAGACAGTGATGTTCGAATCATTGCAGTCGAAGACGTCGGCACGCACGGACCTTGGGATGAAACCTTGACTGGCGATGTGATGCTTGTTGTCGGCGCTGAGAAGGAAGGGATCAGTCAGACGGTGCTCGATGCAGCAGATGCATGTGTGTTGTTGCCAATGGACGGGTTTGTCC
>CM001443.1:451767-454669 GCA_000246735.1 uncultured Candidatus Poseidoniales archaeon | reverse complement strand
CTCCAAGTGGCGGTCAGCGTTGTTGCTGTTGAAGCACTTCGTCAACGACGCCTCGAATCAACCGAATAAACTTCCCAGGCCCGAGAACTCTTCATCGTCATCATCATTCGAAGTGGTGTCTGGCAAAGCAAACAAACTGCGGGAAAGAATGTATTCAACCACCGCTTTTTCGGCTTGAGTTTCGCTTCCTTCGTTCAAATAGTTCTCAATCAGCCCTTGTTCATTCGACGAAATGGAGTTGGTGATGTAACGCACTGAAAGGAAGTTGCGAACCAGTGGGTGTTGAATGGTGCACAATTTCTGAACGATGAACGTGTGCCAGATTTCATTCCTGTATTGAAGCAGGTGGATGCAATCCTGTAGCGCATCCTCCTGTGCCATCTCGATATAAAGATCGAGCACATGACCAAAAACGCAAGGATCGTTGAACTGAATCAATCGCTTCAAAATAGGGAGGTACTCTTTTTGTGAAGGGGTCACAATCAATCCGATCATCTCGATTGCACTCACTTTTGAGATGGTATTGTCGCTGTTGGAAAATTCAACAAGCAAAGGCATGTAAGGCTTCATGTTGATGCCTCGGCCGTAGAACAACGCTTCCAATGCTGTCACCACGAAGGATTCGTCCTTGGCTTGATGAAGCGTCTTCTTCAATTGACGCAAGGAAGCAGCGCATGCAAGTTGCCCCATTGCTCGCAAGGTGTGTTTCACCACGCTGTCGTCTTCATCAGCGAGCATGCCTTTGAGTTTGTCAAATGGCATGAATTGGTACAATGTCGAAGGGTACAATGACAGCGGGACGCCTTTCGATGAAAGCAACATGAGCAACGCTGCGCAAAGGTCGAGGTCAGGGACTTGGTGATTGTAATCATCACCCATCTCAATGCAGATTTCATTTGAATTCACGAACGCCGGCACATGACCTTGTTCCCAGTAATCTTGGTTTAAGGAACGCTCTGCGCACAATCGAACATCAATCTGAATTTTGACGCTGTCGAGGTATCCGACGGCTACAACGCCGTTGGAGGTGTTCTCATACTCAAGCGACCCGTTTGAATCATTGACGATGTCATCAATCCAAGTGAGCGCCAACATGTTTCGTTGCACATCAATTTCGTCAATCTCCTCTGAGACCCTGATGACGCCGAAGGTACTCGAGATGTTACCCGCTGAAGTTCTGCGCGGTTTCTTTGGTTTCCTTGCTCTCGCCATGAGTGCAACATCGTTCGAGGTTACTTAAACGCCGAGTTCATTGGATTTGAGCCCAGAATTCGTCGATGACTTCTTGGTCAATCATTGGACCAATGTGACGGTCGATGACCATCCCATCCTTCCCAACAAGGATCAACGTCGGTGTGTTGTTGATTTCGAAGTCTTGAGCAAGACCAACGTTCATTGTGAAAGGAGCGGATACGGTGCTGTCTTCCTTGCTTTCGTTGACCTGTGTGTGCCATTCTTGCAACTTCGTTTCACCACCATCATTGGCATCGGTTGAAACCACAATGTACATTTCGCCGTCCAGATGGTTGGTCACAGCGTGCATGGTCGGGCGGCACTGATTGCACCATGATGCGGAAAAGTGGAGAATGTAGTTCGTTCCGAGCAGGGACTCATCCCCGTATTCGAGGCCATCGTCTGCAATCATCGTGAATTCGGGAACGGTTTCAGTGGATGAGGCATCGTCTCCACCAAGGCAACCTGGAGAAAAACTGAGCGCTGCGAGGAGCATGGTCAGAACGAGCGCTTTCTTTTGCATGGCCAGCCGTCAACTTGGTCCTTTTCAATCCCTTCCCTTTCAAGTCTCATGAGCGCCATCGGATGGAGGGTTTGATAACCGAATGGGCCTACGAAGAGGCATGCGTCGATTCCTCGTTTGGATTTGTTTGTTCCTTGTGGTCGGCGCTGGCATGATTGAACCAGATGATGCGCCTTCGACAGAACTGTCGCAATCTTTTGTTGCGTTTGCCGAAGGAGATGAAGGCAACGAAAGCAACAATGGTAGTTCAAACAACGAATCTGAAGAATGCCCCAATGGGAACGGAACCTCGACGCATGACAGAACCGGATGTTTGGACACAGATGGCGACGGTTATTCGGATGCAGATGCAACATGGAACATCAGCATGGGTGCTGATGCATTTCCTGAACGCGCCGATGCTTGGAGCGATTTAGACGGCGATAATTTTGCAGATCAGCCCAACCTTGACATCACTGACGATTGTCCAACCCGCTTTGGAAAAAGCCGCTCAGTGTTGTTCGGCTGCTCCGACATGGACCTTGATTGGATCCCAGATGTGCTCGATACGGACATCGACGGCGATGGAATCTCCAATGAACTGGAAATAGCCTCCTCTGGCGCCCTTTTCCAATACGACCCAATGGACGCCAATTCATACCCCATTGATACCGACTATGACACCATTCCAGACGCCGTGGACGAAGATGATGACAATGATTTCTGGCCCGATGTCATCGAACTCGACCGCGGTTCTGACCCGTTAGACGCCGAGAACACGCCGTTCAATCGTTACTTCGGGGTGCCGACTGGATTCTTCTATTATGGAGGCTTTGAAACCGATAACAAATATGACGCTGAGGCACTTGAATTGTCACTTTCCGGCCTCATGGAAGTAGTAACTGAAGAATAGTGATTCCATTTTTGTTGATCCCGATTTACTTCTATGTGTTTTTCTCGCGCCGCCAACGATTTGAAGCCCTCCGAGAGGAGATTATTGAAGCCAAGAACGATGAAGCGTTGTTTGAGCTTGAAGTCCGTGTCAATGAACTCATTAAAGACCGTAAGATCAAAACACTGCACGGCCTTATTCTGAGGAACACCATTGAAGAACAGGAAAATAAAATCAGGTCTGTGCCAACCAGTGAAGAAGAATGAACGGTTCAT
>CM001443.1:444377-451750 GCA_000246735.1 uncultured Candidatus Poseidoniales archaeon | reverse complement strand
CCCAAAGCGACTTCCTTGGGCAGCCGATCAATCTTTGGCAGGTCATCAAATTGTGCAAAACAGAAGGTGCATCCGTAATTGCACCAAGGCCAAAAGTGCCAATTGACTGCCGCCGGAAGCGAAGCATCCGTCCCAATTGGAGTCGAATCTTGGCTGAAATTTTGGACGACCATCAAAAGTCCAATATCACGTTGAGTATTTAATGACAGGAAGTATTTGTCATTCTTCTTCCAACGTTTTTTCTTCTGGCGAACTTCGCACGATCAACAGCAGTAAGAGCAACGCTGCTGCGCCACCGGTGCCCATTGCAATGTAGAGCAAGATGGTTTCTGGTGCCAGTGGCTCATCCTCTGCTGCGGTGGAATCCGAGGGTGTTTCATCCTCTTGAGTGACGCCAAAGGAGCTGCCGACCGTTGGAGCAGTCGAGGCGTTGTGACTGTCCATGTCCTTGAACAGGCGAATTGTTCCATTGGCAACGGTCCCATCAGAGCGCAGGTCTTGATAGCCATAATCGCCTTCTGTCCAATTGACATCAAAGAGAACAAAGAACATGTCCGTGCAGTTCGCGTCGATTTTGGTGTTGTTTTCATCGGTTTCACAGTAAGCATGCAACTCACCAGAATCCCAATCGAAGGTGCCATTGTACAGGCCGTCTCCATCATGATCGTAGACCAATCGATGCGTGATGTTTGAACCATTATCGACGTTGTACCAAATGATGGAATCGTTGTGGAAGATCTCTGGAGAGCTTTGTGAAAAGCCGTCGTCCTCCACGAGAACGGTGAAGGCACTTGCAGTGTGTGCGCTGGATTGCACGGGCACGAGCACAATCATTGAAAGCAGGATTGCAACAAGAATTGAGGAGGTCATGCGCCGCATGGCTGGAAGGCTGCGGCACCGATAGATAAACAATAGCAAACCATTGAAGTTGCAATCTGGTGGAAAGGTCCAATTGAAATACAACACCTTGAGTCAAGGGCCATGCAACCCCGACGTTTGCTCATGGACCGTGAAGCAGCAGACCAACTCATCACCTACGCTTTCGTGGGATTAGTCATCATTAGTTTGCTTTCTGCAACCGCCTACCTGGCGCTTGGTGGCGACAAAAACGTTGAGGAAATGGCAACATCAGAATGGGTCGATCCGGTTGTTGAAATCGAAGACGCAAACCACAGCCACACTGATTTGTTGGCGCACCGATTGCAAACCGACAACATGCTCCTCATCGACTACCACAACCTCAACTGCGACGGAAATGTTGCCCCGCCTGCTGAACTTGACAACGTCGCTGGCCGACCATGCTACCCCGAATACAAGAACGTCGGACCAACACCCGGTGATTCTTCTGAGATCTCAATTGAAGGCAACTTCATGGAAGACTGCGTCAAGAACCCTGACGGAACCGGTGGATGCTATGCTTATGTTTCATCCTACAACCAATTCGAAATCTTGGACATCTCTGAGCCAAACAACATCGTCCTTCTCTCGACGTACTACGCTGAGATCGGCCGCATGATTGACATCAAGGTCACACCAGACAACAACTGGGTCCTTGTCAACCACGAATTGACCAACAGCGACCTTGACCCAATTCCAACCGATGACGATGCCAACAGCGGTGCAAACCGATTGGATGTCATCTCTGTGGTCAACAAGAATGAACCAATCAAGGTCGCAGAGTGGAACAACCCGCCAGCAGGATTCCACAACCAAGACATGCATGTAGACTGTGATTGGGAGCCTGCCAACCCACTCTGGTCGATTGAAGAATGCCATCTCTTCCTCTACGGAGCAGATCCTTATCCAGAAATGGTCGAAGGCGACTCGGGAACTTTTTACAAGGGTACACAGATTTTCTATGTCCCGCTCGGCTTTGAGTCTTGGAACCCAACATCAACCGATGAACAACAAAACGACAGTCGACAGATTCTCCGATGGGGCGGCTACTCTCCTGAACCAGAAACCACATGTGGCGGCTCAATTTTCAACCACGACAACGTGTTCCACATTCACCCAATCACCGGACAGAAACTCCTCTACATCTCCTATTGGGATGCTGGACTGCGAATCGTCGATGTCTCGAACCCACCAGAAGTGCCAGACCCAGAAGGCGTCACATGGCCACAGGACAACGAAGTCGGACGATGGCTTGGATGCCCAAGCGCTGACGATGGATGGTACGGCCCAGATGGTGGCGGTCACGCCAACATGTCTTCCGAAGAATGGGGTGGAAGCAGCGGCGCACTCAACGGCAACGGCTGGATTCACTACGCGGTTCCATACGACCACCTCTTGTGCAACGGAGCCAAGGACACCGACCCAATGGAAACATGGGACGCAGAATGTGGCACAGGACCAAACGATGCTGAATTCGGCATCAACTGGCGCCACTTGACCATGATTGCTCCTGAGTACGGTACCAACACCAACCACACCGGATACATTTGGACCATTGACACCACCGATCCTGCCAAGCCGTTCTTGATGAGCAAGTGGAAGCTTCCGGGCTCCAGCATTCTGCCAGACGGCAGCGAGCACCCTCACCACTACATCCCAGGCGGCTACATCTACAGCCCTCACAACGGTGACACCGGTACCAACGGCAACGTCTACTGGACGCATTACCACGCTGGTAACTGGGTGACCGACCACAGCGATATCTGGCAAGACCTCGTTTGGGTTGACGGCGTGCCAGCACCTGAAATCGGCTTCCCAGCCATCGCTCAAATGTCCGAAACCAAGACCATGGGTTACTTCCTGCCTTCGGGCCCGACATGGATTGATGACCCAGGTGCAACGCTTGGCTATGACATGGCTGACTGTTGGGCTTCGTGCATGATTCCATTCGACTGGGGCTTGCAATACGACCCTCGTGGTTACCTGTTCATCTCTGAAATGGTGACGGGCGTCTATGTGGTGCAAATGGATGAAGACAAGAATCCAAACTTTGTCTACCCGCCATTGTATCCATCGACTGAAGACGCCTCAGACGAGTGAACCTTCACCGTGTGACAACAGGATTTCGGAGAGTGGAACCTCTTCGAGTGCTGTCGAGATTGCAAACACTGAGATGCAGTTGAGAACGACCAAAACACAACTCAGAAGAGCGATCATAATGGCAATGATTGTGAATTGAATGATGAATAGAGTGTGAGAGAGGAATCCCTTCCTTTTTGGGACCGTCAACTCAGGCTTGGTAACGATTTCATGAGTCACATTATTACAGGGATCGACAGTTCTTAAAGCATGATTTTTCGGGCAAAACGGAAAAGAGAATTGAGAAAACCATCACACCAACTTGGTCTGAATTGAACCGCTTGGACGCTTGACTGCGGTGTTAAGTTGCCACACCTTGCCAACCGCTTGCCACATCGATGCGTGCATGAGCAAGGCCAGTTCTTCCACCTCATCGCTTGCCACATCCCCTTCGTGGACCACGAGCCCCCCTTCGGGCACAGCGTCCGATACGGTGAGCCCATCGCGCAGCAATTCAGCTACGTCACCGACCGTATCGATGTCATTTTGTTCACACATCGAAGCGACTCGCTCTTCCATCCAAGAGGGGAACATGTTGCCTTCATCTGCATTCAGTGAAGCGTAGGTTTGTTGCCTGTTGGAGGTAGAGGCAGCAATGCACACCTCAAACCCGTGATCGTGCAACATTCGAGCCACTGCCGAGCCAACAATACCGTCGCCGACGACCACATAGGGGCCTTCGTTTTGACCTGGATTGCGATTGATGTGACCTTCGTATGCATGCATGTCAAGGCGAGACCCTGTGCGTCACAACATCCCGTTTACGGACCACACCCATCACTGGCATTGAGGGGAAGAAGGGGCGGTCAAACAGCCCGTGGCACCATTGAACACCAACCACTGAAGATGGATCGCGCCCGTCGAGTGCGTACTTGTCGTTGAGTGTCTGCCCGATGTACAAGGAATGTTCCAAAGACTCTGTCCAAAGAGGCACTGCTTTGCCCCACGTCATTCGCAGGTTGTTGTGCAATTCACCGTGGCGAAGCAACGAGCGCTGGCACAAATTCCACAGCGTCAAAGGTGATGCTGCGTATTCCATTTCGTGGTCTTTGAGGCGAACCACCCGTGGGTCATCCGATGTCTCTCGCCACGACTGAAGCGCCCATTCAGGCAAGTTCGATGCATCGTACGGATCGCTTGCTGCGAAGATGTGATGCCAAGGGTGTTCGCGGAAAATAAGCAACTCATCGAGGTACTTTTCAGCCGACTTGGTGCCAACTGCCGCCGCCTCTCTGGCAACCCTCATCGGCGAGAGGAAACCATAGTGGAAGGCTGCGGACAAACGAGAAACTCCATTCGGATCGGCTGCGTTGTTCCGTCGGCGAGCATAGCCGTTCAATCCCTTGTCGTAGAACCGCTGCCACTTGCTCAGTGCTTCTTTTTCACCGCCGCGCTCGTGCCAAACCGGGAGCACCGAAGGGTCGATTGAGCACTTGCTGAGGAGTTCAAACCGCTTTGACAGATTTTTGATGTCTTCATTCACATTGACTGGCTCGAAGGGCAAGGGTCCAGTGTAGGCTTCTGGCCGCACATCGATGGTGGGCCATGTGGCTTGCAACCTCTTCTTCCGCATCTTCTTGGTCGCATCTCGAAACTTGTACGGTCGGTCAACCGATTTACCAAACAGAGGCATCGGAATCACACAATGACAGTCAACATCGAACACAGGGCACGCCGCTGAAGCAGCAATTGAATCGACCCAGTTGGTCCAGGGTGGAAGCGGAAACAAATCGGTGATGATGCAACTTGCTGATTGGCTGAACGCCTTCATCACCGAGGGCCTATGGCCGTCTCGCGCCACATGAAGCACGTAGCGAAGCCCTGCTTTTCTGCACCCTTCGTCCATGTCAACAGCTGCATCGAGCAGCATGGTGTGATGGCGCAACGAAGCGTGAGGATACCGCTCATCGATGCCGTGGTAGATCAGCAACGGCCGATTGTGTTCAGCCGCAATGTGCCGGCCAAGGTCGATTGCCGGGTTCTCATGGAGTCTGAACGAGGACTTCAGCCATACGACCACCGGGCCAGAGCCGTGCGGTGACGGAACGCTGTTGCGATGACGGGTTCGCTCTGCCAAATGCGAGGGGAAACCATCCATCATGGCCCTTGGTCAGTTCAGTGGGCTATATACCGCTGTTTTGCCACAGCCGAAAGGAAGGCTACTCAGATTCAGTTGCAAAATACCGGAAGAAGAAGTACACCGACAAACCGGTCAAGAGGTGCCACAAAGCGTGGTACTGGAACAGGGAGTCCGGATTGCAAGCAGCCTCATCGTTGTGGCCAAAGCGCCAGACAATGTTCGCCACCACATAACAGGCAACGCCAATCCACAGGTGAGGGCTCGCCTCTCGAACGAGCGTGTGGCCGGGGTTGGAGTGGAGGAGGTAAGCAATGGCGATGAACAAGGCACAAAGAATGACAATTTGCAGGAATGGAACGCCAACTGAAAGGGTGACGCATGCGATGAGAGGCAGGGCAATCATCCAGCCAATTTTGTTCTCTGTGAGGTTTTTTGTTTCCTGAATGATCCACGTTCCAATGTACAGCGACCACAGGTAATCACGGGTTAGGCCGGACAAACGGAGCCTGCGACCATCCGAGAAATTCTCAATCAACACGATGTTGTTGCTCGTTGCGTAGGTGTCAAGCATGGCTGTGAGGGCAAACACGGTGAAGAAGACCGTGGCAAAGAAACGGTCCGTCCACTGGTACTGGCGGGCTAAGTTGTAATACACCGGGAAGGAAATGAAGAACAGCATGCCCGTCCAATCCATCACAGTGCCCCAGTCTGTGTTCGTACCATGCATCGCAAAACTACCGACCCCGATGTACATCGAGCCGGTTGCAAACAGGATTGGATACATCCCTCGCCCGAGCATTGGGTTGGCTGTGTTCGCCTTGCTCGGTGGCATGTTCCAGAGAATGAAGAGGCCAACGAAGACATAGGTGAGGTTCGAAAGGGTGTTCATTGGCTCTTTTACAAGGCCGTCAGAGATGCCTTCACAGAAGTTTGTCGCTGATTGAATGGGGTCGACAGCCCACCGTGTGGAGCCAAGGATTCCGTACATGCATGCCAGGAAAATGAGCACGCCCATCGAAATGAAAAACGCCCTTTTTTCTTCAACCATGGCTGAAAATTGTGGCTTCTCCATGGCCATGTGTCCGAGCACATTGCGGGATGTATCCGCCTAATTTCTTCTGTTGACCGATCGATTGGCAGAATTGCGAGCGTTCCTTGAAGCCGGTGAGGAGATCTACGCAAACGGTTCCTTTTCATTGCGTCACGAGATTGACAGAACGAAATCAGCACGGCCTGGACGATGGTCAAAACTGGTCCCCGCTCCCATGAGAGAGGACACAACAGGAAACGCTCAACCTCTCGATAGAGCGTGGACTATCCGAACTGATGGAATTAGAGTCCCCGCTCCCAGACTTGAACTGGGGACACCCTGATGTCTGCTGAGACGTTTGTTTTTACACAACTACAGTCAGGTGCTCTACCAACTGAGCTAAGCGAGGTATTCTGTCGCACTTGCCTCCACTACTTAACCCTCATCAATCGCAAGAACGGTGGCGTTGGTGAAAATCATGCGAATTTCGCCGTTTTTCCACGGTCGAATGCGTACCTTATCAAGGGTTGAGGGTCAAGGACAAAACAGGTGCTTTGGTGTGCGAATTCCACTTGCAAAATCGACCTCTCAAACCTCACGGGTATGGTCGCGGTTAAGTAGGGAAAGAGTAGGCTGTGGAAATCAGGATGTGTAGGGATGGGACCCACAGGTACGCCAAGTTCAGGAGCTGAGAATCGAGCCCTCGCCGATATGGTCAGTCAGATGGCCAAATCAGCGGTGAATCGCGGCGCTACGGCCTTGATGGACGATGAAGTCGGAACCCTTGGCGTCCCGAATCCACGAATCCTCATCGTTGGTTGCGGTGGCTCAGGAAACAACACCCTCAACAGAATCACCCACCTTGGCGTTGAAGGCGCTGTCACCGTTGCAATCAACACCGATAAGCAACACCTCGATCACACCCGTGCGCTCCAGAAACTCCTGGTTGGGCGACACATCACCCGAGGGCTTGGTGCTGGAGGCGACCCATCCACTGGTCGACGCTGTGCTGAGGCTGGGCGGGAAATGATTCGACGCATCGTGACCGGTGCCGATTTAGTGTTCATTGCAAGTGGACTTGGTGGCGGTTCTGGAACTGGCATCTGCCCAATTGTTGCCGAAGAAGCAAAGGCCGCTGGAGCCTTGGTGGTCGGTATTGTCACCACCCCATTCCATGTCGAGCGCCGTCAACGAATGGCAAGAGCGCTCGAAGGATTGGAGTCGCTT
>CM001443.1:443177-444361 GCA_000246735.1 uncultured Candidatus Poseidoniales archaeon | reverse complement strand
ATGTGCCACACCTCCCACTCGACGAAGCGTTCTCAATCATGGACCAACTCGTTGCTGAAATCGTCAAAGGCATTGTGGAAACCATCACCTTGCCATCGCTCATCAACCTCGATTTCGCTGACGTCCGCGCCATCATGGCCAACGGTGGCGTCACCATGATGCTCTACGGTGAATCAGACCGTGGCCCACAAGAAGTGGTCCATGAAGCCCTGAACCACCCGCTGCTCGATGTCGATATCTCTGGCGCAACGGGCGTTTTGATTCACGTGACGGGCGGCCGCTACATGACGCTCGAAACTGCATCTCAAGTCGTTGATTTGCTCACCAGCAAGGTCAGTGAAGAGGCCAACGTGATTTGGGGCGCTCGTCAAGACGCTGGCTTTGGTGACACCATCAAGGTCATGGCCATCATCACCGGTGTCGGCGGTACGGATCTGCGCTCGCCGCAAATGACGCCTGACGTGCTCGGAGACGCATTACGCCTAACCCAAAATCGGAACCCACAAAACGGTCCTCTCGGCTTCCAGCGCTTCGATTGAAGCCTCCTTTGGCCCCTCAAATTGATTGGGTCATCCCTTCGTAAGCGTCAAATGGGGGTAGCATCCCATCTCAACCATGCGAGGCAAGGCCTTTCTCTGCTTACTTGTGGTTGCACTGCTCATGACGCCTGTTCAGGCTGGCGATGTCAGTGCTATGCAGCAACAACCTGCTGAAGATCCAAAGCAACCGAACGCCAACAACACCACGATGTACATCTGGGCAAACGGAATGTCAGCCTATTGGACTCACTTCAACACAAACGATACTGAATCGGTTGCTGAGAACGAATTGATGGAAGACAAGGACAACGGTGTTATCTCGATTAAGTATCGATTCACCATGGACCCAAGCCTCGACAAGCGCCTGCAAATGACCGAGGGCGGCGAGATGCGCGGCAACTTCCAAGTGTATTTCGAAGGCGACCAAACAAACGGCGACAACAACGGGCCGTGCCAATCAGATTGTGATTTCCTTAACATCACTGTTTTCCGCGGTGCAAATGAGGTCTACCAGCACACTGAGCAACCTTGGCCTGCTGGCAACTGGAAGAACATCGTCTTCTCTCACACCCTCACCGAAGAAGGTGGAAACTTGCTTTGGGATGGCACCAACGACAACCCAATCATCGAAGTCACCATGAAAGT
>CM001443.1:436953-443161 GCA_000246735.1 uncultured Candidatus Poseidoniales archaeon | reverse complement strand
CAGCGTTTGGAATCAAACTTGGTGAAGAAGCACGTCTCGAACTCCCAATTGATGCATCGAGCTGGGAAGAAGCCTTCCAAGCCGGTGAAGACGGCATGGCGGACAGCGAAGACACGCCAGGATTCACCCTCGTTGTGGCCTCCGCTGCAATCGGAATGGCGATGTTCATCAACGCTTCAAAGGACGAAGAGCCTGAAGCGTGATTCAGCGCATGGCTTGAATCGCTGAAGCAATGGCTTCCGTGGTCAGATCAACCGCTTGTTGTTCACCACTGCTCAATGACTTCACCATGGCTTGACCTGCTTCCAAGTCCTTTGGACCAATCACAACGGTGAACGCAGCACCTGAGGAATTGGCCCACTTCATCGCTTTGCCAATCTTCCTTCCACGCAGTTCGAGATCAACCCGTTCACCAGCGTTTCGAAGGCCTGCCACAAGTGGAAGCACGTGGTTGACATCAATGCCAAATGGAATCAGCGCAATGGTGCCAAGCGGATCGAGTTCACCAGGAACCACTTCGGCTCGACCTGCTGCTTCTGCTTGAGCTTCAAGCGCCAACAGCACGCGGTCGAACCCAAGACCAAACCCACACGATGGGTCGAGGTCAGGCAGACCAAACAGATGCAGCAATTTGTAGGAACCACCGCCAAGCACTTGCCCTTCGCCGCCCATTGCTGGAACCTTGACTTCGAACACCATGCCGGTGTAGTAATCCAACCCTCGAGCGACCGTCAAATCAACAGCGAGTGAAGGTGGGGTTGGCGCCAAGTGCGCCACGGCATCCAGCGTCGTTTGGAGTTCATCCAATGCTTCGAGGGAGACACCGGTAAGGGATGAAAGGATTTCACGCGCTGGTCCAAGCGTTTCTGCCCCGCCTTCCAAATCAGCGAGCGCACGCAACGGTGCGGTGTGAACTGGGTCGATGCCGTTTGCTTCAAACAAGGCTGCCAAGCCAGCGTCATCGCCCTTATCGAGGAAGCGCATGGCACCAGCAACCGGTGGTTCACTGGCACCTTCTGGTGTTTCTGAAGAAAGACCGAGTCCAGTGAGCGCTCCTTTGAGAATCCCAACGTGACCGATGCGAATTTCCCAATCGGTGAGCCCGCAAGCATCGAGCATGTCGATCGCCAACGCAATGACTTCGGCTTCGGCCAGTGGTCCTGAAGCGCCAATCAATTCCACACCGTATTGGAAGAATTCACGGTAGCGACCTTTCTTGAATTCTTCATAGCGATAGCATTGGCCGTAATAGGACAGGCGCAAGGGCTTGGTATCATTGCGCATTTCTTCTGCGATCATTCGCATAACAGGAGCAGTCAGTTCTGGCCGAAGGGTGAGCGGACGCCCTCTCTTTGTCCTCAAAGGCGTACAATTGGCTGATGACGCCGGGTCCAGATTTGGCAGTGAACAAATCCAGCGACTCGAAGACAGGCGTTTGCACTCGCTTGAAGCCGTGACGGCGGGAGCGCTCTTCCAAGAGTTGCTCGAACGCAAGGCGGCGCGCCATCACCTGCGGGGTGAAGTCGCGAGTACCACGTGGGCGTTGCACCATGCCTCATGCCACTCGCTAACCGTTCATCACCCCTTCGCTTTGAATGAAGGTGAAAGGGCGTGTTCATTCCTCTTCATCTGGAATGGAGGTCCACTCAACATCCCATTCATTGGGATCGTTTTCTTGCTGTTCGTGTTCCCATTGAATCACATCCTCGTGATCGGGTACGGGTGGCGTCACAGCACCCCCAAGGGAATCCAAATCTGGTGCATCAGGGAGGTCCGCAGTCGCCAAAGCGCCAAGATCTGGTGCTCCGGGTAATTCGGGATGTGGTGTCTCTTCAACGGCGTCGGCCTTGGCGAGCTGGTCGAGTTTTTCCACCAGTGCCCAATCTGGCTCACTCACTTCACCCGCCGGTGCAGCAACGACGCCGAGGTCTTGACGTACGTCGACGGGGGCCGATGCCAGCAGCACATCTCGGTCGTCTTCGACATCGAGGTCTGCTTCATCAAGGTGTGTGGCTTCCTTTGGCGCTTCCACGCTGCCTTCGAAGGATGCATGGCTCGCTTCTGTGGTGGCTACGGCCACGGTACCGAAGGCTTCCAAAGCGTTGTTGAGCGTACCAACGGCCGGAGGCTGCGCACGTTGAGTCTGCTCTGCCTTTTTTCGCAGATAGAGGGCTTGCTCTTCCATCTGGGCTTTTTCTTCTGCCATCTGAGCTTCGACAGCGCGCCACATTGCTTGCTCTTCTTTTTTCTTGGCGAGTTCTTCTTCCCGTTCCAATTGAGCCTCGCTTGGCTGATCGTAGCGTCGCCAAAACCACCACACGATGAAAATGAACAATCCAGAGACTAGAAAGCCTGTAATGAGGGTTTGAACGAGGTCTTCCACCCGTGTCACATCCTTTCGTCAAGCGCTGGCTTATGCATTCAGGTGTTCAAAACCAGGTGCTACATCGCCACGGGCAACAACCAAGTCGTCGTCGCCACCAGGCAAGGAACTGATGTCGACATCTGCACCTTCTGGGATGTTACGGTACAACGGGCGTTGCACGAGGAACTTGTTGAATGAGATGAACAAGGCCGCAATGACCCCCCAGAACAAGAGAATGATCGAGAGACCCTTTGGGTTGGCTGGGTCCCACACATCTGGTGTGTTCGCAATCATGTCTGCGAAGTAGGAAATCATCAGAACGGAGAACAGGATTGGGAACGCCAAGTACATCAGCAAATCCCACCATCGGCCAACTTCCATGTCGTTGTCACCCGTGTTGATGAAATCATCACGGAAAGCGGAGACACCGTAGCCAAGGTAGCCTTTGAATCCGGGCGGAGCGACGCCTGCTTCAACACCGGACTTCCAGCGGAGGTAGCCGTACTTCCAGATGGAGAAAGCGATGAACAAACCAGAGAACATCAAGCCATAGCCCCAAATGTGGTCTTGTACTTCCAAGAATTCAGGGAATGCAACGCCTTCACCGTCGAGTTTGATCCACATGATGGCGGATGGAATACCGAACAAGAACAGGGCTGCGCCAGTGAGCGCAACTGACTTCTCTCGGTTGTAGCCGTGGTCAACAAAGTTACGAACGCACAATTCAACGGTCGAAATCATCGATGTCATCGCAGCAAAGGACAGCGCAAGGAAGAACCCTGCCATCATGAACAACGGGCCGATCGGCGCGAACGGTGCTTTGGCAAACACTTCTGGCAGCGCCAAGAACGTGATTGCAGAGGAGCCACCGGTGACGGTTGCCAACGGGTCTGGGCTCACTGCAAAGATTGCAGAGAGCACAGCAAGACCGGCAATGATGGAGATGCTGTTGTTAGCAAGACCCATCGTGAATGCGTTGAGGACCGTGTCCTCGTCTTTGCTCATGTAGACTGCATAGGTGATGCACATACCCATTCCAGCAGAACAGGACCACGCAGATTGCGATAATCCATTGATCCATACTTCTGGGTCTTTCAGCATCTCAAAGTCAACGGTGAACATGAACATGGCACCGTCGAGGCTGCCGTCTTCCATGTCCATCCATAGAGAGAGGAACAAGGTGAGGAAGAGCAGAGCAAACAGGGAAATCATCAGGTAAAAGTTGACCTTTTCAATCGCTTTTGCGCCCTTCCAAATCGCAGCCAATGTCAAACAAATGACAAGGAATTGGAAGAAAATAACTTGACCTGGTGACTGCAAGAATGCGTTCCAAACTTCAGTGGTGTCAACACCTTCACCAGTGAGTGCACCGCTGATTCCGAGTTGGAAGTACTTGATGGTCCATCCAGATACAACTGCGTAATAGAAACCGATCGCAGTTGAAATCCATGCTGTCCACAGACCCATCCATGCAAATTTCTTTCCTGCGAAAATTCGGAAGGTACCAATCGTACCAGTTCGGCTTCGCTTCCCCATTGCATATTCAGCAATGACGAGCGGAATGGACCATGCAAACAAGAAAATCAACCAAGGAACGAGGAACGTTCCACCGCCATTCGCACCCACCATACGCGGGAACCGCCAGATGTTTCCAGTTCCGATTGCGGCACCAATCGATGCAAAAATGAGGCCCATTCGGCCGTTGAATTGGTCAGATTTTTCTTCTTCACTCATTCAAAACCCTCCTCAAGATTTCGCTTCTTCTTCAAGAAGAGCGTCTGCTATGTCAAATGCCTCTTCGTCATCCGACAGCATCATTCGCAAGCAGATTGCGAGGCCACCCCACACAAAGGAAGCGGTAAGACCGAACATGAAGAACGAGCCAAACAAGCTGCCGTAAGCCGCCCGGTACGAGAGGTCAAGTTCGTAGTAGGGAAGGTTGCTCGGGTACTGGTACAAGTCTGCTCCAGAGAGCGTGGAAACCGTGGCCTTGTAATGCAATTTACCCGTTGCAGTCTCCGAAATCGGGACCATGCCCCGCAGGATTGTACCGTTGCCGTTCGACACGGAACAGGTTTCGCCTTCGACCGCCATCACCGGCACAGATTCCCAAGCAGTGGTCGCCCATTCTCGTGGACCATAGTCGCTTTGCAAGCGACTTGGTTTGACGGTTCGCCATTCAATCATCGAGTTGGATTCACTGTACGGGAAGGCATTGGAAACGCACAAATCGATTGGGATATCACCCTCAGGTGGGATCTCCACCTTGTCATCAGACTTGAGGTAATTTTGTTGAGAGATGTTGGCGATTGCTAAGTCAGCACGCTCACGTGGACTGTCTGCAATCTCTGCGATGTAGAAGCCGGTTCCCAAGTTGCGGACCGCAATGTGGTCAATGTCGTCTTCGTGCTGGTGGAACGCCGTTCCGATTTCAGAAGTGTAGCAGTATGCGCCGTGAACACCATAATGCCAATCGCAGAAATCACCCGAGGTTGGGTAAAGATCCGAGGATTGGAGGTTGGCGTACTGAGTCATGTCCGCCATTTGTTGTCCATGGTACTTGAGTTGCTCATGGTCAGGGCTTTGGCAGTTTGTGCAGTGGCCCCACGGGTAGAGAATCAATTCCGAGAAGGAGTGGTGGGTAATGGTCGCCTTGAATTCGCTTGCACCGTCACCTGTGTCGTCGTTCATCTCGGTCAGGTCTTGAATGAACTTGGTTTCTGGTTCGGAGTTGCCGCCCCACCAGTCTTCATCGGTGAGGCCATCTCCATCATCATCCTTACCATCAACGTGGTCTTCATTGACACATTCTGGAGTCGGCGCTCCTACACAATCGCCGTCATTGTCGGTGTTGTCGACAGGACCATTGTACACATCGTTATTTTGGCCTGCATAACATGCACCAGGGAACAGTGGGCCAGTTGCACCCAAAGGTGCCCCCCACTCAAATTGATAGTTTCGATTGAGGTCGACGCCGTCACATCCTTCATCAACTGATTCATCCAAATCAGGAATCGGCGTAACGCCTGTCACGGTGTTGTCACGGAGGTTCTTTCTCCAACCAGCCGCCGAGCAATCCCAAGGGTCTTCTCCGGGGCATTGGCCTGGCATGTAGACATCACGATCGTAGATGTTGCCATCCGTGTTCAGCATTGGAATGAGATAGATTTCACGGGAGTTGACAAGATCGGTGATAAACTGCTCAGAGTAGTCTTCATCGACGCCAAGGTCGCCAGGGCCACACGGTGTACCATCGCCGTTGGAATCTTGGAACGAGGGGTCCAATCCAAGGCAATCGCCGTCGTCATCAAGAGCCCCGTCACCATTTGCATCGCCCCACGGATCTTCGTCAACTTCGCCATCACCATCGTTGTCGTAACCGATGTTGTCGTAGGAAAAGGCGATGACTTCCATTTGCATGAGAGCAACAGTGTAGGACATCCACTCACGTGCGTGGTGGTTGCCCACAATCATCACATCGTGGCGGTCGTCGTAGTTGCCGGTGTCGCCAACGAAGGGGTTGTAGTCTCCATCTTGGACATCGCCGGTGATTTTCAACCATGGTGATGCATGGCCGTAATACCATCCTTCGTAGGCATCAGCTGAGACTTCTTCGCCCCGATCGTTGGTACCACCGTTCATGCCTTCATGGAATTGGAAGATGTCTGGATTGTCTTCAGCGAGGCGAAGCATTCGTGTCTTCATGGTGTCATAGGTGTGGTATTCCTTGAATTGCAGAATGCGATCATCCGCAGAGGCCCACGGGAAAATCATGTTGTTGTAATCATCCGACCATATGTCCTCTGGAGCGTACCCTGTTGCCTCATCTTGTGCCACGCCGGC
>CM001443.1:426290-436938 GCA_000246735.1 uncultured Candidatus Poseidoniales archaeon | reverse complement strand
CCTACCCCCCAAAAAGGGACAACAAAAGTGGGAGCACAATGAGGACTCCAAAAGACGGGCGGGTGCGCAGAACCTTGCCATTTTGCATCATGGTATCGCTTCACCCAAACCGCTCCACTTCTTGAAGCGTTCGCGTTGCCGCTATGTCCCCGTAGGGGACGAAACCCATGCAAAACAACCAAAGCAAGCAGGTTGTAGCATGACCATGAGTGGAATCTTACACCCTGCTGAAGGCTCGTTCTGGGCCGAAGAATTGTTGTTCACCAACAACGCAACAGTCGTGCTGTTGTTGAGCATCCTCGTCATTGCAATCATCACCCGCATTGGCGTGATGGCCCTCGCCCCTCGCATGTTGAGGAAGATTGTCAAATCCGACTCGATTCAGACCAAGACCATTCGAGATTCAGACAAGGCCCTCGGTACCGCCGCTGGCGCTGGAGTGGCGTTGTTTTTACTCAACACGCTCATCGAGATGATGGAAGAGACCGTCACCAGCATTGACTTGCCTGATGTCGCCATCCAAGTGGTTCCCAACATCCTGCAATTCATCTTTGCAATTTCCCTTGTGGTGTGGGCGTTCCGCTTGGTGTCCATTGTCCAAGATGTCGTGGGCTTGCTTGACAATGATGATGAATTGGATGGCTCGGAGCGAACGTTGATTTCTGCCGTTGAAAGCATGCTTCGATTCGCCATTGTCTTCATCGGTTCGGTCTTCGTTGCTGACGCTCTTGGATTCAACTTGACATCGCTTGTTGCAGGTCTTGGAATCTCTGGACTGGCGCTTGCTTTGGCTGCAAAGGACACCATCTCCAACCTGTTCGGGGCAACCACGGTGTTGCTCGACCGACCGTTCAAGATTGGCGACTGGATCATTGTTGATGCCGTTGAAGGGGAAGTGGTTGAAATCAGCCTCCGAACCACCCTTGTTCGAACCGCTGCTGATACCATCGTGACGGTGCCAAACGCTAACTTGGTCAACACGCCTGTCGAAAACTTCGGCAAGCGACGATGGCGACGATGGCAAACCACGCTTCACCTCGACCTCAATTCCGATCCTGCAAAGGTCTCGAACTTCTGTGAGAAGGTCATGGCTTCCATCGAAGAAAGCCCGGTCACCGTCAAACCTGAATCCTCTTGGTGCCAGGTCAGCATGCTCACTGCGACCTCTTTGGACATCTCCGTCAACCTCTACTGGGACGTCGCCGGCGGCGCTCCAGAACGCAAAGCCAAGGAAGACTTGGTGTTGGGCATCATGCAGTTGGCGAAAGACAACGACCTGTCGTTCTACGACCCACGCATGGTTCAAGCGTCCTAATACGGCAACGGATCTTTCGCCCAATACATGCGATTGGTAACGCCTGCGAATGCGATGCTCCCCGCAGCGAGAAGCCAAGATTGCATTGATGTAAACGTGCCCCAATCGTTGCCAACATACGCAACGATCACGCCAGTGAGACCGACCCAAAATCCGGACTTCCACATTCGAAGTGTGCCCAACCTTGCTTGCAGCCGAGAGACTTCTCCCAACCAGTCAAGGCTGTCCTGTTCAAGATCAGCGTCGCCATAGGTGCGAGCGTGGAGAAGCTGCTCCAACACAGCGTTGTACCGCCACACCCACGCGCCACCCAACGCTGTCGAGAGGGCTTTTCCTTTCGACCACGTCTTTGGGGCAGCATTGCTCCATGACTCAAGCAACGCCTTGCGGTGAGATTCGTCCAACGGTTGACGGCGAGCGAATTGGCGCTCAAACCGCATCAACGACGCAAGCGACGGCAAGCGTTCAGGTTGACAGACCAAAGCATCAGCAAGGCTCCGAGGCATGGCCACCCAATGTGGTCCGCCCTCACTGTTCGCCAAATGATTCAGGTCCAAATGGAGGTGGGGCAAGCCAACCGTGGCTTGGGTGTGAGGGGCTCGCCACAGGGTGCGGGGTTTCAATTCGTCTTCCATCGCCTTCAATCGATCGTTCCACAACCGTTCAGTGTTCGGCGTTTCAAACGGCACCATTGATCCGTGAAGCCGACCAATGGAGGCGGCGAGGGCGTTCATGCCTTCAAGATCGGTTGGCGGTGGTGACGATTCAAACAATGGATAGAGCAACACTCGATCGTGGCCTCCTGCTGTCCATCCACCGATTGGAAGCACAATGGATTGGTCTTTGAGGGCCTCGCTCCAAGGCTCGTACCGTGCTAAGCGAGACGTGTCTTCGCCAACCAAGAGCGGTGAGATCCTGGCCAGATAGGCATCATCGATGCGCAGCATCAAGCCGTATGCATCTTCTCCAACCAGTTCAACCGATGCAACCCCTTTGGGCCACTGGCCCCAATGAGTGCCATTACCGGGTGGCGTTTGCCACCATGCGACAGAGTGGACATCAGAAATATCCCACAACTGAACGCGGCCAAGCGATGTGCGAAGTTCACCTGCTTCTCGGGCTTCCTTCATGGATTGCTGAGCAACCCCTGATGGCCACCAAACAGGCTCCTCCATGACCTTGCCAAGCGGTGAGGGTTCTCAAGCGTGCCGTTCTCCAAGAATCACTGATTTCATCCGCGACTTGAGTTCTGCATAATTCAGAGTTGCTTCAATGCATTGAGTGTTGATTTCTGTGACGATGTCCTCGGCGCTCCCAAATACCAGAGCGGTATTCTCGCATGCCTCCAACGCCAATTTAGAAGGGAGTGAATGGCACACAGGCAAACAAATGTAAGAGCATGTGCCTTTCATGGCCTCAATCGCTTCAGCTATCTTTGCAGTTTCCAAATATGGCCCTTCACCTTCACTCCCATCGCTCAAAAACGCTTCATGCCCATCGTGATCACCATGGCCCACGTGAATCCATGCAAACGGAGCCTCGTCGCTCCCCAACAACCCTTCAGTGATTGTTTCACTAAATTTCACCACCATGTCATCAAAATGCTGAAACGGATCATCGCCTGTTTCCATGCCTGCTAAAATGGCGTTGCCCAGGTGAACGAAACGCAACTCTGCACATGTGCTGAGAAGATGAAGCACGATGTGATGAACACCTCCTTTCCAAGAAAAAAGGTCGGCTATGGATTCAACCGACGCCTCGAGACCTGTTACGAGGAATCGTGTTTGTCGCAAGGGCTGGTGCTTGGTGTACCACGCATTGACCTTCAATCGGTTTTCGTTTTCGGGGGTGTGTCTCTTCGGTGTCATGCAATCATTTCCTTACCACTCACAGTTCCCTGTGAACGCTACAGCGCAGCATGGATTGTTCTTCTATAAAAATGCATTGGTTCGTCCAAGGCCCCCTCATTCGAAGCCCAAACGCACCACTGCGTGCTATTTTTTTATTAAAATATTAATTATAAGAATTGTACATGCTTATGAAAATTAATGCCAGAAAATAAATTCTATTTTTCGAATATCCGATTAAAATAACATACCGTTCCATTCTCTAAAAGAAGGCTTAATTGCAAATGAACGGAGTGGTTAATTTACCATTTTATTTGTTGAAGTTTGAAGCGATGAAATGAAACACCATGCCTTCTTGGAAGGGTCGAGGGTGAACATGGGTATTTCTGAACGCATGGGCGATGTCCTCGGTTTGGCCGTGGAATCCAAACTCATGCGAGAGATTGCTGAGCACCCGGTCAACGTCAAGCACTTGGCGATCATCATGGACGGAAACCGTCGCTTTGCTTGGAAGAGCAACATCGCCACCGGCATCGGCCACCGCATCGGTAAGGAAAAACTCGAGAAGGTGCTCGATTGGGTGCTCGACATCAACATTCCATGGTTGACGGTCTATGCACTTTCGACAGAAAACCTCAATCGCCCTGAGAAGGAACTCGCGGGGTTGTTCAAGCTCTACGTCGAGGGGTTACGAGACATTGCAGAAGACCCACGGATTCACGATCACAAGGTCCGAGTCCAAATCATTGGACGGCGAGAACTTCTCCCAAAGTCGGTCAACGATGCCATCGATTACGCTGAATCGAAAACGAAGGATTACGATGCCTTTGTGTTCACCGTTTGCCTTGCTTACGGCTCAAGAGAAGAAATGATTGACGCCATTCGTTCGATTGCCAGCGAACACGCAGCAGGCGATTTACCGCTTGATTCCATTGATGAGCAAGCCGTATCCGACCGACTCTACACAGGTGACATGCCCGATCCAGACCTTGTGATTCGTACAAGCGGTGAAGAACGAATTTCCAATTTCCTGTTGTGGCAAATGGCCTATTCTGAACTCTACTTCACCGATGTGTTCTGGCCTTCCTTCCAGAAGAAGGATTTGCTCAAAGCGGTTCGAACGTTCCAAGACCGACGACGACGATTCGGAGAGTGAAACCATGGTCGTGTGCGATGAGTGCAACGGTTGGCTGAACCCTGCATTGGCTGCCGACTCGGCGGTTCGCAGGGGTGATGAAGTTCTGCTCATCCAACGAAAGTTCCCCCCCATGCAAGGTGCGTGGGCCTTTCCAGGTGGCTTTGTTGAACGGGATGAAGATCCAATGAAGGCCGCCCTTCGTGAACTGGAAGAAGAGACTGGTTTGGTTGGAACGGATGCAAAACTCCTGATGGTGATGGGGGATCCTGAACGCGACCCACGCAAGCACATCGTCTCAATCGTCTACGAAATTCAAGTGTCTGAAGACCAAACGCCGACGGCTGGTGATGATGCTCAAGACGCCCGGTTCTGGCCCATTGAGACCCTGCTTTCGGGTGAAGTCGAGTTTGCTGGTGACCACCTCACCATCCTCAAAAATTGGCTCAATCAATGAGGTTCGAGCCAAGCCACTGCGCCAGTTGGCGGCGAGCATCAGGCCACGCTGCTGGCTCCAATGCTTCAGTCAAATGCAAGCCTGTTAGAAATTGGGCGTGCAGGTTGTGCCAAGCATCGCCTTCGCACGCCTCAGTCCATCGGAACAAGGGGTAGCCTTCGTCTTGTAAACGATTGAGGAATCCTCGTTGGGCTGCGCTGATGAGCAAGGTTGGCACACCCAACAACGCTGCCTCGCTTGCGAGCGTGACCGACTGGGTGATGACGCCGTCATGGGCTGAAAGTTCCTGTACGAGCGACCAAGGATTGCCTTGAAACCCACCTTCATCGGCATTGGTGATCAGCAGACCGTCGGTGATGTCTTCGGGCAGAGCGATCACCTCCCCTCCATCATGAATGCCATCGCCATCGATCCGGCGAACGACCACGCGTGGGGGATTGCTGACAGCTGAAGGGCGCAAACTTGGCCGCAGGTGAACGTGCCCGTGCAACCCGTCGAGTCGGTGAACGGTTGCGTTGGTGATGCGATTAAGCAGGCCGCCATCGATGTTCGAATCCCAATGGGTCGGGAGGACATAATGAGTCGCTGCCTTCTGCGCCAAACTGTGTGCGATGTGGTTGATTTCGGTGTCGCTGATGTACCAGCGTTGCTTGATTGAAGACAGCCTGCGTTTCAGCATTGGCGAACGCCAAGCCATCAATTCAATCGCTGCTCCGATCGCTACAATGCGTTCAATCGGTTCGGATGAATCCGTGCAGCATTGTCGAAGAAAGGCGTGGCTGGAGCGCCAACGAGCAAGCGCAATGCGTCGCTTCTGTGGACCAACGGCTCGTTCGACCCAATGCGTTTGTCGGCGTGGAAGATGGCCATCGCCTTTGTCGAGCAAGGATTCAACTTCGGAGCGACGTGTGGCGATGATGACGTCGTTGCTTTGTCCTGAACGCAAGAAAGGGGCGAGCAGGCGAACATGCGCCGGATGGTCGAGCACCCAGCATGTTCGCATGGACTTACCTTAGGCCCCTCTGTTCTCAATGCATCGGTCATTTGCGAGAAGTTGATGGGGCGCTTCGGGCCACGCTGATTCATGGAAAAGACACGCATCGACCCGCCTGGCACCAAAAAATACGCTCCGTACTCTCCGGGCGTAATGGTTGGAAACACAATTTGGCTATCGGGCCAAATCGATGTCGATTCGGGCGACACCATCGAAGTTCAAACGCAAGGTGCACTCGACAAAGTCGATGCACTCCTCAGTGAGGCTGGCGCTAGCAAGCACGATGTGGTGTTCGCTCAAGTGCTGCTCAAGTCGATGGATTTCTACGCACCGATGAACGAAGTCTACAGCGCATGGGTTGATTCGATGGAGGTAATACCTGCACGCGCTGCTTTTGCTGTTGATGCGCTTCCTGCCGATGCGCTTGTCGAGATCGTGGTTCAAGCCATCCGTTCATGAGGTCGTTGAATGCCGGGCTCACCCTACCTCGATGAGCCACCTAAAGGCCTGATGACATGGCCGAGGTTGTTGAAAATCACCGTCCCCTTTGCAGTGGTTGGATTGTTCGCTGCGGTGTACGTGGATGCTGTGTTCCAAGTTCTGGCCGTGTTCACTGGTGTGTTGTTCATCACGGCTTTTGTGCGTCGTTGAATCCCATAGGCACCCTTGAAAGGGTCAAGCCAATCCACGAAGCATGGACGAGTGGCCTGTTCAATGCTTCAAAGCCTACGACATTCGCGGTCTTGCAAACGGCGATGGCTCAGGAGAATTGACCCCTGAATTCGCCTACCGACTTGGAAGAGCGATGGCCACCTACCTTGGTTGCGATGCTTTTGCTGTTGGTCGAGACATTCGTGATTCTTCCCCTGCGCTCACCCGTGAACTGATTCGAGGGCTTGTCGAGGGCGGTGTTGAAGTGCATGATTTGGGCATCGTTTCCACAGGTTGCGTCTACCACGCATGCTGGACTTTGCCTGTCGACGGTGGCGTGATGGTGACGGCAAGTCACTTGCCTATGCCAACCCATAACGGGTTCAAGATGTGCCGTGGAACCCTGCCACTCGCTGGTGAAGAGATTCAAGAATTGAAAGACGTCTTCTTGGCTGGAGAATTCCGAGTTGGTGAAGGCACGGTTCGTGACACACCGCACTTGGACACCTACATTGACGCCATCATCGAATCGACTGGATCGATTGCCCGCCCAGTCAAGGTGGCTGTGGATTGTGGCAACGCTGTCCCTGGTCCTGCAATGACCAAGTTGCTCGACAAGATGGGTGTGGATCACGTTGATTTGTACTGCGATTGGGACGCCAGCGAACCAAACCACGGTGCTGATCCGACTCGACCAAAGAACATGGTTGACTTGGGCCAGGCCGTTGTTGAACATGGCTGTGAATTCGGACTTGGTGCCGATGGCGATGGCGACCGATTGGGTGCCGTCGATGAGACTGGCGCCTTCGTCTATCCTGATCGCTTGATTGCGCTGCTTGCTGACGATGTTGTTGGCACAGAGGAAGGAAAAGACCTGCTCATTTACGATGTCAAATGCTCGATGAACGTTGAGAAAGCGATTGTTGCAGCTGGTGGCCGACCAATGATGGCAAAGACTGGCCACTCGTTCATGAAGCGCGTGTTAGCAGCCCACCCAGATGCACTCATGGCCGCTGAAATGAGCGGTCACATCTTCATGGCTGACCGAGGATGGTACGGGTTTGATTGTTCATTGTACAACGCTGCTCGAATCATTGAGTTGTGGTCTCGCACCAACGGACTCGCGTTCAGTGAAGAATTGACCCGCTTGGCACCAAACTTGCCAACCACTGGCGAGGTCAAGGTGCCTTGCGCTGAAGACATGAAACTCGAAACGGTGGCTGCCATTCAGGGAGCCTTTGACGACTATGAATCCTCAACCATTGATGGCATTCGAGTTCGCTTCAATGACGACGCAACTGGTGAGCAAATCGGATGGTACTTGGCCCGAAAGTCAAACACTGAACCAATCCTTGTGATGCGCGTCGAGGCTGTCGATGATGCGGTGCTTACGTCGCTCTTGGCCTTGATTCAGCAACGAGTTTCACCAATCATCAACGTGGATGCATTGAACGCTTGAAGGTTCAATCAGGCTCAAACATCGGTGATTTCGATGAAGGGCGCAATGGTGTAATCGAAGACGATCAGTTCGACGACGTAGGAAACATCCTCGCCGTTGTCTTCATTGTCTTGAATCAATGGATTTGTACATGAGTCCGCTTCCGCAGATACTTCAATCGAGGCTTCGTATGCTCCAAGGCCAGCACCCATAGAATCGATTTCAGAGATGATTTCTGCCTCGGACATTCCCGAAATAACACCGGTCAGAGAGGAATTGTACCACTCTACTGTCGTAGCATGACTAGTTCCCGAGTTCTGACCACTTGAACTTGCGTTGAATCCTGCATGCATTGCCGTTCCCGTGATTGTATCAGGGGCAGTTTGAGATACGCACGGTGGGCCTCTACCTGTTTCATCTTCCTCATAGCTCATCGTCAACCGAACACCAACGATGTTCATGTCATCGGCGCCATCAATTGCGTCAGTGTGAAGGTCTTCGATATCGAATGTGGTTCCATCTGCGATGTATTCGCCACCGCTTGCTAACTCAACATAGGTGAGTTCGCCAGAGACCTCGTAGTCTCGGACACCGCCCAAGCCAGCAGCACCGTCAACGCCGCTTGCTGCAACGGAGAAGTACAATGGGAAAGCAATGAGGAAAAAGCCAATGCAAATGGCCGTGATTTGTGTATCACGGTCGGTTTTTAGGTCATCTAAGGTCCACATCTAGACTCGCCTCTATCCAATCGAGGGGGCTGGAACCTCTATGACTTTCGGTCAGTCGCTCGCTTCTGAATCGTCCTCATCGGGGTCACTTTTGCCTTGAACCAATGAGGGTTGTTCTCCCTCTTTGATGAAACGAGTCGCCACCATGAGGGTCACGATCAACAAGATGAAGGCGATGATCGGACAGATCCAATAGGCATCAAAGTCGAAGATTGGTTCAGATTGTCGTTCCGGCACGAAATAGGGTTCGGCAGCGGTCTCATTACGAAGCGAAGGTATGCTGGAATCAAGGTCGGTTTCGAGGATTTCAATCATCAGCGTAAACGTCACCGGCGCCATTTTTCCGGTCACTTGAACGGTGTACATTGTCATGTTTTGTGGGATGATACCAGCCCCGCTGATGGTTCCGTTTGTGAATTCCATGCCAATCGGTAATTCTGGGGAAATCGTCCACACTGGGTCATCGTTCTCATCGAAGTAGAACAGCGGCGATAGCGGTCCAATCGACTCATAGACATCGAGCACAAAGATGGTCTCTGGATAGCGTGCGATGAAGAACGGTTGATCGATTGACAGGATGAAGGTCCCATTTGCCGAACCACCAGTGTTGTTGGCCCATACAGTGAACACCGTTTCTGAGAGGTTGGTTTTGGGCATACCGATGATCAGCCCGTTGATCAGTTCCATGCCTTCAGGAAGAGCTGGTTCAATAGCCCATGAAGCAGGCTGGCCCCCAGTAATGAGAGGGACGACATAGCCGGTTGACACACCACTGACAAGTTCCACAACACCAGCGGGGTATTCGATGATTGCAACCGGTTCGAGAACGGTCAAATTGAATTGAATGGTGACATTCCCACCGGTGTTATTTGCCCAAACGGTGTATGTAATCATGGTGCTGTTGACCATTGGTGTGCCGTGAACGACTCCATCCACAAGTGAAACGCCGAGTGGCAGGGTTGGTTCAACCTCCCAAGTGGCGACAAATCCACCGCTGTTGTTGATTGTGAAATTCAATTCATCTTCACCACGGGTAAGGACAAACTCATTCATTTCAATCGAGAGGTTCGCTGGCGGTTCAAGCACGGTGATGGTAAGGGAAGTGTTCACGGAACCTCCGGTGTTTGTTGCTGTGATGGTGAAGATCGTTTCCGTCATGTTCACAAGCGGCGTGCCAGAAACTGTACCATTGACGAAGATGAGTCCGTCTGGAAGGTCTGGACTGATGGACCATGTTTCAATAAATCCACCATCAGAAATCGAAGTCATATTCTCCATAGGCTCGTAGCGCATCAGGGTGATGTTGTCTGGCGTGAAGCCAATGATTGGAAGCGGTTCATTGACCGTGATGGTGATGTTGGCCACAGCAGAACCACCGCTGTGGTTCGCCCAAACAGTGTACTCTGTAAGGGTCATGTTGACCGTTGGTGTGCCCGAAATGAGTCCGTTGTTGAACACCAAGCCTTCAGGCAATTCGGGTTCAATAGCCCATGAGGATGGAACGCCTCTCGTCAGGTTCGGCTCCAGGGTGAGCATGGCGAGGTCTCGTGTGAGCGTCAGGTTGGAAGGGTCGTAGGTGAGCACGCCCAACGGTTCGTTGATGGTGATGTTGATTGTGTGTGAAGAAGAACCCCCTGTGTTGGTGGCATACACTGTGTAGGTTGTTCGTGTCATGTTGACCTCAGGCGTTCCGGAGATTACACCGTCTGTGAAATTCAATCCAAGTGGCAGGGTGGGTACGATGGTCCAGTTGTTAACAACACCAGTGTATGTCGGTACAAGATCGATCATTGGATCATCACGGGTTAACGTCAAGTTCTCGGGTGAATACGAGAGATTTACAAGGTCGTCAACAATTGTGATGTTGATGTAAGCGAGGCTTGAGCCACCGGTGTTTGTCGCGGTAATGGTGTACATCGTACGTGTCAGCAATTCTGTCGGCGTTCCGCTGAGAACTCCTGTCGAAGTGTCAAAGGAAAGACCGCTTGGCTCTGATGGACTGATGGCCCACGACACAATCTCACCAGAACCAGTGATGGTTGGTGCGAGCGGGAGGTCGATCGAAGCACTGTTGTTGGTCATG
>CM001443.1:407371-426190 GCA_000246735.1 uncultured Candidatus Poseidoniales archaeon | reverse complement strand
CTGTGTTGTTGGTCATGTTCAAGTCGTTTGGTGAGTAAGCAATCGTTGGAACTTCGTCAACAATTGTGATGTTGATGTACGCTGTTGCATTTCCACCGGTGTTGGTCGCCACGGCAACACCACGGTGCATGCAGTGCAAGGACTGGCGTTCCACTGAGCGTTCCCGTCGAGACATCAAAGGAAAGACCGCTTGGCTCTGATGGACTGATGGCCCAGGTGACAAACTCGCCAGAACCAGTGATGGTCGGTGAGAGCGGAAGGTCGCTGCTCACGGTATTGTTTGTCAGCGTCAAGTCGGCTGGGGAGTAGGCGACGGTCGGCACCTGGTCAACGACTTCGATGGTGATCGTCGTGGTGTTCACACCGCCACTGTTCCTCACTGTAATGGTGTACGTCGTATTAGTCGACAATTCAGTTGGCGTTCCTGAGATCTCACCCGTGCTGATTTCCAGACTTAACCCTGCAGGCAAGGCTGGACTGATGGAGTAACCATAAACAATCGATGATGGTTCAATCGCGAGATACCTAAGCAATTTATCCGTACTACTTGTGTGATAGGAGATGTGCACACGGTCGTTGGAATCAAGAGCCAGTCCCCGCACAGTACCAGCCGTTGTGTTAAACGTGGTGTTGGTCCAAGACGATGATGATGTACATGAAGATGAACAGGTCGCATAAGCAAGTTTAGAGGCTGCAAAGGAAGAACCCTTACCATACGAAATATAGAGATGTTCGTTGGAATCAAGAGCGATTTCCCCCACTCCGTTGAAACTTCCTGTGTCAACCGTGGTATTGGTCCATGATGATGCTGATGTACATGAAGAAGAACAGGTCGCATAGGTTAGATTCCCGTTGAGCCCATAGGTTATGTGAATACCGTTGTTTGAGTCAACAGCAATGGATTGTTTAGACATGTAAGATGAGGTAGTGGACGCATCGATCTCAACTGTAGACCACGATGATGCCGATGTGCATCCAGAAGAGCAGGTCGCATAGTTGAGGTCAAAGGTTGGGTAGCCGTAGCCCTCTCTGTAAAGGATGTGTATACTGTTGTTGGAATCGGTTGTCATTGATATACTGGAAATAACATTAGTCGCCGAGGTAAGAATCGAGGTTGTGGTCCAAGACGATGATGATGTACATGAAGATGAACAGGTCGAATGCTGGAGCGAGGAACCTATCGAGCCACTTGTCAAATGAGAAATGTGCAGTGTACCGTTGGTATCGATCGCAATATCGTTGTGAAGGCCACTTCCAGACTCTACCAAAACTCCACTCCATGAGAATGCAGATGAACAAGATGAAGAGCAAGTCGAGTAATAGAGATTATTCGACATACTGAATCGGCTAGCCCTGTGTGAATAACTGATGTGAATGGTATCGTTAGCGTCAATGACAATTGAGGCTCCGCTGCTACTACCTTGCTGATTCTTAATCATAGTCGTCACCCAGGAACCATTGGCATTGGTTGCGTAATACAGCGTCTGATAGTGATATCCGCCAAAGTAGACAACATGTGCGACGCCATTCGAATCAACAGCAATAGAAGTCGACCTCCCTTCACCATAAGAAGAGCCAACTTGCAACGGTTCAGCAATTATTCCAGACGGAATTGCACCACCAGCATTGGTTGGTGTTGCAGTTGGTGACATGGCCGTATTGTTGGTCAAGACAAACCAGTCTGGATTGTAAGAGATATCAGGAACTTCATCGTTCACCGTGATGTTGACGGTAGCGTTGTCCGAACCACCACTGTTGTTGGCCCAAACCATGTAGGATGTTTGTGTCCACAGTTCGGTCGGTGTGCCGTAGATGCTGCCGTTGGTGGTGCTGAAGGTCAGTCCGCTCGGCAGACTTGCGTTGATGGCCCATGAGGTGACGGCGCCACCCGTGTTCGTCTGGTAGTTGATGGAGGCTGGCTGGTGTCCAGCCATTCCAGAATTACCCAAGTAGAGCGTGCCGTTCACAACAGCAACCGCGGCGGCGTTGTTGCTGGAAAATAGATTGCTCACAAACCAGGTCGAGTGGTTGGAACTGCTGTGCGCCCAAAGTCCGCTGGTCGTGCCGTTGCTTGCTGTGAAGTAGATGACGTCACCAAGGGCAATGAAAACCCTGTTCATGCCGGCGCTGAAGGGGATTGTGAGGTCCGAGACCTTCCATCCTGTCGAATTGGTTGGTTCATAAGCCCACAATTGACGATTGTTCGTTCCTGTCGGAGAGCCCGCGTAGTACAGCGTTCCGCCCATGTTCAGAAGATCTAAAGGACCGGGAACAGCGGCATCCCATGTGGTTCCGTTCGCTGGATTGTGCGCTCTGAGTTTCGAAGGTTGGGATGAATAAGGGCTACGCACATAGCCATACAGTATACCGTCAACCTCAAACGGACCTCCAAACGGACCCGCTACGACTTTCCAAAACGTCTCATTTGAAGCATTGTAAGCGTGGAGTTCGTTCCATCCACAACAGTTCTTGTTGGTGAAATAAACCACATCACCAATCACCGGGGCGTTGTGTGTCGATGCATCGTTGGTTGAGAGCCGCCAAGATGTACCGTTGCTAATGTTGTGAGCCCATGTCTCACGGGAGGTACTACTGATGACAGCCCCAAACACAAATGTGGATCCAACCAAAACCGGCCAATTATTCGTGAGTGTCGGGCCGGTGACGGACCCTGATCCACTGAAAAGATCGTCCAGCATCCAGGTGGTCCCGTTGCTCAGGTTGTGTCCGTGGAGTTCATAGCCGCTGTTACCCGTTTCCCCAAAAAAGTACATGACATCGTCAACCATCATGCTCCACATACCAGGGTCCGCTGTACTCTCCACCCAAATGGTTCCGTTTTCCATGCCGTAGCCATACAAGTTCCGATCCGAACCATCTAAGCCAGTGAAATACAACGACGTCCCGTAACTGTGGCTAACACTTTGCGTGTAACCGGTACTAGAGGGCCACGAGAAATACGTGTCACATCCGACTGATTCGATGGTGTTGTTGATGAGCCATAACGTGTTGTTGGCAATACCGTAGCCGTGTAATTTGGCGTTGTATGAAGCATAAATTGTCCCATTGTAGGTCTGATTGAGGCACGGAACATCACCATGGAAACTCGTCGTCAATTGATAACCCGTTGGGGTGGTGGACCATGTACTGCCGTTGCCCGTGGTGATGTTGATGAAATCTGGCTCAAGATGCACGTAGGTGTTGTTGGTCAGCGTGTTGTTCTCTGGGTTGTACTCGAACGGGCCTGGAACCATTGGACCAATCGTGATGTTGACGGTGGTCGATGACGAACCAACGGAGTTGTTGGCCCAAACCGTGTAGGTGGTCAACGATAGTTCGACCGTTGGCGTGCCCCAAATCGTTCCGTTGCTGCTCTCGAAGGTCAGGCCGGAAGGTAATGTGGCACTGATAGCCCATGAGGTCACGCTACCCGTGGTGCCATTGGAGGTGATGGTTGGAATTGCTGATGTGATTGTCGTACCTTTGGCACCTGAAATGTCACTGTAGGAAATATCGCCGGGTGCGCCGGTCACATAGAGCGTGAAGGTCGCTGTGGTTGTAGTACCAAGTGCAGCGACTGTGACTGTGAACGTCGTGTTGGCAAGGACTTCAGTCGGTGTCCCCGAGATGGTTCCATTGCGCCAGTTCATCGTCAAACCGTCAGGAAGCATTGGTGAAATGTCGTAGATTGGACGAGCCGTTAATCCTTGACCTGAACCCTCCACCGTGGTCAATTGGACTTTGTTCGGTCCTGTTACTGCTATGTTCGGAATAAAGATGTCATCGTTGGCATCGATGATCATCTCGCTGCCCCAACCACCCCATTCGTTGATTTTGGATGCTGTTGACCAAGAGCCTGAAGCGTTCGTCATGTACATCACATCTTTTGCGTTTAATCCATAATGATAGGAGATATGAACGGCATCGTTTGAATCAACACCTATTACTGGCCAATAGGCCTTTGCTCCTGAAAGCCCGGTCTGTGCAGTCCAACTTCCAGGTGTACCTGAATACAGGTGGATTTTCAGGTCGGTGGTGTACTGTGATACGATGTAGATCGTACCTTGTGAATCGATGGCGATGTCAGGGTCTTTCCCGATGTTATTGGTACTTGCAACCGTTTCGTTTTGCCAAACTCCATTGATTCGGCTGGACAATCGCAAATCGCTACAGCTGGTATCACAATAGTAAACGACGTGGAGATTTCCGTCACCATCCATAGCCATGGCAGGGTCGTGACCTTCGTCTTTCGTGGCACGGTGATGGTCACGTTGGTCCACGAACCGTTTTCGTTTGTGTAGTGCCGAAGGCCGCGAGAGGAGTTCTCGTACGTTGTGGCAACGATGTGAACGGCATCAGTGATAGGATGGACAACAAGAGCAGTCCCTCGTCCAACACCATTGTCACTTGCTGAATACCCAAGCGTTGTGAAAACCCATGTGCCTGAAGCATTCGTGGCATAACGCAGTACATCGGGGTTGGTCGAATAGTCAGTGTAAGCGATGTGAATAGCGCCCTGTCGATCGATGGCGACCGATGGATGATGGCCTGTGTCCGTGGCGGTATCGAGAATCGTTTCGGTCCATGTTCCGTTCCAGCGGTACGTCATGCCCAAGCTGTACGTACCACTTGAGGAACTCGTATCGTTGTGCGCATAGACAATGACCATCTCGCCTCGCTCACCCGAATCAACGCCGAGGAGGTGGGTTCCAGGAGTGTTCAGGAAATTGGTCAGGATTGTGGAGGTTGAGTTGCTAACACCCGAAGTCCAACCGTAGTTGCTGGTTTGGTGTGTGTACGACATCGTGATGTCCGAGATGGAACTGTTCACACTGCCTTCAGTAGAGGTTGGTGTGATGGTCAATGCTCCACCGTAAGAGCGGACTTCGATGTACAGTGATGCTGTATCGCTACCGCCTGTGTTCGTTCCCGTGATGGTGTAGAATGCACCAGCAGCGGTTGCATCAGGTGTTCCTGAAAGAACACATGCCGAATTCAACGACAGACCAGATGGAAGCGATGGTGAACTGCTGCACGAAGTGATCGCTCCGCCACCGGATGCATGGTTCGGTGTGAGTGAATTCATGGTTTGATTAAGATAGAGGACAAGCGTGTGAGTAGCTCCACCGCTCGCAGCCCCGTAGGAGAAGTTCGGAGTAGCGGCGTTCACCGTGAACGTGATGGTTAAGGAATCCGAATCAGCAGAATTGTTGGCCCAGATGGTGTAGGTGGTTGCACTCGTAATTGTATCTGGTGTGCCCCAAATTGTACCGTTGCTGGCCTCGAATGTAAGGCCTGATGGTAACGTGGCGTTGATGGCCCAGGTGGTCACTTCGCCACCGACATTGGAAGGAGTGAGCGTGGTGATTTCTATGTCCTTGGTGTAGACATAGGAGGATGACGAATAGGAAATGTCCGGTGCATTCAAACCGACTTCAAGCCAAATTTGACCGCTAAAGGATTGGCCTGAAACGTTGGCCCAAATGGTGTACGTTGCGTTGGTGACTGTGACAGTTGGCGTACCAGTGATGGTGCATGTTCCAGCAGTCAAACTGAGGCCAGTGGGCAACGAAGGTGAGATGGCACAGGTTGCACCAGCAAGAGCGGAAGAAGGCATGACGCCCGTGTTGAGGTACGTACTTCCGCCGTGGTTGTTGCTGGAGACTGAGGAAGGGCTTGTGCGGTCGGACGGGTTGTTGAAATTCCCGTTATCGCCAACTTGACCGTCTGCTCGATTGCCCCAGCACTTGAGTTGTCCATTGTCCAGTTGAGCGCAGGTGTGCTCGCCGCCCGCAGAAAGCGAGATGGCTGTCCTTCCGGTACCCAACGAAACGGTTGAGGATTGAAGCGATGATTTGGTACCCGTGGTAGCGCCGTTACCCAGTTGGCCATCTGCATCAGAACCCCAGCAGGTGAGTTGCCCATTGTCGAGAATGGCACAGGTGTGATCGTACCCCGCATCGATGGCGACAGCATAACGCCCTGAAGCGAAACTTCCGCTGGTGGATGTTGGCGTATTTCTGATACCAGTAGAGCCTGTTCCTAACTTCCCGTCATCACCTTCACCCCAGCACTTGATCGAATCATCGTCCAAAATGGCGCAGAAATGGAATTCGCCACCCGTGATGGCTTTTGCCGTGCGGCCTGTTCCGAGGTTGATCGCAGATGCAGGTGGACTCGTAATATCTGAGTTGGAACCGCCATTACCCAATTGTCCTTTGTAATCATCACCCCAACACTTGACTGAACCATCATCGAGTAAAGCACAGACAGCGTTGAAGGCTGTAGCCAGTGAAACAGCCGTTCGCCCAGAACCGAGGGTGTTGATGGTCGTCGGCGTGTTGGTGTTCGAGGTTGAACCAATGCCGAGTTGACCTTGGTCATTCTGCCCCCAGCACTTGACTGAGGCGTCATCGAGGATGGCGCAGGTGGAGTGGCCGCCAGCATAGATGCTCGTGGCAGTTCGCCCTGACCCAAGATTGACGGTTTGCGGCGTATCCTTATCGCCACTGCTTGTTCCAAGTTGCCCGTTATTGTTGCGTCCCCAACATTTCACGACACCGGTGTCAAGCAGGCCACACGCATGCTGATGACCAAAAGCAAGGGAGATAACATCGGAGCCCAAATCGTTGGTTGCTGTGGGAATGTCCTTGCACTTGTGCCCTGATGAGCCACAACCGGCGGTACCAGTTTGACCGTTACCGATTTGGCCGTTGCCGTTTCGGCCCCAACAAAACACGTTTCCGTTGTTATCAAGAGCACAGGTGTTCCATTCTCCAGTCACCAGCGAGAGGTTCTGAGCTTCAAGCGGATCGTAATCCCATTCCCACGTGATGTCGGTTCCAATGGAGGTGTTGCGAGTGATCAAGACACCCTCCACGCTCGGTGTGAGCGTCCAATTAAGACCGAGTGTGAAGGTGGTGTTGGTTGAGCCCCCGCTGTTGTTGGTGAAGACGGTATAGGTGACATTCTCTAACAATCCAGTTGGGGTTCCCCAAATGCTTCCGTTGCTGCTGCCGAAGTTGAGACTTGATGGCAAGGAGGGAGAGATCTCCCAAGAAGTAATTGCTCCACCGGAGGTGGTTGGTGTTACGGCGGTCATGGTTCGGTCGTTGGAGACCTCGACTGTTGCCGGGTAGGTGATGGAGGCTGCCTGATCGTTTGATGGTGATGTTGACCTCAGCCGAGGTTGACCCTCCAGAATTGCTCGCCGAAACGGTGTAGGTTACCGCTGTTGTTTGAAGAACGGTTGGCGTTCCGCTGATGGCACCCGTCGAAGTGCTGAAGGACAACCCTGACGGGAGCGTGGCGTTGATTGTCCATGAGGTAACCGTGCCACCGTTCACGCTTGGTGTGTTGGTGGTCATGAGCGTTCCTTTTTCCAGTGTCATGTTTTCAGGAGCATAAGTAAGATCGCTCGGTGCTTGCGCATTGACCGTTATTGAAATGGTCGCTGTATCTGAACCACCACTGTTTGTGGCTGTAATCACGTAGGATGCGGAAGACGAAGTTGCGGTTGGGGTTCCAGAAATCACGCCCGTTGAAGAATCAATGTTCAATCCCGAGGGGAGTGAAGGCGATGCGCTCCAGGTGCCACTATCACCTGAATTCGTGGGCGTTATGGACGAAATGGCCACATCTTTGTTGAAGGTGAACGGCGAGCCTGAATATGCGATGGATGGGGCAACCATGGTGACCCAGAGGTTGAATTCACCAGTCTTGGAGACACCTGTTGACGAGGTGGCTGTCACATTGTACGTCGTGTTGGTGCCGCTGATTGTCGGGGTTCCGCTGATGGTGCATGTGCCTTGGTTCAGCGCCAATCCGTTTGGAAGTGAAGGCGTTATGCTGCACGTCGCTCCTGAAACATCGGCCCTTGAGACGACACCTGTTTTGTAGCCTTGAACTGTAGCGTGGTAAAGATCTGTACCGCTGTTATAGCGGTAGGCGATGTGAATATCGTCGTTGCCGTCAATAGCGATGGCCGTGTAAGTACCGGCACTGTTGGTGGTGTGCACGGCAGTCGAAATCCAGGAACCCGTTTTGTCTGAAGTGTAATACAAATCATCAGCGCTGTTTCGTTCGTGAGAAATGTGAACATTTCCAAGTGAGTCGTAGGCAATGGAGTTGAAACGACCGTAATCTGCACCGTTCTCAACGGTCAATCCAGGCCACGAACTGCCGGTGTAATATCTGTACTTTAGCGAGGTGGCTCCTGAGTCAAAGTAAGAGATGCCTGGTTCATCGGTCGTTGGGTCGATCGCTATGTCAAGGGACATTCCACCCGTATTAGAACCGATGTCCTCTAGATATGTATTAACCCATGAGCCAGAAGTATCGGTAAGGTGGAACATGTCATTGTTGTTGGCGTCGTAGTAGGCAATGTGGATGTCATCATCTGAATCGATGGCGATCGACGTGAACGCAACATCGTTGGCAGATTGAACGGAACTAAAGGACCATGAACTACCAGTCTTCTCAGCATAGCCCACATCTCCTCCACTGTCCCGATAAGCGATGTGAGGCTTGTCGTTGGAATCAATGGCAATGGATGTGAACTTTCCACCTGTATTGTCGATGGTCGTCGTTGACCATGAGGATGAGCTTGCCGATTTGTAAGCATACTTGAGCGCATTTCCGGTGTTGTATTGATAAGAAACGTGCAAGCCATTGCTTGAATCGATGGCCAAGTTGCAGTATTTCCCGACGTTGTTGCTGGTTTCAATCGATGAGGTCGCCCAAGATCCTGATTTGTTGGTTGAGTACATAAGGTTCGAATTGTCATCACGATAGAAGACGATGTGTGCCTTATCATTGCTGTCGATGACGATGCTGTTGTACCATGCTGAATCACCTGAGGTGTAGACGCTCGAGGTGCTGTTGGAAACCCCCGAACTCCAAGCAGTCCAGTTGAATGTGATTGGCGTTATGGCTGTATTTCGCTGCACTTCAAGTGTGGATACACTCGGCATCAGTTCCCAATCAACATTCATGGAGAAGGTGGTGAAGGCTGAAGCAGAGGTGGTGTTCGCCCAGACGGTGTATTGTGTCAGTTCGGTGAACACATTGGACGTTCCGTAAATCGTACCGTTTTCCGCACCAAGAAGAACGCCGGTTGGAAGGGCGGGTTCTACCTCAAACTGTGGCCGATGGGTAAGACTTCGAACTGCTGCGTACCCCATATCGTCGAAACTTCCGTCAATGTAGTACGCTATGTGAAGATCTCCGTTGGCATCCATCGTTGTCGATGGCGTCTTACTGATGGAATCGCCAGCGACGAGGACACGTTCCCAAACGCCTCGTGTATTGGACATGTAGAAGACGTCGTTGTCGACCATGTCTGAATACACCACATGAGGGTCATCTCCTTCATCGAGCATGATATCGACATAATTGACCAACCAAGAGCCTGATGAGTTCGCATCAAGCGTGGTCTTCACCCATGAGCCAGAACGGTTGGTCATGTAGGCCATTTCGGTGCTGTTTGTTTTGTAGGCCACGTGAAGATGGTCGTTTGAATCGATGGCAAGGGAAGTTCCTGATCCCGAGAGCGAGGTTGAATCGATGGTGGCGGTCACCCAAGACGAGCCCATCTTGTGAGCGTACCTCAGGTTCGTATTGGTGACATCTCGGTAGGTGATGTGAGGTTTCCCGTTTGAATCTAAGGCAATGCTTGTGAATTTTCCAATATTGTTGGTGGACTCCACTGTTTCTATGGACCAAGACGAGCCCCCATCTACCAATGTTGCATACTTCAAGGAAGACCCAGTGGTTCGGTAATAGGCGACGTGCAAGGTGTCATCGTCGTCAACTGCCATGGACCCAAAGTTTCCGACATCACCGTTGTTGTCCAACGTCGAGACATCCCAATTGATGGCTGCAATAGCGCTCGAGAGGGCTTTCGTGGCGTACTTCAGAACGTTGTTGGTATCGTCATAGTACGTGATGTGGATGTCGTCATCGCTGTCGAGAATAATGAAACAGTCACCACCGATGTTTCCACCTGAATCAATGGTCGCCGAGTCCCAACTCCCCGAAGCGTTGGTGGTGTAGTAGAGGTCGTCCGATGATTCAATCTYYGAACAAATGTGMACCGCWCCRTTGGAATCCAAAGCSAYGTKTGTKCCMATRCCMACWKCACCAGAAGARGCYGCYGTCTGCTTGYCATCKGCAAGGAACGGCGTRSTGTARTCAARTGTGTGCGGYGTCATGGTCACGCCRACCTCAAGTGAAARGSTTGAGGRTGAAGWGGAGAGCGTYGYGTARGWRCAYGAACCRTCRGCAAAGAYKGCRTTGCTGTTGTAATTRATGGCGATRGARTCCATACAACCAGARATYGGRTCRCTCATCGGACTGTASGTCCATGAAACACCAGCRGTCCAYGGATCAGTRTCRCCCGCATCGTAAGCCCCCGCCTTGAGAATGTGCAAATGTGAGCCCCACTTTGGGCGGAAATCATCATTGTCGGGATCGACCAGCATTTCTCGAATAGTGGTGCTGTGGAGCGAACTGATGTTCTCAAGAACAACAGGTTCGTCTTGATTTAGAATGTTTCCAATGCCAAGTTGACCAACATGATTTCGACCCCAACAGGTCATTGAACCATTGGAAAGGCGAGCACATAGGTGCTCCAAACCTGAGATGACATCAATTGCGTATGAACCCGACTCAAATTGAACTGATGCTGCTGGCGAAGTGCTATCGATGTTGGTATTGATGCCCAATTGACCATAGCCATTGTCACCCCAACAGCGAACAGAACCATTGTTCAACAGTGCACAGGAAAAATATGAGCCTGCGACCACCTTCAATGCTGGATTACCTAAGGACTGTGTCGCTGTTAGGGTAGTTTTTTGTGCAGTGTTTCCTATTCCAAGTTGGCCTTGTTGATTTCTACCTGTGCATGCAACATCTCCGTTATCATAAGCAAAACAAGTGTGATGTTGCCCGGTCGCAAGGGAAGCGACGTGTCTGCCTAATGCCAATGGTACGTAGGTCGGAACGGACACCGGAGTGGTCGTATGGCCCAACCCTAACTGGCCGTAGGCGTTGTACCCCCAGCAGGAAACTGAACCGTTGTCCAGTAATGCGCATGTGTGAACATCTCCGGACTCAATATCCACGGCATAACGACCATTGCCGAAATCAACAAAGGTTGGAGAGTTTTTGTCCACCGTTGTACCGTCTCCGACTTGGCCATAGGTATTGTCGCCCATGCAATAGACTGAGTTGTTATCCAGCAGAACACAGGTGTGCAATTGTCCAAGCGTCACTTTGATTGGCGAACGGCCGGTTCCCAAATCAACGAACGTTGCTGCCCCTTGATTGGTTGTGTTTCCAAGACCCAGTTGACCTTGACCATTCCATCCCCAGCAACTCAAAGAATTGTTATCAAGAATTGCACAACCATGGTAAGAGGCAACGCCGCCATGGGCAATTGATGTGGCAGTCCTGCCAACACCGAGATCAACCCACCCTGGTTCGTGAACGTTGGAGTCGCCCGCTGTGCTAGCGTCTCCAAGAGCGCCTATGAAATTGCTTCCCCAACAATACACAGAAGAATTTGAATAAAGACTGCATGAATGTCCGGTACCAGCGGTCATTTTGTCTTGTTGCCCTTGGACATAGCCGTTCCAGTTCATCCAATCGATTCCATTAGGCAGTGGATTGTCAAAGACATCGTCTGAGCGATGATCGGCCATTGAATCCACTGCATTGTAATGAATTGTGGAGTTCTTGTTGTTGATGCCCCCATCGGTGAGGATGATCATGTCGTTCTTGCTGGCGGAGGAATTGAACACGGTATTGTTGTGAATGTCGTGATAGTCGCCTTTGACCATCAATCCACCTGCAGCATTCCAAATCACGTTGTGGTGCATGGTGCCGTTTTGGCCCGTTCCCACTTGGCCGATGGGAGCGTCAAAGCGAATCCCGTACTTGATGATGTCATGAATCCAGTTGTACGCAACTTCAGCACCTGGTGCTTCGCCTTGCATGATCTGAACGACAGCCCCATCCGTTTGCAGGTGACCGACATCCCAGACTTCGTTGTAGAGGACCGTAGGCGAATCACCGATGGAAAGCACAGATGAAGCACCTGTCAGATGAACGGTGTTGTTTGAGAAGGTCATATCTTCGCCACCTTCGTAGATGGTTGTCATCAAGCCTTTCTGGTCTGCAGCGGACCAATCGATGGCATGGAAGTAGGAATTGTTCACGATGTTGTTATTGGATTGACCTGCTGAACCTTGGAATTCAAGAGCGCCACCGTCGGTGTTGGTGATCGAGATGTTGTCGACAAAGCTGTTGGTGCTGCGGTAGAAACGAGTCATCCATCGGTCGTCTTCGGATTCGCCTGCAATGCCCAATCCTCGCTTTGAGGTGCTTGGGTACTCGAGCGTTGAATTGGTGAATGAACAGCCGTCACACTCGTTGAAGTTGACCGTTGTTCCAAAGAAATCGATGCCTTGAATCGTCACACCATCGGAGTTCTCAACGCCGATTGCAAAGGGTTGAACCTTGACACGGAGATCGAGATTGTTGGCGTCTTGGCCAGTTGGCGTCTTGTAGTGAAGACGGTTGTTTGGGTTGTCAAACCACCACTCGCCGTCCACATCGATGAGTTCTCGCTTGCCTTCAAGGAAGTACGCATGATGCTTGGTCTTCCATCCGACACCCGTGCCATCGTAGGCAAAGGTTCCATTTGCTGAATTCCAATCTGTGATTTCACGACTGTTGCTGCGGAACGAGCCGAGGTTCATGACCGCAATGGCCCCTTCTGGGTCAAGGCCTGTGGCATTGACCGTTTCGTTCAAACCGGTATGGACGCCTGTTTCGGGACCTGCATCGGTGAGCCATCCAATCGTGTAGGCATTGTTTGAACCTGTGAGTGTTCCTTCAGCCCAATATGAACGATTAAACACGCTTTCGTCTGAAAATTGTGCGTTCGGCCATCGAGCAGGGACTTGTTCGTCGTAGGCTAAAAACAACTGCCAACCATCAACCGGCAAGGTCACTTCTTGAATGCCGTCGCTGTCTGCAGTCGACCATGTCACGCCCATGTCATCAGCGATGCTTTGTGTTCCATCAAACACGACACGGGCGCCATTGGCGGCCCGAATCAACAGGTTGTCTTTTCCGTCAACAGTGACATTTTCGTGATACCGGCCGCTGTACAAGACGATTTCATCATTTGCCGAGGATTCGTTAAGGGCATCGGAAAGGGTTGCTTTTGGACACGACCAGGTGCCATCCCAATCATCAGAACCGTTGACTGGATCGACATAAATCGATTCACCAGCGCTGCGTGAAATGTATGAGCAACTGGTACCAACTGAGGCAACATCTTGCGAATCCAGCATTGGTGTTCGAGAAATTTCAACGATTCCAACTGAAAGTGACATTGTCACCATCAGCACCGCCAAAAAGATTGATTTGAAAGATTGAGACAACGAATCTAACAAATGCATCCGCCTCCCCTACGGGGAGGCAGGCCCAGTGGTGCTAAGGATGAGTCCTATCATGATAGGTTGATTTGTGACAACTCAACTCGGCCATTGAGTGGTCGGTTGGTTAGGCCACTCTTTTTTCTTGACATCAAAACCGAGTTCGCGGAATTTCTTTCTTGCTTTCCGCCACACTGGGAGCATGTATCCTACCTTCGAACGTTCTGAAAAAGACCAGTGCCATGGGCATCTTGGAAGGCGCGCCACCCAGTGCTCAAGCAAACGCTGATTCAAGTCGTGATCCATGCCGCCCGGCATGACCCAGGAAGTAATGTTGAGAGCCCCCGCAGAGCCGCGAGTTTCTGACCAAGCAGTCATCTCAAGGCCGCGCAGTGGCCCATCGAGAATACGAATGCCGAGGGTTCGAGTTGATTGTGCCATCGGCATGATGATGGCAAATCGATCGACAAGTCGAGAACCCTCATGGCGTTCCATCGGCCAGCCAGCTTCCTCCGCAAGCAGACGAAGCGTTTTGATAGCGTGGACGGGGGACACACTGACCTCAAGATCGGTGGTAGCACGTCGGACCATGGTTGTTCCAGAAGGGGTTGCCGCATCAACGCTTTGATGCGGTTTTCACGAAGCAGCCTATCGGCTGTGTGGAGTTGTTTCAATCAAACGTTTCCGTTTGGTGATGCGTGTGCACGGCTAGCCCACAGTCCCGCCCCAAAGGGCGAGGTGTTCCGCGGGAGGGACCGAATCGGACAACCGCGCATCACGAGGCTACGCGTGCAAGACGCGCGTCCTTGTGCGCTCGGCGGCGCTCGATACCTGTTTCAACCGAAAAGGGATCCAAGACCGTCGAAACCGCCAGCTTCTTCTTCTTCCTCTTCCTCTTCTTCAGGGGCAGCGGCTTCCGAAGCACCGCCAGCTGCAGGAGCAGCGGCAGCAGCAGGAGCGGCAACAGCTTGGGCCATTGCATCAGCGATGTCAACACCAGCGAGTGAGGCAACAAGTGCCTTCACACGGGCGTCGTCAGCTTTCACGCCAGCAGCCTTCAAAATGGCGCTCACGGTCTTTTCGTCAATGTCTTTTTCAGCAGCGTGCAGTAGCATAGCAGCGTATACGTATTCCATATTTTTTCACCTCATTTGTGGTTCAACCGAATAGATCTCCGAGTCCGCCGAAGCTTTCCTCTTCTTCCTCTTCTTCCTCTTCTTCGGCTTCGGTTGGTGCCTCAGAAGTGCTTTCGGAAGCACTTGCAGCGGATGCGGCAGCGGATGCTGCTGCGCCCAGCATGGTTGCAAGTTCTTCGTCGAGTGCGTCGCTGTCAAGTTGTCCAGCAACAGCCATAGCGCTGTTGTGGGCTCGTCCAACGAGATGTGGCATGGTGTCTGCAGTAGCGATTGCAGCTTCCAATGCAACGGCCATTGCCTCTCGGCTGGCCTTTGCAAGAATTGTTGGCATGGTTTGGTTGGTGAACCATGTGATGTTGCAAGCGAGGTTGAAAGCGCCAGCAGCATAGCTGACGAGATCGGTCTCGAATTGCTCGTAATCGATGTCAAGCGTTGCTGGTGCAAACAATGTGCCAGCCTCAAGGGTTCCACAAAGTCGCAGACCGGTAACGATTGGATTGATGCCAATCTTGGAGAGCATCATACCCATTTCGCCTTCGAACACATCGCCTTCTTCGAGGACAACGGTTCGCTTTTGGATTTGGACGGAGCCACCCATGATCTTTGCAGGAATACCGACCGAGTTGAGGTCACCAACTATTGGACCTGGAGGCATACCGGTGTCCATCTTCTCAACAACGATTTGGTGAGGAGCGACGTCGCCTTCCTTTGCAGCACGGCCAGCTTCTGTTTTCTTCAATTCAGTGAAAAGTTCGAAGGAGTTGAGGTTCGAGGAGGACACAAGAGCAGGTTGCACTGCGCCATTGAATAACGATTCAATGCTGTCAGCGTCATACCCGGCTTGCTCCCAAGCAAGACGCATCAAGCGCTTCTTTGCAACCTGGATGTTCATGTCAGTGCGGAGCGAAGCACGCATGCCAAGCATAGCACCTGCAGGAACGCCGTGGATGTCGATCACAGCAAGGGTGTCTCCACTGTTGAGGAGGTCGACAAGGTCCTTGACCGTGTCCTTCTTCCAAGAAACGACCTTAGGAATCAATTGATCACCTCGACCATCTGTGATGGGCCCATGGTTGTCTTGATGTAAAGGGAACGAATGTTACCAACACCACGCTCAAGCTTGGAAATCACACGGTTGTAGACTTCCATTGCGTTCGCTTTGAGTTCTTCCTTGGTTTGTCCAGCGGTTCCAAATGAAATTTGGAAGGTCTTTTTGTCACCGGACTTCACCACAACAGTGGATTGGAGACCGGCAGCGATGATGGCTGGGTCAAGGGTTGGAGGAACTGGACGAGGCATTTTACCTCGAGGACCAAGTACGACACCGAGGTATCGGCCAATCAGTCCCATGTGAGGGACTTCAGAGAGGAAGAAATCGTAAGCATTTGCGATTTTCTTTGCCTTTCCTTTGTTGCCACCGAGGTCTTCGATTTCTTGAGGAGTGATGACGTGAATGCCTGCAGCCTTTGCTTTGGCTGCTGCTTCGCCTGCGGCAAACATTGCGATTTTTAGTTCACGACCGCGGCCAGAGGGAAGACGAATTTCTTCCTTGATACGGTTGTTTGGGTTCTTCAAGTCGACGTCTCTGATCGTGAATGCGATATCCACGGACTCGACGAACTTGCGCTTAGGTGCATGCTCAAGTGCATCCGATATTGCTTGTGTTATTTTTTCTTCCATTTTTGTTCACCCCTGTGGTCAGCGAGGCGCTCAAAGACGCCTCTACCACGGTCCGTGATGCTCAATTAAACCGCTCGTCCCATTCTCCTTTGTTAATGATGGCGAGGGCGTCATTTGCCCAGTGACCGTCGATTTTGACTCGCATTGAAACGCAGGTTCCAATGATTTCTTTTGTTTGTGCTTTCAAATCAGCACCGGTGAGATGGCCTTGTCCGTTCTTATCACGGGCGACATCCATTGCCTTCTCGAGCGGCAGATCTTCAACCGCAGCATCCATGCTACCGTTGCACTTCTTGACGCCTAGAGCTTTCTTGATGAGTTCGGATGTCCATGGTTTTGGCATAGTCTTCATCTCCATTACTCACTAGTGTGGGCATTCAGCCGACAAAACACCCCTATATAATCGCGCTGTGCGATGGGTGCTGGCCGTCTGGCCCTGTGAAAATCACTCCACACGCTCCACGACACGAACGTGGTCGCCACGCATGTTGAGGGTCATAGGGATTGGTTGTTCGTACAATTCCATGCTGACCTCTTCCTTAGATTCTGCAACGCTGAGCACACGGGCCTTCTCGCCCTTGAATGCGCCAGTAACGATTTCGACGATGCAGCCGACTTCGATTCCAGAGGTGACTGCCTTTGGTACGAGGTATGGCAAAATATCGCCAAGTGGTGCGGCACCAGGCAGCACTGTCTTGGCGTTCTTGAGCGGTGTTTGGTTGAGACCACGGCGAGCTGCTGGATCTCGGCCACCGGAGCGGCCAATCAACTTCTCAACATGGTGAAGTGCGCTCGACTCAACAAAGAGGTACCCGCGCATTCCAGTTGGGTGAAGAACAGACATAATCTCGCCTTGAAGGGAAGTAAGGGAACCGCTGCCGTGCAATCGAGCGTACATTTCGTTGGCAACCCGTTGCTCGGAACCAATCGCTGTCTTGACGATGTAAAGGAAGGAGCCAACAGATCCGTACATCTCGCCGAAGAGGGTGGTGTTGTTTTCCATATCGAGGTTCGAGAAGATGCAGTTGTAATCTTGGAGGGTTCCTGGGTCAATCCATTCTGCTTCGGTGTAGCGGCCCATTGGGGTCACTTCATCGGTGCTTGCGACAACCAGCACGGGCATGACGTCAACGAGGTTTCGACCCATGTCGATTCCACGGTCGATGCCAGCCCCTTGGTAGTGCAAGGATTCAACAGGAATGCCAGTGGATTCGGAGACACGGGTGAGGACTTCCTCTGGCGTATCGCCAACGCCCCATACGCCGTCCCAAAGGGCAGCGAAGTCTGCGTCTTGCTTGTTGCGGCGGAGAAGCAGCAACTTTTCTTCAAATCGTACAAATGCGACAAATGCGTTAACCATTACAAATCACTCCAATCAGTTTCCGATGCCGATGACATCATTGAGCATCCAAGGAAGGAAGTTGTCCATGAGGACAAGCATTGCAAAGCCGATTCCACCAAGCACAAACATACCGATTCCGCAGATAATGCAGGTTTGCTTGAACTCTTGTGGCGTTGGCTTTCGCGCCATTCGAATGATTCGGGCCCAAGAACCGCGGGAAATTCGACGGAATTGGGACTCAATCCAATCTTGGCGGTCCTGAACTTTATCTTCAAAGGAGCGTTTTTCTGCAGTTTCACCAGACATGGTACGACCTCGGGCAACCAACCCACTAACATGGTGATTATAACCACTCCGACGCGAACAACCGCGCCGTCATCCCTCGTTTTCCACCATAAGATAAGAAGGCGAGGGTTGATGTGGGAGGGGCGGTGAAGGAAGGTCGGATGGCGCAGAAAGACCCGTACAGTCTGTTGGGTGTGAGCAGGGATGCTGGCGACGCTGAAATCAAGCGTGCCTTTCGCAAAAAAGCACGCCAGTACCACCCAGATCGAAACCCTGACGATGATGGGGCAGAGGCGAAATTCAAGGAAATTCAAGAGGCATACGACACCATTGGCACCGCCAAAGAACGCAATGAATACGAACAGCAACAACGCATGTCCAACATGTTTGGCGGCGGTGGAGGACCATCGTTCGGCGGTGGCGGCGGTGGCGGCATGGATGACATGCTTCGCCAGATGTTCGGCGGCGGCGGTATGGGTGGCATGGGTGGCCGACAACAACGCCAACAGCGTCAGCAACCACGTCAACGCCAAAAGGGCTCAGACATTCGAGTGAGCCTCGACGTCACGGTCGAGCAAGCAGAACAAGGAGGGAAGTTTCCTTTCACATTCAAGCGACTGAAGCCAAATCAAGCTGGAACAATGGAGGCGACCTCCGTTACATTGCAGACCACCATCAAGCCTGGCGTGAAGCATGGGACCATTTCCCGGCTAAGAGGTCAAGGCCACGATCACCCAGAAGGCGAGCCCGGCGACGTTTTACTGACCGTCCGAATCCAATTTGGAGAAGGGCGACGATGGGATGGCGCCACGCTGGTACAAGAGGTTCAAGCCCCCTACAGCACGCTTATGCTCGGTGGTAAAGTCAAGGTCAAATTGCCATCAGGCAAGACCATCAAACTCACGGTTGCTGCTGAAACTCATGTCGGCGA
>CM001443.1:391583-407356 GCA_000246735.1 uncultured Candidatus Poseidoniales archaeon | reverse complement strand
GATTTGGAACTCGAATTTGTCCTTCCCGAAGTGGACGGGCTGTCGAAAGACCAAATCAAGGCGCTCGAAACACTGAGAGACAAGGGGTTGTGAAATGGCGCGACCAAACAAGAAGGGAAAGAACCGCCATAATCAGAAGCGCAACAAGGGACCTCAAACTCCTGCGGACGAGCGACTCTGGCGACGATTGAGCGGTCATTTTGCCCAAGATGAAGCGCTCTGGGCCATGGCTTGGAATGGCGCCTCAATTGCCAAATACCTCACTGAAAAAGAAAACCTCCACCATCGATTCAAACTTGACGAGAAAGCCGAACGTGCCTTCCGAAGTGACATCGACCAAACGCTTTCCCTTGCCAGAAACAAAGGAGAACGGTACGTATTGACCGAAGAAGAGGAATTTGTTCTTCGCACGCCTGCTGATGTGGAAACGATCGAGGCGAGCGTTCGCTCGTGGCAAGCCTTCACCTCGCTCCACGCCGCTGGCGGCTCGCCTCCACTGACTGGACTTCCCGCCCTCATGCAAGGGGATGCAATCAACGCAGAGGAAGGCCTCTATGTGTCCAAAGCCGACGCTGAACGCTATGCCCTGTTAGAGTCAGTTTGGATCGCTCACCTTGCTGGCGAGGATTACCCCGATACATTCACCCTCGTCGATGGTGAAGTCATGCGCTCCTGGGGTGCGTTCGATTTGGTAAAAGAAGCTCGATTCATCGCCAAACGCAGGTCTGGCCTTCGGTTCCCTGAAGCAGAACCAAGCATGGCCCTGCTCCTGCTTCAAGCAAAGCACCACACGGCTCGGAGCTTGCTTGAACATCGATTGGAAAACAAGCGTGAAGGTGGATTCAACCCGTTCCCATCAGCGTATAACGAACGCCTCATCGAAGCCGCTGAATCCCTTCCTGAAGTGGATGGCGATGCCGCTGTTCAATCAGGACGAACGGACCTCCGCCATTTGCCATTTGTCACCATTGACCCCCATGATGCAAAAGATTTCGATGACGCAGTGTGCCTTGTTGAAGCGAACGGCCGCCGGACGTTGTGGGTCGGTATCGCTGATGTTGCACACTATGTCCGACCGGGCACCACCCTCGACGCATCGGCCCGAAACCGGGCCACATCAGTCTATCTCCCACACGAAGTTTTACCGATGCTGCCCCCAAAACTCGCCGATGAATTGTGCTCGCTTCGGGCTGAAGTGGATCGATTCTCAATGGTGATTGCCATGCATCTGAACGATGCAAATGAAATTGAAAGCACAGAAGCATACGAAGCCGTCATCAATGTCAAACGCAATCTTGCCTACGAAGATGCACTTGGAAAACCCGAATTCAAACCCATGTTCGAACTCGCCGCTGCATGGCAAGCAAAAGAAGTGCGACTCAATATTCAGAACGCAGAACTTCGACCTCGATTGCATGGGGACGAAGCGATTCGTGTGGATGTGAAATGGCCAAATGAAGCCACGCGCATGATCGAATCGTTCATGGTCGCAACCAATGCCTCAGTTGGCCACTACCTTGGTTCAATTGGCGCCCCGCTTCCTTGGCGATGCCACACGCCGCCTGACGCTCCGGAAGTGGAGGAATTGAACGCAAAGTTGGACTCGCTGGGTGTCGACATCGTGTTGCCTCGACCATCAACCAGAACCCACGGTCAAAGTGAAACCACTGAATTGAGCAACTTGCTCGGTGCATGGGCTGGTGCTGGCGTGGACCTCTCTGGACTGAGTGAGCCCGAAGAGGAGCCAACTGAAGAAGTGGAGGCATACCTTGCAAACGTGCTTGATCCTGACGCTCGCCAATCAATTCTTGATGCACTCGAGCATGCCCAAGAAAAAGCATCTCAACTTACTGGTCCCATCCGCAGGGTGGTCGATCAAGGCTTGTTCCAATTGATGCAACGAGCAAAGTACAGCGAAGAGAACTTGGGGCATTTTGGGTTGAACCTGGATGCCTACGTTCACTTCACCTCCCCCATTCGAAGGTATCCAGACTTGATGGCTCACCGACAACTCAAGGCCCATTTACATGGCTTGGAATGGGTTCACGATTCGGAAGAAACAGCCACCCTTGCCGCACATTGTTCAGAACGAGGCCATTCGGCGAAGCGGCTTGAGTGGGAACTCGTTGCGAACGCATACCACATTCACTTGCTCCGTGGGGGCTCGATTGGAGGCCAATCCAACGAGGATGCCGCCATCGAAGGCGAGACGACATACAAGGCGAGGATTACTGGCTTGCGCGGCGTATGGGTGTTCCTTGATTTGGCCGATGATGGTTCGGTACATGGGCGAATGCATGTGCGCCAACTTGGCGGCAAGCGAAGGCTCTTGGTTGATGAATTTGGACTCAGTGTCCTTCCAGCAGAACCCGATCACAATGGCGAACACCTACCGGTGATTCAACTGGGCCAAGTGTTCCCATGCAGACTGCGTGGTTTGGACGTTTGGGGCGGGTCATTGGATCTGGCTCCTGTCAATTAATGTAATCAAAACAAAGCGTTTATATTGACTACAATAAACCAACTGCCATGGTACGTATCAAGGCGCAGACTTGCGGCTGCTCTTGCAAAATGAAACGCCTCTACACTCGTGCAGAAGGCGGCAAGGGATGGGATCAAGTCGGTTGGATGTGCATGTGTGGGTGCGGTTGCATCACCATGGACGAAGGGGATTGGAACCTCGTGAGCTGTGCTGAGAACGGATGTTGTGACTGAGGGATTCGATGCAGACTGAGGCCACATTAGCAATCACGGGTATGACCTGTGGCTCGTGTGTTCAGTCTGTTGAAACATTGGCCATGAAGGTCGAGGGTGTTGAATCCGCTGCGGTGAATCTCCCGATGATGCGAGGCCGCATTACCTTGGCCGAGGATGCTGGGCAGGATGTGATCCAGAAGGTGATCACAGCGATTGAACGTGGTGGGTTCGGTGCTTCGCAATCGAGTTCACCTGCCGACCGAATGGAGGAGGATCGACGGACACTGAAGCGGGACCAGCGCAAGGTCATCGTTGCGCTCGTGCTCGCCTTGCCAACGGTATGGCTCACGATGTTTGCCAAGGACATGGGGTCGGAATACAACCTTGATATCCGTCATGTACTGGCGTTTTACGCTTCTTTACCAGTGTACCTTTGGTCCGGTTGGGGCATTCACAAAAACGCATTTGCCTCGCTTCGAACAGGCCGAGCAAACATGGATGTGCTCATTACCTTGGGGACCACTGTGGCTTTTGTCTGGTCTGTCTTGGTCGTACTCGCTCCGTCAGTCGTAGGAGCGCCCTCGATTTTGGTTCAAGCAGAGCATGTGCTCTTTGATGGCGTCGTGTTCATCATCGGTTTTGTTTTGTTGGGCCATTGGTTGGAGGCTTCTGCCAAAATGAAGGCGACGGATGCTGTTCACAGTTTGATGGCGTTGCAACCAAAAACAGCTCGCATGGTGATTGATGAGGCACTTGGCCACACTGAGACAAGAAACGTCGGTGCTGTTCCAAAAGGCGCCTTGCTCAAGGTGGTCGTGGGTGAAGCAATTCCACTTGACGGTCAAATCGTAGGCAATGGCATCAGCATCGATGAATCGATGATGACGGGTGAGCCATACCCTGTAAGAAAGAAGGATGGCGAAGCAGTCATGGCAGGGACCGTCGTACTCGATGGAAGTGTCTTCATCAGAACCACTTCGCTCGCAGGTGACACATTGCTCGATGAAATCGTCGACCTCGTCCACGAAGCACAAATGGGGAAGGCCCCGATTCAACGGCTCGTCGATCGGGTCGCAGGGATTTTTGTTCCAACGGTTATCATCATGGCCACCCTTGCCGCTCTCTTTTGGGCGTTTTCAGGGTACGCAGACGCTCACAACCCGTTTGAAAGCGATGGGGAATTGGCTGTGATGGTGCTTGTGTCCACGCTGGTGATCGCATGCCCGTGCGCCCTTGGCCTTGCTACGCCAACCGCCCTGATTGTTGGCACTGGCGTTGGTGCGAAACATGGGTTGCTGATCAAAGGCATTGAAGCGTTGGAACTCGCCCACAAAACTGACACACTCGTTGTCGATAAAACCGGAACCATCACTTCTGGAAAACCACGGGTGACCCACATTGAACTGTTGGACACTGAAGTGAAAGAAATCCTTGGCATCGCCTCGGCCCTTGAACGGGAATCCATTCATCCACTCGCTCAAGCGATCCATACATCTTGGTCGAACGTGACCAAGACCCGCCCCGAAGTAACCGATGTCCAAACAATGCCCGGAATGGGACTCATTGGAACTTCAGACGGCGCTCTTGTCGCTGTTGGAAACGCTGACTTGATGGGTGAAGTTGGGGTTGAATTGAGCAGCGAGGTGACTGAAAAACTCGCAACGGCTGCATCGAAAGGCGTCACTGTCGTTCTTGTCAGTCATGGCTTGCGTTTGCTTGGTTGGATTGAGGCCAGCGACCGAATCCGAGGCTCTTCGGAAAAGGCTGTGAAACTTGCACGACAAATGAACCTCGAAGTCATCATGCTGACTGGCGATCGAATCGAAGCGGCTGAGGCAGTTGCAGAAAAAATAGGCATTGAGACGGTGATTGCTGGTGTCAAACCTGACGAAAAAGCCGCTCACATTCTTCGCCTGATCGAAGAAGGACGAACGGTTGCAATGGTTGGTGATGGCATTAACGACGCTGCAGCGATGTCGGCGGCACATGTTGGCTTGGCGATGGGCGCTGGCTCAGACATTGCGCTCGAGGCTGCGGATTTCATCGTCCTGCGAAACGACTTGATCGATGCGGTTTCATCGTTAGAACTTGGTCGCGCCACCATGCGGAGGATCCGCACAAATCTTGGTTGGGCGTTCGGCTACAACCTCATCGGCATCCCATTGGCAATGGGCCTCATGCTCCCGTTCACAGGCCTTTTGCTACCACCTACATTTGCTGCAGCAGCGATGTCGTTGTCTTCGTTCAGTGTGGTGGCAAATTCCCTCGTTTTGCGCGGTTGGACGCCAGCCAAAGAATGAGCGGCAGAATACAAAAACAATTGAACCCCGACCTTGGTCCAGTCAACATGGCGCCTGTCGTTTACACACTCAACATCGATGGTATGTCCTGCGGAGGATGTTCAAGCAGGCTGACCGGTGTGCTTGAGAAATCCCCCGGAATAACTGCTGCAAATGTGTCGCATGAAACGGCCAGTGGCGTCATCACGACCAACGGCTCAGTGTCCATTGCACAAGTGATTGAACGCATCGAAAGTGCTGGCTTTTCGGCATCCGAATGAATCGCTTGTTTCAAATCTAAGAGGCGCCGCCATCAACTTGCGCGGGGGTCGCCCAGCTTGGTCAACGGCGGTGGGTTTAGGTCCCATTCCTTATCGGTTCGCAGGTTCGAATCCTGCCCCCCGCATCTCTTCGAACAAGGCAGGTGAGAACCATGTTCACGCCAGTGAACAAAGGTGAGAATCCTGCCCCCCGCATCTCTTCGAACAAGGCAGGTGAGAACCATGTTCACGCCAGTGAACAAAGGTGAGAATCCGCCCCCCCGATACAAAGGACAGGTTAACGAGAGCCTTCTACGAAAATAAAGTTGAGAATGAATTGAAACAAGAGGTACCAGATGGCAATCATTGTCAATGTGACCGCTCCGCCTGGATCGCTTCCAGTGACAGTCCCGTAACCAACAATAATCGCTGCAAGGCCCAACAAAAAGAACACACGATACATGATCTGAGTGGTGATTCGAGTCTGGGCAGACATCGCGTTCCAGCCGCTAAAACCAAACCATGTTGAAAAGAAACTCCGTTTGTCTTCCATGGTTGAAACACCATGGATGCCCGAATAAATCCTTTGCGAGGGTTGGAACCATGGGGCTACTTTGACCCCTTACCGGATGGTGTGGTGGCTCGTTCAATCGCAGCAACTTGGCTCGTCATCGGTCTGAGCGCAGAAGCAGGTCACGCTTGGCACCATGTCGGCTCGGGACGAACGCTCTTCGAACAATGCTGTGACTTCAGCAAGTTCTTCCGGCGCATCGCCGCGAGATTCAAGGCATAGTTTGAGCCCCAAGAGGCCCCACATGTTGTTCTTCCAGAGCTTGATGTCTTCACGGTAAACGGCTTCCGCTTCTTCGACGTGTCCTTGCTCAAAGAGCAGTGCACCGAGGATGTGACGGACAGGTTGCATTTGGCCCCAAGGTTCGTTGTAGGCAAGGTTGAGCGAGAGGTCGACACCACGGCGGATGTGATCGAAGGCTTCGGTGAAGTCAGATGCTTCGCCTCGTTCCTTAGCGAGGTATTGGCGGCGGTATTCAATTTCGCCAGAAAGAACTGCTTCGTTGACCAAAAGAATGCATGGGCCATCGCTTGGATCTTGGTACATCAGGTTGTTGTGGAGCACACGGCCAGCAAGCGCTGGATTCTTGAGTGCTTCATTGAACAAGACTTGTTCAGCCTCTGCTTCAGGGACCATGCCCTTCGAGGCATAAGCGACACCACGGGCGTAGTGCTGAGTTGCGATGGTTGCTGGGAAGACATCTTTGTCATCGTACATTGGCTCGGCCAAAATCTCGTCCCACTTTCCGAACCGGATCATCACGTGCCATGGCATGGTGACGTATGATTCGAGGAAGATTGCGCCCATTGGGATGATGCCTGCAAGCATGAACTGAACACCGGAGTTTGCATCGCCTGCTGGGAGTGTGTCAACGGCTTTGCGAGCGTACTTGAGAGCCGTCTCGTATTGCCCTTCAAACATAGCACACCAGACAATGAAGTGATGGTTGTGCATTCGGTAGAACTTGTAGAACTGGGATTCGTTACCAGTAAGTTCGACGTAGCGATCGTCTGCTTCAACGGCTGCAATGTTGCATTCAACAGCTTCCTTCCATTGACCAACCCACGCATCAATGTGCGACGGCATGTGGACAAGGTGACCAAGACCTGGCATGAGGTTGCGAAGCACATCGGCTGCTGGAAGTGCCTTTTCTGGGAAAGGTGACAGTTCCAAAGCGTGGCAATAGAGGTGGCAAAGGGCAGTGTTAATCTTTGCTTCTTCGCTGCTTTCAAAGGCGTCTTCCAGAATTTTAACGAGCAAGAGGGTGTTGTCATCAGCAGGTGTAATTTCACCTGTAGCGGTGTTCTTGTCCCACAGTTGCCATGCTTTCAGGTTCATGAGAGCCTCGACGTAAATTGCCGTGACATCCAAGTTTCCGCTGTACTTCTCGTACAGAGGCGCCATTGCTTCGGCGAAAGCCACGTTGAGTTCTGGGGAGTTGCCCATGTTGAGAACGGTTGGATCTGCTGCATCACGTGCTTCTGCGGAGTGGCGTGTTGCCAGAGCGTCAATCAAATCTTGTTCAAGTTCGGTGCAGCCGTCTTTCAGTGAAACAGCTTGCTGAATTGAATCGTGTCCAGAGCCAAGTCCTGGTGCCCAATTGTAATTTGAAGAGACACAGTAAGCGATGCCCCACCATGCCATGGCGCAGGTGTCGTCGAGTTCTGTCACCTTGCTGAAGCAGGCGATTGCTTGTTCGTGATTGTAGTTCAGCATGTGGCCGAACGCTTCGACAAACATGGCTCGTGCTTCATCGTTCGCGCATGTTATTTCCATAGCGAAAGAATAGTTCGCCGCGTCGCCATAGTCATAATCCGTAGGTGCAAGGGTCATATGTAGCCTTAATCCGGCGTTTCATATAAGGAATCGGGTGGTTTTTGATGAGATTCAACCTCTTTAAGGGAAGGTTTTTCTTGATTCCACATCATCCATAACATCACAAAGAGCAGGGGCTGCACGAAGTGTTCGCAACGAATCCTAAAGGGAGGGGTGTCAAGGGAGGAACATGGCTGAACATGACGCCCCGTCAGGAAAAGCGGATTTGCGGTTCAAGATTCATGAAGTGATTTTTGAAGCCGACACCCGAACTGGGAAGTATTTTGACGTCGCTTTGCTCGCTGCAATTCTAGCTTCTGTCGCCGCCGTCTCCCTCGAAAGTGTTGACTCAATCGACAAAGTCTACAACACACAACTGGTGTTCATTGAATGGACCTTCACCATCTTGTTCACCATCGAGTATTTCCTTCGATTGTACTCGACTCGGAATTCGATTGAATACGCTCGATCGTTTTACGGCGTAGTCGACTTATTGGCCATTTTGCCCAGTTACCTTAGCCTGTTTATTCCGGGTGCTCAAAGTCTGTTAGTGATTCGAGCATTGCGGTTGCTGAGAATTTTCAGGGTGTTCAAGTTGAGCCGCTACCTTGGCGAGGCAAGCATTCTAAGCGAGGCAATGATTCAATCTAAATCGCGAATTGTTGTGTTTCTCTCAACCATCACCGTTCTGAGTTTCATTACTGGAGCAGGCATGTACCTTGTTGAAGGTCCTGAAAACGGGTTTACTTCCATCCCTCAAAGCGTCTATTGGGCCATCACCACCCTCACAAGCACGGGTTATGGCGACACTGTTCCCCTGACACCGCTTGGAAAGGCACTTGCAATCTTCATCATGATCATGGGATACAGCCTCATCATTGTTCCAACTGGAATTATTTCCAATGAACTCATCAAAATGGGCGATATCAGCACCCAAGCATGCCTTTCTTGCTCAAAGGAAGGTCACGATTTCAATGCGAAATACTGCAAACACTGTGGTGCAAAACTTGACCTCGATCGATAATGTGTTCAAACATTCAAGGAGTGCCACACGCACCGTTTGCACATGGCCCTCCCCAGTCGCAGCCCCCTCGCAGACCATTGGACCCTCGATGAGCAGTGTGTCTTTCTCAATCATGGCTCGTTTGGAGCAACCCCCCTCGCCATCCAAGAAGAACAGCGACGGTGGCAAGCGTTGCTCGAGGATGAACCCGTTCGGTTCTACGAAGACCTTGCGATGGGGTTCATGGCGAAGGCACGAGATGCACTTGCTTCGATGCTTTCTTGCCAAGCTGATGACCTCGCACTTGTCGAAAACGCAACCACAGGCGTCAACACGGTGCTTCGATCGCTTGAGTTCAACGCTGGTGACGAAATCCTTGTTCCAGACCATGCCTATCAAGCGTGCAGAAATGCGATTGATTTTGTCGCAAATCGATGGGGCGTTCACGTCGTAACCGTGAACATTCCATTCCCAATTGATGGACCACAAGTCGCCATTGACGCCATCATGTCAGGTGTAAGTGATCGAACGGTGTTGGCGATGATTGACACTGTTACAAGCCCCACAGGACTGAGAATGCCGTTTGAAGAGATTGTGCCGGCACTCGAAGGCATGGGGGTCTCCGTATTGTTGGATGCAGCACATGGAATCGGTATGGTGCCCCTCAACCTCGATGCCTTGGGGGCCTCCTACACGACGAGCAATTGCCACAAGTGGCTGTGCGCTCCAAAGGGTTCAGCGTTCCTGCATGTTCGAAACGACCGCCAACTGGACATCCATCCTCTGACCATCAGTCACGGGATGTCTTTTCCGCTCGGCGACACAACTCGATTCCGACATGAATTCGACTGGACTGGAACGCGGGACATTTCAGCATGGTGTTCGCTTCCAGTTACCATTGAGTGGATGGCAAACCTCGTTGAAGGGGGCTGGCCGGCCATCATGAAACACAACCACGAGCTCGCCATAGAGGGACGGCGAATCCTGTGCGAACGACTTGGGCTAGCGACCCTTTGTCCGGATGAAATGATTGCTTGCATTGCCACGATGAGAATCCCAACAGATGAGGGGACTGTTCTTCCGGTGCACGAACCAGATCCGCTTCACAAAGTGCTTCAAGAGAAGTATGGCATCCAAGTTCCCGTTTGGTCCTGGGAATCACCCCACGGTCGTTACTTCCGAATCTCGGCTCAAGTCTACAACCACGTCGATGAGTACCACTACCTGGCCGATGCTTTGGCCGCAGAATTTGGAATCAAGTGAAATGAACCACTGTGCTACCAGGTTTTGATGTATCGAGGCGCATGATGATGTTTAAGCCATCTTTTGCCAAGTCTTTGGCGAGGGCTGACGAACGGATGTAGTTCCGAATCGCTGTACCACCATTGTGACCATGGATGAACACAATGCCATTTTCACCCATATTGTAAAAATTACCAATCTGTTCCACTGCAGCCGTTTTGGCAGCAAACAATGTGTGGCCGTGGAGATTGATTTCCCTCAATAGTTTCACCTCGACGAACTTAGAATGTGAGCACTTTGTCAGATGAAGCGACCCATGCTGCGCACTCACCCATTGTGGAAAATTGAGCGCCTTCATAGTACGGTTGGCCCTTCAGCACCCCACATCTGTTTTGGCATGTGCCGCACACTTTGACGGGTACATCAACAGCGATCAGCCCCTTGAGCATTGCAACCATGTCATCTGCGCCTTCCGGCGGGACAATCCCGTCCCTTGCCAAGTCAACGCTGTCGTTCATCAAAAAGATTCGAACTTCTTCGCCGTCTTCATACAGTCGCTTTGCCAAGCGCAGGGCGTTCCAAGTCACATCGGTGCCATCATAGGGTTGCTGATTGAGAATAAACAAAATTGCCATGCATCCTCCACCAGTTGACGGTGTTTGAAGCCACCGCCGACCTTCAGGCGCGGGATTTTCTAAACATCACTTGAAAAGGCAAAAGCCGAAGCCGCAGTCATGGATAGGTCGTTTGCAGCGTTTTCTAAGTGGCTCATTCCACATAGGAAAAAGGTGCACGTCGCCATTTTCTTCCTCTCATTGTTGATGATTCCAGGCGCTCTGACAGCGCTCCAACCCATCGATATGGAATCGTATGAAATGGAGTCCCCTGAACTCACTGCTCAAGCCATCATCGATGACGAATTTGCGAACTCTGAAATCATCCTCGGTTTCCTCGTTTCAGCACGTGACCCTGCCTATGTTCCGTCCGTTGAAGATTGGGAACCTGTCCCGTTGATGGCCGATGGCGCACCTGATTACGCCAATCTGCCTAGCGTCACAGAAATGGTAGCCTCAGGTGAACCTTGGCAGGGCATCTATGCCCCAACTGGCGGTATTCTGAACCTGACCGTCCTGCAAGAAATCGACGGCAAAATCAACATGATTCAAGACCATCCCTTGGCACCTGCAATGAAGCCACTCGTCAACGACGTGACTGGTTCGCAAGCACCCGGTGCAATTTCGCTTTCAGATCACTTTCGAGGGTTCATGAACAACACCTCCGTGCTCACCCAGCCCGGCCTCACGGCTCAAGGAATCATCACCGAACCCCCAACAAACTGGTATGATTGTGGTGTCTTAGATTGCTTGGAGTTTGATGATGCAAACGTCACACAGGCACACATCGATTTGGCTGCATCTCGAATGGCAGAAGCGTCTGACAACAATTTCCTGCGCTGGTTGTCCCTCGACCGAGGGTTTGTCGCTGACATGAATGCGCTCCAAGACGGTCCTGTTGGCGGTTCGCTCAACACTGACGGCTCATGGGAAGGTGGGTTCACTGGCAAAGGGCGCTGGTCGGCTTCTTCCACCTGGCTGCTTGTTCAATTCGATCGAGCCACCCTTGAATCGATGGGGTGGGAAGTCATCTGGAAGGACGCTCACCCCGAAAAGAGCGTTGTCTTTTCAGACGAAGGCACGCGCATCGGCGGGTATCGAATTGCCGATAACTCACTTGTCCTCCATCCGCCGCAGTACAACCAGACTCTGTGCCTTGAACTTCTCAAAGAAACTGGTGGCTGTTCCACTGAATGGTCATACATGGACCTCGAAGGTCAGTTGCGAACGCATGACCGGACGACCATCACACTCCTCGTAGGTCAAGGCGTGAACGTTGAAGTCAACCGTGAATTGCAAGCCAGTGCCGGACTCATTTTGCTGATGGGCATTGCGATTGTTGTGTTGTTGTACGTGAGCCTGCGTCGACTTTCTGATGTCATCATTGTGATGTTTGCACTCGGCTGTGCCCTTCTTTGGATGCAAGGTATGATCGGTCACTTTTCCAGCCTCACCTCGATGTTTGGATTAAGCTTGATTGCGAGGTCGCAATTTTCGAACCTGCTCCCAATCTTGGTTCTAGCCTTGGGTATCGACGACTCGCTGCACGCCCTTCACAGGTACAAAGAAGAACGCTCTCTGAAGAAGACACCAACAGACTCGGCCGAAATCACCCTCTCTCGTGTCGGTAGAGCAATCATGCTCACTTCGGTCACCACAATGTCTGCATTCGCGGCAAACCTCTTCAGCGACATCGCAGCACTCCGGTCCTTTGGTATCGAGGCTGCCCTCGGTATTCTGGCTGCATTCATCCTCACAGGACTCTGGGTGCCACTCATTCGGCTCTCTGTCGATGATTGGTTGGCTTCACGAAACCGCTCCACTGAACCAAAGTCTGGAGCGGCGCACCTCGTCTCCGAAGATTTTCTAAAGCGGATTTCCACTTCTTCTGGCACATGGCGAAACTCCGTGATCATCACCGTTGTCGCCGTGCTCATCACCCTCCCGGCCGCCTACGGAATGGCTCAACTGGAAGGGGACTTTGCCGTGGAAGACTTCCTTGACGAGTCATCGGATTTCGCCATCGGCGTGGATGAAATATCCAAGCGATTTGCTGATGAAGGCGAACCAGCGAATTTACTCATCGTTGGCGACGTACTCGACCCCGAAGTTTTCGCCGCCATCGATGTCTTCAGACAGGACATGGATGTGCTCCCCGAAGGCGTACCTGACAAAATTACACGCCAACCTGATGGTACGATTGACATTCTCGCGCTCGATGAAATGGTCTTCGCCGCCCAAGGCTCATTGCTGCTCAACCCGGACCCATTTGTTGAGGCTGGATGGGTTGTCAACGAAACTGGCCATGGCATGAATTGCACAGAAGACAGCGGTGGCCTGCTCATGGATTTGACAAACAGGAATTGTCTTGCTTTCTTCTACGGATTCCTTTCGCTCAACGGAGTACCAGGGGTCGGTCCAATTCCCAACATTCCCTCAAGCATCGTCAATTTGTACATCGCACCCAATGTGGCTCTTGATCCAACAAAACCGTGGCTCGATATCAACGGCGATGAAGCAGTGTACGACCACATGTTGATTCGTTTCGGCATGACTTCCCCCGAAGACTTCCCTGGAATGTCTGGTGGAATGGAAGAAGTTTGGAGAGACCTCTCCTCCTTCACCAATTTGTCTACAGGTAACCAACTTGAGGCTGGCCCCGAAAGCGAAGATAAGCCGCTGACATGGGTGATGCCAACCGGACGGCCTGTCACCCGATTTGTGGCATCCACAACCATGCAAGAAGAAATGCAATCTTCACTCATCCTCGGCTCGCTGTTCGTCTTTGGTACGCTTTCGGTTGGGTTCCGATCCTTCAAGCAAGCAAGCGTCACATTGGTGCCCATTTTGCTTGTCGTCGTGTGGTTGTATGGCCTCATGTATGTGGCGGGGTCGTCGCTCAACATCGTCACGGTGACGATTGCAACACGGGTGACAGCGAGTGTGCACACACGGTGACGATTGCAACCATTTCACTTGGTGTTGGCATCGACTATTGTATTCACGTCACGGAACGGTACAGGGAAGGTCGTGAAAACGGGGAAACCCACCGCCAAGCACTGATTGGAGTTGGCGGTGCATGTGGTCTTGCTCTCGTCGGCAGTGCCGCTTCGGACATTGCTGGTTTCTCCATGATTGCACTTTCACCAATGGGATTGTTCAGCAACTTCGGCCTTTTCTCCGCAGCAATGATTGCCTTGTCCCTCATCGCCAGCCTTGTGCTGACCACTGCTGCCCTTGGCTTGATTGCCTCGCTTGACCCAGATCCAACTCCTCCATTGGAGGAGGTTTGATGGACGCATGCCGTGCGTTAACACTCGATGACATTCCGCGAATGGTCGAGATCAATGAGCAAGGACTTCCGGGGACGGGCAAGGTCTCCGAAGAAGAAATGGCTGACCTCCTACAACTAAGCGAATTGGCCCTCGGCCTTGACAACGAAACCGGTCTTGCCGGCTTTGTGCTCTGCCTTTTGCCTGGCACTCGCTACGGGAGCCTCAATTATGCATGGTTCAATCAACGCTTCGACCAGTTCCTGTATGTTGACAGGATTGCAGTGGCGGAGGAAGCAAGAAATGATGGGATCGGTTCATCGCTTTACCAGAGCGTTGTGACTTACGCACACCGTCTGGATTGCCCGGTCACCGCAGAGGTGAGCCTTCGTCCACCAAACCCTGGCTCAGTACGCTTCCACGCTCGGCATGGATTTGACGAGGTTGGGGTCTTTGAAACCGGTGAAAAGGCCGTTACGATGTACATTCGGAAAGCGAATTAATGCCTTACAATAGCCGTTGGGGAAGGATTGAAACCGGTGAAACACGACGCCATACCATGGAAGAATGGCAACCGCCAAAGGGGATTCAACTCCAAGGAGCCATTCAGCCTGAACAGCAGCAACCACCGAACACGTTCAGTGGCCAAGTGCAGAGCGCACAACAATTCGCCCCCATGGCAGCCCAAGCTCCCGTGCAAGCCGGCCAACCAATGATGCTCCCCTTAGATGGAAAACCGCCCGCTGCACTTCCGATTTTAGCCGGCCTCGGGATGATGTTTTCATTGGTCGCCCCGTTTCTTGGGATTTTTGATCTTGTCGGAGTTGGCGTAGATGCGGCGTGTTGTGTTCTTTGCAATGGTAATGCCCTGTCGCTGACCGTGCTTGGATTGTATTCGTTCCAATACGGTCGGTGGGAACAAGAGTCTGGAAAAAGCGGGAGTTCAGTCCTCTCCTACATTGCAGGCGTTGGCGCATTTGTATTGGCTGCTCTCTTGGTATGGTTGTTCTTTACAGCGTCAAGCACCTTCTTCTAAACCTGAACATGTGTCGTCGATGAACGCATTGTGACCGGTGCGTTCATGAATGGTTGAGCGTCCGCAAGAAACGCTGTCTTAGGGGTTGGCCCCGAGAACGCGGTGATTTTGATGACGGACAACACGCCAGAGAAAAAAGACGAAGATGAAGAAGATTGGATGAACTACGCCAATGCTGGCTTTGGAGAAACCGACTATTCGCTCTGGGACGACCAGCCTGCTGAAACCGTGGAAGACGACGATGAAGAGCCAGACTTTGACCTCAACTCGAGCCCAGATCAATTGGGGACTCACATGGAAGAAATTCCACGAGCCCCTTCCCCTGCTGGCCACAAGCACCTCGTTCGAACTGGAACGTGTGACCCATGCTTGGGTCGCCTTGGAGGAAAGAAACGGTATGAACAAACCATTACAGAGTCCGGCGCTGAAATCCGAGCAAGCGTGATTCGAAGGGATTCCCACCTTGAAAACGTTCGAACTGAAATCCCTCTGTGCCCATTCTGTGAAAATTTGTACGAAGAAGCCAACCTCCTTGCCGACATTATCCATGATGCAATCCAACCTTACGAAGCCACCCGGCTTCAACTCGGAGCACGTATTCCTAAGGACCAAATTACGGCTGAGGAGGAGTTGCGCAAGCGACTTGGGGCAGGCGGTTCAGATGCGTTGAAATCAGGTCTCGTGATCGAAATCGCACGCAACCTCAACGGTCGAATGGAAGGAAAGAAACTTGTCAACGACAAACCCCAAATCTTGGCCCTCATCGATGTTCTAACCCTGACGGTGGAACTCGACATTCGCGCCCACTACCTCTATGGAAGGTACCAGAAACTGGAGCGTGGAATCCCACAGACTCGCTGGCCTTGCCGTGCTTGTAAAGGACGGGGTTGCGAGAAGTGCGAGGGCACTGGCTTGCAGTACAAGAAGAGCGTCCAGGACCTCATTGGCAACCCATTGCTCGGCTTGTTTGAGGCAAAGGAACAC
>CM001443.1:385319-391568 GCA_000246735.1 uncultured Candidatus Poseidoniales archaeon | reverse complement strand
GGCCGGCCTTTTGTCATAGAAATGAAGGAACCAAAGGTACGCACGGTGGATGTCGTAGCGGCCATGAAGATGATCAACGAGGCCGCAGAAGGCAGCATCAACATCACAGGACTTCGTGACTCGAACAGAAGTGAAGTGGTTCGTGTCAAGGACACTCCCGCCGAGAAGTCATACACCATCCGTTTCCGAGTGATGCCGCTCAGCGAAGCTGAACACGCAGTGCTTACTGCGCCGGTGGATTTGACCCATGTCGACGTTCAAGAACGAGGTGGCAAGGGCAAGAAGAACCCAAAGCGACGCAATCGAAGGGGCGACCGTAAAAACGACCACAAGAAACCGTTACCAGCAGTGATTGAAGTGGTTGAAGGACCGTCTGAAGACGAACTGAAGGCCCTCAAGAAGGCTGAATTGGTCGAGAAGGCTGAAGCTCTTAGTTTGGCCAAATCAGGTACCAAGGCAGACCTCATCGAGCGAATCATGAACGCTGGACCACCGGCTCCTGTAATGTTCGATTTGCCAGAGAGTGAATTCATCAAAGAAACCATCGAGAAACTCGCTGGCGTGAAACTGTTCCAGCGCACACCAGAACGTGTGGCGCACCGCCGAGCTGATTTAATCCGCAAGCGAACCGTCTTTGAAACATCGAAGCCAATCATCGAGACGATGGAAGACGGCGTCACAGAAGTCGAATTCACCTTGCGATGTGAATCGGGAACCTACGTCAAGGAAACAGTTCACGGCGATGGCGGCCGGACCCAACCAAGTCTGTCCTCGCTCATCAAGGCCAAGTGCGATGTGTTGTGGCTCGATGTGGGCGACATTCACGCTGATTGAGTCGATCTTACAAGAAAAAAAGGTGGAATTTAGGTGATTTTCGCGACGAACTCCCCTCCTGCATCCGTCGCGGTGCTTATATGGGGAAGGCAGGTCGCCAAATTGCTTGGAAGTTGTCCATCATCACATCTGAGCGATTAGGAGGCGAAAAACATGAAGCGATCCAAGGGCCTGCGAGTCGGAACACGAAGCGTTCTACGACGCCGCAAGAACGAACGCAGCCGAGTGAACATCAGCCGCGTAATGCATGAGTATCAAGAAGGCGACCGAGTCGCTATCGTCCTCGATGGAGGACAACAAATGGGTATGCCCCACCGCCGATTCCAAGGCCGTACTGGATTCATCCAGAAGCGCCAAGGTGTTGCGTGGGTTGTTTCGGTGAAGGACGGAAACATGCCAAAGACAGTGATTGCTCGCCCAGAGCACTTGCGACCACTCCAGTGAGGAATTCACATGACTGATGAAGAGCGATTCGTTGACTTTGCTACTGTTCGAGAGATGTTGTTGAACGCCCAAGAGCGTCGTAACAACTTGACCTATGAGCAGAAGGCAGCACTCCAGCATGCAGAATGGGCCGCAAGCGATCACCGCAACGGCTACAAAACCCTCCCAGAGGTCTTTGAATCACTTCGTGATGCATTGACCGCAACCGACAAACTCGCACCGCACCCACAACTCGCAGCAAAGCTCGCTGAGTTGATGCCAATGTACCCAGATGATGTGAAGGCTGTTCTCGCTTCCCGCCGTCTTGGTATTGAAGACAGCGAAATTCAAGAAATTCTTGACATCGTTCGACAGCACGTTGGCGTCGAGTGAAACCCTCCCCCTTGTGGTGATTCGCTATGTCTGGAAACCGTCGTGACCGTAACATCAAGGTGCCAACACGCGGCAGCAAAACCGACAGCAACACTGGTTCGAGTCATCGACCCTCCAGGCCTGCTGAAGGTCGCCCAACCGTTCCTCGGCCTCAACCAAAGAAGGCTGAAGCACCTCGACAACGGCAAAACAGCAATCGCCAAGGTGGAAACCGACAAGGTGGGCAGCGAAGGCAGAACAATCGCCAAGGTGGAAACAGACAAGATGGACAACGCAGCAACCGTCCTCAACAAAAATCACCGCTCATGGAAGAGACATGGGCACGAGTCATCGATCATGACCTCAACGACAATGTCATTGTCGCCATTAGTGAAGGAAAGATGCTGCTATGCCGCTTGGAGCCAAAAGCAGGCATCGACCCCCTCTTGACCACATCCCGTGTCTACATTGGCACAGATGCTGCAAAGAGGGTCAATGTGGAGCGCGTGCTCGGCATGACCAACCTTGGCCGGGTTGCCAACCACATCAAGGCCGATCTACCGCTCGTCGTTCAAATCTTCATTGAAGAAAACGAAAAGCACTTCATTGACACATTCTTCAACCGAGCAGGAAACATGTCCCTCAAGCAACACTCGTTCGAACTTCTTCCGGGTGTTGGCAACAAGAAGGCGATGCAAATGGTCGATGCAAGAGGCTCAAGTGGCTTTGAATCACTTGCTGCCCTCAATGAAGCGTGCAACATTGACGCAGCGGATCTCCTCGCAAAACGCTTCCACACTGAACTGGAAGACCGAAATATCCAACCACGGTTGATTGACCTGCTCCTTCCGGTGAAGGCATGAGAGGCGCCCGTTGGTTGGTCGATAGCCTCAGAGCAAAATTGCCTTTTGACAAATCCCTCGGGCAGCATTTTCTCGTCAATGACGAGTTGATTCAACGAGCTGTCGAACTTGGTGAAGTCACCGAAAACGACCACGTGCTCGAAGTTGGTCCAGGCCCAGGCGTGCTGACTGAAGCGCTCCTCGAAGTGGGTTGTCGGGTGACGGCCATCGAAATCGATCCTGTGGCTGCAGAACACCTTCGCGGGGCCTTCGCTCCTGAAATCAATTCAGAACAACTCGTGCTCATCGAAGGCGATGCATTGGTGGCACAATGGCCAAATGATATCGACAAAATGGTCGCCAACATTCCGTACCAAATCTCTTCACCATTGATTGAACACCTCACCCGATACTTGCGCAACCCCCGCACAAGTGCCATTGAATCAGTCGTTTTGTTGGTCCAAGAAGAATTTGCTGAGCGACTGGTGATGGAGTATGAAAGCGATGTTGGCTCCCTCGGAATGACCGCCGCCCTTGATTGGGATTGTGAAATTGAGGACAAAGTGGGCCCTCATAACTTCAGTCCAAATCCAAAAGTAAACTCACGCTACGTCACGCTCGAGGCCCATCATGAAGCATGGCCGTGTGATGTGCGTCTTGTCCGTCAAATGATCCACCAATGCTTTGGAGAACGCCGAAAGAAGCTGCGCACCACCCTCAAACGCTCCCCTCGACGCATCAACCGTGTCTCAGGCTGGCACAGCGCCCGGTGGAAAGTTGCATACGCCGCTCATTCAGAAGATGAACGCATGGAATCTCGACCTGAGGAACTCGAACTGGACGACTGGATTTCTCTGGCTGTTTCCTTCACAGAATCCTCGCTGGAATCTTGAGTTCAAATACCGTCGAAATCTGTATTTCTAAGACGCTGATGCGGGAGAGCCTTTTCTTAGTGGTGCCTCCTCGCATGGACTTGTCGGAGGGGATGCTATGGCAAAGAAGGACACTTATCTCGCTTTACTACGTCGAGGGATTGACGATACTACCGCCCAGCAGTTGGCCGATTCCGGTCTGAAAATTGGCGATTTGAAGAAAATCGACAAGGACATGCTGATCGAGAATTACGGGCTGAAAGCAGATATTGCTGACGGTGTGATTTCAATCATCGCAGCCGGACCTCAAAGTCACGGAAAAGAGCGCTATTTGTCGAAGGTTCTCGCACCTGAGAAAAAGCAAGAATCCAAGATTGAAGAAATCAAATTCCAGCGCAAGCAAAAGGACGTTCTCACTGAACTCGCTGAGCAGAAAGAACGGCTCAAGATTGCGAAGGTCGAAGCCTTCCGTGCTCAAAAGTTGGTGATGAACCGCTTGGGTAAGACAGTGGAATTGATTGTGAAACTCGAGAACAACCTTCACGATGAAGGCAAAGATGACCAGAAGGTCAAGATTCGAGACCAACTCGAAACACGTGGACTCGAAGCCGCCCGTGACCACGAGATGCTCGAATTGGAAGGCACCCCGCAAGACATCGTGGACTTCCGCCGGAATCACGTTCCAGCGCTGATCTTCCACGCCTGCCCTCACTGTGGTGACGAGATGGACCCACGTCAATCAAGGGACCAAGATCGCCCTGACGATTGGGCCTTCATGTGCTGGGAATGTGAAACAAGCTTCACTTCTGGACTTGCTGACCTCGTCGAAGAACGCATGGCGAACGGAACTCGCATCCTCATCGATGAAGACAAGCCGCCACGCAACCCAGTCCCTCCTAAGCCTGCATCGATGGACTTCAGCAGCGTGAACGAACTGATCCGAAAGGATTTGGAAGAAACCGGTGCAACTGCTGACGAGATGACAAAGGTTGTCGAAGAAGGTGGTTTGACTGGTGGCCTTATGGACATCAACGATTGGATTGACCAAACGCTCGCAGCCAAGGAGTACATCCAGGCTCAAGAAGACCGAGAAGACTTCATCCTCCGAACTGGAGCTGGAGCAACCAAGTTCAACAAGTGGATGAAGAAGGCTGGATTGTTCTTCAACAAGCAAACCGGTCGTTGGACACGCCACAAGGACATGCGATGAGGTGTTTGTGATGTCCGCAAATGCGGTTGCAGCAACCTTAGAACTCGATCCAAGCAGCGATGAAACAAGACCTGTGATTCGTTTCTTACAAGGCCCACATCTGCTCGGCCAAACACCCTTCGTTGCTGGGAAAACTCTTGTCGAGCACGCAATCGAAGCGGGCGTTGAGATTCCAACGAATTGTACCTCTGGCACATGTGGAGCCTGCATGGTGACGTTGCTTTTGGGTGACATTCCCCTACCAGACCCTTTGCCACCCGGTCTTGATGATTTCATGGCTGAAGAAGGCGCACGGCTCGGCTGCATTGGCTTGCCGAATGGCGATGTAGATGTTGACATCCGACCGCCGCTATGACGAGGGCTGACTATGTTCGAGGAATGGACCTATGTCGAATGGCTCATCCTCGCTGTGGATGTTGCTGCCATCTACATTGTTTTTGAATTCCTTCGACGAAAAATCAAGCGGAAGTTGGAGGAAGTCGAACTACGACAACAATACGCCCTTCATCGACGGAAGGCCTCGAGGGAACAATCCCCTTCACAGCCTGAAGAGGAATGAAACCATCCAGGGGTACACAACTGCCTGATTGGCATTTCCAAACCACTGCATAGAGCAAGATTTCAATTGAAGCCCTTCACACAATGAACGCAGATGGTTCAAGAACCGTAGACGCCCATGAACCGCTATGACGGGGCGGGGCGAGGTGACGACTGGTCCGCTCCCAGTTGGTCAATTTGTGACAATGGTAAAGCGCGCCCTCACGAGCGAACCTTTGTTCCAACGGCAAGCCATCAAAGGTGAAGTCTCGCAGTGGAAATCCTACGCCTCAGGCCACACCTACTTCACGCTCCGAGACAACGATGGACAGATGAGTGCTGTCATTTGGAAAGGACGATGCACGATTCACCCCTCAATAAAAGAAGGCACAGAGGTTGTGGTCACGGCCAATGTCGATGTTTATGTCAAACGAGGCAACATCCAGTTAATCGTCGAGCGAATTGAACCAGTGAATGCTTTGGGTGCAATGGAAGAGGCAAAACGCTTGTTGGTCGAACGCCTTCGCAATGAAGGCGAGCTTGATCGCCCGAGGACCCGCCCTCCAGCGATTCCAAAACACATTGCGATTGTGACTGGTGCAGGTTCAGCGGCCCTTGCAGACATGCAGCAACTGATTGAGAACCGGTGGCCTGGGTTGCGCCGAACGGTCATTGGTGTGCTCGTTCAAGGTCAGCGAGCAAGTGAAGAGATTGTCCGAGCATTGGCCCTTACCCGTCGCTTGGCAGACCCCGTCGTTGCGGCCAAAAGAGGTGAACCTCCTGTTGATCTTGTCATCGTGGGTCGCGGCGGAGGTTCGCCTGAAGATTTGTGGGCGTTCAACCTCGAACCGGTCATTCGTTCCATCATAGCAAGTCCTGTCCCTGTCGTCTCCGCGGTTGGCCATGAATCGGACCTCTTGGTTTCCGACCTCGTGGCTGATGTACGGGCCTCAACGCCATCGAACGCGATTGAACGTACGGTCCCTGTTCGGGCCGAACTTGAGCAGTGGCTGGACGAACTTGACGATCGCCTCGCTCATGCCACCCGTCGAACGTTTGGAGATGCAAGGCAACGCCTGATTGGGCTTCATGCACGGTTGAAAGTCGCACCACTCGCCGGTATTAACGTCGAGCGTCGCTCCATGCTCTCCTCTCCTCT
>CM001443.1:325277-385302 GCA_000246735.1 uncultured Candidatus Poseidoniales archaeon | reverse complement strand
TGCTCTCCCTTCAGTCGCGACTCAACAGAGCGACTGAAAGTAAACTTGCAAACGAGCGGACCCGCCTAGCGAGCATCGAAGCAAGCCTCCACACGATTCACCCAAAGCGCGTCCTTGAACGCGGCTATGCAATGACTCAGACCAAAGACGGCACGGTGGTTACCAACACAAAAATGCTTGAACTCGGACAAGAGTTTAGCCTGCACTTTGTCGATGGAAGCGCCGAGGCTGCCGTCACTCAAATTCACACCATGGAGGAAGAACAATGACAGAAAGCAAACAGACCTACAACGAAGCAGCACAACGATTGGAAGCCATCGTCGCCACACTTGAACGGGGCGGAATGGGCTTGGATGAAACCTTGAAAATGTATGAAGAAGGGGCAGCTTTGCTCAAAACTTGTCAGGCAGAACTGATCGCTGCTGAAGGTCGATTGAACGAATTGCGGCTCGATGAGTTGGAGCAAGAACTTCAAACAGAAGCGCCCTAATCCCATCGACAACACGAGGTGCCAACGATGAAGCCACGCCACTATCAAGCCCTGTCCAGAAGGGTGGTGAGGATGCTCAATGGCTGGAAAGATCCGCACAATGAGGTGGCTTACACAGCCACGAAAGCGATGACGGCCGTCGAGATTGGCCAAGATGGTCACATCGAGATGACAATTCAACCTGCTCGACCGCACTGCCCATGCTGCTTACTGGATCTGCGGTCACTGCACCAAAAGACAGCTTCAATCAAAGGAGTCACCAATGTGACAATCACGGTGACGGGTGTGCCTGCTTCTGAGCGTTGGACTCGAGAAGTGAACGGTTGAGGCTTCTTCGACGCAACAAAAAGAACGTCGGAATCGACCATCCGCCGACTGAACCAGCCCATGCAATGATGGAACCGATGAAGATTCCATACGATGGAATCGACCACATCACAATGAGAGCGTAAACGGCCACACTCACGCCACCAAGCATCATCGGGCCTGCTGCACCTTGAGGAACTGTTTCCCCTTGTGCAAGCCAGAGAGCCACCATACTGGTCAAGAAAATGGCAGGGAACACGGCGGCAAGACCTGCCAACAAAGGTTGGCCTTGCCCCGCAAGCCAAACGGCGCAACCAATCGCAATGGCTGCTGCAGATCCTCTTCCTACAAGGATGGACCACCGAACGTGCTGACTGCCTTTCGGCGCTGCCTTCGGCTCCCAATTAAACCGAATCGCAAGCGCAATCAAAAGCACGAGCCCAAGTCCGCCCACGGCCCAATTGGACATCCCAGCACCGAGCATCTGGTCAATGAAAAGAAGCAGCAAAACGCCGGCGCATGCCCAAACGACAAGAGATGCTACAGTGGTAGCAACCAATGGGCGTTGGGTTGACATCTTTGACGGGAGCACGACCCACACGGCGAGAAAAAGTGCATTGAGGAGCATGCCAAGCGGCACAACAGCCATGCTTTCCATCAGTTGGTCTTCATTCCCGGAAAGGTGCATTCCAGCAGCGGCAGGAACAATGGTCGATGGTACGGTACCGAGCACGCCACCCACAAGACCGCCCCACCTTTCGATGGCAAGCGTGACGCATGTTGCGACAATTCCTGCGAAAAGTGCTGAGACAAGGACTGAGGAAGCAAGCATGGATCACAGGTACCGATTTAATCGGTTGACCAAGCGATCAATGTTGCCACCAGCCCATTCTTTGACCCGCTCACCGTTCACGAAGATGACGTTGTAAGGGAGTACATCGACTTCAGCCACCCACGGTTGAGCGATTTTGAATCGGCCAAGGCCGGGTGTGTCAAGGAGAAGTTTTCCAAAACGGACTTGCTCTGGGGCTTCGTCGCTGCCGAGGTAAGCAGACAAATCCTCTGTCCAAGTCTCGCATGCTGCGCATCCATTTTTTCCGAGCATCAAAACGGCAACCGGAGCGGAAAGGCAATCTTCCCAGGTTGCACGGTCGAGCAATTCAAGTTCTGGCATGTTTCAACCTCCGTGAATTGTGTTCCGAGGAAATCAAGCAGCGTAGTCGTCGCCTTTCTTCCAGTTGGCGCCACAGAGGCCGCCAGCCATGGTTGCTTGAGCGGTTCGGAGAACTTCTGCTGGGGAACGTCCTGCGTCCATGTTGTTGATGGACCACATCTGGACCTTACCTTCGTCATCGACGAGGACGGTTCCACGGAATGAGCATCCAAGAGCGTCGTTTCGCATGCCGAAGTCACGGGTGATGTCTTGAGTGCAATCTGCAATGACGTTGTGGTTGATGCCGCCTGGGAAGATGGTTTCATCCTTGAACCAAGCGTTGTGGGAATGCCATGAATCGGTTGAGCAACCGATCACGGTGATGCCGTCGTCTTGGAAGTCTTCCTTGAGTTGTTCAAAGCCGACAATCTCGGTTGGGCAGATGAATGTGAAATCGAATGGGTACCAGTACATGAGGTACCACTTACCCTTCATGTCGTCGCTGCTAATGTTGACGCTCTCTCCGCTGATGTAGGTGCGGGCGTTCCAGGCTGGTGCGGGTTTTCCAATCATGTTCTCCATGTTATTTCCTCAGCCTTTCCAAAGAGCGGTGGTATAAGAACACGGTGGCGAAGACCGATTGCAATTTCATTCGAAAGGGTCGAGGTGGACAATCTGTTCAACGTCGATGCGCTTGTAGCCTCGTTCTCGCGCTGCTTCAGCAGCTTTGCTCAACATTGCCCGCATCCAACCGAGGGACATCAGCGTCTTCATTCGTCCAATAGATTCGATGAATTGAACAGGATTCCCGCCTAACTGGGCGTGCTTACGAATATCTGATTCAAGTTGCTCAACCACCATGTAATAGGTTTCAAGCAGTTCTTCCACAGCATCACGGGTCACCGGCATCTTGGCATGTGTCTTAGCGAGGGAAAGCAGGGAAGATTCAGTTAACACCCCGCCGCCTTGACTGATGACGAAATCTTCGGTTGGAATCGCTTCGACTGCTTGCTCGACGTCTCCTTCTTCATCAAGGCCCATGCCTTGGATGGCAATCTCAAGATGACGGGGCTTGATGGTTGCAACTCGGTCTTTTTCTGCGGCGGCTTCTGCGTGCTTAATCATCGCCGCCATGTGACGCTCAATGTGTTCAATACCGGCTTGGACGGCAGCTGAACCAACAGACTCAACGGATCCCAATTGGTCAATCATGAGTTCCCGAGTTCGGTTGTAATTTAGACGGGTTCTGTTTGCATCATCAAGGGTTTTCCGATCTGGGTCTTGTGCCAACGTTGCTTGTTCCATCTCTGGAACAAGGCGTTCGATTTCCTCACACACCAATTCTACAAGCCGCTCTTTCACCGCTCCTGCAAGGCGCATTTCCGTGTAGTTTGATGCGACTGCACCGATGTGTCCCGAAGAGTAGGGCTTGGCCATACCCCCGACTCAGCGAGGAAGCATATTGAACACTATGGTCGTTCAAGATGGGGTCTTCATTCCGTTAACCCATCTTCACGGCTCATGGCTTGGGAGATTTCCCAAGCGTGAAGGCATTCATGACCGCCCAAAAAACCGCCCGCTTCGCGACTCGGTCCGACGAATTCTGAACCACAGAATTGACAGAAAACCGCAACAATTGGTTCATTGTAATACGTACCATTCGGCGTACTACGCTTTGGAATTCGCTTGCCAACATCTTCGTGAGTCCATCCTTCGAGTTTCTCACATACATCGTCGTCTACCTGTTCTTGTTCAGTCATATCTACCACTCCGTAATGGCGGGCCAAAGCCCATCTGCTGTGATTGGACGCATGCCGTCCTCATCGCGAATCCATGTGTCTTCTGTCCCAATGCTGCCTTCGGCATGAACCACTTTTGGCTCAATTGCCATCGTCGCCCCAATCGGCAACGGGCGTTCAAATCCTTTGGCAACGACAGGCGATTCATCGAGTTGAAGGCCGACTGAATGGCCGAGGAAGCGGCTTTGATCGGGCGCCATGCCCATCAGGTGAGAGGCGTGACCGAGTTCATCTGCCAGCGCAAAACCCTCGTCCCATGCCTCACTGCACAAACCGCCACGGTCAAGCACATCGACGACTGTGTCCTTGACGGCAACCATGTCCTCGAGCCGAGCGACCCATGCCGCATCAAGTGAGCCTGCTACGAACATTCGCGTCATGTCAACGATGTAGCCCCGGTGGGCGTGAACAAGATCGACGAGGACTGGCTCATTGGCTTTAATTCGAGTGAATCCTGAACCCATTCCGTTGAGGGGGTGGGCGCCTGTGCCACCAACGGCCGAATCGAAAAATGAAGGGATGCCACCTGCTCGTCCTGCAACGATGACGCCGCGGTCACATTGGAGCGGAAACCGTCGCATGTGAATGTGGCCACCAAAGCCTTCAGAGCGACTCACAGCCTCTGCTGCAGCAACCAATTCGAGTTCGGTGATTCCTTCTCCACCGACAGCTTGGACCGCTTCGAACATACGGAGTTGTACATCTGCAGCGGCGTTCATCTGTTCTTGCTCCCAAAGGGACTTCACCTCGCGTTGGGCGTGAACGATGCCTGTGATATCAGGACAGTCTCCAAGAGGGGATAGAGCGTTAACGAATCGATCCGAGTACGTCTTGGGAACTTCTCCGAACTGAAGTCCGGGGGCTGAAATGACCCCTCGCTTGTTCAGAACTTCCGAGAATTCCTTCATCCTTGGAAAAACAAGGACTTCGTGCGGGCAATCTGAGTCGCCACCCTCGAACAACGCACGCTGTAGGGACCTACGAACAAACAAGACGGGCCCGTTTCCTCCAGCCTCGATGCTGCCCCCCGCACCTTGCGCTGGGATGAACATCGAAGCATTCTGACGACCGCCTGCATAGTAATACAGGTCAACAGGGTGTTGGAGCATTGCCCCAGCCACGCCAGCTTCAGATAGCAAACGTCCGAGTTCGACTTGCCGTGCCGCTAACTCTGAGACTGGAACTCGCCAATCTTCACCATCAGGACCGGCCAAATCCGCCACATCCCATTCGGTCATCAGGCTGATGTGAATGTCAGCCGTTCAAAATGGCTCCGATTCATCCTTACGAATTTAGGGCTCTGTGCCCCTAAATGTTGATAACTAACCATCTCCTCAGTGAACCATGCACATTGCCAGTAAAATCACCCTCATTCTTGGCGCCCTAATCTTTGTGGGGAGCATTGCCGGCGTTGTGATTGCTGGAATGGCATTAAGTGATGCTGGCTTCAAAGAGGAAGTGTACGTTGATCGCTCGATGAGCCAGACGTTCACGATTCAAGAAAATAAATCATGGGATGTGTCCATCTATGTCATCCACCCTGCAGACTGCGACACGCTCGAACTCAGCATCGTCGACAGCGATGGAGAAGAAGTCGTACCTGTCCTCTGCTTGCTGGATGGAGGTCAAGGCAATGAAGAATTCTACCCTGACGGAAGTGAAGAATTCTATGGCTCTCTTAACCATGACATCGAAGGCATGGAGTACACCCTTGAGAGCAATGTAGAAGTCAGTATACGCGGTGATTATTGTGACCCCTGTGCGAAGAAGCAATTGGCGGAGGTATCGTTGCCGGAGCCGGTGGCTTCTTTGGGTTCTGCTGCTCTGTCCCTCTCCTTGTTCTCGGCATCATTCTTGCCTTGGTTCTTGACGACCCCAAGCAAAACATCGTGATGCCGACCGGGCAAATGCTACCTGGCCAAGCGGTCTACCAAGCCCCGGTCCAAACACAGGTGCCAGTTGGCCAAAACCTCCAGCAGGATATGGGCAACCAATGCAGCAAATGGGTGGACAACAACCACAAATCACGCCTCCGCTTACCCAACAACCCCAACAGGCACAGCACCACAAATCACGCCTCCGCTGACTCAACAACCCCAACAGGCACAGCAACCACAACAGCCACAAATCACACCTCCGCTTACCCAACAGGCACAACAACCACAACAGCCACAAATCACGCCTCCAATCTCTGAGCAGCCTGCTCAGAATCCTTGGGACAACCTCTGAAAACGGTTCAAACCTGTACTTCGGGTGCGACCCATGCCTCAGTGGCTTCAAGCCGTTGCTGTGCAATCTCGCAGTATGAGTCTGAGAGGTCAACACCCACGTAGGTTCGCCCAGTGGCTTTTGCTGCAACACATGTTGTGCCCGAACCATTGAACGGATCGAGAACGACATCGCCAACGAAACTGTACATTTCGATGCACCGCTTTGGTAGTTCAACGGGGAATGGAGCTGGATGATTGACTCGTGATGCACGCTCTGTGGCAAAGGACCAGATCGATTTCGTATGTTTGATAAAATCGTCACGAGGAATGGTGTCGATGCGCCCTTCAGCGCGTTGTTTCTTATCTCGCTTGAGTTTGTAGTCGCCCTTTGAGAACACCAAGAGGTATTCGTGAACATCACGCAGGCAAGGGTTGCTAGCACTCTGGAATGAACCCCATGCGCATGAAGAGCCTGCGCTTGCTGATTTGTCCCAAATGATCTCGCCTCGCATCAAAAAGCCAATTTCGGCCATCATCACGTTGATGTGACTCGATAGAGGGATGTACGGCTTTCGACCAAGGTTGGCGACATTGACAACCATTCGCCCTCCCGGTGCAAGCACCCTGTAACACTCAGCAAAAACACCGTGCAAGAGATTGAGGTATTCCCCGAGCGAGAGATCTTCGTCGTATTCCTTGCTGGCGTTGTAAGGCGGGGAAGTCACCACGAGGTGAACGCAATTATCTGGCAAGTCAAGGTTCCTTGAATCACCTGAAATGATGCTGTTGGCCATGGTAGGTGGGAGTGGTTGCTCTTCACCGACCTCACGGCTTGAGACAAGGCCCTCGTTGACCCGGCTGCCGTAGTAGGTCGAAGCGTCGTGGCCTTCACGGCGAGAGACGCCAAACGCAGAGGTGCTGGTGCTGGCGCGACGCCGTGCTCCCTCCATCGATGTGTCCCTTTCGGGTGCTTCGCGCGCCATCCTTCGGAAGCGGTGTTCGCGGCTTTATCACCTTTCGGCCCCGCAACCACCCGAAGACGCGCGGTTTGCGAGGGCAAAGCGATGCCCAACAAATACTGACTTGATGCGTGGGGATGAAAAACCGACGGCACTTGGACAGACTGATGGCGAGTGTTCTCACCCTCGGGCATGTCAACGTAGAAGGGCGCACTGTCATCGTTCGAGTCGATGTTAATTCCCCGATGGCGCCCGACCAATCTTTCTTGGACGATACACGGATCAAAGCCATTGTACCAACCCTCAACCGACTTTCAAAAGCCAAGGTGGTGCTTCTTGCCCACCAATCAAGGCCGGGGAAGAAGGACTTCACAAGCACCCTTGGTCATTCTCGTGAACTTGGACGGATCATCGGACGGCCTGTGAAATGGGTTGAGGACCTCGCAGGAGACAAGGCGATGGCCGCCATTGAGAACCTTGAAATCGGTGATATTTTGATGCTCAACAACGTTCGGATGTATGATGAAGAAATCCATACAAAAGGCACCATAGACACCATGGCAGAAACGCAGATGGTCCAAAAACTGGCCAGCGTCGCTGACCTCTACGTCTATGACGCATTTGCTTGCGCACACCGAGCCACCCCCTCGGGTGTTGGGTTCACCAACCTCATACCGTGCGTTGCTGGCGAACTCATGGCCAATGAAATTCGTAAATTAGACCAAGCACTCGAGAGCCCTGCTAGGCCATGCATCGCCGTGCTTGGTGGGGTCAAGGTGGACGACTCAATCGCTGTCGCCGACAACATGCTTCGAAACAACATCTGCGATGAAGTGTGGGTCACAGGAGGTGTTGCGAACTTGATGCTCGAGTTGGCGGGCCATGAGATTGGCCTCGTAAACCATGACTTCCTTGTCGGAGAACTGGGGAAGCAATGGAACCCGACCGTGGAGAAAGCCAAGTCACTCTTGCTCGATTTCCCAGAAAAGATTCGCTTGCCTGTGGATGTGGCTGCCAACGTCGAAGACAACCGAGTTGATCTTACCGTCGAACAACTTCCAATTTCTGCACCAATCTTTGATTTGGGCATTCAATCCGTTCGAAACCTCTCCGTGGCCATCAAACAGGCTGGAACGGTCCACCTCAACGGTCCTGCCGGCGTCTTTGAGTTGCCTGATTTCGCTCTTGGAACAATTGAGATGCTGAACGCATGTGCAGAATCGAATGCCTATGTTGTTGTCGGCGGAGGCCACACTGCGACCTTGATCATGAAGCGTAATCTCGCCTCCAAGATGGGTCACGTCTCGACAGGTGGGGGGGCTTGCCTCGACTACATATCAGGCCGAAGTCTACCAGCAGTTGCAAGCCTTGAAGCAAGCGCTAAGGCGTTCTCAATGCAATCGGAATCGACGATTAACACGCGTTGAGAAGGAGCCACTGGGGAGGTTCGAACTCCCGACCTCCTGATTACGAATCAGGTGCTATACCAGCTAAGCCACAGTGGCGCATGTCACGGGCGGTGGCTCGTGAACATAAGCAACACGGTTGAGAACCCAGCGTTGATGAGGGGGGGGCACCACCATCATCCATGGGCGACGATGGTACGGTGAGGTATCGCAACACCGTCCTTATCGATGAACTTGGCAAGAAGCACACCGGCGATGTGTTGCTGCTCGAAGACGGTTCATGGGCCAACTCGAACGGAGATGAAGACGTCAAACAGGATGTTGACGGTTCCAATCGCCTCATCACTCGAAGCCTGCAAAACTGGCACACCCATTTGGCCATGCAACTGAACGCGAGGGACTTCAGCGATGGGTTTCCGCTTCACCGATGGCTCAACGAAGCCATCTTTCCTACCGAAGCAAAAATCACACCAGAATTTGTTCGCATTGGGGCACAGGCCGCTGCTGCTGAAATGATCAAAACGGGCACCTCCTTCGCTGCAGACATGTACTTTTATCCAGCTATCACGGGTCAAGTCCTCGAAGACGCTGGTCTTCGTGGCTTGATTGGAGGCCCTGTCAGTGACGCTGCACTTCCTTCACATGACGATGCGGCCTCGGCGCTTGAGGAACTTGACTCCATGCTCAAGAACCAATCACCTCTTGACAGGATTCAATACGCCATCGCGACCCATTCAGTGTACTTGTGCAGCGAAGACACGTTGCGAAGGGCTTCGGAACTTGCTGAAAAGCGAAACGCCCGCCTCCACATTCACGTCAGTGAAACTCGAAAAGAGATCGCAGATTGCCATGACAAAACTGGAATGTACCCTGTCGAATACTTGGACAGCATCGATTTCTTTCAGCCTGGAACCATTTGTGCTCACGCCTCATGGGTGAAGAAAAACGAAATTCGAATGTTGGCAAAGCACCAAGCCACAGCAGTCCATTGCCCTTCGTCAAACATGAAACTCGCATGCGGTGGAACCCTTTCACTTCCTGCGTTCAATGAGGCTGGTGTCGATGTTCGCCTCGGAACCGACGGGGCAGCCTCTTCTGGAAGCGGACTTAACTTGCTAGCAGAAGCACGATTGGCCGCCTTGGTTCAACGCCACGATCACTGGGACCCGACGTTGATGACGGCAAATGATGCCTTCCAAATGGCAACAAAGGGAAGCCAAGACTGGGCGGTTTGGGACATCGATGACGTTCGCATGCGCCCCGTTGGCCGTTCAAACAATCGCCATATTACGAACCTCTTGTTCAACGGAGCCACATGCCTCGACCTTTGGGTCGGTGGCGAAGCGTTGCGGTTCGATGGAACAACACATTCACTCGATGAGCGGCAATCCTGGATGGCGCTCGATGAGGCTGTTCAGACGTACTATGATGGCGTTGAATAAGCCTCATTTCTGGCGGAACAGCAGAACACCTGCACCTTCAGCGATGATGAGGAACATGTACCCCGTGGCGCTAAGTTTGAGATCAACTGAATAATTCAAATTCAATTCCGTCCCTTCTGGGAGCAACCCCTCTTTTGTTCCAATGCCTGCGTAGAAATCCCCTGATTCAACGCGCCAGTCGACGCCGGTGTCGCCTTTGTCGCCTGCAGCAACATAGCCTGCATCGCCGTATGTACAGGTCTTGCTTGTGGTGTCGAATCCACCAAGTGCCCCACCGTTCTTTGCGATGTCATCACATTGCTTTTTCTTACCACCATCAGCGATGACCAAGAAAATATCCTCTCGATCCCATGTGATGGTTGTATCGGCGTTGATGATGAGCGAGGCTGGATTGCCCGGAAGAGGGTCGTCTGAGAAGAACACCATGCCTTGGACATTCGGCGTTGGCACATCATCAACAGCCCCTTCCATTGTGTAACCAACTGTGCCGCCAAGGAGCAGCAGGGTCGAGATGGCGATCAATACAAAACCGGTCTTCTTCATCATTCCACCTCGCTCAAATCAAGAAGAATGCCGCTCCAAGAATAATGTAACTGCCGAGCAGCATGGTGCCTTCAAGCCAGTTCGTTTTTCCATCTGAGAGGATTGAATTGGCAACAAGAACTGAGATGAACGTTGCTGCGGTTTCAAGAATTCCGAATTCAAGCGTGAGAGGGACGCCGAGTAACCATCCAAGAATGACCATCACGGGTGCAACGAACAAAGCAATCTGGACGCTTGAACCAATTGCGATGGCAATAGCCAAATCCATCTTGTCTTTTCCAGCAACAATGACCGCAGCAAAATGCTCTGCTGCGTTGCCAAAGAACGGAAGCAGAATCACGCCAACGAACAGTTCTGGAATACCAAATTCATGGACTGCATCCTCAAGATTGTGAACCAAAATGTGTGCCATCCAACCGACAAGGGCTGTGGAAAGAATGAGCAACACCCAAGCATCTTTGATGCTCATGGAAGGATGTTCGTGGGTTCCATGGCCTGCTTCAACTGCAAAAACATCAACGTGGGTTTTCAATTGGAAGAGAAGAGCCAATCCATAGATAGCGAGCATAATGAGCGCAACAAAATGCGAGAGATCTTTGATGGCGCTTGGGTCACCGCCCGCCATATGAACGGCGCTGGGAGTGATGAACGCAACAATAGCAAGCAGCAACAAGGAGCCATTCATTTGACCTGACTCGTGCTTGAAGTGCTGAACTTTGTGATTCACACCACCCCAAACCATTGCCAAACCAAGCACCAACAATAGATTGCCAAGAATAGAGCCGATGAGGGAGGCTTGGGTGACTGTGATCATTGTCTCGATTGTATCTGGATCGACTGATTTTGACGCAGCGTACAGTGCAAGCCCAGCGATAATCATCTCGACCGCATTTCCGAAGGTGGCATTGAGCAAGCCCCCGACCGTCTCCCCGGTTCGAAGGGCGATCTCTTCCGTGGCTTTCCCCATGAGGAATGCGAGTGGCATAATGGCCACCATGGAGAAGACAAAGGCAAGACCGATGTTGTGTTGCTGATTCATGAACAGAGCAACTGGGAGTGCTAATAACAGCCAGTTGAGCTTATTTTTCATCGGATTCACTGAATCAAGAAGATGCTCAAAGGCTTCCTCGATGTGTTCAGAAAGTTCTTCCATGCTGTCCTCGGTGGGAGCAGGATTCTCGCCCATACACGGTTGCAGCCAGCGTGAGACCTTGAGTGCACCGCTTGTGGGATTGCATCAATCATCCTTTTTGCTACGACCAACCTTTCGGCGGGTTGGAGCCTTACGAGGGGCTGCACGGCGGCCGACTGTTCGCTTCTTTGCGACTGGAGCAGGTTCTTCTTCCTCCTCATCTTCATCGTCATTCCAGTTGAACATATCATCATCGTCGTCGTCGTCATCTTCTGGAAGATCAACAACCGCCTTCTTACCGCGAGTCTTTCGCTGAACGACGTTGACGGCAAACGGATCTTCTTCCTCCTTTTGCTCGACAGGAGCAGATTCTTTCTTCTCCTCTTCCTTCTTTTCGCCGCCACTTGTGTCAGTGACTGCACCCATGTCGAGTTCTTGTGAAGTACCGATAAATTCAGACATCCAGTCATCATCCTCTTCATCATCATCACCCTTCGACTTCTTCTTCTTAGGACCAGACATGCTTGTTTTGAGGATGAGTGCCATGACGATTAGCGACATGACAAAGACACCAATGAGAACCCAGACCAACACATACGGTGGGTCGGACATCGATGGCTTGATGGTGATTGGTTCAGGTTCTGGCTGAAGGGATTCTACATAGTTGCACGATGTTGTGCCGTCGAGTCGGTTTCGACATTGGTCAACGACAAACACGACGTTCTTCGACACTTCATTTCCTGCGGAGTCAACCGCACGAACATAAACAGCATGTTGGCCTGGCTCAAAGTTTCCTGCGGAGAACTCCATGTCGAGCACCATCGAGCGGTTGTCGCCTTCAAGATCGGTCACATAGGTTGATTCAGACCATGGAGTGGATTGCGAGTTGCCAGTTCCGTAATTGTACGTGAATTTGTATTGGAACGACGTGATCATAACGTCATCGGTTGCGCCTGCCAGAAGTTGGATTGAATTCCCATAGAGGTATTTCGAACCATCGTTGCCGGAAGATGGGGCATAAATCTCCACGGTTGGTCGCATTGCATCCACAGCACGGTCGCTCCATGTTTGGCTGATGAGGTTGCCAGATTCGTCTTCCATAATGAGTTCAATCAACATTTCACCAGCAATGGTGTTCTGGCTGACAAAGAATTCGAAGGCATAGACTGGACCGCGGTCTGGATCGTTGTTGTTGTCCGCAATCATGTTCATTTCGATATCACCGCCCGAGATATCACCGCCAGCCAATGTGGTGATGTTCACTGAAGGGTTGCCTTGCAGGTATTCATCAATCTCCATCTGGAGCACGTAGGTGCCTGAAACCAACGAGGGGCTTAGGAACGCGGAGCCTGCATCATCGAGAAGCATCATGGTGGCCACTGGGAACTTCGTGTCCTCATTGATTTTCACAGCGTTTCCACCAATACCATTGAACATCTCTGGATTCTGATTGCCCCATTGGTCTTCGATGATGACAGCATACCACACGTCTCGATCGACGCCGGAAGGGATTGGAAGTTGACGAACAAGAGTGCTTGCGGTGCTTTCACCAGGCGAAATATCACCAAGGACGAACTCCCAACCTTGGTCGGCGATGTTGCCGATTTGGTCTTCGTTTTCACCGAACGGTGCTCCGTAGTGTCGCCAAATTTCGTACCCTTCGTTGAAATCGGGTTCGTTGAACCATTCGAGGGTGATTTGTTCGAGGGCACCAAGCGAGGATGCTTCCTTTATTCTCGCTGGATTTGGTGCGCGGGTGTCTTCTGAAATCGGACCGAAATGATTCTGATTCAATCGAGTGTCCATGTAGGTCCCGTTGATGTGGCCGTACAGTGCTTCTGTTGTGACATAGTAGTGGGCGTTGTCACGAAGGAGGTTGACATCAAGAAGAACATCGAATGTACCGACACCATCGCTGACTGAGCCGAGCCATTCCATGGATTGGTTGGCAACGAATTCAGCGCCAGTAACACGGAAGTTGGAGCGCCAGATGTGGTATCGCTCACCTTCGACGCCAAGCTGGTCTTGCCAGGTGACTCGAGTGATTCGCTCACCGACAAACTCGGCATGAACTTGAGTAGGTTCAGCAACCCATGGAGTGAATGCATCTTCGAAAAGAGGCCCAGCGCATGAGTTCACCGTGGTGTTAGGACTGAATACACCAAACAAATCGATGGTCACAATGCAGTAATTCGCATAACCAAGGCGGCCGATTGGAACTTCATAATCAAAGGATCCAACACCCTCTGACACGGTCGCAATCAATTGAACGCTGGGGCTCAAAATACTGTTGAATGGATTTCCTGACATGTAAATACGGTACGATTCTCCAGACTCATCAGGCACATCAGTCCATGAAACGGTGGTCGTTCCGCCTCCAGAGTTTGCGTTTGGAATGAATTCAGCATACATAGCACTCACTTGGGAAGGAGGCATGTTGTCTTCGAGCAAGGCATCATCAAGGGCGTTGTTCGAGAGGAACCGAACATCTTCGTAGTCTTCACCAGGAGCCGTCCAGTTTGGCAAAAAGTAGGTCACTGCGTAGTACGCACTGCGGTCAGTGCTGGTTGGAATCACCAAATCGACTGAGGAGGTCCCAGCTGGATAGGTCGCAACTGGCTGGCTCGTGCTGAGCAAGTCTGCACCATTTGCTCGGGTGATTGGGTAATCGGTTCGCCAGATATGAATTTGATAGGCGTCATCCCCCGTTTCCGGAAGAATTGGGAAGATGTCGTTGTAATTGACCCAAGCCAAGGTCGTGATGCTTTGTTCTGGGTCGAACGTAGCCACAAGGTTGTACGGTGTGCGAATCGGCGTTGTGGTTTCTTGCACTGGAGTGTGAAGAACCGAAGCGTTTTCGTCCAAATCAAGCCACTCGGTACCATCACCGAGCGTTGTGGTCACGGCGTAGTAGAAGGTGCCGTTAACACCCGGAGGAACGAGGAACGAGGCACTGTGATAGTCAACGGTCCCGTTGAGGCCACGGCACTTGAACGCATCATTGGCCACTTCGACAGAGGAACATGCGACGATGTCCTCAACAAAGGGCGTCAATTGTCCAATGGAGAGTCTCGGTGATTGGGGCTGCGGATCGGTAGACGCTGTATGTTGCTGAAAAGAGGCCTGAAATGACTGAACCATCAAAATCGATGTTGCGCCATGTGATGGTGGTCGTTTCGCTTGACGGGTCGAACGTGGCAGCGATGTCTTGTGCTTGCAGGTGAGAAGGGTTCCCGAGATCTTCGGCCGCTACATTGGAGAGGGGCATGATGGCAAGCATCATGCATAGGACGAGGAAAAGTGCCTTCCTTTCAGTGCCTTTACCGAACGTTTGGTCTGTCATCAATGCTCTTGTAGCATGCTACCGTTATGAGTATGCCGCCTCTAAACCAGCCAATTGAGCGGTTCAGTGCACCCCGTAGGGGTGGCGGAATCACTCTGATTCGTTCCCTTGATTTGGCTGTGGGAGTGGGTCATCTCGGTCGATTTGAGAGATTTCATGCTTGGCTTGTACAAACCGAATCAAAAAGGTCCACAATCCGCCGAACGCAGAGATCACGACGGCAACGCTGATTGGGTTGATTCCAATGTGGTCAAGCGCACCCGGGAAGGTACCGAAATCTCCGATTTCAAGATGGATGAAAACGCCCATCATCACAAGCGCCACAAGGGCAAGGATGGTTCGGTCTGCACGGGAAAAGCCTCGGTAGTTGCGAGTGCCTGCCACTGCTTGAGCTTGTGTACCCATGTACGAGCCGAGCAATGTAAACAACGCTGCAAGGAGTCCGAAGGTGAAATCACCGACAAACACAGAGCCAGCCAAGCAGACTGTCCAGATGATGTCAAGAAGACGGTCGAATGTGTGGTCAAGATAATCACCCCAACGAGTGACTTGTCCAGTTCGGCGAGCCAATGGCCCATCAAGGGCATCGAGGACCATTGCAAATCCAATCAGCAGCGCCCCACCGAAGAGCATGCTCGCTCCATATGTGGTGTTTGGAGCTAACAGAACGGATAAACCGCCAAGCACGCCAATCGGCAATGCAATCCATGTCAAGGTGGAGGGTTTCCAAGTTGAAATTGAATCAATGACGGGGTCGACCATGCGCTCCCATGAACTGCGAAGTTTCTCTAATGCCATACCAATCGATAGGGCTCCTTCGTTGGGGGGTGTTTGTTCTTTGGGTGGTCAAGCCAACCAATCGATGGCTTCTGAGGCAGTTGCCTCGACACCGTCGCTCGGACAACCATCTTCAATCCACTGGAGAATCTCAGAGGCCAATACCTCGCTTGTGGCGAGGCCAGCATCGACCTCCAACACTGGAACATCGAGTTCAAACTCAAGAATTTCGGACCATGTGCCGGCAATCATTTCCCACTCAACATTGGCGCGTACCTTTGCTTCATTGTAGCCACGATCTTCGAGGCGCTGTTTGAGCACATCAGGATGGCAACGAATCAAAATGATGGCATCGATTTCCAAAAGATGCGACAAGTGCCCGTCTACAAAGACCGTCCCTTCAGATTCGTCAATCCATTCCTCAGCCAACTTGTGAACGTCCACCGGTGCAGCCCCATCCGAGGCATCTTCGACGCCAAGACAATCGAAGCGTTTCGCCAAATCTATGACCGACTCAACGGCATGGCCTTGTTCACCGAGATGACCACAAAGGGTGGTCTTCCCGCTACCGGGTGTGCCAGTGACTGCAAAGACACGAGGTGGAACCATGCCCGTGCCAACGCATGCCCGTTATTACATCCACCTCAAGATTCAGCAGGATGTTGGGATGATTCTTCGTTGTATCCGTTGGACAAAGGCATCAATAGGTGGGAGGTTCACCGCCTTCTTGCTCACATGTTTGGAATGAATGACCCCGCCCAAACGCTCCTACAACTTGAGCGATACATCCTCGATGGAAGGATGGAGATGTCCGAGGTCATGGCGATGCAATTCACAGAGATGTTTCTTGCGAGAAAGAAACGCTCCACTGAGGACCAAATTATGCTGGTCAAGGGCCTTCGTATTTTGTGCGATGTGCTGGTATCAAGAGGGAAAGGAGCACGCGCTGTTGCAAGCATCAATATTCTTCTGAAAGAACGTGGAAAACTCGTCAAAACCCTCCGGAATGGCGCACCTCAGTTGCTTGAGCAAATGACGCCCGAGGCTGAAGATCAACATCGGGCCGGCAATGTTCTTGCTTCAGGGGGCAAGCAACGAGCCGCAAGAAAAGCCTATGCAAAAGCCGAAAAATTAGCGCCTGGGAACTTGGCAGCGGCCCTCGATGCATGCAGGTACATTGGCTATGAAGCCAAGCTGATCGACCGACTTGCAACAACTTGCGAAGCTGCAGGTCCCGTCATTTACACAGGCGGAGTGTTCATGCTCGAACCAATTGGAAACAAATCAGTCGATGCATCTCAGGTTGCTGAAGCATTGTTGGGTGCTGTGCCCCATGGTATTGGGAATTCAAGTCTCTGCGCCGCTCAAGCACAACGCATCGAAGATGAAAAGACTGCCATCCTTCAAGGAGAAGCAGCCGCCAATGCGCGGTTGCAAAGCGCACTTGATTCGCTCACACCAAAACACGACTATTACGAGTACAGCTAGGTTGGTTTTTGGTAACGAGGGATGGATTTGAACCACCGATCTCCGGGTTATGAGCCCGACGGGATATCCAGACTACCCCACCTCGTTAACCAAAGGGCCGACCTTCCCTCCTTTCAAACCACCGATGCTCGCTTGTCGTAGTGAGCCGTGCGTCCTGCGCAACAAAAATGAGTGAAAAAAAGAGGTGCTGATTTGATGAAGGAGGACATCCTCTCAAGAACATGCGCTCCCGAACCTTCAGTCCCGTGCTGCTCGGTGCAGTGCTGCTGACGGCCATGCTTGCAGGATGCCTCGAGGGTGGCGGAGACGATGGAGACGACAGCCCAATCGATCTCGTGGTGTACTATGATGTGACGTCGGGTGTCATCGAAGAAACAATCCAAAACAACCAGCAAGTGTCTGAAACTGGCGTCGATGTTGTCTTCGATTACTCGTACACAAAATCCACCGCTGGTGAAATCTCAAATTTCCTTTTCAGCCCCGGGGACGGTTCAACCACAATCTCTGTCAACAGTGCAGATACGGGAGAAATTACCTACACCTACCTCACACATGGCATGTTCTCTGCGAGCATCGGAGCGATTGACGAACAAGGAAACGAAATATTCGAGAACATCACCATTCGAATCGATAAGGAAATCACGTGGGGCGAAACTCAAACCACAGACCCGAGAACGATGGACATCGAAGCTACACCCGACTGTGAATGTCCGCTGCCGGAACAAATCAAAATTGATTCCACCGTAACCAACCGCGATAACTTCGGAGGAATTGGTGGGTCGCCTGTGACCGTGACATGGTACCTCAACAACACCGAAGGAGCGGCGGTTGAATCGCCACCCGAGCAAATCGCAGACGGCCAAGACGCAAATTGGAAGCACAATGAATTCGCTCCAATAACAGGAATTTGGACCCTGGAAGTGGGCCTGAGCCAAGATCAAGAGCAAGTGGATGTCTCTCACCTCATCACCATTACGTATGCTGCTGAAGAAAGCACAACCAACCCGTTCCCATCCGATGAAAGTGCGCCCTGAAACGGAGCAGATTCTCGATTATTATTCACTTTCATTGAAGATGAATCTAAACTGAAAGTGATTGGAACGAACCACTGAGAGCCTAACGGTGGACGACACTTCAAGATTCAAGCGCTTCTAAGTTCCGCGCCGCCCTTCGTTCATTGATATACCCTGGCCGGACCAGATTGGGTTGGAAGTGAACAGAAATGGCGACCAAAGCGAAGAAAAAAGCGAAGATAGAGATTGAAAACAATGAAGACCCTCAAGACAAGCCATTGGCAGTGATGCCGACGGAAGAAGAAGCCCCTGAGGTGAAAATCGAAGACCTTCCTGGTGTTGGGCCAGCGACTGCTGAAAAGCTTCGAGAAGCCGGATTTGATGACCTCCTCGCACTTGCAGTGATGTCGCCTGGCGACCTTGCAGACCAGGCTGAACTCGGCGAAGCAGTGGCGACAAAGATCATTGGAGCAGCAAAGAAGATGGCCAACATTGGCGGCTTCGTTTCCGGTGGCGCACTCCTTGAGCGCCGTCGTGAAGTTCTCAAACTCTCCTCAAAGGTTCAATCGATTGACGACTTGCTCGGCGGCGGTTTCGAAACTCAAGCCCTCGTGGAAGTCTACGGTGCGTTCGGAAGTGGAAAGACCCAAATCGGTCACCAATTGGCAGTCAACTGCACCCTTCCAATGAGCGAAGGTGGCTTTGATGGCGATGTGTTTTACATCGATACAGAAGACACATTCCGTCCTGAGCGAATCACACAAATGGCCCGAGGTCACGGTCTTGATCCAGACGCTGTGTTGGAACGCATCCACGTGGCTCGAGCCTACAATTCAGCTCACCAAATGCTCTTGGTTGACGAGATCAAGCGCATGAGCAAGGGCCTCAACGTGAAGATGATCATTGTTGATTCCCTAACAAGCCACTTCCGTGCAGAATACATCGGCCGTGGTATGTTGGCAAACCGCCAGCAAAAACTCAACCGTCACTTGAAAGATCTCAAGCAACTTGCTGATGTGAACAATGCCCTCGTGTTGGTCACGAACCAAGTACACTCGAAACCAGATGCAATGTGGGGCGACCCAACAAAGCCAATCGGTGGCCACGTACTTGCTCACGCCTCGACCTTCAGGCTCTACTTGCGCAAAGCCAAGGCAGGACGCCGTATTGCTCGACTTGTCGATTCACCAAACTTGCCAGACGGCGAGTGTGTCTATCAGGTCACTCAAGAAGGCCTCCGTGATTGAGTACTCCCCTTGTAAAAGGCCTATTTGGGCCATTCAAGGTGCGGCACATTCAAGGTCATGTCGACAAGGAAAGCAGCATGCGACACCTTGTGGAACGAGTCTTGGAACTGTCAGAAGCTGAACAAGCAGCAGCCAACACCGTCGCTCCACCGATGGATGAAAATTCAGAAGTTGAGTTGCAAGCCCTCCTTGAATCCCTTCAACCAAGGATCAGGGTCTACGGCGTCGGTGGCGCTGGGTGCAACGCAGTAAATCGATTGTTTGACGAGCGGTTGTTCAAGAACTCCTACGTCACAGGCTATGCAATCAACACTGATGCACAGGCTTTGCTTATGTCTCCAATCGAAGAAAAAATCCTGATTGGAAGAACGGCTCGAGGAAGAGGCGCTGGTGGCGATCCAACAAAGGGCGAAGCTGCCGCATTGGAATCCGAAGCATCCCTTCGAAGGATCACCAACGACACTCAACTTGCCATTATCACTGCAGGTATGGGTGGCGGCTCTGGAACCGGTGCCGCAAGTCACATTGCACGGCTGGCAAAGCAGCAAGGTGCGATGACCATCGCTGTCGTGACTTATCCATTCAACTCTGAAGGTGCCCTGCGTAAGCAAAACGCTGAGTGGGGACTGGAACGCTTGCGGGAGCATTGCGACACCATCCTTGTGATTCCAAACGAGCGGTTGCTGGAAATTGAAGGCGTCAAGGAACTTCCAATCGGTGATGCGTTCCGTGTCGGCGATGAACTGCTTGTTCGCTCGATCACAGGTGTTGCAGAAATGCTCACCACCGATGGCATGGTCAACCTTGACTTTGAGGACCTTCGCTCCGTAATTCAATTTGGAAGCGGCGTTGCTATGATCGGGCTTGGTGAAGCCAGTGGACCTGGACGTGTAGAAGCGGCGACGGAGGAAGCCATGCATTCTCCATTGCTGGACATTGATTCTTCGGATGCTCGTGGCGCCCTCATAAACGTGGTCGGCGGACCAAGCCTTACGCTTGGTGAAGCAGAAAAATGTGCCAAGATCATCACGGACCAAATTTCACCACACGCACAGGTCATTTGGGGAGCTGCTGTTCGCGAAGAATTGGGCGATGAAATCAGAGTCATGCTGGTGTTGACTGGTGTGAAAAGCGAACAAATCCACGGCGCAAGTGAGAATCGCCAATTGCGTGCTTTACAGAATCGCCACATCGAATTTGTCAACTGAGATCATTTGAGCACTCGAATCAAGAAAAAGGCAAGGGCTGCAAGACTTGCCCCGAACACAGTCCAATCAAGGGCGCTGATGTCAGGTTGATTCGAAACGTCCCCGTCCACAGGTGGTCCATCGACATGTGGAATTGAGAGGACATATGATGACCAACCATCGCCATCTGATTGTTCATTGCCATTCACAGCGTTTCCTACCAACGAGAATTTGACTGGATCTGTAGAATTATCAGGGCTGGTCCATGTCAAGTTCCAATGCCGCTGGTACGTACCTGCAAGTTCGTGCGTCCAGCCATCATCGAGCTCCTGAACTTCAGATGTGTTCTCGAACTGGACCACACCGCCTCCTTTGATGAAGAAACGGAAACCGCCTTGGTGGGAATCCGCCCTCGGTTCAATCGAACTTTCAATCTGTAAGCTTAGGTTGTAGGTGATGTTTGATTCAAATTCCTCGGGTAGGCCAATGATGAGGACCATGGTGGCCTCTGAAGCTCCGTCGTGACAAAGGCACCCTTCATTTCCCATATCACCCACACCGGCTGGTAGGCTAGAAATTGATGGGGCAAACAAGAGAACAAGCAGCATGCTCGCCCAAAGCACAGTTGTAGAACCTCGACTGATACCCATCTGCTTCATGCAGATGGAATACGCCAGTACCTTTGATACTTGGCCGTCAGGAGGAACTTGTTCCATGATAATCTATCGGTCGTTCGTTGAAGCAAGCATCATCAAAATTCAGGGTTCAAAAACATCCTTATATGTACTATGATAATTAAATCCGTAATTGATACTATGATGGGACCATGGGAAACAGCACCAGCAGAAACGGTAGAAGAAGAAGAACTCGATATCTTCGCAGAACTGGGTGCACTTCGCCCTACTGCAGCAGCAACGCAACCACAATTGCACCAACAGATGCCATCACAGAACCAAAGTTCAGATCCTCTTGCAATGTTCATGGACGATGATGAAGATGAACCGTTGCTTGCTGGTCAATCAGCACAACCCCACGTATCGCAAATGGAAGCCATCGGTACAACAGCAATATCGCAACAAGACGATTCAGGAAAACCAAACTTCGCCGCTCATGTCCCCAACGAAGTTATTTCGGAACTGCTTGAAATCCTCGTCAAGAAAGAATTGCATTCTCGGAACGAACGTGGCGAGGACTGGTTAAGCGACCTTCCTGCAGAAGCAGTTGCTAAAATCGAATCGGCCAAGGTCATCAAGGATCAGGAAGCCTACCACCTATCACTCATCATCGACATGGTGGGGACCGGTCAAGTTCGTCCGTTCGCAACCGTGCTTTCAACCGAACAGGGCACCCTTCCTGTGGCACCTCCGCCACAAATTCCTACGAGTTGGCATCCACTCTACAATGCTCTTCGAGAACTGCTCCTCAGCGCCATGAATTCGCTGACCGCACTCAAGGTTGTCTCAAACTGAGCATCAGTTGTGGACTTCACATGCGTGAGTCATGTTGACATCGACGAACATCTGTGAAACAGTGCAGTATTTTTCATGGCTCTTCGAGACAATGCGCTCAACAAGTTTGAGCGGAACATCCCCTCGTACGTGGTAAACCATGTGGATGTCTGTGAAGACCTTTGGAACGCTCGCTGCCCGAGTGCCTTCCATTTCTACCCAAACCTCACTGAATGAACGTTCTTTCAGACCCAAAACGAGGTCGGCTGTTGAGCATGCACCAATCATTTGCATGACCACCTGCATTGGTGTTGGTCCATCTTCCCAGTTCAAATCGAGTCGATCACCACGCTCATTTGTGCATGCGACCGTATCGCCTCCAGTCCAATCCACGCGTCCGTACATGGAACGCCCACGGGCGGTTCATTCTTGAAGGGGACGCTTCTGCCTCATACCGATTGCAATGGCAGGAACACCCGTTACCATGGAAAATGGCAAACTCAACATCCCAAACGACCCAGTAATTCACTACATCGAAGGCGATGGAATTGGCGTGGACATCACCCCCGTGATGATCAAGGTCGTTGACGCTTCAGTCGAGAAGGCATACGAAGGACAACGTGGCATCGTGTGGTCAGAAGTATTGGCTGGCGAGAAAGCATTCAACGCAACCGGTGAATGGTTGCCAGAAGCGACGCTTGATGCCATGCGAAGTGGCCTCGTTTCCATCAAAGGTCCATTGACCACCCCTGTTGGCGGTGGCATTCGCTCCCTCAACGTGGCCCTGCGCCAAAAGCTCGATTTGTTTGCATGCGTCCGACCTGTGCGCTGGTATGATGGTACGCCATCCCCTGTGAAAGCACCTGGCGATGTTGACATGATTATCTTCCGTGAAAACAGCGAAGATGTCTACGCTGGAATTGAGTGGGAAGCTGGTTCTGAAGGCGTCAAGAAGGTCATCGATTTCCTTCAAAATGAGATGGGCGTTGACAAGATTCGGTTCCCGAACACCTCTGGAATTGGCATCAAGCCAATCTCTCAAGAAGGCACAGCCCGTATCGTGCGAGCAGCGATTGAGTACGCTTTGGCCAACGATAAAGAAAGCCTCACGCTCGTTCACAAGGGGAACATCATGAAGTTCACTGAAGGTGGGTTCCGGGACTGGGGATACGAGATTGCAAAGCAAGAATACGGAGCAGTCGAACTTGACGGTGGCCCATGGTGCACCCTCGAAAACCCAACCACTGGTCGAAGCATCCTGATCAAAGACGTGATTGCCGACGCTATGCTTCAGCAAATCATCACCCGTCCTGCAGAATATTCAGTGCTTGCAACGATGAACCTCAACGGCGATTACATCTCAGATGCACTCGCTGCTCAGGTCGGCGGCATTGGTATTGCACCTGGTGCAAACATCAACTACGACACGGGAATTTCAATCTTTGAGGCAACCCACGGTACAGCTCCAAAGTACGCTGGACAAAACAAAGTGAATCCAGGTTCTCTCATTCTCTCCGCTGAAATGATGCTCCGGCACATGGGATGGACCGAAGCAGCAGATCTGATTGTCAAGGGCATGGAAGGGGCAATTCTAGCCCAAACTGTAACCTACGACTTCGAACGATTGATGGACGAAGCAACATTGCTTTCCTGCAGCGACTTCGGCGATGCAATGATCTCACACATGTGAGTTCGTATCATCCGTGCAAAAATCCGTTAAGGGCTCGGCTGTTCTTTGCCACGCCGAATCCAAAGCGCTCTTCAAGCGCCCGTGACACAAGAGTGAAATCGCTGTCTCGGGTTGCAACAAGGACTGTTCCGAGGTTGCCAAGGGATTGCTTGGCTAAGTGAAGAGCGAGGTGCATGATGGTGCAATCGGGAGATTCGGGGTAGACATCTAAGCCGTCGACAACGGTTCGAGCCGGTTCGCCTCTGGTTCGCTTCATGGCCGTAATCTCTTCGTAAATCTCGGTGTAATCTTTGAAGAACTCGACCACTCGAGATTTGTTCTCAGCGTCTTCAGACTCGACTTCGAGTTGCAAGTCCATTGGTCGCCATGTGCTGTAGTCAGAGAGCACTTGGTCCACGATCTCGCTGATGACTTCCTTTCTAAAGACGGTGTCAAGCATGGTTGGTGGGACCAAGAGGCCGCTGAAGCGACCACGTAGGAACTCCAAATCGCTTGCAATTCCTCTGAGTTCTTGCTTGACGATCTTCGGGAGCCAAAGTTGGATTTTACCTTCTTGTGCTCGCTTCAATAAGACATGGTGGAAGTGACCGTGGCCACCGATGTCGAGGCTTGCTTCTGTGAACACTTCCAAGCGTTGCTTGATAGCATCCATGAGTGCATCGATTAACACATTGGTGTCAATCAGAACCAACGGTGAGAGTGAGAGGTTCCTCAAGTAGCGGCGGGAGCCGTTTGGAATCTGATCTTTGTAAGCGGAAAACAGGCCTTGTTCGGCATCTGCAATTCGCTTGATTTCTCGGACGTTGAATTGCCCCTTGTTTTGTGCTCGCTCAAGGAACATGAGGCCTTCGACTGGCTTTTCTTGGGCGGCTTCCTTGGCCAACTCATACAGTTCGTCAAGCGAAGGAGAGGAGCCTTGCATGAGTTGAGTGAATCGTGTGTCGAATGCGTTTCGTTGCCGACGGCGATTCTTCTGCAGAGAGTTTACTGCGGCGGTGACTCGGCCACAGAATGGATCAGTTGGGAGGACGCGTTGATGTTCGAGAGGGTATGTCTTGAGCATGTCAAGGTCGTCCTCGGCAAAGTAGGTGACATCAATACTTTCGATTTCACCTTCTTCGTTTTCCTGCGTAATCGTTTTCGTCGAGCGAACGAAGTCCTTCAGCAATCGAGTTGCTTCATTGGTGTTTTGAGTCGAGGTGAACGACACACGCAAGTAGAGTTGGAACCGCTTTGTAATGGCGCTCTTGAGGGCAGGTTGGGCATCAAGAAGTTCCACTGCTTCCTTCCATTGGCCTGCGAAGGCAAGGTGAATGAGGGACTTTCGGTAAAGGACAATCTTGTGCTCATAATCGAAGCCTTCGTGATCTCCAGCTCTTCGGTAGTCTCTCGCAGCGTTGAGTTCATCTTGCTTGGACGCCGATACTGATGCGCGGGCTAAGGTGTGCCAAGGCGAAAGTGGGTCGTTTGTTTGGTACCAGCGGACCAACGAGGGAAGGCCTAAATCGTGCTCTAGAACCAGATGACGCACTGAGTGAATCATGGCAGTTGGAACGTTTTCGTTGGCGAGCAAGGTGTTGACGCTTCCGACCGTAGAATCATCAGAAGTTCCGTGTTGCAACATCAATGCGACACGGTTCAAGCGAAGGGTGTCGATCACAGCAGCGAACAAGTGTTGTTCCATGAGGCTAAGGTCTGCTTCAGCCACACTTGTTTCTAATGCTTTGAGTTCCTTATGTTCGACAATACCTGAACCACCCTCACGAAGGGCTCGACGGATGACACCGAAGGCGAGAAGCCCGTTTTTATCAAGAAGAGTGCCGAGGCGTTCATCGTCCACATTTTCTCCCTCAAACAGCATCAGCAGGGCTTCGCTGGTCGAGGAAAAGGCAGGAGGGGCTTCAGTGCTGTGAACAGAATCGAGGGCTTTTTGCCGTGCAGTTCGGACCATGTGCCACAAATCGTTGTCTTTACCGGCTGCCAAAAGGTGGGCGGCAAGCAAGGTCTCGTATGGGTGAGACATTGGCGTGAGATCGTTCTTGACGATGATTTCAGACAGACGTCGGAGGTTCATCGAGCGGGTGTAGATATCGATGACGATGGGGAGGACATGCTCCCAAGCCTCGCTGTTGTCATGGCTCAAATGCTTTGCTGCAAGCGCTTGTGCAGCCGTATCAACGCCCGTGGAACAAATGATGTCGACGAGGGCTCCGTCATCGAGGTGCGGTATTTGACCTTCGAGCCAAGATTGTACTTCCTCACTTCCGAGGTCAGAGACGAGCGGGAGTAAGTTGGAAAGTTCGGCGTGGGCGTCGAGTTTGAGAGCCGTGAGTGTTTGAATCGTTTCCTCGGTTTTCCCTTCTCGGTGAAGGGCTGCTAATCGCCACCATGTCACTCGCTCGATGGATTGAGCCGGTGCTTTTCCATTCTTCAGAAGGTCAAGTCCCGCACTGAGAGTTTCAGCATCGAGTTCTGCAGAAGATTCGGGTGGATGCTGCCATGCGAGGAAACGACGGGCGTTTGCAAGGGAGTGTTCGCCTGTTGCATTGGTGCTTGCGACCCAATCGTTGACCTCTCCATTTCGCAATGCGACCAAGTCGCTCAAGTCCGATGCGAGGGTTTTGTCGGCCTTCTTGAGACGAACCAACGCATCGCTGGCATCGTTACCAGTTGCGATGAGAAGCAGAGCAGAAAGAGCTGAGGCTTGGCCCTCGAGTTCGAACAACAGTGCGCCAGGAGTGAGATTTCGACCAGCGGAGAGTTGAGAACTCACGGTCCTGAGTGCCACTTGAGCCTCTGCGGTGTCAACAGTAGGCGCAAGCGCCTCAAGAGCCGTTGCCAAATCCTTGGAGGATGTCGGATCGATGTAGCTTGGCGCCATGTCGATCTTTTTCTTTGTGGCGGTTTTCTTCGGTTTTGCGACTGGGAACGCTGCAAATTGACCGAAGAGTGGGGTGTGTTGTGCTAGGTCGCTCCACACAGGGTGGGCTCCCTTTTCGAGGCAAGAGTCACGCAGGCTGGTTTCGGTGGTTTCCCAAGATGCATCCCACTCGTCTTTGTTGAGTAATTTGTGCGCGAGAAGCACAGCGAGCCGATAGGCGTCTGAGAAATCGCTTGGAATGAGCATTTCTGCTGGGGATGGGAGGTTGTCGAGCGGCCCAGTTGAGCCCCGGCCACCACGGCGCGTTCGTGTGCGTCGCATGTTGGTAGGTTTCCGCATTGGCGAGGATTGATCTTCTTCATCGGCTGCGGGAAGTTCCGTTTCAGCAACCGCCAAGAGCAGAATCGGGCGCCATGCCTTATCCAAAAGTTGCCAATCTGGAGTTCGAACGACGAGGGACTGGCGGCGCGCTTTCGTCACGTTGGATTTGAACGCAACTTGAAGGCAATTTGCCAGATAGTTCTCCTGCAGAATACTCGCCCCTTACCCATTGCCTCCACCTACCCTCCTTCAACCCACCGGCACGGGGCACTCCTGCGTTGAGCGCCTTGAATCGAATGTTTCCAATAACATCCATGAGGAAAGGCGGCCTCCGATGAAGCAAGGGGGCGATTGAATGGACCTAATCAACGCCGCCATTCTCCTGTTGCATCCACTTTTGGCAACCGGTCTGCTTGTATGGATTTGGTGGCAATACTCATGGCGAAAGAAAAGCCATGAACTCAAAGGCGAGCAGCGTGTTGAAGCAAGAGATCGGCACGAAAAAATGGGGGAACGCTTGCTCCGCTCCACTTTCGGCGTGATTGCCGTGGCGTTCATTGCACGGGCCATTGTTGGTTGGCGCACTGATGGTGATGCGCTGTCGAACCTTATGCCTCAGAGCCTTCATGGTTTCATGGGTCCGGTTGGATTTGGTTTGTTGTACGCACTGGCGAGGATGGGGCGAAGAGCACGGGATGCAAGGATGAATGGAGAGAAATTCAGTCACCATTCACTCAAACACGGAAGGGCTGCAGACCTCATTGTGGTCCTTGTGTTCCTTCATGCGTTCCTTGGATTCCTTTACCTTTTCATCGTCCTAGCGTGATCAACGAATGGCCAAAGTCTCACTTCGTTTTGACCACATGTCAAGCCAATGTTCGAGGTTCGATTCGAGACCTGGTTCTTGGATGCGGCACCCACAAGCATTCGCGTGGCCCCCACCTGTTGGGTCAAGGGCTGTGGCCAGTCGAGACAAATCAAAACGCCCTTGCCCTTCTGGCAGGAACGAATTGGCGTAGAAACTGGCAGAAAGAGCAGGCCGGTCTGGCGTATCAATTGAACCGTCTGCATACCCGTGAATGATGCAGCAAGCATCAGCGCGGTCGCCTGCCCATGCTGTGACGAGATAGCCGTTTGAGCGAACGCCTTTTTCATCCATGCGACACACAGCAAGTCGATCGATGATGGTTGTTGAGGACTCGACGACGAGTTGTGCTGCTTTGCGCTCCTCTTTCGCGCGATTGACGTGGGGTTGTATTCGCTCGTCGGCTAAAATGTCTGCAAGGCGGACGCCTTTGGAGAGCAAACTAAGCAACAATTGCATGTGTTCTGTTTCTCGCATGGAAAGCGAACGAGCAAGTTGGAGAATTGGTCCATCTTCGAGGAACTCCTCCCTCGTGATCTGTCCTGAGTCCAGGGCATCAACAACAGGCATAATCTCCTCAAGATGACTTAGATCAATGTAGGGTTGGAGCACGTCATAGGCAAGTCTTGCTGCAGAGGGCGTGGCCTCCCAGTGACATGTTCCGCCGCGTGCAATGAACGCGGCCTCTTCCACTTCGTTTGGCCGGTTGGTTTGGTGGTGGTCGAGGTACCATCCACAATCTGGATGGAAGGGGAGGTCCACCATTGCCGTGTGTTGATCAATCAAATGATCCACTGAGCCGGATCGAATCAATGCAGCATGGGCAAAGTGAACAACCGCTTTTGGGTTGGCTGCCTTCAAGACAGCAGCAGCACAAAGCCCATCCAAATCTGAATCTGCAACGATGCTTGTGAAATCAGGGAGGCCGGCTTCGGCAAGAACACTCGATGATTCCCCCATAATCGGCTCGTGAAGGAGCGGCTTGAAGAAGATTTGCTGGAATCATATCGGCCGCAAGTAACATGACCGTGTGCCCTCTAGTGGATGGCATGGAAACTTCATGCGGCGTTGTCTTGGTAAACTATGGGACGGTGCTTTTGCTCCAATACCCGCAAGGTCATTGGGATTTTCCAAAGGGTCACGTCGAGGCAGATGACGAGGACCACCACAGCACAGCACAGCGGGAGTTAGCTGAAGAAACAGGCATCGACCAAATCCAATTTGTCGACCACTTTGTTGAGCGAAGTGAATACACCTATCGTCATCGAGGAAAGCGGAAAGTGAAGCAAGTGTATTGGTACGTTGCACAAACAGAACAAATCACGGTCAAACTTTCGCACGAACACCGAGGGTACATGTGGCTGGATTGGGACATGGCTGAACAACAACTCTCCCATGAAGAAACAAGGAGCGTTTTGAGAGGCGCTCGTCAGCACATGGCCGCCTTAGGCCTTGAGTAATCACAGCATTTCAAAATCTTCGTCCGAAGCATAGAGGCGGCGGATTCGATTGGCGACGCCGGACTCAGGACCTCTTTTTCCCAACGGTTGCCAAAGCATCTCATCGTGGCCAAGCCCTGAAGTGACCCATCGGCCCAGGACAAATAACCAATCTGACAATCTGTTAAGGTAGACCTGAACAATCGGCCTCACTGAACCTTCGCCTTCATGCTCTTTGAGACGAATCACTGCGCGTTCAAGGCGCCGAGCAACCGTTCGAGCGAGGTGAAGCGTTGCTTCTGGACCATGCCCTGCTGGGAGGATAAAACTGGTGAGCGGCTCAACATGCTCAAGCCAAGCATCCATTTCCTCAACCAGGACATCGCATTGTGTCTCGTTGATTAGGACCATGTATTCAGGAAGTTCCGAGGGCACACAAGCCAATTCTGCCCCAAGATCGAACAATTCGTTTTGAACTCGTGTAAGAACCATCGAAAGGATGGTTTGCACACGCTCCACAGTCGCCCTGCTGCCGCCATCTTCGTGAGGGGGTAGGCGGTTTGCTTCCATCGCAACAAGCCCAAACACTGCGTTCAACTCATCGCATGTCCCAACCACTTCGAAGCGAAGATCTGCTTTTGACCGTCGTGACCCATCCACAAGGGAAGTTTCACCTTCATCGCCACCGCCAGTGTACACCCGATTGATTCGAACCATGCTCGTCCTCAGCCCTGCGAGGTCACGCTTCTATGAGTGGTTTTCGGGCCATGAAGCTGGCATCGATCGGATGATACCATTCGATGTCTTCCTCACCAAGGCTCCAAGAATACAGCGCAAGATGCTCATCAACAACCCCGTACCATTCGAGGCGACCTGGCTCCAAGCAAGCGATTCTGGTGCCTGTTGCTTCGATTTTGGCAGTGGTGTGTTGCCAGTGCGCAACCAGTTGTGCAAGGTGCTCTGCAACCTCTACAACATGTTCATTTTCTGCTTGAAGAGTTTCGAGAAGTACTTCCAGTTCTTCCGTTAAATCGTGGGCTTCATCGCTCATCGCTTGAAGTTCAGCAAGCCAGCGGGTGACTTTTGGCAAATTTTCTCTCGCTTCCTCAATGGTCACGATTCGGGCGCCGCGAGGGAGAACTCGCATCGCTGTTTCTTGGTCCCTCAATGAACATGTGTCCATTGGTCGACCAGAAAAGAATGGAACATCCCCTGTTTCTCTCACATGGGTTCCTTGTCTTGGCGGACCTTCAAGTCATCGGACAAAACGTTTGATTTTTCGTGAATTTGGAGGGTGATTGGTTTCTTCGTGGCAGAACTACAGGGTGGTCGCTGCTCAGATTTTGCTGAAAAAAAGAACATTATGCTGCAAGAGCAACCGGTTGAACACGATCTCGTGTCTTGGTGACCACTTTCTTGACGAGAAGACTTCCAAGACTGATCCAGACAACCAACTCAATTGCAAGCACGATGTAGTAGACGGGCCCGAGATTTTGGAGCAGTGCGACGGCGTCGTACGGGACACCGTTGAATGCCATGTAGAGGGATTGGGAGAACAAACTGGAGGCGAACCATACGAAGATTGCGTACCACATCACCGTGCTCATTGTCAGCGCTCTTGTCTTCGTTTCACTTGTTCCCATAGTAATAAATCGACTTTCATCGTATTAAGGAGTTTGTTTTGTTGAGTCAATAAATGCTCATTCAGCCATTACAAGAACTGATATGGTGAAAAAAAAGTGGAAAGTGCCCGGAATCCGGAATCACTCTTCGCTGCTGGTCAGTGCGGGAAGATGGGTCGCAGCCTCAGGGTCAAGACGAGCCAGTGCCTCGTGAATGGCTTGAATCCACTCCGGAGCCACGCCCTTTTCACCTCCTACATCTTCAAGAGCATGCAGCCATTCTGTCGCCTTTTCTTGATTACCAACAAACACATTCAGCCGATGGAGAGCCACGTAAGCCATTGGATTGAGGTGTTCTTCCTCAGCATCCCACCCCTTTTCGAAGCAAGCGATCGCCCCTTCTGGCCCGTCGATAAAGCCTCGTTGAAGAGCGACCATGCCTGCTTGGCTCCATGCAAGAGGGAGTCGTCCAATGAGGAGTCCACGGAACACCAACCATGTCTGCCCACCCCCAAGCATCACAAGGGCGGCAAATCCAGACCATTGTTCAAAGGTATTCAATTCGGGCCATGTTGTGACCATAAGCCCGCCAATTCCAACACAGAAAAGGAAACCCGAGAAAGGAGCGATAAGCACTTCCCTGCGGGTGCGAATCAAGTGATGAATTCCGACCAGCAAGCCAAACGAACCAAGCACCGTGAGAATAAACAGGTGGCCGAGCACTGAAACCGGGTTCGGTGCGAGTTGCCCGAGTGTCAATAAGAGAGCAATTGAGAGGACAATCCAGCCAAATCGGCGAGAAGGAAGGGGAAACGGTTGGCTTTTCGATGCAAGGATGAGCACGAGACCAATCGATGCTTCGAACCCTAGGAGAATCCAACGCAGGCTTTCCTGTTCCAAGAGCAGCATTCATTGCCTCCGGTTTTGCCAAGAATCGGTGCTTCTTGACCCTTTGGTCAAGCCTTGTGATATTCGCTTCCTCGAAGAATCTCAGTAGCGCGATAGACTTGTTCAATCAGCACAACACTTGCCAGCTCGTGAGGCATGGTCATCGGTGAGAGGGAGAGACGCTTGCAAGTACAACTCGGTTTCGTTGTCCACCCTTCTGCCGGACCAATTGCCAAATGCGTCGAATGTGTCTGTACGGTCCATGCTTTGAAACGCTGTGCAAAAGCGACGGAGTCTTCCATTTGACCCCCTTCATCCAACAAATAAACATCACCTGCCAGATCACATAACAAATCAAGATACGCTGCCGAAGAAAGCTTACTTGAATGGATTTCAATTCGGACACCACGGTTGTTCAAACGTGCCGCATACATCTCAACAAGGCGGTTCAAATCCTTCTGTTTGGTCGAACCATGAAGATGGACAATCACCCGACCCATGCTTCGTGGGTTTGATGGGCAGTTGATGAAGATGCATCACGAACGAATCTTTTGGACGAGGAAAAAGCCAATGGCAGTGCTTGCTCCGAAGGCCCCGAGATCGACAAATGATTGGGCAAGGGTGAGAACTTCGTCGAGAGCCCGGTTGCCGTTCTCAACAATGCCAAGGGTAAGTCGTTCCCAATCGACAACCAGAATGTTTCTGGATTCAAGCCACTTAAGGAGAATAAATTCGCCGATAAGGAACCACTGTACGGCTTTCGAGCCCATGGACCAAAGCAGGCCAAGCACGGCTCCAAAAATGATGCCTTCAATGGCCGCAGAGCTAAGAATATCAAACCAAAAATCGGTTTCCATGGCCCACCCATGTTGTTAACGGCTATATCAGTTTCAACAGATGGCGTTAAGGAAGACCTGTTCTTCAGCGTTTCATGGGTTGGTGGCCGTTTACGAAAAAACCCAATTCCAAGCGGACACGTGTTGAAGACCCGCTGCTCAAGGATGCACGAACTTGGATTTCGGAACTGAGGGATCTATGTGAAATGAATTTCGAACAGCCAGAGGAAGCGCGACGAAGGATTCGCCACATGCAGGTTGAATGGCATGACGCACTCGAGCAGGGCGTCTTAACAGCCGCCAACAGAGAAGGATTGGAAGCACGTGCGTTCCGGCTGTTGAGTTGTTCAGATGAAGAATGGATGCAGTGGTTAGACGACCTTGATTTCTGGAAAACAGGGTGGAAACCCGCCCCATTGAACGATAACGAGGCTTGAAGAAGGGGAGGCGATAGCACCCTCCATGGGTCAAACTCCCACCCTCCATATCCTCTACACATGTCCTTTCTGTTGGAAGGTTCGAGGGGTCATTGAACACATCGGAATGGATGTTGATTACGTACCAGTCAACGGAATGAAAATCAAAAAATCTGTGGCTTTTGCCGGCGACTGGGGAAAGGTTCCCGTGTTCACCAATGAAAATGGAGAACACTTTGTCGATTCGACCCCCGTTATGAAGCACATCGATGCAGCATACAACGCTGGGAAACTGGCAGCCACTGGTGACGCAGAACGCCAACAAAAATGGCTTGAATGGGCGGACGCTAAGGTCTCCAAAGCAACCGTTCCAATCCTCTACGGCACCCTCGGCTCCGCCCTAAAGACCACCACAAGAATCTCAAAAATAGAGAAATTCGGGTTCATTTCGAAGCGACTCTATGCGTGGGCTGGCTTCCCAATCATGTGGGGCATCATTGCAAAGAAGCGAGTCAAAAAGGATGGCCGAACACCAAAGAAACTCTGGCACGACTTGCTGACCGAATTCACAAGTGAACACGGCACGGAGCCTTTCTTCGGAGGCGCTTCCCCAGACCTTGTGGATTTCGCTGTGTTTGGTTATGCACGCTCAATCTCCCCCTTCCCACAGTTCGCTCTCTTGGAAGATCACGAAAAAGGGATGGCCTGGTACCGTCGAATGGAAGGCACGCTCAAGTGAGGGATCCCGTTGGAGTTCATCACGCTTTCAGGCTTGCAATTCCAACGAATTGATGCGCAATCAATGCACCTTGGAACAGACAAGGGAGGCTGGATTTATGCAGGTCAGCGACCAAGGCACGAAGTCCGACTACCAACGTATTACATCATGACTGCACCACTGACGGGCGCCGACTACAACGCTCTTGTAGGCACAGATGATGGAAAGGGCGGCGAACAATTTCGAGTCACTGCTGAAACCCTCAAGGCCCTCATGAACGCCGGACAATCCCAGATCGATGCTGGCGTTGCAGGGTTGGACGAGGCAATTCAATGGGAAGTTCGGTGCCCTTCGGAAGCGGAGTGGCGGTGCGCTCAAGAAGCGCATGGACTCGGTCTTGGAAAAAAACAAGTCGAAGTGCTCGCAGATGCGATTAACTCAAATTATCGCGGTGCAATGATGGATGGACGCCCAAGAAGGTTCGAAGGCCTTGGTCCGATGGCACTGCATCGAGCTGCCATTGAAACTCACCCATCGAGAGAGGGCATCACGGCGCTCTCAAGCGTCCCCCTCGATCGTCCTGTCAAGGGGATTGTGGCTCGCCTTGTCGTCACCCCGATTCGGCAAGGTGCTCCAAAACGGGTCCCCAATTCAGCAGACATGGCATCGAACATCCGCACTGAAGTGGTGTGCACCGTGTTGCTCGGCGTGATCCCGTCATTTGTGATTCCAATTCTTAGGGGGATGGGAGACTATGCCGTTTCAGGATGGCCGAACTTACTTTTCGGCGGCTTATGCGCCGGTTTTGTGACGGGTGCGTTTTGGCGCCCTCGTCGACCGACTGTATCCTATGAAGAAGTGTGAAATCACTTCTCTTCCACAGGGTCGACCAAACTTTCCCAGTACGGTTCTTGACGAATTGCATCAGCCGCGCAAATCGCTGCCATGTTGACAATGTGACGGACCCCATCTTGACGAGCAACCAGTTGTACGGGTTGCGCCATTCCTTCGAGGATTGGTCCTGTCATTTCCGCGTCACCCAATTCCTCGAGTAATTTGTAAGCAATGTTGGCTGCTGCAAGATTCGGAAGCACCAAAACATTCGCTGCACCGGTGAATTCCATGAATGGGTACTCTCCTTGCACATTGCCATTCAAGGCCGTATCTGCTTGCATCGGACCGTCGATCACGAGGGACGGGTCAAGTTCACGTGCGAGTTCAATGGCGTCTTCAATCCGTTCAGATCGTTGGGCTCGGCTGCTTCCAAAGTTCGAGAATGAGAGCATGGCAACCACAGGGGCAACACCGAACCGGCGTGCTACTTTGGCTGTCTGAACTGCAATTTCCGCAAGGGTTCGACTGTCAGGGTACACATTGACTGTGGCATCAGCAAGGAAGATGGTTCGACCTTTGACGTTCATCATGTAACACCCAACAATGCAGTGAGCATCGTCGTCGGCACCAATCAACTCGAGTGTGGGGCGCAAGACATCGGCATAGTTTCGAGAAACGCCACCAACGAAACCATCTGCATCTCCATTAGCGACCATTTGGCTGGCAAAGTAAGGGCGCGATTTCAACAGCCGTGCGGCGTCAGCAACGGTCATTCCCTTGCGGTTGCGTCGGTCTAACATCGACTCGGAGTAGATGCCTTTTCTCCGCTCGTCTTTCCGTGGATCATAAACTTCGTACTCGAAGTGAAGACTCAAATCTTCAACCATGCTACGGATGCGCTTTTCTGGCCCCAAAAGAATTGGGTAACAGATTTTCTGATCGACCAACTGGGCCGCTGCACGAATCACCATCTCGTTGTCGCCTTCGGGGAAGACGATGCGTTTTCCTCGTCCACGAACCTGGTTGATGACGTGGCGCATGATGGAATAGGATTGGCCGAGACGAGCCTCAAGCTCCTCACGGTATTTCTTGATCGAGAAATCCTCAGGTTGGACACGAGCCACGCCCTCATCAACAGCCGCCTGAGCAACGGCCGAAGCCTCCCAAAGCAACACTCGACGATCGAATGGTTTGGGGATGATGTAATCGGGACCATACTGCATGACTGCGCCGTCGTAAGCCGCTGAAATGTAATCTGGAACTGGTTCCTTGGCCAGCGCTGCTAAGGCCCGGGTCGCTGCCATTTTCATCCCTTGTGTAATGTCCGTGGCTCGTACATCGAGGGCCCCTCTGAAGATGTACGGGAAACCGAGCACATTGTTGACTTGGTTCGCATAATCTGACCGCCCGGTAGCGATGATTGCGTCTTGGCGAACTTCGAGAATTTCCTCGGGTAGGATTTCCGGTGTCGGATTGGCGAGAGCGAACACAATCGGGTTCGGTGCCATCGAAGCAATCATCTCTTTGCTGACCAGTCCTCCTCGTGAAAGGCCGAGCATGACATCAGCCCCGTTGAGTGCATCGGCAAGGTCGCCTGCCTCTCGATCGTGAGCGAACGGAGCCTTGTATTCGTTCAACTCTCCCGCTTCCAATCTTGCTTTGGTGACGATGCCTTTGCTGTCAACCATGGCGATGTTCGACCGAGTGACCCCGATGGCGACGTAGTGGTTGGCGCAAGCAATGGCGCTTGCACCCGCTCCGATGACAACCACTTTGATTTCGGAGAGTTCCTTTTCTTGAAGTTCGACGGCGTTCAACAATGCAGCAGCAGAAATGATTGCAGTACCGTGCTGATCATCGTGCATTACTGGAATATCGGTCGCTTCCGCAATGCGTCGTTCAATTTCAAAGCATTCTGGTGCCTTGATGTCTTCAAGGTTGATGCCGCCAAATGTTTTGGCGATGTTAACCACGGTTTCGATGAATGTTTCAGGGTCTTCTGTGTCGACCTCAATATCGAAAACATCGATATCTGCGAATGTCTTCAGGAGCAAACCCTTGCCTTCCATGACTGGTTTACTGGCAAGGGCACCAATATTCCCTAAGCCGAGGACGGCGGTTCCATTTGAAATGACAGCCACCAGATTGCCCTTGGATGTATATCGGTATGCGTCTTCTGGGCGCTCTGCGATTTCGAGGCAAGGATAGGCTACGCCTGGTGAATATGCAAGGCTCAATTCGTGCGCCGTGCTGTGAGGCTTGGTTGGAACCACCTTGATTTTACCTTGGGGTTCAGCCTCGTGATACTCGAGTGCTTCCTTCTTGAGCAAACGCTCTTTCTTCTCCCGGTTCATAGGCAATCGAATCCAACGAATGTGGTTCTGGGTTTGAGTGTTGTGTGTGTACGGGACAAACGGGGAGGAAAAGAAGGGGTGTGTATCGCCACCATCGGTGCTTTGAAACCGTACTTTCTTGTGGATTTTGTGGATTTGGAGGTGGTTGAGAGTGATGTTTGTGCGCACGACCAAGGGCCGCGTTCAAATACCCCAAAAGACCCCTTTGACACATGAAGCCAGCCTTTGCTCTATTTTATCCCGGCTCCGCCGGCAAAAGAGCCGCTCTGTTGGTCGCTTTGATGCTCTGTTCCTCCATCGCCCCGATGATGATGGTCCCCGGTGTTTCAGCGCATGAAACATTCAATGATACAATCTGGCCAAAATCCGGGAGCAATGACACGGGTTGGGTGCAATTGGACGCAACGGGTGCAGACTCGCTGACAGGAGCTCAAGCAACGGCCGACTGGACATTGGAATTCGCCCCGGGTGCTGACATATCGAACGTGTCGTTCCAAATTCGAGTCAACGGAAGCGATGGTCTGATGATCCAAGAACCGATGCTTGTGGCGAATGATATCGGCATCAATTTGCTCGACTGGCGAGGCCTTGGAACCTTTGGCGCAGCAGACTCATTTGAAGGAACCAACCCTCACGAAGGAAGGCTTGCACCAAACAGCGATTCAGGCGCCACATGGACCCTGCCATCTGATGCTGAAATCACTGAGTTGGTGATTGAAGCGCTTGCCCCAGTTGATCCTGCGGTCTCATTCGAGCCGATCAACCTCGACATCAGCGCACATGCACTCCACCCTGATGACGGTCGAATGTACATCGCTATTCTCGACGATGTGCTCGTTCTGGACTATGCCAACGATCCGCCAATCATCGACATGATTCCATTCGAAAGCAATGTGTTGGACATGGAAATCGATGTTGCGAACAACCTAATTCATTTCCTAACAGAAGAAGACGGCTTCTTCGCAATTTCACTCACAGACTCAAGCGCACAGACCGTTCTTCCAGATGCATCAGATGCTGCTTTTGAGGAACTCCATCAATTCGTCATAGCGAGCACTGGAGATGTCTATGCCGCAAATGAAGACGAACTCGTCATTTGGAACGGTGGAGCATGGGTCAATGTCGGTGACACAAGCGGTGCATGCTTAGCCATGTTAGAAGCAAATGGAATCCTCTACATTTCGATGGACAGCGCTGGTGTGGCGCGGTACGATCTCGCCTCGGGACAGATGCTTTCGACATGGTCGACTGCCAACAGTCTTCACTCCGACGAAGTACACGAACTCATGATTTCTGGAAACCAACTCCTCCTTGCATCCGCAGATGCAGGCCTTGCCCGCTATGACTGGAGTTCTGGATTCTGGCTTTCTACATGGAACAGTGGAAACTGGTTGGCCAGTGATGACGTAACTGGACTCGCAAGATCCGGCAACACGCTGTACATTCTCAACGGCGATTCCTTGCACACCTACAACGCAGCAAGTAACGTGTTTTCTGGCTCCCAAACACTCGACGCCTTTGGTCTATCAAACGAAGGGCAAGGCCTTGTGTTGTGGCCAAGCAGCGGTGCACGATCGCCAAGTACCGAATTAATCCTCGTCAGCGATGGCGGTGGAGCCCTTGTTGAATTGAGCCCCGGCTCTTCACCCCTCAATACAGGCGTGCTGCTGCTCGGTAGCGGGCCTACCTCTGGACAGATGATTGACTCGACGGAACTCGATGGCGTTCTCTTTGTTGCAACCGATGATCAATACCTGAACCGATTCGATACCCAATCCTCCCGTTGGATTGAACCGGTGTTCATTGGAGCAGACATTGCACGGCTGAGCACAGATGGCAACCACGTCTACATTGCAGCCTCAAACGGTGCACATCAAATGCACAACAACGGCACAGTGTTGCAGACTTGGGACACATCCAACACCCCAATGTCCGGAAACGAAGTGACCGTTGTCCAATCGGATGGCTCGACGGTCGTCATCCTCAACCAATTTTACGGCGAATTTGCAGCCGTCAACCTCACGGGAGCGCAACCCCTCGTCTTCGAGTCACTCACCCTCTCATCGGGTTCAGTGTCCGATGCCGCTATTCACAATGAAGTTGCATATGTGGGCACTCAAAACGATGGCTTGCTCCGTTATGACATCGCGAATGACGTTTGGCTTACTCCGTGGATCTCCACCGGCATCAACGGTGCGAACGATGTCCCCGTAGCTGTTGTAGGCGACGTGTTGTACTTCGGAATTCCAGGTTACGGCGTAGCCCGAAAGGACCTTTCAACCAACGAAATTCTCCTCCCGCTGACCACTGTCAGCAACAATCCGGGGGCCGGCACTTCAACCTCAGTCCTCCCAAGTTCAACCATCTACGCTCTTGAAGCAGGTACAAGTGTGCTCTACATCGGAACCAACCAAGGCGCCATTGAATGGGATGAATCCTCCTCGACGGCGACCTCTTTCCAGATTGGACGGCAATGGAATGAGCGACCGCAGCAGTTCTTTGATTTCGTTGTGGTTGGCTCAGACGTGTACGCTGCAACCAACATTGGCGTGTGCAAATTCCCAACCTCAACCGTCGACATCGATGAATGCCTCAACGTATACGACGGCATGCCAAACTGGGCGACCTACTCAATTGGTGCTGGAATCTCAAACACATACCTTTTCGGAGGAACGAATTCGGGTGTTGGAATCATCACGATTTCGCCCTTTGACGTGGTCGGGGAATGGACTGCTGGTGAACAAACAAACAACGCACCCGTAACCGTCGTTGGCGATGTGGCTTTCATCGCATTGGATGGCATTGGTATCGCTCGGTATGATCTCATCAACGATGAATGGCTCACCCTTTGGACCGAAGACAATGTGCTCGATGATGGAAATGAAGATGCAACCACCCTCTCAGCCGACATCAATCCAAATTACATCTGGATTGGTGGTTCTGATGGGTTCCAATTGCTCAACACCACCACCGGTGATGAAGTCTATGATATCGAAAAATCAAGCAGCCTCTTTGCTGGAAACGGCGATCCGCTTGATATGATTCTCAAAGGGAACATCATGTACTACCATGACGGGGCAAGCAGCGATAACCTGTATCGTTTCGACGCTCAGAATTTCACCTCCCTTCCTGCTCTTGATGTTGGCGCACAAGTGGGCCAAAACAATGGCGATGTGAATGGGATGAGCATCATTGGTGACATCATTATGATCAGCGTGGCGTCCCAAAATTGGTGGCAAGTCGATGGTTCTGGTGGCATCGCTCAATGGAACACCAGCAACAATTCATGGGGCGACAACATCCTCCCGATTGGCCAAGTAGATCGAGTGACTGCATACAAATCCTCAACTGGAAACATGTGGGTCTCGTGGGGTGAAAACTCCCTCCAATACATGGCCGCAAACGGCACTGTGCTCGGAGAATGGGATGATGGAGATTTTAATTTCCCAATCCGTGAAATCATCGAATACAACGGCGAAGTGATGTTTGCAACTGAAGATGGCGTCGCACGGTACAATGAATCTGCGGGCCAGTGGTTGACAGAATGGACGGCTGGCTCTGGCTTACCCGCCGATGCAGGCGATCAAATCTACGAACTGTGGACCGACGGCACAAACCTCGTTGTCGGAAGTGGCGAGGTCAGTCAATTCGGTCAGTTCAGAAACGGTGCTATTTCTCATTGGGACGGAGCCACATGGAATAATTACGAGACTGGGGCCAACGGGCTGCCAAATGGTTATCCAATCACCATGGCTGAGTGTGCGGGTATTCTTCACATCGGTATTTACGCCAACAATGGAGGCGTGGCCCGATTTGACATGACCAATGATTCCTTCTTGAGCACGTTCCGAGAGGCTGACTGGAACGAAAATTATGGCGAGGTATCCGGGGTTGCATGTGACGGCACTGACACCCTCTATGTGGCCTTCTATGCAGATCAAGCAGATGTCAAAAAGTACAGTTACGCATCCAACACTTGGCTTAACCCAATCACAACCGCGAATCACAACCTACCAAGCGATCGCGTGTGGTGGGACGCTCTTGATTACTCCAACAGCATGCTCGTGCTAGGCCATGGCATCGGTACGAGCGGTGACAACATCATCGGCGGCGGCTACAGTGCGGTGGCCACATCTGGCGGCTCCACTGCACAGGTCTCTTTCAACGGTCAAGGATCTTCGGTCACATCTTTCCAATGGCTGACCAATGAATGGTTGATCGGGCAAGCGGGTGGTTCATCTGGATACAGCCACGTCGACACAATCAGTTCGTTGGGCCAAAACACATTGCTCGACTTCCCAGGACTCGTGAGCGGTCAAGTTACTAGCATGGCCGGCAATGGAACGCATCTATGGATCTCAACTCAAGGCGCTGTCCAAGGATTCGGACAGGGTGGGTCTGCAGGCGCTGGATTGCTCCAAGGTGAACGCCAAGCTGATGGAACAATCGATTGGCAACAAGGATGGACAATGGTTGCCAACACTGTGGCCAAGGATATGGAACTTGTCGGAACTGATCTTTACATCACGACAACACCGACTGGGCTCTACAAACTCGATACGCTCACTGGCGTTCTGAGTCGAGTGAGCGGGGCCTTGCATAACAACATGGATGGGCTCTTCGTCTACGGCTCCACCTTGGTCATCGGCTTGCAAGGAAGTTCTGGCTCGGCTGCTGGCGTCCAAGTGTACGACCCGAGCACAGGCTTCGGAAACGGTCGATTGCTTGGTGGTCTTCCCTCAAACAACATCAATGCCTTCACTGAATCCTCCACCATGCTTTACATTGCAACCGATGGTGGAATTGGACGATGGGATTACACGATATCAGATTGGGCAAATCCACTCACAACAAGCGATGGATTGCCGACCAATGTTGTCGAAGATGTTCAATTCATCGGGACCGATCTCTGGATTGCTACGACCGCTGGAGTTGTCAAGATGGACACATTAACCAACGCTACAACGCTTTACTCGAGCGGCACTGGCCTTATGGCAACCTCAGCACAATCCTTGACAACTTCAAGCACAACAACGGTTGTCAACGGGACCTCAACAACTTCCACTTCGCTTTTCATCGGCCACGATGGTGCGGGTTCTGAACGACCCGGTGTCACAAGCGTCGAGGTATCCTCAAACGCTGTCGCTTGGCATAAGTTCGACCAATTATCATCGAACACTGTTGATGCTTTGGCAGCAGATTGGTGGGGCTTGCACATTGCAACTGACATTGGTCCGATGACGCATTACAACGGGCAGTCGAATCAATTCGAAGACGGCGTCCCTTCCTTCCAAGTAGCGGGATGGCCAATCCAAAAGATGGTCAGCGATGGCGATCATGTCCTCACCATTGGTGAAAGTGGAGCTTCGATCCTGAGCGCCCGCACACCGACCCATGCTACCCTGAAGATGTTCCAAGAGACCGGATTGACTGGTGGCACCATCACGCCCGATGCAATCTGGCTGACGACCGGTGACATCGGCCTCTTTGGCTTCGAAAACAACGCCCAGTATGCTGCGTTAGATCGGTTCTCGCTGCGCAAAGCAAGTCCGCTCAACGTCGGCTTCAATGGTGGATTTACCGACATCAGCGACATGACCCACCCCGGCATGCCAATCGTTCTTGCAAACCTATCCAACACCGCCGCACTCGACCCAACCCTCGGTGTTGTCGGCACCAATGGCATCACGTTCCAGACGGTCCCGCTTGCATTCACCTCACCTGTCAACAACGCAGCGACATGGGCGAAATCTGTAAGCATGAAGTACAACGCTACGATTGAACTCAACAACAATGCTGACTTCGAGACAACGATGCAACTCGCCGTTGACAATGGAATCATCATCAACGGAACGCAATTTGTTCAGTTGAACCTCCGCTCACCAACCAATGGGTCCATGCATGTTCGCCTCATTTACGATTATGTCAAGACTGAAACTCCAGTTACATTGACTGAACTGATGGACCGACCCGATGATGGCGGCGGGGCTTTAACTGCAGAATGGAGCCTTGTTCACGATGATGACTTCGCTCGCTACCTCATCTATGTCAACGATGGACCTGTCTGGTCACTCGACGGGGGAATCAGCACCACCTTCCTACAAACTCGAACCATCGACAAAGCCATTTCCCTTCACAGTCGACTCTCAAGCGAAGTCACCACCTCCAATGGTCAACCGCTCGTCGATGGAAACGATTACTACGCTGTTGTGGTCGTTGAATACGATGATGGACGCCTCGGCACCCCATCGCCTGTTCTTGGACCTGCAACCCCGTCTGACGAAGTGCCGTTGCCGCCGATCTGGGCTGACGCCGGACCTCACGAAGGGGGCGAAGATGGCGACTTGGACGTAGAATGGGCTCGCTGCACAAGCCTTGACCTTCTGCAAACCAACATCTATGCTTCGACACAACCAATGACCGATGTTCTCGGCCTCACGCCCGAGGGCGAAGTTATGAAGATGGAAGGAAACTCAACCGTTCTTTCGCTTTCACCTGGTCAGCCGTATTGGCTTGGACTCACCTGTGTTGATGAAGCCGGCCAAGAAGACATCATGAACGCCCTCATCGTCGGACCCTTTGTTCCAACAGGTGGCCTGAATGACAACACCGCCCCTCCAAAGATGGAAAATGTCAACGCCATCGACACACCGGAAGATGATGGTGGACGCATCACCGTTTCATGGGACATCAACCCTGCAGAAGACTGCACATTCTATGCCATCTTCATGAGGGCCGTGGAAGACGGGGAAATTATCCCAACGGACTTTGACGGAACATCTTCATCCGTCGATTCGGAAATGGGCTTCACACAAGCGAAGATCATCAACGATTGCGATGAAAACTCAACCTTGGTCACGAGCATCGACGGTGAAGGACTCCAAGACGGGCAAATGTACCTCGTTGGCGTGGTTGCATACGATGATTGGTTGAACGCGAATCTGGATGATGTGGACCTCATTCAAGTGACCCCCCTCCGGAATCAAAACGGCCAACCAACACCTCCTGACCGAACCGAATTTATCCAAGCCTTTGATCATCCAAGCGATGATGGAACCTCCATTGATGTCTTGTGGTCTGTTTCTGATGCTGATGATTTCTCCCACTACACAATTTGGGCAGCCGACCAACCATTGACCGACCTCTCAGTGGCATGGGCTTTGTTTGGCGACGACCCAACCCGATGTGGTTGCCTGAAAGTCAACAAGCAATGGGTTGACGAATCATTCAGTCCGCTTGAAGTCACATTGACAACAGCCCTGTACAGTGGTTCTGGTGGACTCATGGACATCACACAAACCACACCCCAGCCAATTCAACCCGATGTTGAACTGTACGTTGTCGTCACCGTTCATGACTTGGCAGGAAACGTGTTCCTTACCGACCTTACACAGGCCACTGTGACACCGATCGATAACGCACTCGACATCACTGCCCCCGACCGTCTTGAAGCCTTGAGCCTCACCGACCGAGCACTCGATGACGGAAGTGCGCTCTTACTGGACTTTGAATTAAGCGCCGCAAGTGACGTTGGTTCATACGAAGTCTATGCCGCAACCTGGTCATTCACAAGCGTAGGACAGGGAACACTTGGCCCAAGCACACCGATTGCAACCCTCGAACGAGCGCCTGAACTCCCACTTACAATCGACATAGTGGCAGGCGATACTCCAGTGATTCCAGGTCAAGAAATCTGGGTCGTTGTGGTGGTTCGAGACACCTCTGGTAACGCATTCACAACCGATTTAATCGCCGTATCTTCGCAATCAATCGATGATGGCTACGATGCTTCTGGCTCGTACCTGCCTGAAGTGACTGGCGTCAGTGCTGCATGGGTCGACGAGAGCAAGATTCTGGTCGAATGGTCCCTCTCCACCGACCAAAGGATTCGAGGGTACCAAGTGTACATCGCTGAGGAGAGCTTCGATGGAGTCTCAAGCGCAACGATGGTGGGCGATGCAATCACTTCGAACTCATTCATCATCACGGTGGATCAATTCGCAGCGTTGACCAACGCTACCTCGTGGTACATCGCAGTCACACCGTTTGACGAACTCGTCACCAAGGAAGCGGTCAATCCAATTCAATTGGGTGCTTTCCAAGCCAATGATGGCACATCACTGGGTGACGATAATGCAAACGATGGAACCGATTTCTCATCGCTCTTGACAACCCCGAATCTCTTGGCCGCAGGTCTGTTCATCATGGCCATCTTCCTCTTCATCGCCGTTGTGCGAACACGAGGCAGCCAACAACGAAAGGCAAAGTCGTGGGAACTCCAAGAAGCCACATGGGGATTGCAAGATGACCAAAGCTGGAACGATGCACCTGCTGCAGCTCCACCATCTTCACCTCCACCGACTGCTGCTGCACCAACACCGCCAGCACCGAACATGTATGCTCAACCTGCCACACAACAGGACATCTATGGCCGTCCAGCCTACCAGCCTGCACAACCGGTTATGCAACCGGTTCAAAACAACGAATTACTCAACGAATTAGGTGTCGGAACCGCTCCACCGCAGCAAACCAAAGGCATCGACACCTCGTTCCTCGATGACTTGCTTTGAGGGTTGACAATGTCTGAAGGAGTCGGCGCAAGTCCTCGTGATTTGGTCTTCACCACGATGGTTTGGGACCAAGCACGGTGTATAGCCGACCTCGATGCACACCTTGAGCGGATGCAACATCACGCCAAACGGTTACGAATTGAGTGGCCTGCGGACATGAAGCGATCAATAGCAGAAGCACTTGCAACGCTCGAATTCGAGGATCAACATCCCACATGCCAACCGATGGGGCTCCTTCGATTGGAATTAGCGCGTGATGGAACAATCAACGTACAACCACGCTCCTTCTCAATACGTAACGAAAGCGTTGAAGCAATCACGGTTGAAGCGCCGCGCTGGTCGCCAAAGGTGAATGGGACGAAGCACGGGGATTGGCAGCCATACAGAGATGCGAGGCAGAAGGCAGATCATGCTGGAACAGACCTGGCCCTGCTTGTCCATGAATACGCCATTGTCGACGGCGATCGAGCCACCCCCATCGTGTTTGATGAGGACAGCACGGCGTGGTTGTCTGACGCTGCGGATGGAGGCGTCACCGGCATTACAGCAGAAATTCTCGCACCTCTTTTGGAAGCACATGGCATTCCAGTACAACGGGGCCGGTTGAATGAGCGATTGGTTGCACGAGCGATTGAAGTTATTGCTGTAGGGAGTGGCCTTGGAGTAGCACAAATCGAGTCCATAGATGGTGAACAAATCAGCACAAACCACGGCTTTGCAATAAAATGTCAAAGTTTGCTAACCCAACACTATGAAAACAAGAACGCATGGAGTGATGTGGGGGCCTAAGCATCGAAGAACTGATTCTCCCCTTCATGAGGCAACTCGAAGAGGTTGGTTTACTCGGTGACAAAGCAATTCGATACGGTGGCCCTGATCAAATGGTCATGGTTTCTGGCGGTCCTGCATCTCATCTCTCCCAGCACTCGATCCTGTGTGGCCCATCGAAACGAAGGTTCATCGTTCGTCAACCGAACATTCCACCGGCTTCCCCTCACAAACCGAGCAAAGGCGAAATTCACCTCGCAAAGCAAACCCAACCACTGGTCGGCCATGTTGAGGAGTGGAAACATGGCTGCTGGTATCATGCCACATCGATTTTTGGAGAAACGATGGCAGACTTGCTAGGAAAATTGCAGGAATTGTCAGACCCTGAACCGTTCCTTCCAACACCAACCAATGGCTTACCAACCCGTCCATTCTGGTCGGGCACCCTCGCCTATGACCTCGTGCAATGGACCCAGCCACTCGCCTTGCAGCACCCGCCCGAAGAAGGAGAAATCCTGGCGGTTCTCTGGTTGATTGAACGCTTCGCTGCGGAACGAAAGAGCGATGGGGACATCACAGCGTTCGCATGCGATGGTGATGACTGGGCAGCACTTGCAAACAGCGTCCAAACCATGCCGTACAAAGGTGTCAACTCGCATGAAAACCCCCATCAAGAGACTTCCAACTTAACAGATCAAGAGCATCAGCAAGGCATTGAAGCAATCAGAGAAGGGATTGCGGCGGGTGAGTTCTACCAAGTCAATCTTGGGCGTTGGTGGGAAGGGCAACTGAGTCGACACCCGAGAACAATCTTTGAGGAATTATGCACGACAAATCCTGCACCATTTTCCGCATACCTTTGTGCCGAAGACCTCGAACTGGCGCTTGTCAGTTCATCGCCAGAATCGCTGCTCCAATCGAATGGCAACATCGTACGAACGGCACCAATCAAGGGGACTCGACCACGTGGGTCCACCAAAGAGGCAGAAGTGCTGCTCAGAAATGAAATGCTCAACGATGAGAAGGAACGAGCAGAGCACAGAATGCTTGTCGACCTCATGCGCAATGATCTGGGAGCCGTCAGTGATGTTGGAGGCGTTCGAATCGAACGGTTCGATGTCGAAGCATACGCCAATGTTCAGCACCTTGTCTCACAAGTGGTTGGAACGCTATCCGAGGGACAAACTTCGCTCGATGCACTCCAAGCGGTGTTCCCTGGTGGAAGCATCACAGGGTGCCCACGAACCGTCGTGTGTGCTACAATCGACGAATTGGAACAACGACCTCGTTCGTTCTGGACTGGTTCCATTGGTTGGATTGACCTTCATTCAGGCGCCTGCGCTTGGAACATCCTCATTCGGACGTTGGTCGCAACAAAAGACAGAGCACGCTGGTTTGGAGCGATTGCTGCCGGTGGAGGAATCACGATTGGATCATTACCTGAAAGCGAAGTAGAGGAAGCGAAATGGAAGGCTGCTGCACTTCGCAAGGCGTGTGGTTGGCATGTTGAACAACGAGAAAGCCTCCCAACAGGTGAATTAGAAATTCATTCCCTCGAAGTGGAGCCGGCACCTGTTGCAACGGAGCAAGGTTCAATCCGAATCGATGACGGTTCGATGGAAACCGAAGGGGCCGTGCTCTTAGTCGACAACCTCGATTCGTTCACACACAACATCGCACACGCCATTGCAGGATTGGGCCACGATGTCATCGTTCACCAGTCGAGATCTTCCACCGCCTCACTGCAAGCGCATGAGGCACAATCCATTCTTTCGAGAATCAATCCAAGCCACATTGTGCTTGGACCTGGGCCGGGTCAGCCAAAAGACTCGCCTATCACAATGCAAATCGCCACGTCTGCAATCGAGGGGCACATCGAACAACCTGTTCTTGGAATTTGCTTGGGGCACCAAGCACTTGGGCTGGCTGCCGGAATGGAACTTATCAAAGTGCCAACAGGGCCTGTGCATGGCTCGCCAAGAAGCATCCGACATAGCGATGGGCGTTTGTTCGAGGGGTTCACCTCGCCTCATTCATTCACACTCTACAATTCGCTCGTATTGACCAATGAAGGCGCTTCCTCGCTCAATCAAGTGGCATGGAATGAAACGACGGGGGACATCATGGGCGTCCAACATCCAGAAAAGCAAATCTTTGGTGTTCAGTTTCATCCAGAATCCGTTGGCTCGGAAAATGGAATCAATGTGCTGAGCAATTTCCTCGGGATGAGAGCGGATGCTTGAAGAATCGTGAGCGAGTGGAACGGATTGAGGGAAGACCATGCCAACCTGCCGTCATTGTTCAAGCACGTACCCACGTGAACAATTCATCCATGGAAATGGGCCAAACACACAAGTTTGTGTCCGATGTGGTGTCGAAAAAGGCCTCATCTCAAAAGACGAGGCTGCGAACATGTATGATGGTGGATTGGGCAGCGCTCGCCTTCAAATCATGGCCCGACGCTACAGTATTTTCCTCTACATTCCGTTGCTGTGGACGCTGTGGATCATGGTGCTCAAGGACATTCAACCGTGGGGCGTCTACTTCCTTCTCCTTCTCTTGGCAATCACGTTGGCAACCCCGGTCTGGTTCATCTACCGAGGTGGCCAATACTCTGGAGACATGGCCCGTTTAACACCAGCATACGACCGACCAAAAGGCCACTGATCACGATTTGGCGTGGATCTTCAACACGTCTCCATCTTGGAGTTCGTGTTCTGCACCGACAACCCTCCGACTTCGGCCATCAACGCCACGGATGAATCCGTCACCGAGGTCGCTGTGAACTTTGTATGCCAGAGCTTTGGCTTGTATGGCTGCAGGTACAACGAACGCGTCGGGCAGGAGCTTTCCATCGCCATCTGTCCACCGATTCTCGTCTTGAACTGGATACACCACAATGTGTTCTAACTCGTCAAACAGAACTGTGTCAAGCATGGTCGCCACGCCAGTGCCAGCGTTCGTTTCAAGCCGCTCTTTCATGTGATCAAGCGCCTTCAATTGGGCTTCGTTGAGCGCAGTGGAATCGCTGAATGAGAAGGTGGTTGAGCCGGGAGTGTACTCAATGAGATCGGCTCCAGCTGCACGACGCAGGCCAAGTTCAACATCAGCCATACATGGGATAATACATCCATTTGCAACCACGCCATCCAAGACTTGTGCTGGCGCAACATCAAATTTGTTGGCTGCGATATGAATTGGGAACAACGCCTTTCGCAAGTGCACAGCAAGCGAGGCAATGATTGAGAGATCCCAATCCCAAGGTGAGCCAAGCGTTGTGTGTTGCGAGCGGAACGCTTCATGGGCCAATCCAACGGATTGCAAGGTTGCCCCAAGCCCCGTAAGGCGTTCGTGAATAAAAGAAACAAGGCCCTTGTCGCCTTCCGCTTGGACGCGTCGAACGCCTCGCACCCATCCATCCATCAACAAGCCAGCAATCCAAGCATCGAGTTCCAAACCAAGAAATTCAATCTCTTCAATGACGCGAGCACGGGCCACCTCTGTTGTTTGGTTGTGCCCCTGTGGATTGCCTTCTAAATCGGTGCTCCCTGCTGCATCAACAACTTGAATCAATGCGTTGCAGTTGGCGAGGTCAGCAAGGAATGCATTTCCTCTACCTCGTCCTTCACTTGCCCCTGGAACGAGGCCAGCGATGTCCACCAAGAAGCAAGGAACGAGGCGCATGTGGCCGATGCACGAACCAGTTCTCGGCTCGCACAAACTCCCTCGACGAGGGTCATCTTGGGATGCTGGCTCGAGGCGCCCTTCTTGTTCGAGCTTTTCTCGTATGTCCTTGCAAGGACAGGGCAAGCGGGCAGCAACAAAAGCCACCCCGACGTTTGGTTCAATCGTACAAAAAGGATAGTTGGCAATGTCAACCTTCGCTAATGTTGCAGCGCTAAAGAAGGTCGACTTCCCTACGTTTGGTTTGCCGACAAGGCCGATACGCACCTTGTTCACGCCCTCAGTGGCTTCACTCTTCCTCGTTGGAGGATTGCTTGCTTCGGATCATGGTCAAAGCGATGTCAAGTTCAGGCAAGTTGATTTTTCCATCACCGTCAAGATCGACTGCTTCGAGCAAGGCTCCCATTTCCCATGGAGGGAGGTTCGCAATGTCTGCGTTCTTGAGGGCTCTCTGGAATTCAAATCCATCAACTGTGCCAGAGTTGTCCAAGTCAATGGACTGGAAGAACTGGAAGATCGACTGGTCTGATTGGGAAAGGTAATCTGCGAGCATGACCAGTTCTTCAGGCGTTTCCTTTGCCTCAGCTGGGAACTCTGTGACCTCATCGTTGTGAAGATGTGCACCCACTGCAATGATGGTAGCACCAGAATCATCCTCGGTGTGACCAACGTTGAGTTCGGTGTCGATGCCGACACCTAGACTGAGAAGGGTACGAATGGTAGTGGTCCCTTCGACCAAAGAGTAGGCATTGATGTCGCTGGTTGCGGTTGTGGTAGCTGCGTCTGCATTGCCACGGGTGCCGGTACGAATCATCACGAGCGCTGCCATGATGGCTGCGATCGCACACAGGTAGTACAAAGCAGAGGACACAAGGAGGAAGCCGCCTGTAGAGGCCACTGCGTCTTCGACACCTGAGTTACTCACTGCTTGTGAGGTGAAATTGCCCATGAGGCGAACAATGGTTGAGGTGAGTCCCCCAATCATAGTGAGCCAAACGGCGAGTTGGGCATTTGAGGCATTCGCAAGTTGCTTTCCGCTTGCCAATGGGTAGGCCGTGAAGACGCTTGCGAGCATCATCAATCCTCCAACGGTGTACATGAAGCCTTGATCAACGGTTGTAGCCATGGTGCCAAGATTGCCGAGGCCGACAAAGACATCCATGCTTGTGAAGTAACCGCCAATGGTGTAGATTGGGATGAGAAGCATAGCGCCGGTTGCAGCGAATGCGCCAGGACTCTTGACCACTGCAGCAGCGTTCGACTTTGCGGTCACGAGCAGGTTGACTGAACCTGCAAAGAGTGGAAGCATACCAAGTGTCAGGAGAATAGCACCAAGGTTTTGCAACAACTCAGCGCTCGTAGCTGCGGTCATAAAGAACGGTGGAACCGTCACAAACAGGAGAGCCATGTTGACCTTCAGCATGCTTTCAGACCAAATCGGTGATCCGGTGGTGTATGGGATGATGTGGTAAGCCAGTCCGAAGATGAGGGCCAAAGGAACCCAGCCAGTGAGGACATGCTCAGCCATCCAGACCGTTTGAGTGGAGCCTGCCAGTTCGCCGAAGAAGGCAATCAGTCCTGCGGAAATTTTGGCTACCAATGCAAGCACGAGGAACCAGGTCGTTGGTGAAAGGTCGTCGGATTCACGGTTTGCCACGGTGATCAAAACGTTGATCAGAATCGCCACATGAAGCAAGGACCCTACGACAAGGGAGGACACGTTGGTGACGCCTTCGATGATGCCAGCTTCATTGTCAAGCGAGACAAAGGAAAGAAGCGCCGGAAGAGCGAGGTAGGCTGCGGTTGAAGCAGTGAGGAGGAGTGCTACCATGGATGCACTCTTTTCACTTGCAAGACGCCCCTTTGCTGTTCGTGCGACTGCTACAAGAGCACCACCAACAAGCATGTAATTCAAGGCAGTGTGGAAAAACACATTGGTGTAATCCGTGAGCATGGAACCGTCGTCGTAGGACCAGCCAATGCTTGCGAGGGAATCCAAAGCAGCGCCATCGTAACTGTGCCAAAGACCGAGGAAGGCTCCGATTGATGCAAGGAGGAACCAAACCATACCGAAGCGAATCCATGTTTTGCTGCCGCTTCCTGCTTCATCGCTGAACAGATCGATGATGCCTGCCGGAGCTTTGTTGAGAAGGAAAAGACCAATCTGTTGCAGAGGGGCGCTCATGCCCCCAATGCCTTTCACAAGGTAGTTTGCAGTGATGAGGAGGGTGGCGACCATAAGGCCGGACATAATGAGTACAGTTTCCATACATCACACCTCCTAATCGACGATAACCTCTGCCAAGAGTGAGGCAACGATGGCGCCCAAACCAACCAAGAGGCCAATGAGGTAGTACCAGATGCCGCTTCCACCGAGGTTACCGATGAGCGGAACGAGTTCACCGAGCAATGGGATGTTGTCCCAGCCGAAGACGTTTGAGAACAACGCGAGCATGCCAATAACGCCGACTGCAAAGAGGGTCAGTAGAATTCGGCTGGAGGCCGGTTCACCGGTTCCAACGGTTACATCAGGAAGACTGGTTGTGTTTGTCATGAGGTTCACCCGAACATGACCCCATAGGGGTCAATCCTCCCACCAGTACAGCGGTCATAAAGATTCACACCCTCACAACAGCAATCGGACGGATTGCTGGAAGCCAATCAAGGAGCCCGGAGGGCATCCAAAACATTGCCACGACGAGGCTTCGAAATTCCGAGTGGCGTGGGGAGGGCGTGCTCTAATGCGACCTCTTCTGCCCATGCCTTCTCACATTCACAAGCAAGGCCTTCGAATTCTTGTAACTCACCTGAAACGGCATAGCGTTCGATCGCAGCAACAACATGCGAGTCACATGCGCCGCAGTTGTGTGCTCCACGAACGCGTCCACCCGCAGTCGGGTGTACGATTAAACGACTTACCTGGCCTTCACCGCCATTCCCAGTGTTTTGTGGATGAATCGTAGGGTGGGCTCGCCGAATCATCTCAACAAGAGACCATAGCCAAGGCGGGCGGTATTCATTGTGCCTGTGCAAACGATCGATGATGGTACCACGCTGGATGTTCATGGGATTGACCGATATTTCGTCGCTTCGTTCGGCGACATCTTCGATCCACTTCACGCCATGAAGAAGTGCGTCTGCTTCGTTCATGAACGGTGGTTTGAACATCAAATAGGTCTTCACTCGAATGTCGAATTTCTTGAGGTTAGCAACCGCTCTGTCCCACGATTTTATCGTGAATCCTTTGTTGACGTGGAACCTCAAGACTTCATCATCATACGCTTCAAGGCCAATGGCGACTGCGAAACTTGTGTTGATTGATGTGGCCCATGCCAACTTCTCTTCAGTCAACTGTTCGCAACGTGACTCAACAATCAGTTCCTTGCCGAGTGTTTGGCAGTCACGAAGGACCGTTTCTTGGAAAGCCACGGGAATTTCCCGATCCTCGAGCAACGAACCACTGGTGTACACCTTGACCATTGCATGACCTTTGAAATCATCGAATTTGGTTTTCGCATAAGCCCATTGAGCGTGCAAATCTTCGTTGGTCACGTCGTCTCTTGTGTCGTTAAAATATCCGCAGAATGTGCAACCACTGGACCACCACCAATGGCATCCTTTGGTTCGCAAAATGACCGTGACTGCGCTGCACGGCGTTCCATCCGCCATGGTTTCAGGAGTGTAGTACACCGTTGCTGGTTCACTTGCGTCCCAAGACTGTTGCCTTGCTTTCGCCCATGGTGTGTTTGCAGGGGCCTTCACGATGTCATGGATACGGGCACCTTTGCTGCCATCGCCGACAAGTGTGAGTGATTTTTTGTTCGTCATCAGAGGCCCCCTTTGGTTCTGTGGCTGGCCGAATATGTTTCAATCCACCGACGCGACTCATGCCTTCGGGGTGAACAAAACAGTTGTTCCAGCTTGCACAAATTGGCCTTTCGGATGGGCTTCATCCTTCACCTCTGCAGAGACCACTGCGGGCGTGAAACCAGCGGCTGGGACGCGCAAATCTACCCGTGATCCGAGACGAATCATACCGAACCGTTGCCCACGGCGCAGTTGATCGCCAATGCCTTGCCACGGCACAATAGTGCGAGCCAGTGCGCCTGAAATTTGAGTGACTTCGATGCGGCGGCCCTCATCATCAAGGAACACAGTTCGGACGCGTTCATTGAATTCACTTTCTTTTTTGTAGGCGGCTTTGAATGGGCCTCGCTTCATGCCTTTCCCAGTTCGGTGCTCCATCCGTTCAATCGTTGCAGCCATTGGTGAACGGTTCACATGGACATCGAGTGGTGACATGAAAATGGCCACCCGAATCACATCATCATCGGATTCTTCGCCTTTTTCCACTGCTTCAAATCGCTGTTCTGTCGTGAACTCGAGAGGATGATCGCATGGTTCGGCCACCCAGTCACCCGTAAGTGCATCATGTTCGATTGCGCCTGAGGCATAGGCTTCCTTTGAGGGTCTGCGACCTGTTGCTCGTTCACGACGGATGAACATCACATGGCCATCAGCAGGGGAGACGAGCACACCTGGTTGCTTGGGAATCGGACGGTCTGGGTCCCGCCAAAAGTTGACGAGAAAGGCAGAAGCCATGATACAAAGAATACCGAACAATGGAATGAGGCCGCTTAGAGGATCGATGAGCGTTCCAACTATGATTGAGCTGACGCCCATCATGAACGTAATCAGGACAGGTGCGTGGCCCCCATGGGCCAAGCCAGCCATTCGAACGCCTCACTCTGCCCAAGGGTCTTCGCCATTGGACCAGTCGGAAGGTGCTTCTTCGGCTGGTTCTTCTGCTTGTTCTTCTGCTGGAGTTTCAACAGCAGGTTCTTTTTCGGCTGGAGCCGTGTTGCTGTTGTTGAGTTTTCCATCATCAAGGAGATCTTCAACGGCGTTTTCGCCAACAATTTCCACGGATGCGGATTCAGTTTCGACGGTGATTTGTTCAGCCTCTTCGATGGTCATGTCAGCAGCACGGGCTTCGACCATGTCGTCCATCCGCTCTGTGAACGCACGGGACATATGTTGCGACTTGCGCTCGGCTTCGACCGCTCGCTCAATCATGTCGTAGCGTTGCTTGATGGCCTTGTTGAGGTCTTCGAAAATTTGCATGTGGTCGACGTACCAATCATCACGTGCCTTCATCTCTGAAACGGCAAGACGCAGGTCATTGTCCAACTCTTCTGCAATACCGAAAACCTTGCCGAGTCGATCCTTTTCACGGGAGTATTTCTCTTCCATCTTTTCGAGTTCTGGCTTGAGGTGTTCGACCTGCTTGCCTGCCTTAACTGCGCGGAGTTCGAGTTCACGGACCCTGATTTCCCGCTCGTTAAGCAGGGCTTCTTGGGTTTCCTTTTCGATTTCCCGTTCGATGATTTCCTTCTCGAGGACTTCATTTTCAGTTCGAGCATCGAAGAGTTCCTTTTCCACAGCCTCGTAGGCTGCGAACAACTTTTGCAGACGGTCTGTCTCAGTTGCGAGTTGTTCCTCAAGTTGTTGAATTCGAATCTCTGGCGTGACGGTCCCTTCTTCTGTCATGGTATCACCGGGAGGTAAGCCTCCATGTAAGTCCACTTAACTCCACCCTATCAAGCCGACGCCTCAACGACCCTGCGAAATGGCTTGAAATCTTGGTTTGAATCATGAGGAGATGGCATCGGTTGCGGCGACTAATTCTCGCGCAATGCTCACTTCACCCATTGAGTGGCCCGCATCGGGGACGATAATCAGGTTGCTGTTTGGAAGAACCTTGTGCAGTTCCCATGCGCTTCGCGTCGGGCAAACAACGTCATACCGCCCTTGAACGATCACAGTTGGAATGTGTTCGATGACTGATGCATGATTCAAAATGTGAGCTTCTTCAACAAAAATGGCGTTAATGAAGTAATGACATTCGATGCGTGCGAAGGCAACGGCGAAATCCAAATCTTCTGCTTTTTCGAGGTACGATGGGTCGGGGAACAAGCGGCTTGTCGCCATCTCCCAACGAGTCCACTGTTTTGCTGCTGCTCTGCGCACATCCCCATCTTCGCTCGTGAGGCGAGCATAGTAGGCTTCGATGAGGTTCGATTGCTCGGCTTTGGGAATGTGTTCACGATATGGTTCAAAGGCATCAGGGAAGATGTGGCTTGCACCGTCTTGGTAGAACCATTGCAGTTCACTTTTCCTGCACATGAAAATGCCACGGAGGACCAAACTTGTGACACGATCAGGATATGTTTGGGCGTAAATGAGCGAAAGCGTCGATCCCCAAGAACCGCCAAAGACGTGCCATTCTTCGATGCCAAACGAGACCCTGAGTGCTTCAATGTCGGCCACCATGGCTTGGGTCGTGTTGTCTCTTAACTCTGCGTGAGGCGTTGATTGGCCACACCCACGTTGGTCGAATTGTATGATGTTGAATTTTGCTGGGTCGAAGTATTGTCGGTAAGCAGGTTGGCCTCCACCGCCTGGGCCACCATGGATCACAACAACTGGGACACCCTCGCTGTTTCCAGATTTCTCCCACGCAATCGTATGGAGGTCTGTGACTTGCAACATCCCGGAATCATAGGGTTCAATCGGCGAATACAGCACCTCTTCAATTGTCGTCGTCGTGTCGAGCATGGATTGTCCAAAGAACGGCCAGCCATGTTCCTTTCGTTTGGGGACATGTTCAAGAAATGCCCATCAAACGGCAAGCCATGAGCACAAGACCTGCCACCGAGTTGTTTTCAGAATGGGCGACAAAGAACAAAGATGAGGGAATGGAACGGGGCCATGCTGCTTCGGTCAAGGCAATGCTGGATTTGGCCTTGCCAAGGGTCAGCACGCCATATTCGGCCGTGGATGTTGGATGCGGGAATGGATGGGTCTGTCGGGCTTTGGAATCGGGTGACGCGTGCCTACGAGCCGTTGGCGTTGATGGATCCAAAGCGATGATTGAGAAAGCGAAAACCCTCGGAGATGGTGAGTTCCACCTCGCTCTTTTACCTGATTGGAAACCAACCACGCCTTTTGATTTCCTTCACAGCATGGAATTTCTCTACTACCTCCATGACCCTGCGGCCATGTTGAAAATCCTTCACGATGAGTGGTTGAATGAAGCAGGCGTGATGGTAGCAGGTGTCGATCACTACCTCGAAAATGAAGACAGTCATGGATGGCCTGAAGCACTCACGTGTGCACATGACAATGCTGAGTGAAACCCAGTGGCAAGATGCCATGGTCGCCGCAGGGTTCACCGATGTCGAAATGCACCGAGTTGCGGCAAAGGACGGTTTTGTAGGCACCCTCGTGATGATTGGTACCAAGGCTTCGAATTAATCCTCTTCATTCGGAAGCGGGATACCAAGTGCCTCTCCTGCGGGCGCGCACAATCGAACATCACCACGGTAAAACGGACATGTCTTGCATGGCTCTGCTGCTTCGGGGCTGAGACGATCCGGCTCCTCGAGCGACTGTGGGGCTGCGGCAAGATGGCCGATCCACTGAAGATGTTCATTGAGGTCTTGTTGGGCTCCCTCGAATTCCTCCACAGTCAATTGCAGCATCCGACCGGAAGCACCCACAAGGAGAGCTGGTGGCAGGATACGCCTTTGTTCCTCAGAGGGTTTGGTTGCTTCAGCCGCCTGCAACGCCATTGAATACAACGTCAGTTGGAGGCGATGTTCATCCAATATTGAACGCTCGGACGATGTCGAAGGGTACGGATCGAGGCGGTCACCGGCATACTGCTGCAACGCTGTACCTTTGCTTGGATCTGTAGGATTGAAGCCATCGCGGCAATCTTTTGTTTTGAGATCGACCACTTGTAAGAAGCCTTCAGCATGTTCGTTGCGAAGTGCAAGTACGAGGTCTGCGCGGCCGTCAAAGATGAGGTCCAGCTGGCTGAGCATCGCATGAGGAATTGCCCCTTGAATGCTGAATGTGGACCGTTCGATTCCATCGACATCAACGGCATGATGATGATAGAATGGAAGTTCTGTTCGTAGGCCTTCCACTGTAAGGCCGTTGTGAGTTTCACCAGCCGCCAACCGACCAAGAAGACCCTCGCGAACGAGCCTGCCGAGAACGCCCATGCGCTCATGCGTGCGGATTGCCATTGCTTGTTCCATCGAATCTTCTGATACAGAATACCCTTCCTCTCCGAGAACATTAGCGATGATTTTGGAATCGTCAAGCCCATCGTCACCATCAAACATCCAAGCCTCAGGTAGTGGTGCAGAATGTGGCGACGCACCCTTTGATGGATTGGCTAAACCAAGTTCTACAAGGCGATGCATCATTGTTCCAAAAGAGGTTGCTGGAGGGAAGTTGCTTGAAGAAGTGCCTGTGTGGTGGGCCCCGAACATCTTGAGTTGTTCTGGAATCCATCCTTTGACCTCCGTCAACCAGTGCCGCCGTGGGCAAGCGCTGCTGGTGTCCAAGCCATGAGCAGTCATCCGCACAGATTGTCGAACTGCAAGCGGTTGTGCTGCCTCAAGTGGTTCAGAATCAATGGCTTCGATTCGTTGTTCGAGGGTTGTCCAGTCTTGAAGTGGCGTTGTCACTTGTGTGGTTTCAAAACAATCTGGATGGTGGTAAAGCCGCATTGACTGGATTGCAGAGGAACCAAGATGTGGGTTGTGGAGAAGGCCGTACGGGTCAAGAGAAAGCGTTCGCTTGTCATAGAACGGCAACTCGACGACACCTAAATCACCTTCCAAGAGCCAAGGCGCATGTTCGTCCTGTGCCTCATAGGCTAGGCTTCGAAGGCTTTCCAACAGCATGCCACCCATGGTGCTTCGTGAAGCCTTCACCTTCACTTCCAGATGGCCAGAATCGTCGTTAATAGATGCCTCATTGGCGTACGAACCAACGAGAACGAGACGGTCCCGAGCACGGGTTAATGCGACGTAGAAGGAGCGACGGCGCTCCGCTTGAGTTTGTGCTTGATCCAGCCGCTGGGTGAATTCCCATAGACCATCATTCGGGCGGTCCTGAGAACGCCATGGGTTGATGCGCCCAGCGATCACTTGAGGCGTTACGAGGATGTTTTCTCGACTGTTCAGTTGAGAATCAGATGCCCCTGCTTTGAACAATCCAGCGACAAACACAACGCTGGCTTCCAAACCTTTCGCGTTGTGCACGGTCATGATTCTCACCGCCCCACCGGCAGGAACGGTGGTCGCAGGTGGCCCTCGTTGACCAAGCCGATGCAGTTCGCACAAGCGAGAATAAATCGCTGCAGCTTCATGACCAAGTTCATTTCCAATTGAGGCGACCAACATATACCACGCCTCAGCGTTTTGTCGATCTGCATCTTCGGGGTAAGCGACAAGAAGGTCCGAATGGTCGAGAATGGCATCGATTGCCTCGTACAAAGCGCCTTTTGTCACCATCTCACCGATGTGACTGACAAGAGCGCCAACCTGTTGGTTTGGTGCATGTTCAGCCATGTGCACCCACCAATTCTGTTCGGGGGTCGCCGCCATCATTGCCTCGATTTGGCCGTCTGTGAAGCCCAGCACAGGTGAGCGAGCGAGACCAAGCACAGCAGAGCGGGATTGGGGGTTCGCAATCAAGTTGAGTGTTGCCATGAGGGGTTGCACGATTGGACGGTCCAGAAGGCTGCCTTGCCGGTCAGCTGCAACAGGAATACCTCGATTTTGCAATCGCTGAATGAGGTCAGGCACATGGGTCCTTGAGTGAACAAGAATCATAATTTCTGAAGCCGCAACAGACTCATCTGTTTCTTCCACTTGCTCATACGCTTGAGTGGTTGCACTCCAAACTCTTGTCGGATTACCTGCCAGCAGGGCTGCGATTCGGCCGGCAATCAATTCATGCTCAAGGTGAACATCCTTCGATTTCGAATTTGAAAACACATCCATTGGAACCAAGAGGTCCGAGGACTGCTCCCCCTCCTCGGTCGATAAGGGCATCAACCATTCGAGCACACCTGGCGTGTCGCCTTCATCACGGCCCGCTACCAAATCCTGAGAAGAGGCGTGCCAGTCCCCTGGCAAGAGGTGGTGCCTTTGAGAAAACACATCACGGAACATTCCGTTCATCGTATGCACGAGGCTTGGTTTTGTTCGGTAATTGCTCGTTAGATCAATGAGGCCTTCCGCTCGGGCTTGCTGCCGGTCAGTTCCTGAAAATTCTGGCGCAAAACCATCGAGGTCTTCGCCGAGGGAGAGGTGGGTGTAGGGGGCTGAAAG
>CM001443.1:312653-325261 GCA_000246735.1 uncultured Candidatus Poseidoniales archaeon | reverse complement strand
CGAGGGTCTCGACCAAACCCTTCGCGACGCACACCAGAAGCCCAGCGATTTTCGACCACTTCGATAAGATTCGCTTCTCTGATGGCTGCGACAGCACGGAGCATAACAGAAACTTCTGCCTGTCGGAACCGGTAGATGCTTTGCTTCATATCACCGACAATGCAGATTGTTGGATCCCACGGACCGAGGGGCCGGTCAGGTTCCCCGCTGTGCAAGATACGATGGCCCCATAGCCGAGCCAACAAGCGGAAATGAGCCGGGTTCGTATCTTGATATTCATCGATGATGAAAGCCCGGTATTGGCGACGTAGGGTCTGAAGAATGTGGAACCGGCGTTGCAAATCTGCGGCACATTTTTCATCGTCATTAGCCAGTACGAGGGCTCGTGAAATATGATGGTCGGTCCATGGTTCGTCACCGAGTGAATCGAGTGCATCAACCACTTCTGGAGGGTATTCAAACCGTACCATGTCAGGACATCGGGCAAGCAAAAGGTCGGCAGCCATGTTCTGTATGTCGTCGAAATCATGAACCCCTTCTTGAGCTTTAAGTTGGGCCAAAATGTCCTTGCAAGCCCTATGCACACGTAAAAGATCCATCAGAATTCTTGATTGCAACGAGGAGCCAATTCGCATCGGTCCGCCAAGTTCGGTTGTATCATAGAAATCGATGTCCATTTCGGTCATGCTATGGATGCTGGTTTCTGGCAAGTAAGGCGATTCGATTCGCGGTGCCAAAAGCGTGGCGCTTCTTCCCATGAAACAGATCAAGCGGCCCGTTTGTGAGTTGAGCATGTCTGACATTTCGGTGCAGATGAGATCTGCGGCCGCCTTGATGGCCTCTTTCTCGGGTTTTGGCAGATTGGCTTTGGATTTAGTGACAATTCCAGGATGCCATCCACTCTGACGGGCAGCAGGCAAGGATGCGTTTTGGAAATAACTCGTTTTAGTTCCGTCTGACTTGATTGAACCGGCAGCCGCAATGGCCACGTTCCACACCCATTGCATGCGAAGAATCGAATCTTCGGGGAACGCATGCCTCGCCATGTGGACAAGGTGTCTGAACCGAGTTTGTGTCCCACCGAGGCCCGGGAGTTCCGCAGGCGTCACGTATGCTGCACTGTGTTCAAGGTACAGGTCGACAAATTCATTCAAATGCTCATGAAGTCCGCAGGCGAAGGCATCAATGTCTGCTGCTACAGGTTCAAGGAACATCTCCAAGAACAATTGCTCAGGAAGTGGTTGGTCATGATGGAAAGGAGCGCCAAGTCGATGCGCATGGGCTTCAATGGAACGTTTTGATTCTTCCACAAACAGTGATTTGTTGAGCATCCCGGAGAGAACAACTGATGCTTGTTCTTGACCGCCAAGAGCGATGGCAATGCGATCTCTTGATTCAATGAACGAGTTGACGTAACCGAGGACGCCGGCTTCTTGAGCATCCGAAATGGTACGAACCCTCCAAGCAGAATGGAGGGCTTCCTCGATCAGCAATGGTGCTCGTTCTTGTGCAATCTGTTCCCTGCTTGGATGAACCGCTACAAGGTCGAGGTGGGGTGAAAGCAACTGAGAAAGGAATGCGTCAATGGTCGAGATGGGTGCTTCATCCAGTGAAGAGAGAAGCATTTCCACATCAGCATCGGACCGAATTCGAGGGTCATACACGCGAACTGGGTCGTCTGGGTCAACCGGTGACTTGCTCGTCGCAGCAACACGAGCACGGATGCGTGCTTTCAATTCAGAAGCCGCCTTTTTGGTGAACGTAATCGCAACAACCTCGCTTGGAAGGAGGCCTTGCCATTCTTTGCGATCCGTTCGCTCTCGGGCCGGTGCTCGCAATGAGCCATGGCCACTAAGCGGTTCCCTCGGCCCATGAGGAAGAACCAACGTGGAGCGTTGAATCGATGCGATGAGGTGTTGGACATACCGTTCAGCCATGACGGTGGTCTTTCCTGTACCAGCCCCGGCATCCAATGCAATGTGACGATCGATATCAAGCCCCAAGCGTTGGCTGTGGTTGAATGGGATTCGCCTGTTGCTCATCTTCGTTCACCTCCATGGATGGACGATGGACACACAGAACGCACATCGCAAAACGAACAGCCTGCGCTCGGTGTCGGATGAACAAAGCCTGAACCAGCCACATCCACAGCACGGCGAGCCGTTTGCAAGCGCTGATACATCCACGCCCTGAACCCGTTGCTTTCGTAGGTTTCATCCTCGATGAAGCGGTATTGATCCCTGAGAACATCGGTTCGTTCTCCAAGGAATAAGCCCTGCAGGTAGGGCTCGATTTCAGGGTCAAGTTCGACGTAATGAGTTGATGTCTCGCCAACTTCCATTACACCAACCCCAACCACTCTGTCACCGGGGTGGGCAAGTTCCCATGCACGGGCGTACATTGCAAGTTGGATTTCATCAAACAGGGCCTTGAGATGGCGGAGCCCGCTTTTGCCTTTCTTTGGACCATTCACCGTTTTCAAGTCCCGAATGATGACCCAACGGCGAGCACCCCCGGAATTCGAAGGATTGCGGAAATCGAGTGGCACGTCATGGTTTTCATCCGACAACAAGCCCGCTTGGACAGCACTGGTATGTGCTTCTTCAGAAAGATGAATTGTGTCCACGCGGTCTACGTTCCCACGGATGCTGAACGGAGCTGGCTGATCTTCGTCGTTTGAGGCATCAAGCTCGATGGAGAACGCCCCTGTTTCAGCTACCGCCCACTCACACGCAATCGGCGCTGCGTGCTCCAGTTGGTAGTCTGCTTGCACCATCCTCCAAAGCCGGCCGCCTGGGGCGATGCTTTGTTCGCCATCCAAATGGGCTTTCCAAACGGATGGCGTGACGCCAATCAAGTCCCTGCATCGGTGTGTGGCGATTGCATCATTTCGAGAGAGCCACGGCACATTTTCTTCGAGATGGACAAGGATGGTTTGCCATCCATCTTGGCCTGTTGGGCTTGGCCCGAGATGGAGAGGGGAAGCTGCTTCGCTCGCCTCGCCGCCAATGGGAATACCATGTGCCTCAAGCATTGCAGCTTCAGCATCGTGAATGATTTGACCTCGAGTTCGGTGGTCGATGTCTTCTAATTCCTCTTCGGCCCCTTGTGCTTTCAAGTGCCCTGTCATCCATGCCTGACGAGGGCAAGCAAGCCACGGTTGAAGACGGCTTGCTGACCACACATTCCGGCGAATTGGAACCGCTGTTTGTCCAAATATTTGAGACACAACCGTGCCTTCGAAGTGAGCAGGTGGAAGGGGCCTTGGATCGATTGAAACGCCCTTTGAGGTCCCGTTTTTCTTCATTCCTAAATGGGGCCAATGTGGTTGAGACCGAGAACCAACTTTTGCTTGAGCAAATGTTGGCGTTAGCGAAAGGAGGTCCGTCGTGGCAAGGGCGTTTCGGGTGCCCCAAAGCATGTAATCACCTTTTTCCAAGTCCTTGAAGGTCGGTTGGCGTTGGATTCGATCGTTGGTGATTGGTGCTTCGTACGCCATTGCAATACCGTGAACGGCGTTGACATGCCCTTCTCCAATCCTCCCTTCTCTCAAGGCAAGCCCCAAGCGTTGGCGAGCGTCACGGTTTCGATGGCCCGACCGGTACCCAGCAACCGCCCCTCCAACCGCTTCCATTGTGAAGGGTCGTGGCGAAAGCCAGTTGTGATCTGGTGTTGTTGGATCATATTGCCAACACCGACTTGGGTGTTGGCCTGTGACCGAGGCTTCAGGAAGGAAACTCGGTGTGCCTTGAAGAGCATTGAATGTGCCTGAGCGTTGGGCATCACTGAGCCATTCGGAAAGGGGTGCTGCTGGCCCCCCGCCTTCTTCAAGAGTGCTGTCAAAGACAACAATGGTTGTTCCAGCACCGAGGAGGTGAAGGAGGTGATGTCGGCCTTTTCTCACGACGAGATCAGTGTGAAGCATACCGAGTTTGAGCTTCGTTGGTGGGTCAAGCCATGGCACCTTCGGGAGTTTCATCGACCACGAATCAACATCCATGCCAACCAACAGGACAAGATCTGCCGTTACCCCATGTGCGTCTTCAGGTGTAAGCACCTTCACGTCAGTGCTTGAAGCACGCCCGCTTGGCATCTTGGTATCCGACACAAGGCGTTCGATGTGTTCGATGAAATCCAGACCTGTGGATGGGAGAGTGACGCCTGCTTTTTCCAATAATCCGTCCGAGGCCGCATGGGCAGTTGCCAACAATTGCAAAGCCGACACAGACCGGTCAAAGGCACCTGTTCGCTGAAGGAGGGTGTCCCAATCCAAGTTGGAAAGCATGTGGTTCAGCCAGGCAGCACCTGTTCCCAGCGGCTGAGGCACTGGTAAAGTCGCTTGGGAGATGCATCCCTCAACACGCTCCGAAAGCACACGCCGTTCTTCGCCTTCTACGAATGGAGCCCATATTCGTGCAACACAGGCAAGCCACCATTGCGTCTCCTCGAGCGCTTGACGCGCCTCATTGGAATCACGGCCGAGTTGGGGTTTTGCGGCTGCAAGGGTACGAATCCAACGGGTCAGCGCACCCGGGCCCCCTCGGACGTGGAAAGACCGAGCCATCCCTTCAAGCACCTCGATGTGGGCGCGGGGCGACCACGTGTCATGCACTGGGTGAGCCGCTGGTACTACGCCCCCGTTGATGAGCGCGATGCTCTGGTGTGAAGTAAGGCTCTGCAGATGGGACATTGACCACGCATTGCTGCCGATCCCGATGCGCATCAAACGAAGCAGGTGGTTGATTCCAGGAACCGCAGAAAGGGGGGCTGGAGAATGAGGGACGCCCATCCCGATTTCAGAGAGACGTGTTCGCCAGAGGCCTTCACGGTCCTTTGCTTGGCCATCGACGATCAGAACCGTCCCACTTTCTGATGTCCGATAGGCGCGAATTAATTCCAACGTTGCATCAAGAGCGTGTTCGCGTTGATGAAGTTGAATCCTTCGGATTTCCGGCCCTTCCCCGGCCTCAACAGAAGCATTCGAATCGATGGCGTGGTGTGGTATCCACTCCGGGAGTGTCTCTTGAGTCACATAGGGGACGTCATCGATGTATGCTCCATGGAAGCCAAGTCGGAACGAACCTGGATTGCATAAGTGATGAATTGGACGGTGAAGCAAGAGCGATCGCAGCAACGATGTTTCGGATTCTGTGTAATCGGGCGCAGCATCGAGAATGAGAACGCCATCAACATCGTTCATTGTGAATGGTGTTGTGGAGGATTCGAGAGCCTTGGTTAAGTTTTTTTGGATGAGTGAAGGGTGTGTGCCCTCGAGTCGTTTTCCAACCTCTTGGAGGATTTTGTGAAACTCTCTCGCTCCTGGATCGCCATCCCAGCGCCAAGGGTGGTCCAGATTCATGAGCGCTGTGTGGAGAGCATTGAGGCGTTCAGTGTTGTATGGTCGCCAAGTGCGGCCTTCGCTTGTAGGAGCGAAAAGAAGCGGAAGTTCTCCCTTGTTTGCAGCTTGTTTGGTGAGTTCATGGACCACATTGAACAGCGCGGGTCCTGCTTCGAGTTTTCGTGGTAACTTGAGGTCGAGGTGAAGCAGGTCAACGAGGCGCGGGAGCGTAAGATGGTGGGTTGTATCGACGGCCAAATCATGCCCTGAAAGGAGGTTCAGGGCTTGCTTGCGGGCTTCTTCGTTTGGATAAAGAATGAGAAGAGCGTTCGCCTTTCCCTCAAGAAAGGCTTGGGTGAGCCAAGATGGGAAGTGCTCATTTGGAGGCTGGATTTCAATGGTACAAGATAATCGATCGCCGCTCATTGTACGCCCTCCTCTTCACTGATACCGTCGAGGGTTTTTGAGGAACACGGTGTGAAAGGGTGCCGGCGAACACCGCCATAGTATCGAATTTGAATTTTCAACAGGCGAGCAGTTCACCGCCTTGCAAAGGGCTCCCTTATATGGTAGAATGATAGTATACATACACCGTGGTTAGGGATGGTTTCGGGCTCCATGCCAAGGCAGGTTTCGCAAGAATCGAATGTGTAAGAAATCGCGTTTTTACTTATATACTGTCGACGGTGATTGTTTTTGATGTTGGACTCACAATCAAACAAGACTTATTCTTGTTAGTTGCAGATGACTCTTGTTCACCGCAAAGTTTAAGTCGGATGGCGTAGATGTAGAATTGTAGTGCGATGGAGCGGAGGGGGCCGGTTTGATTTTAGGGCGGCCAAATCCCAAACCCTGCGAAACATCCCCCACACACAGAGGAAAAAAGGAAGTGACATATCAATGGATAAGGTAAACATGAAAGAAGAAGAAGAACAAGCGTGCGATGATTGTGGTGCTGGCAAGATGCTGCTGGACGCCAACAAGGGCGAACTGTACTGTGACGCCTGCGGGATCACCACCCCGTCGAAGGACATCATGGACGCGAATGCTGGCAAGACCACTTATGGTGGCGAATCCGCAACCCACCAGGCTGTTCGAAACGATGAGAACGTCAACGCCAACATTGGCACCAGTGGCAGCTACATGTCGACTGCTGGGATGAACGCTGCCAAAGCGCGAAAGTGGAACCGGCTGCGAAAAATCGACAAAGGCACCGTGCGTTTGAAGCACCCCCTGCGGGAATCTGTTCGCAAGAAGGTGGAAGAGATGTACGGCAAGTACGCCATGGAAGCCGCTGAGCCGTTCGTCAAGATGATGTGCAAGCCGCTCAAAGGCAAGCATGAGGCGCAACGTCAAGCGCTCGACAACAAGGACCTCAAGCGTCGCCTCGGCATGCCAAAGCAGGCGATTTGCCGCAAGAAGGCTGAAGTTCGAGGCGATGGCAAGGAGCAACGCATCGTCATGATGGCCATGGCTGCTGTTGAAGTCGCTGGCGACCTCGGCATCTTGTCTAAGATGGACCGCCGGGCTGGCATGGACCAGTACGGCATCACACGCAAGCAATTGCTCAGTGCCAAGCGGGCCTTGTCGAACCACTTCAAAGCGCGAATCACCATGGGTTGGGAGCCGAAACCACCCGTAAAGACCCCTGCTGAAAGGCGTGAGGACGGTGTCGAACAGGCTGTTCATCACATCCACGACATGCTCAGTGATGTGCTCTCTGAACAAGACCATGCCAAGGTTACTGCAGAATCTGAAGCACGGCTGGCCTTGCTTGAAGAGGGTACAGCCGATGCACTGACTGGAAACACCGAGGTGCGGATGGCTGTGTGCGCTGTGTTCTATGCGACGTTGGTGAGCCTCGGCCTCCAGGCAGGCATGGCCGACCGCCTCGCTGCGGTGTTTGGCATGACCGGCAGTGGTATCCGTTCTCGTTACGAGGCTTTTGCTGCTGCTGAAGCATCGGGTGAAAGTGATTACAACGGTGCGTTCCTCCTCATGGCAATGACCTGCTTCGAGATCCTTGCGACGCTGCATCCTGAGCATACCTTGATAGAAAAGGCAGGCTTGGCAGACGCATGGGACTCGGAAGAAGGCTCTTCGTCGTCTTGATTACAACGCTCTTTTGCACCACTGCTGCAAGTGCGGGTGCTGCGGAAACTCTGGAGGCGGGGGCCGTCTTTGGTGGCCAATCCACCGAAGCGAACACCTCGTCGGTGAGCACCGTGAACCTGAGTGATCTTCCGACCATTGTTGAAGTTTACACCGCTACATGGTGTTCGAACTGCGTAGATGTGGAGCATGCTCTTGACGATGTGGAGAGCAATCTCTCCATGCAGCAGTATCACACCCACCGATCGATTTCGGAAGTCCAAGACCCGTTTGGAACTGATGAAATTGACAAGCGATACCATGACCGATACGGCCGATGGTCCCCTCCAGCAGTGGTGTTCAACGGTTCAACAATGATCAAGGGCAGTGTGTCGCAATCAGAAAGCCTTCAGCAAGATTTCACCACCGTTGTTCAACAACCTCTCCTTCTCGGAAATGGAACAAGTACCTTTGGATGGACACCTACTGGGGATTTGAGCGGAACTGCCACATGGTCCTCAACGATCAATCAAACCCAATTTGGCGATGGGTCGCTCCAGGCCTACCTCTGGGTTGTCGAGGCTTCTGCTTACTTCGAAGATGGTTCTAACGGTTTGGAGAACTACCCGCACATCATGCGGGCCGTCATTCCATTGGGGGATGTCGTTCAGGGGACGATGGACGTCCAACTTCCGGCAGCGTTTGATGGAAATGATTTGTCCGTGCACCTCGTGTATCAATTCAATCCAGTCATTGAGGTCATCGAAGAACCGGATGAACCCGTGACGGCAGAACCGGATTATGCTCTACCGTTTATTCACAGCCTTGCAACCATTGCAATGATTGGAGCAGCTGCCTGCACGCGCCGCTCATGATCAAGGCTGGAAATCTCCGCCCATTGGCGGCCTTGGGTCATCGCGTAAGTCGACACCGAGTTCCCATCGGAATTCTGGAACCTCGTCAGGTGCTTGCTGTGCATCCATGTAATGCCACCACCAAGGTGGGGCGCCACGAAATCCAAAGCGCTCTTGAGCTCGATTGAGGTTCTCGCTAAGGTTCCGTCGAGCCCACTGACGCGGATGATCTCGTCGTTGGAACACTTGGTAACCATGCTCTCTCTCCTGCTCTTCATAGCCTGCCAAAGTCGCAAAACGAAGCATCAACCGCCTCTCATGTGCATTGCGCAGGGTGAGATTGAGGTGGCAGTGTTCAAAGGAAACATCGCCCCCATCAGCGACAGCAAAGCGCACCTGTGAACCAATCGGTTGCAGCAGCATGGCCTCCCAAACCCTTGGGAAGACCTCGCAGAACCGTCGTTCGCCATTACGAACATCACCGATTGGAGCATCTCGTTCGTTTTGCCCGTGGTTTCGAAGGAACATCCAGTCATTTCGTTGGAAATTATCGTGATAAAAATCATGATGATGGTGAAGGTTAAGCCGTCTTTCTGATGCATCGGCCTCTTCATTGCTTGCTGCTACCACCGATGAATGCCACATTTTGACCAAAGCATCGAGCGGATAGGGGCGTTTTGCCAGCGCTGCATGTGCGACCTTATTCCTCGCTTCACTCGCAGACGTTCTCCTGTCACGCTGATGGTTTCGGTGGTTCCGGTGCTGCAGGTATTGCATGAACAGTTCACCTCGCCCCAATGCCTCTGCTTGATCGAACTCTGGACCGTTTCGCCCGCGCTCTTCAACCCAAGTTGGAGCATTCAGACCAGTGTATCGTTGAACTGCATCGAGAAGTTGGAGGTATGACGCTTGATCCATCATGGCTTTTTGAGTGTCATTGAGGAGATGTGGGAAACCCATGGGGGCGTTGTGAGTCAGTTCATTCAGCAATGAATTGACTTGAACACTGCTTCCGACATCGTCGATCAGTGAAAGCACCACGGTAGCAATTGTATCGCCTAACGGGACCGTTGAGTGAAACCGCCCTTGATGAATGCAGACATCTGACGACCTCTTAGGACCCAAAGAGGAGAGCAACTTGATTCTGAATGGTGCTGCATGAGCTCCTGGTTCAACCGTTACTTCATAGAAATGCCCGACGCGTCCGACCACCAAAATGTGCTTGCCTGAAATGAACGCCCGTTGGCAATTTGCCTTGATGATGGAGTTAAGGAACTCAATCGACCGTTTTAGAGGGGCGGAAATTAATTTCGGAGAATTCGCTCTTGAACTCCAGTTGTGTTGTACTGCAAACAATACCTCACCTTCGTGCGAAGTTAATGGGGAAAGGGAATGGGCGAGCAGGGTAGCCCAAATGGCAGGATCGTCGGGGATGTTTGTATGGCGAGACGAGCCCGTTTTTGTCCGAACCCTCAACTTGAGTTTTCCCCCTATGGTTCTCAGTGGTGGTTTCACGGGTGCGTTTGCTTGGAGGGTGCTTCTGTAATTTTTCCAGCGTGCAAGCCATGGGTAAGAGGCGAGTTCGACCAGTCCATCTGGATGATTGAGAAAGGCCTCTGCGATTCGAGCGTCGAAGTCATTCCCCCTGCTTAGGCGTTGTTTGATGTCCCGCGACCAAGCTCCCAAGGGATGAGACATGTGATGAGTTGGCGGGGGTATGTGTTCTTCAGCCATCCATCCAATCCATGTCAGAACTGAAAACACTGCATGGCGACTTGGACGAGCCGCTCGGTGTTCGATGCGCCGCCGTCGCAAGAAAGCATGCCTTTGCTCGCGATTATGAAACTCATCAACCAGCTGCTCCTCTTGGATTGTTTTGATGCAGCCAAAAACAGTCAAAAACCGACTCATGTCCCAACCATGTCTTTGTTTGGGATCTGCGAGAACTCGGAGCAAGGAAACCGTTGGAACTTGATGAGGAAGTTGACGGCCGTTCATGCATACGTGCTGCTCGCGGAACGAGAACGAGGCCCCGTCGATCATCAGAAACCCTTTGTGCAAAACAAGACGTTCTGCCGAGGTCAATTTGATACCCTCCTCAATGCGTTTGGCGATGGCGAGGAGTTCCTCCGATGAGGCTGGCGCTTCCAAGACCGGATCAATGGACCCCTCGGTTTTGGCCCAACCAACATGGTCTGGTGTTGAATAATGCCGTTTGAACGCATTCCATCGTTGCTTTGCATTCGGATGGGGCCCGCCAAGAGATTGCGCTACTTCCTCATGCAATAAGTAGGGAATTTCGTAATCCCAATCTCTCTTCGGTGCGCCTTTCATCATTGAGGCGCATAACGCACAAGGCGCTGTTGCTTTCTTTTCACCGCATACGGTACAGACAATGGTGCCCCTCGCCGCCATAGGAGAAAAGGGAGTGAGAGTATTTCAAGGATTAAGCGAAGTTCTTGAAGGCTCGAATTACTTCAGACACATCTTCATCGGTTACATGAAGATGAACCACGATTCGACACGAGTGAGGCCCGATATCAAGCACGTCAATCCCAGAAGTGGCCAGCGCATCCATCACCTTGGTTGCAGGGATTTCGGAAGTAAAGTAGACCATGTTTGTTTCAACGGTTGAAAGATCGACTGTGAACCCGTTGATTGCATTGATTGAACTCGCAAGTTGTGTTGCTCGACTGTGATCTTCGACCATGCGCTCGACGTGGTGATCAAGGGCGTGCAAGCCTGCTGCTGCGAGCATCCCAGCCTGTCGCATACCGCCGCCGAACATCTTGCGCCAGCGGTGGGCTTGTGCGATGAAGGTGCGTGAGCCGACGAGCACTGAGCCAATCGGAGCGCCCAAGCCCTTTGAAAGGCAAATCGAAATCGAATCATACTCACGAACCATGCGATCAAGTGGCGTGTTGGTTGCTACCGATGCGTTGAAAATTCGAGCACCGTCCATATGAACAGCACAATTGTTGGCTTTCGCAACAGCAGCAATTTCATCCAAGGTTGTTTGCGGATAGCATGCACCGCCACCTCGGTTGGAAGTGTTCTCAACGCACACAAGAGTCCCGTCCGGATAGTGGGAGAGGGAGCCTGCTTGCTTACGAATTGCCCCTTGGACATCTTCGGGACGCATGAGCCCCCCATGAACATCGACAAGGGCAACTGAAGCACCACAGAGGGCAGCGTATCCACCGCCCTCATAGATGTAGATGTGGCTATTTTTAGCCGTGATGATTTCATCACCGGGTGAAGTATGGCATCTCAATGCAATCGCATTGGACATGGTGCCTGAAGGTACGAACAGCGCCGCTTCTTTGCCGCACATCTCTGCTACGCGTCGTTCGAGTTGGGAAACTGTCGGGTCATCGCCCAGCACATCATCTCCAACAGCCGCAGTATGCATTGCTTCGCGCATGGCCGGCGTGGGTTGAGTGACTGTGTCTGAACGCAGGTCGATGCGGTCCGTTGAGTAGTGGCGCATGAACTTGCGAGGCCCTTCCCCTTCATCAAAGCGGTGGGAGTTACAGTAATTTCAGCGAACCCGTCAGTGGTTCCAACTGATGCTCTTCGCAAGGACCGAGGGCTAAAATTGTGTACGAGCCACTCGGAATTTGTGTGTGACCAGCATCGTGAACACTTACAGCAAGGACATTGAGTTGCTTTGCTTCCTGTTCCAAACGGATGAGGTGATCAGCATCAAGACCCTTCACACAGATTTTTTTCTGTCCTGTCGCAAGCCACGCTTCCAGTGAGGCAGGCCTCTTTTCGCCAGCATTCATCACCGCTTTCACCGCCCCATGGCCGACCTGAGCAGCGATTTTCCCCTTCCCCATCTTCAGACCATGATTGACAACGAACACCATCTTCATGTCGCCTTTTGGAATCCGCTCAAATGGACGAGGTGCTGTCATCTTGTGGATGAAGGAGCGGAGACCCATGCTTGGACGTGAGGTCAGTATGGTTTCAAATCTCCGACCAGCGCATCGATAGAGCGTCTTGGTCCGGGTCCAATTCCAAGCACAGTGATTGTGCCTGGCTCCACTTCCGTGTGGCCTGCATCCTTGACTAAATGCATCACAAAACCTGCCGTTTGTGCCTGCCCTGCAAGCATCTGCAACTCACTCAGATTTTTCACTTTCAAGCAAATTTTACGCGCCCCTGCTTGACGCCATCGCTCCACTAAGCGGGCCTGTGATTTTCGCGCTGCTAACGTGCATGACACCGCAGCATGCGCACATTGTACTGCCACTTTACCTGACGAAAGTCGGAGGTCTTCGCGAACAATCAGCACCATTGTGGGAGCTTCAGGCATCGAT
>CM001443.1:309997-312638 GCA_000246735.1 uncultured Candidatus Poseidoniales archaeon | reverse complement strand
TCGATGCCATGACGATCCACCACTGCCCGTTCGATTGATTCCAATGAAGCCTGTTCGTTCAGAATCGAACTGAACCATGCGCCAAACCACACTGCAAAGGTGAGATTGCCCAAGGCATGGAGCATGTCAAATGGTAGACCATTGGCTAGATAGAAAAGGAAATCAATCGCACCAAAGGTTCCGTCGAGGATCGAGAATGAGACCACTAAACCGAAAATGAAGGCGGAACCCAGGGAGGCGAAGCATGTTCGAGTTGCGTTGTACGCTCCGTCAACCACCAATGAAAGCCGAGAACCGAGCACTGCAATCATGGCCCATCCGCCTGCTTGGAAAAGAGTCCACCATCCATCGCCCATGAAGAAATTGGAAAGCATGGTGACCATGACAGCAAAGGCTGCTCCACGGCGGGCGCCGAGTTGGGCGCCGACCAACAAACAAGCCACTGTTACGGGTTGAATGTTTGGCAGTGGTTGCATCACAACTCGAATCAACGACACGCTCACCACAAGGGCCGCCATAAGGACGACATCGTGCACTGAGCGACGGTTTGGCCCAGCCAAAAGCCAGAAGGCAGCACCCAGAAGAAGCACATCCAGAACCAAGCCCATTGTGGGTGAAAGTTCAGGGCCATGCGTGCCGAGGGCTTGGAACATGGTTCAACCCACCAGCCCCCACGATTTGAGGCTTACCTCGTTTCCACAGGCGACCATTCGACTCTTGTCGATGAATCAATCGTGGAATAATCGGACGCTAGCGTGGCCAAACGCCCGTCAAGAGTGTATTCCCAGCCTTCCCCTGTTTCCCCATCGAAGGACAAGACGTATGTACCGATTCGCGTGGATTCGGTCTCGATTTGCACACCGAGTTCTTCACACGCAGCGAGTGTCAAATCGAGCGCATTCGTGTAGCCTTCAAAACCACCAGCAGCATGCACTTCTCCTCCAATCGTTATGGAGACAATCTGCGTACCTCGCCATGATTCGTTCCATGAAGGATCCCATTCGTCGTTCTCAGACTGAGTGTCTAATTCATCGAGGGTTTGGGACCACTGGATTGCGACTTGGTCAATCACAACCAGGCCGATGAGAAGCATGTAAACGCTCAAGAATTTGAGCATTGATGCCCAATTTCCACGCAAGAGTTGCACACCGGCGCCCCCCAGCGCAAGGTAGAGAAGGAACACAATCCCTTGGGAAACCCAATCGAACGTCTCAACATTCTGCTCAAGAGCTGGCTCCACTGCTTTGGTTGTCGTTGCATGGACATACACAACGCCCCCATCGCTTCCAAAGGCCAACATCTCTCCATGTGTCACGCTTGAGGTGAAACCTGGTGCTGCTGTGGCGTACCCGTCCGCCCCGGTGGTGGCCATTTGAACCTGAAGGCGGCCATATTCTGTGATGTTGACAAGGCCCCACCCCTGTTCATTGCCGTTGTAAGGGAGCATGTATTGCCCATCATGGGCCAATCCGATTTCCCCGTTTGAAAGAAACGGAACTCGATCCACTTCCTCACATATGAGTGAGCAGGAAAGCGATCGGATGGCTTCGGAATCAAAGGCCAGAACGAAAGCCCCAGCAGCGGTTGGAATGCCCGGAGATGGGCCAATCGGAAGGGTTTGAATGGTTGACAGGTTTACCAAATCGAGAACATACATCGTGCTGGATTGCTGACCTTGGAGCTGAACCAAGAGCCCTGCTGAGGTGAGGATTGGTGCATGTCGGATTTTGCCGTCCCCTAAGTCGACAGACCGCGTTGTACCATTCGTTGCAACACTCCACAGCACACCTGATTCATCACCCAAGAAGTATTCCTCTGCGCCCACAGTCACTCCATTTCGCCAACCAAGTCCAGTGGTGGCCTCCATGGTCATCGAACCATCCGAAGCACACAGGGACACAAGCCCCGTGCGCGTTGGAACGATGATCTGATCCTCATCCAGCGCCATCACGCCTGTCACGCCCCAAGTTACCTGTTCTGTTTCATAGGCCCACAGGAGGGTTCCATCGCTTGGTGAACGTGCTTCAACGGTGCCATCAGACCAGCCCACAATCATCATTTCAGGCCAAGCGCCACAGGAACCGTTTCCAGCCATGAGGTGCAGCAGAGGCGCCATGTCATGATGGGTGGAATGAGCATTTGACTCACTCCACACCAACTCGCCTTCGAGGGTAAAGGAGGCAACAGTCGGGACTGAACTCCCACCCCATGAAGCCGAGGTTCGAACAAACAATCGTTCGCCGGCAAACAGAGGTGCTGTGGTGATGTAAGCATCACCAAAGTCGTGACTCCATTGAAGGGTGAAATCTTCTTCGAAGGAGGAGGAGGATTCTGCTTGAACTTGGGGTGATGGGAGCAAAAAAAGAACAAGGACGCCAACAAGAAGCAGGCGGAATCGCATCGCAATCACTCCATTTTACCTTGAATGGCTGCTCGTAAAAGAGCGCTAACGACCTTCCCGTCGGCGGCACCCACCGTTTGCATAACAACGCCCATCAACGGACCCATGGCGCCCATGCCACGTTCTTTGACGAAATCTGAGCGCTCTTCCACAATGGATTGGATGGTTGCAGCAAGGTCCCCTTCATCCGCTGGCTTGTAGCCATTGGCTTCACCATAGGCTGCGATTTGCTCAAGGGTT
>CM001443.1:298928-309982 GCA_000246735.1 uncultured Candidatus Poseidoniales archaeon | reverse complement strand
GCTGCAATGATGTCGTTCATCGATTCTCGTGTAATATCGCCCTGCTCTTTGACCTTCAGAACAGTTGCACACAATTCTGGCTGCGCTTCATCATTCTCCAAAACCACGCTCGCCCAACCTTTGTGAGGCATTTCGCCGACATGATCCACATAGACGTCATCAAGTTCACGAGCAACGAGCTGCTTTGCTTGATCCGATGAAACTTGGTAGCCAGCCATACGCTCCTCCCGTTCTTGGTCGCTCATTGGGAGGCTGGACATCGTGGATTGCCATCGGTCTGAATCAATGACGATTGAAGGGACATCGGTTTCAGGGTACATTCTCGCACCGCCTGGCAATGGTCGCATTGGCGAAGTGGTTCCATCATCTGGCGCCCCTTTCTTGACAACCACATTTCGGACTTCTTGCGGGATTCTGTGCCAAGCCATTCGAGCGCGTTGAAGCACGCTTTCAAGGGCAAGTTCGGCTTGCCATTGTGGTGCTAAGCAAAGAATGAATCCGTCCTCTGGAGCCAATGAGAGTGCGCTGCGGACATGATCGACGTGCTCTTGTTCGATGCCATAGGCTGGAAGTTCGTCCGAATGGAAGACGCCCTTGACGCCAGCGAGTTTCGCTGCACCAGCGAGTTCTCGACCAAGTCGTGGCAGTTGAGCGCCTTCCTTGTCAAGTTCCTTGGTGCCAATCTTGCCGTTGAGTCCCGCCAGTGGAAGCCCAAGCATGACATGGCCCTTCGAAAGACCACCTTTGACCATCTTCGACTCGCATGAGTCGAAAGAGGTTGAAACATCAACGAGGTTCAGTGGTAGATGTTCTGAAACGGCGGAAGCAATAGAAGATTCCAATTCAGACTCGTCACTTCGTCGATCTGGTGGGAGTGGGGCGAGGTTAAGCATGCTCCGCAACTCATTCGACAGTCTGTAGAAGTGCAACTGCCGGGACATTTCCAACCGGATGATGCGAGGGATCCAATTGAGGTCTTGACATCCTTTGATTTCAACTCGGTCACCACAGGCCAATGACACGTTGAGATCCTGTCGAATGCTACCAAGGCCTCGGCGTACCTTCCGGGTTTGCCTCAGCACTCGACCAAGCGCCATTGAGGTGACTTGTGCGTGCTCTGGAGAAGTGACATCTGGTGCTGTTGCAATTTCAATGAGCGGTAGACCTAGCCGGTCAAGGTTGTAGATGACCTGTTCACCGTTTGGAGTGGAAAGGGTGTCGAGCTTTCGAGCGCTGTCCTCTTCCAAACAGAGCACATCGATTCCCACGGGGCCTCCATCTGTTTGCAGTGTCCCGTCTGTCGCGACGAGGGAGGTTCGTTGAAACCCGCTCGTGTTTGAACCATCGACCACTGTTTTTCTCATTGTTTGGAGCAGGGACACGGGCTTCGCCTCAAGAAGCGCTGAGACCGTTAATGCGATTTGGATGGCATCTTCATCATGATCAAGTGGTGGCTGGTCATCGAGTTCAATCAGTCCAGCATTGGGGCTTTGAACATAAACGAAGGAACGGTTTCTGCGAGATTCGAACCGTGCGGCTATGTCGATTGCACCGCCTTCTCCACGAGCAGGTCGAAGCTTTCGCTCAAATCGCTTCCAATCGGAAGGAACGGTGTCGATTGTGATGTCATAGAGAAGTCCAGGTTGCCGAGAATGGAGTTTACCGGTCGCCAATTGCTGGTGGACCTCAATGCCGCACATGAAGCCAAGTTGCTCGGGAACGAGGGCCGAAGCATCTGCAACTTCACCAACTGGTTCAGTGGTTTGAGGTTCGGCCATGAGTTCACCCAAGCGTTCATCCTTCAAGATTCAAACCCATGAACGTCAAGGGATTCCATGGGTGTCGTAGCCACCCGGCCGGAACAGACGACCTTCTTGATGGAATTTCTCAAGAATGTCTTCTGCAGTGCTTCTGTCAATCTTGTGGCGTTCGGCTTCATTCAGTACGTCGTTGTGCTGAGCGATGCCGTTGTTATCCGCAGCGAGCGTGGATACAATGTTGAACATTGATTTCTCACGGTTCCGGGCCGTGCCCTTTTGTCCTGTTTGTAGCGCAGTTTCATCGAAGTTTCCACCCATGAGATCCTCGCGCCACATTCGTGTAAGGCGGATGGCGCGTTCAGCGTCTTCCAATGTCGCCACTTGTGAGAGGCGAATCCGTGCGCTGGCCTCAGCCAATCGTGCCAATGCTTCAAGGGAACGGGCGGTGATGGCTACCGTATCGGAAAAATCACCAATTTGCTTACGCGTTTCAACATAGAAGTTGACAATTTTCTCGCGTGCTTCGGGGACCATTGATGGGTGAATGCTTCGCTTTGCGTAGGCCACATACTTTCGAATCAAATCTCGAGAAAGGACTTCCCCATGCGTGTCAGAGTTCTTGACACCTGACTCAGCGGCTGACTTTGATGGATCCGGCGCTGAGCCTTCATTCACCAGCAATTCACTGACGCCAAGCAATCGAGTGTCGATGATGTGCTTTGCAATCTTTGCATCTTTTTCCATTTCTGGGTCATCGGTCAACAACCAAATCACGTCAAACCGAGAAACGAGCGGCGGGGCGAGGTTGATTTGTGCCGTGAAAGGTACTTCTGAAACTGGCTCAAAACGACCGCTTTTTGGGTTCGCTGCTGCGAGAACTGCGCATCGCGTTCGGAGGCTAGCGTTAATACCCGCTTTCGAAATGGAAATTTTCTGTTGTTCCATAGCTTCGTGCATGCTGGAACGATCGCCTTCATTCATTTTGTCGAATTCGTCAATTGCTGCCAATCCTAAATCGGCAAGAACAAGCGCACCGGCTTCAAGCGTCCAGCGGCCATCTGCGGCAGCGTCTTGCACCGCTGCTGCCGTGAGACCAGCTGCTGAAGCTGACTGGCCAGAAGTGAATCGTCCACGTGGCGAAATGTCGGCCATGTAGTTGAGGAGTTGCGATTTGGCAACACCAGGGTCCCCCATGAGAAGGATGTGGAGGTCGCCTCGATTTCGAGTTCCATCTGCGTTGAGACGGGCAACACCGCCAAACAACTGGAGTGCAAGCGACCGCTTGACCATCTCCATTCCAAAGATGGAGGGTGCGATGCTGTTGGTGAACACGTCATAGATATCTGGGCGTCGAGCAAGTTCCTTAATCTCCAATTCTTCATCTTCGGTGATGACAATTTCTTCAAGCGGAATATTTTGGCGTTCAAGTGAGTGAATCCGAAGAAAGATATCGAAAACCGGCGTGTCCTTTCCGCCTTTGCGTTGGGAACGAATGAACAACACACCGTTGGCTTTGACACGGTCACCGGGATTGAGCTTCCCCGCAAGGTCATGTTCGACGATGCAAAGGATTCGTTCTGGTTGAATTCCGCCCTTCATTTGTTCAGGCAACTCTTGTAGTTCTACGAATTGTGAGTTGATGAGAATGGAATCCTGTTGCTTCAATTCGAACCGAGTTTGACGCTTTGCACGACCGCAACCACCGTCGATTTGTTGGCATTCAATCGGTTCAATCAATTCTTGTTCGTTTGGCTGGTTAATCACCATCGTGTGTCCGCAACCCACGCATTCGAAGGTCGCAGCGTAAATCCTTGGACGGACGCCGGTAATCTTGGTTGCTACGGCGTCGATTGCTAACATATGGCTAATGTCGTCAGCCCTCAATTGTGAGACCGTTCGAATCTGATCACTTGGGAGGTGAACGATGCGAACAAAGGGGTACATGTTGCTGTGACCCGCATCGATTAAGAATTGGCGAAGGGCTTGGTTTGAAGCGTGAAAGTGGAGTTCTGGATGCTCCACAATGTCATGTGCGAATTCGTGATCAAACCCTTCAATCACTCGGTATGAAACTTCAAGCGATTGTTCGTCTGGCCACATCTGTGCAAGGTTGTGCACCGCTTCAGCAAAGTGATCCTGAATAAGGGATGTCCAGCGAGAGGGAAGATCAAATTCTTGCAACATTTTGAACACCATAGGACGTTGTTTGCCAACCGAACTTTCATTGTGTAGCGTCAACCGTTTATGAGCGTATCTTCAAACATTTGCCACCCCTTCATTTCCACTGGAGAGGGTGAGGGCTTGAGTCGCCTCTTTTTGACAAAACTGAGCGTCCACTGGCCGAGCGCCAGAACCGCATCATCCATGTGCAACCACCTCAAGGCTCAGTCATGCCCGACCATGCGTTCACCCCGACACTTGGCCTGTTTGACCGGTGGAGTTTCGACTCGCCTTTGTTGGCCAATCGATTGGGGGATCCCACAGAGCGGGAAGTGCTTGTCCACATTCCACCTGAAGGCGTTGAAGCGATGGATCAAGGCAAGCAACTTGGCGTTGTCATTTACCTCGCTCCCTTCACATCCTCAGGCCCTGCTCGCGCTGGTTGGAAGGCTTTTGCAGAAACGATCCCTCAACGCCATGAGCGGTTGGTTAAACAAGGTAAAATGGAGCCAGTGATCCTTGTCATGCCCGATACATTCACCAGTCTTGGCGGCAATCAATTCGTTGATTCACCTGTCTTGGGGCAATGGTCCGCATGGTTGAGTCAAGCGCTCAAGCCTGCTGTCTTTGAACGGTATGCAACCAATGGAAAAGCCGCCCTTGTTGGCAAGTCATCAGGCGGTTACGGGGCTGTGGTCAACGCCATGCTCACACCTGGTTGCTGGGATGCTGTCGCATGCCATTCAGGTGATGTCGGCTTTGAGATGATGTTCAGGCCAACCTTTGGAGAAACCCTAACCCACGTGGCAGCCCATGGTGGTGCTGCGAAGTACGTCAGCCATGTGCGCACTGCACCGAAGCTCTCCGGGCCTGATTTTCACACGCTGATGATCTGTGCAATGGCTGCCTCCTACGATCCAAGAGACCCATCGTCAACCAATCCGCTTGGCATTGAGTTGCCTGTCGAGGCGAGAACGGGTGAAGTCATCACTGATGCATGGGCACGTTGGTTGGCTTACGATCCATTGGTGATGATTGAGACTCAATCCCAAGGCCTTCGAGACTTGAGTGCGATGTGGATTGATTGCGGCGATCGTGACCAATACAACATCCAATATGGTTCGAGAAGTTTTGTTGATAAACTCAGCCAGCAGGGCATCGTTCACACTTGGGAAGAATTTGGTGGCACGCATTCAGGGATTGACCACCGATTGGACCTCAGCCTCCCGTTCCTCTCCAATGCCCTCAACTGAAGAGGCGGAGATTCAAGCCGGATGGTTCTTCAAACGCCTTTCTTTGGAAAGTTCATGGCCGAACCAATGGATTACGCAAGCGCCGGCGTCGATATCGACCTCGAGGGTTCGGCTGTCGCCTCCCTCATCGCCTCACTGGGCGGCTCAACTCGCAAACCCGGCACACCCGGCGCACCTGTGCACCTCCCCGGCGGATTCGGCGGCCTCATCGAATTTGGCGACTCCTTGCTCGCCCTTGCTACCGATGGTGTTGGCAGTAAATTGCAAATCGCATCAGCGCTCAACCAATGGGGCGGCGTTGGCATTGACTGCATGGCCATGAACGTCAACGATCTGCTCTGCGTCGGTGCTGAGCCAATCGCGTTTGTCGATTATGTCGCCGTTCCAAAGCCGGACCCTGCAACACACGCCGCCCTTGGTGCTTCATTGGCTGAAGCATGTCGCCTGGCTCGCGTCACCTTGGCCGGAGGCGAAACTGCCTCACTTCCTGGAATCGTGACAGAACTTGACTTGTCTGGAACTGCGCTTGGCTACGTTAAGAAAGGTGACACCATCACCGGAGAAAATCTTCGGGCGGGTGATGTCTTGATTGGATTACCATCCTCTGGTGTCCATTCCAATGGCTACTCACTGGTTCGCAAGGTGATGGCCCATGTTGGTGCTGAATACACCGACAACGCGCCCTTTGCGGTTGCTAGCGTTGGCCGATCTGTGCTCCGGTTCGATGGCATGGATGACCAACCAATTACCCTCGGTGAAGTATTCCTCAACCCTACCCGGATCTACTGTGATCCTGTTGTCGATTTGCTCCATGCTTGCGCTACAGAGGAAGTGGCGTTCTCAATCAGTGATTTACACGGTATCTGCCACGTCACTGGCGGTGGATTGTCCAACCTGTTGCGCCTGCATGACAACCTCGGCTGGCACATTGATGCGCCGCTCACACCTCATCCCGAATTCGAATGGTTGCAGTCCGTTGGCGGCATTGAAACCCGTGAGATGTACCGCACGTTCAACATGGGCTGCGGCATGATCATTGCTGTGGAAGCGCATCACGCTGAGGCCATCTGTGAATGGTTAGGCCAACGCATGCAAGGCGTTGCCGTCATCGGCACCGTCAACGACGCAGGCCACAAAGTGACTCACGCCCTTGAAGGCGTGGAATTCACCCATTACTGATGCCACATAAGCGGCTTCTTGGGACTGATGTCCCAATTCAATCAACGCTGTGCGAGTGAAGTTCACTCGGTTGCTTCAGAAGCCTCTTCGGAGGATTCTTCTTCCGCAGGAGCAGCCTCTGCCTTCATTGCTTCATCAGATTCATCTTCTGAGACCATGAGAAGCACCCCGTTTGCAAGAGCACCAATAGCCAAGATGTAGAACATGATTGTGATGAAATCAACCTCGTGATCGAAGTTTGTCCAATATCCGAACGTTTCTTGATTGGTCACGATTGAACTTTCCATGGTATCGGCATCTTCAGCACCGATCATCGATGATGACTTGATTGTGAAAACCTTGGTCAAATCAGACATTTGTGGAGCTGTTGTCATGTTTGTGTTTTGGCGGGTGTCCAAGTAGAATGTTGTTGTCGAGTCGCCAGCAATAATCAAACCAGATAGTTTCTCACTCTTCAATGTGATATCACTGCCCAAGAAAATTGGTAGAGCGCTCGGTGTTGCATCGAGCAAGGTAAATGTCGCCAAGTTCTTTGCTTGAATGGAACGTGTTGTTGCATCAACAGATGCTGTACAGATATTCACTGGAATGTTTTCAACCGTTCCTGTTGCGTCACAGGTAACTGGGACGACTGCATAGCCTGAAACATCGACCTTGTCGTCAGTTCCTGTGAGGAATCCGCCGGTTGCACCATCGAGGTATTCAACTCCGATCAATCCAAAGGTGGCTTGAGCCATTCTGGTGTTATGCCATGGCAATTCATTGGAACCGTCTTCTAATACAGATTCTCCTTTGTCGCATCCTTCAACTTCTCCAGTGCAAATGGTGTAGGAGGTTCCGTTACCATTGAGAACGCCGTCAGAGCCGTAGTATGTTTCATTCGTATCGAGAGAAGCCCATCCAACGGTCATGTCCATTGGGTTTCCTGAAGCGAGGAAAGCGCTAACTGGATCGTGCCATCCGAAGAGCCATGCACTCACAGGTTGAGTCAAATATTGAGTTGTTCCGAATGAACTCATCAAAAATCCTGGTACGAAAGATTCCGCTGTTTCGCCATATATTGGACCCATCATCAAAGCGCGAACTGCACTTGCGGCATTTTCATCGATTCCATAGAGTGTTGCAATCGTCGAAGCATTCCATTCCATTTGTGGTCCGGCTTGCATTGTGGTGAAGTCGATTGGAGGCGTTTGTCCTGACAATTCACCGAAGAGGAAAATTGTTGCTCCTGCTGACGTTGTGAGTCCAAGTGGACCATAGAGGAGGTTACCTGATTGTGCAGCGGTCAACTCGACTGCTGGAGCGCCAAAAGATGCTCCGATTACTCCCCATGCACCGCCTAAGTTCAGGCTGTTGGTAAGGTACTGGCCGGGGTTGACTGGATCTTCTGCGCCAAAGGAAATATTGACGTATTGTTCTGCAGTCATTGTACCACTTCCACCAAGGAGAATCATTGGAAGAGCGCTTGTGCTTGTCAACCATCCGCCAACCCATGCTCCGACTGCAGCATATTGTGTTGCATCGAGGCCGTAGGTTGTCATTGCTGTGGCTGAGTCCATGCCTGCAAATGCTGCAATTCCGAATGCAGATGGAGAATCATCCTCGTCAACTGCATTGGTTGCAAGGATACCTGTTGGCATGGCAGTTCCTTGTCCAGCAAAGAGAAGACCCATTGCAACTGTGTTATCGATGTCAACACCAAGATAGTTCATCATTCGTGTTGAAGCATTGACTGCAAGAGGATCTTGGAACCAATCATCATCAGCCCCACCGTGAGTCATTGAGAATGCTCCTCCGACACCGAAACATACCGCAAAGTCTGTTGCGATTGTAGCGTTGATGTCAGCGGATGCATAGCCCCAGATACTTGCTCTTTGCATTGTTCCAACGTTTGCAAAGCCATTTGCTGCATCAGCCATAACTTCACCATAAGTTGCTGTTGCGAAAGCGTTACAGTGCCCAGCAAAGATGAGAACACCTTGCATGCTGGTAAGTGAAGCATCTTCGCCAGTTGGCATCATTGCGGTCTCAAATGCGGCGGAGAGATCACCAATAGATTGGTTACCTGCGAATGTAATTGCCGATTCGTTTCCTGGTCCACCTGCTGCCATTAATTGAGCGCCTTGAATTGCTTGGGTGTAGGTTAGCATTTCTCCGTTTCCAGTCATATTGTTCATTTGTGAACCGTTAATGGAAGCAAAGAATGCATCATATGCATCATACCAGCCCATTCCGAGCATCATTGATGCGTTTGCAGCATCGACTGGTGTTCCTGCGGTCATTGCGCCCATTTGGATGCCACCGTAAGAGGTTGCGATTCCATCACCTGTTGCTTTTCCAGCGGAGAAGGATTCCATCTCATTACCGATTGCACCAGCTGCGAATCCAGCCTTTGTCGCATCCATTATTCCGTTAATGGCCATTCCGGTTGCACCGATCACCTGTGGTTGGAATCCAATGTTAATTTGAGTTACATCAGTGTCACACGGGTTTGCGCTCTCTACAGCGCATTGATGTGACTTGACTTGTGTGTATGTGAGCGTACCGTTTGTTTTATCGTAGCCAGTAATAGTGTTCGTCTTGGTAATATCATAGGTAAATGGCCCGATCTCTTCATAGGTCGGTTCTGAACCATTGGCCATCATATCATCGAGATTTGAGATTGTCCAAGCGGAGTAGTCTCGCTGGGAAGTAGAAACTGCCCAAGCGGCCTCTGCTTCCGTACAATCATCGTTGGCACAGGCTGTGTCTTTTGTGTAGGTCGCAAATGTTTTGTCAACTGCATCTTGGACGCCACCGGTCGAGAGTGGTGCCAAAACTGCGAGGTTGAGGAGGAGGAACATTAGGCCGGCTGCGAGCATCGCTTTATTGGACTTCAATAAGGACATAAATCACGCTACGACATCGGATGGGGTATAAGCCTTAGTGTGTATTTCCACACCAAGTGTCACATCTTTAACCGAATTGTGATGGCCATGCCTCTGCCCATCGGTGCGGTCTTCAATGAGCAGTGTCACCGAGGGGCATGGGCGAGGGGGTGCAACCGGGTGAACATCTTACTGGCTGGCCCGGTCATGTCTGGCTCGAAGGGCGCACTATTGTCCACATGCAAGAGGAACAGGAGCGTCCCACTCACATGCCCAGAGGGCCTGCTAAACGCACAGGCCCAGGATTCCTAAATCCGGCCATGGCTCCAGCGCGAACACGCAGTGTGATGTTGTTGGCCGATGCGCTCGAGCACGACTGGTTGGTCAAAGACGGCCGTCCCATTCGCGCACTTGATGCATTGTGCGCAACAGGTGTTCGAATTCGACGATGGCGAAATGAAATCCCCGGGCCCCTTCAACAACGGCTGCGCATCACTGCCAACGACTTGGACGAATTCGCACTCGGATGGGCAGCAAGATCTCACGAACTTCACCCCCCTTCAACACCAGTCCAACACGAAGCTGAAGACGATCGTCACGGCCAGAAATCTTCTGCAGTGTTCGACAATGGGCTTCACTTTCAACGACTCGATGCCCGAATGGCCATGGTTGATGCTGCCTATCAATGGGTGGATTTGGACCCGTTTGGCTCACCGATTCAATTCCTAGATGCAGCCTTGCAGAGCCTTTCCCGCACCGGAGTTCTCGAAGTTACTGCCACCGATACTGCTGCCTTGACTGGTTCTTCAGCCTCAAGTCAAGCACGACGGTACCAAGCCAAGGGAATCGTTGATGAGTACGCTCATGACGACGCAGTGAGGTTGTTGTTAGCGACGGTTGCCACAACCGCTGCAAGGCTCGACAAAGTTGTCACACCCCTCCTTGCGTTGTTTGATGGCCATCATGTTCGAATTTCGTTGCTGGTCAAAACAAGTAAATCAGAAGCCACTGCAATTGGCAAGTCGATTGGATGGCGGGTGAGAACTGAGGGGGCACCCTACCAATTCGTTCAGCATCCTACGCCTGAGCAATTGCCAAAAGCGAGCGGCCCATTGTGGATTGGACCAATGTGGCACAAAGACATCGCAGGCCGAATGACAGAGGACATGATCTAGGAATTATGTGCACCCAGCGCCGAAGAAATCGCCGACTATCAGAAGGCAGGCTTGGTGTGGGGCGCTGATGACATTGAATACTCCGGAAGAGAATTGCGCAGAAGCGTGCGATACATCGCACAAGCAGCCGATCTCATGAGCAGGAATCATTTGTTGCTCAACCTCGATGCGTTGCCTCGTTTGGCTGGCGTTGGTGGCGCTCCGAAAATGGAAAAGCTGCTCGAATCGCTCACCAAAATGGGCCATGCTGCCGCACGTTATCCGGATTTAGAACCAATGCTTGTGACCGATGCATCGTTTGACGATGTGATTCAAGCGGTGAAGAACGCTCGTGATTCAACCAACTGATGGATCGCGTGACGGGTCATCCAGCACATCAATTTCAGGACCAGGAAGCATCGTCCTTGAGTTTTCAATGACTTCCTGAACGCTCGATTCGATGGTCTGTGCGTTTTCGAGAAGTTCTGTCAGCGGAATTTCGATGCCTGTCAACTCACCAATCGCTTCAACAGCAAGCGCTGCTGCACGAGCATCGGGGTAAAGCGGGCTGGCTTCAGCAAGGAGGGCGGTGACATCGATGCCAAGTCGATCGCCTTCACCGAGTAAGAAGCCTGTAATTCCCGCAACAATACCTTGTTGAATCGGTTCAATTCCGGAATT
>CM001443.1:272094-298912 GCA_000246735.1 uncultured Candidatus Poseidoniales archaeon | reverse complement strand
CGAAGTCGAGCACGGGCTGCCTCGGATGAGCCGACACCAAACAATTGCCCCGTTGTCACATCACCAGATGCGACCAATCCATCGATGATGATGAGGCGGTCGAAACTGCCCTTTGTGAACCATTCTAGAACTGTTGATGCGAACATGATGTCTTGTTCATTCTTGAACTGAATTTCAGAAGTAAAGACCCCAATGCCGTCGCCTTGGTAAACTCGCACGGGATGTTTTGGAACCTCATTATGGATCAGCGCAACCGCAGGGAACTCCGCATTGAGAACCGTCCCAAGTTGCCGCATTTTGAGTGTCTTGATGATGTGCGAGGCTGCGATGACGCCAACCATTCCAGCTGTCGTGAACCCTGCGATGGCAACACCGCCGGTTCGCGGATCTGCACCGTCTTGCAAAACAAGTGCGTACCCCTTGAACTCATGCTCCATGAAACGGCCTCCGGTCTGTGGGTGACAATGGCTCTATGAAAAGACCTGCGATGGGGTTTAGTCTTCCCAAACGGCCCAGTCTTCCCAACCTTCTTCTCGGTACCACCAAACGCCTTCCTCGTCTTCCCACCACTCAGTGCCATTTTCATCCACGCTGATGCCGTCGTCTTCTTCGGCTTCCTCTGTGGTTTCTTCTTCATCGAGTTCCTCTTCGAGGGCTTGGACTTCTGATTCATCATAGGATTCAACCGTGTTGTTGTCAAATTCATCGAAGAGGCTGGGGCGGTGATCTTTCGGACCCTCGACATCGTCAAGAGATCTTCCTTCATTTTGCAATTGGTCGAGTGACTTACTGGTTGGCTTGGTTGGTTTTTCGATGATTTCGGGTTCGACCTCATCGATTGATTCTGCGTACCAATCGTCTTCTTCCTCCTCAGATTTTCGCAACAAGATGACGGCTGCTCCACCTGCGATGATTGCAAGCACCCCAATGATGCCTCCAATGACGAGCGGAGTATTGGCCTTGGTCTCATCTGAACCAGCGTCTGCCGGGGTCTCAACTTCTGGTGCTTCGCCAAGTGTCCATTGTAATTCACCTTCTGTGCTTGCTGTGGGCGTGGTCATGGAATCGCACTGATTGGCTCCGCCAAGCTCAGAGCATGAGAAGAAAACGGTGTATCCCACACCTTGAATTCCGGGGAACAATCCATCGGATGGCCCATTACGGACCGGCGAGAAATCGACTTGAATCGAGGCCGTCGCAGAAATGGTGAGGGGCGGCCCGCTGTCCACACCAAAAGGCGCCTCAAAGGTGAATGGTGGAGGGGTTGTTGGAGTCACTTTCCAGGAAAAGCCGAGGAACACATCGAACGGGTTTGGATTGGTGATGGTGCACGTGATGAGTGCATCATTACCGTCGTCAATCCAAGGGTAGGTCGCTGTTCCACAATCAACAGTGCCCGGCAGGGTAGCATCTGGGAATGTGGGCTCTTGCGTGGTATTGGTGTCGTTCGTGCCGTTGCCATCTGTGGTTTGATTGGAGCCCGTATCTGGGCCTCCAGTAAAGGTGAACATGAGTGGGTTCATTGAAGGAACAATCCATGACTTTGAAGCATCGGAAGTGAGGACAAGCGTGTCGGTAGCGTTGGCCGTTCCTGAGAGGATGATTTGCCCGCCTTTGACCTCCACCTCACCAGTGCTCGTGACGTTACCGCTCGCGTCCTTTTGTTCCCATGTGTAGGCAAGGCCCTCAAGGTATGTGTTTTGAGTTGGTAATTCGGCAGCAATGTTCACTTCGAGTTCGAAGACACCCTCGTCGTCAAGATTGAGTTGAGGTCCAAGCATGGTGACGTCTGCACGCAGGAGGCCAAAACCTTGGAGGGTCAAGTTTGCAGCTCCAACCGGTTGCATGGTTGGCGAACCAGTCGTTCCGAGGTATTCAATTGACATTGAGGCACTGTCAAAGAAGGTAATGAACGTCCCGCCAAGTGCGGTCAGGTCTTCGACTTCGATCGCCCGCCATACCCCTGATGAGTCAGTTGTTCCAGAGAGTTCGACATCGACACCTGATGCTTCGATGGTGAGGCTGAGGAGTTCTCCTTCAAGTGGTGCGCCGTCTGCAGTCAGTGTGATGTTGAGGTGCAGGGAATCAAGCGCACTCAGGCCAAACTCACCATCGTCGTACGTGCTTGAAGTTGAGAGATCATACTCAATCAGCGCAGTGCGTTGGGAATTGTTGAGTGAGATTACAGGTCCGAGGGCACTGAAGGAAGTGGTTGCATTCCCGTACTCATCAAACGCTACGACTGCAGCATAGTAATCTGTGCCGTCAACGATTATGAGGCCCTCATTGACCGTTGAAAGGGCCATGATTGGGTTTTCAGTCGTGTGTGCAATGGTGGCGATGGGTTGCAATGCGTCGATTGTTTCAATCGCTTGCGTTTCGAGATAGACCCCGTATTGGATGGCGCCGTCGATGGATATGTTCCAAGAAAGATCGAGGGAACCGCCCTGATCAGTAGGCGTGTCGACGAAGGTGAACCCTGCCACTGCAGCGGGGGGAGCCGGGAACGGAACGGCCACTGATAGAGGGACTGACATGTTGCTCGTCACGCCATAGGAATGCAGCGAGCGAACCCCGTACACGTACGAGATTCCATGCTCGACGTCGCCATCCACCGTCGTGTTTGCACCTGATGTAGTGTAGGGGGATGTCAAGTCGAACGAAACGCCGGGGGCCGCCCTAAACACTTCGAATTCGATCAGGTCCTCACCGAAATCAACCATGTCTTGCCATTCAAGTTGAACGCGTTCTGAAGTTAATTCGGTCACCGACACAACCGGTGTTGGAGGCAGCGAGATATTCGGTGCCCCGGGGCTGTATTGAGCAACGAGTCCTGACACTGCAAAGATACCTGAGAGCGTTGAATTCACTGGAAGGGTGACAACAAAGTTGCCAACACCTGCTGTTTGTTGTTGGTTGATGATGTTGGTGAGGTTTCCTGCCGAAAACGGGTTGTTCTCAACGATGAAGTCTGCATCGTAGCCGATGTCCATCGAAGAGAGGTTGAAGTTCCCGTCGGCCATGTTGGCGAATGAGAAACTAACACTGCAGAGGCGCACGCCATACCCATCAGTGTTGTATGGGAGAGCATTCGTCAGCGGCGAAAGCTTTGTTGTCATGTTGCCCAATGGGTCAAGAATGTACAGTGGTTCCATGCCATAAAGGGCATCACCAGCATAGCCGATGGCATGAAGATCGTCTTGGCCATCGCTGTCAATGTCCATTGCGATTTGATTCCAAGCGCCAATGAACAGACCGAGGCTGCTGTCGCCTGCTGGAACGATGTGTTCGAGCAGCCCATCACCGTTCATATCAACTCCGAGGGCGTTTCTAGGAACCGACCATGGCTGGATCACCGAAAAGGGGTTTCCAATTGCGGTTGAATTCAACAAATAGGCTGTCAAATTTCCGTCGATGGTTTGCGTATTTCCATCGTCTGCGCCCGGGTATGGCACGACAAGCGAATTCACGCCGTCGCCGTCGTGATCGAACACTGAAGCATTGTTGAGGGCGCTCGCAGAAGCGAGGTCATTCGTTGCCAAAACATTGCTCGCGTTCCATTGCAAGCCCATGTTCAGGGCAATCGTGTAACCCTGTTGATTTGTACCAATAAAGTCGATATCGCCATCGCCATCCACGTCCCCTGCAATTGGTTGTGAGCCCAGACCATCGAAATGGTTTGGGTTTTCAGTGATGCCACTGGCATTCACCCAACTCAAAGGCGTGCTGTGACCGAATAAATCCGTAACAACTGCACTGAATGTTGTGGAATTGTTTGCAAAGACACCCGCAGTCAAGTAAGCGAGTGTTGTAGCAGAAGTTGTACCGTTCATGTTCACCGTATGAGTAAGATTTGATGTGAAACTGTTTGTTTTATCATTGTAAGTGCGCAGAGCAAAGGTGCCGCCTGAGTGGATTGAAATGAGATCGGCGTAACCGTCCAAATCGAAGTCACCAGCAGAGGCAGAGATGCTGTTGCTGTAGAGCGCGATGCTTTGTGCTGCGCCGATTGCTCCTGTTGCAGCGTTCATGAGATGCACGCACGCCAGATCAGAACCGTATGCAAAGGCAACCAAATCATCATGGCCGTCGCCGTTGAAATCGCCGGTAGCAACCTCGGAAGAGCCAGCGCATGTTTGAACCCATGAAGAGGTGTTCAATCCAGCGTTCAGGGTCCAATCAACAATCATGAGGGCGGCGTTGAATCCTGTGGCGTTGGAATCCCTCGAAAGCACCACCACTTCAGGCAATGTGTCGTTGTCCACGTCTCCCGAGGTGTAGTCGTCCACAGACCCAATTGGCAGCAATCCCCCATTGACATCCGGGGCGAATGAGACATTCACATCAGCTGAATCAACGGACGCACCAAAGGGCAAGAAGACTGGCGGAGACATGGTCATCCCTGTCGAATGGAAATCGACCGATGTGTTGCCGTTGAAGAAGGAATTCTGATGACCGAGGTTCCCGTACCCGGATCCTTCGAAGGCCCATTCTTTGACGCCGTCCTCGCCGATGTCAATGTACACTTGTCCTGGTGTTGCGACTTCATCTTTTGCGCTCACTAAAAAGGAAGCTGAGTTGAAGGTGACATTCCTTGGAACTTCAATGCCGAGGGAGGTATCGACCTGCCCCCCAGTGAGGGTGAGCGTCGGGCTGGCTTGCCCGCCGTCAAAGGTATTCACGGTGCCGCTCGTTGGATTTGCAGCAGCTGGCATGAGTGCCACTGTTTGGAATAGAAGAAGGAGAACGAGCAGGAATGGGCCTGTGCGGTTTGGGTGTTCCATGGTGTTCACAAGGTGACTGTGGATGGACGCCCTTCAAGTTCCTTACGGCGAAGTTGGAGAGGATATGTGAAAAAACCATGTTCTCTGTCGATTCGGGCGTGTTTGTATGCTGACGAGAATTCTAAAGGGTTATACGACACAGGTAAGAATTAACAATTGAGGGGAACACGTTGGAAGCGACCACAAAAATTTCCGTCATCGCCGGTGACATCGAAATCGACCTTGAAGGAGCCGCTATGGAAGTCGAGGAGCAGTTGCTCCTTCACCGCCAAGACGATACGTGGACCATCATGCTTGGACGGCTTGCACAAGCCAGAAGCGATGCGCTTGAAGCCGCAGTTTCCGCTGCTAAGGAGAAGGGCCTTCCCGAGCGTGGTTCAGCGTTCAGAGGGCTCCTCGATACGTGCTCACTTGAGCGAAAACCCGACCAAGTCTTGGGCGCTATTCACTACCTCCGTGGTGTCGAAGGCGTCGATGATAGCCCTCCAAGAGTCATCAATCAATTGTTTGAGGATGCAAAAATCGACCCACCCGGCAACCTTTCGCTCTACCTGAACCGTTTGAGAGAGCGCAATTTCTTGATGATTCCTCCTGGAAAGGAAGACAAGAACCGTTTTGCCCACCTTACCGAAGAAGGAAGGGCACACCTTGACAAACGATCCACTGCCTGAGGCGAAATCATGGTCATGTCCGGTGGGGGGAACGACGACCCCCGGGAATCAACTGGAGAGGGCGACGCTGTTGTCTTAGATTGGTCATTTCAGAACCATGCAAAGGAGATCCTACGGAAGGGACGCCATGCCGGCTCCAATTTCCGAAGGGGGATTCTCGACGGTGCTGACCTGACTGAAGGGGACTTCTCCAATTGTGATTTTCGGAAAGCTTCGATGTACGAGGTAGACCTGATGAAATCAGCCTTTGATGGTGCGGATTTTCGTGGTGCAGACCTTCGCAAAGCGCGCCTAAATCTTTCGAATTTCAGAAATTGTAAATTCGCTGGTGCTGACCTACGCGGCATTCGCGGCAAGTATGCCATTTGGCAGGGAAGTGACTGGTGGAACGCCACAATGGATGAGGGATTGGAAAAGGCGCTTGCCAAGAAATGGCCACGCCCCTCCGATGAGTAAGTTCACTCTTCCTGATCAGCCACAAGGACGACTTCTGGATTTGGGTACAGCGCAAGGCGGGCCCGTGCGTTCAACAAGGGAAGTGCAGCCAAACCGATGCACGTGAACATGCAAACGCCACAGAAATACATCAAAATCTCGTAAGTAAGAAGAAGCGGTCCTGCGAGGTTCGCCGTTGCAGCCCCTCCAACCAACCAACTCCCGATGATGCCTGAGCCAAGGCCGGTAACGGCCCCTGAAACATTCAGCCATGCTCCGAGTGGTTTGAGTTGGAACAGCAAGATTGAACCAATGAACATCAGGGAAACCCCAATGCCAAGGCCTACTGCCCTCACGAGGTAGCCGCCGCTTTCACGGGCATCGTCGTGAAACGCTTGGTACTGCTCAACCGTAACTTCATCGCCATCACCAGCTTGACTGTTGGGCGTTTGCAAAAGGGTGTTGATTTCCTCCTCAGAAAGGTCTTCTGCACTATGGAGTTGGTAATCTCCATACGCTTGAAAGGCCAGAAGGAGGGCGCCAAGAAACATGAGCACCGCGACTGATTTTGGCCCTTTTCGATCAGGGCGAACGGCAAACATGTCGACTGGTGCGGCCGGCACAGCAGCGTCATCATCCATTCGCATTGAGAAACCCAGATCCAGTTCGGTCATGTTTCAGCCTCCACCACATGCTTCTCCAGCCCTTGGCGTAGGTCGTCAGGGATTGGTTGTGATTCGAGGGTCTCCATGTTGACACATACTGTGACTTGACTGCTTGTCCAAAGTAAGGTCCCGTTTTGATTGTGAAGAAGATATTTCCAGGTGCACGAGGATGTACCGATTCGCTCAATGGCGAGCGTGGCATGAATCGTGTCGCCATACCGCAGAGGGCTGATGAAGTCTGTTTCTACATGAACGACTGGGAAGCCAATCTTTCGTTCGTTGATCATCACAGGGTATGATACACCGCACATTGGCTCCCATGCTTCCTCGAAAAAACGGTGTGCCAAGTCAAAGATACGTGGGTAGTAGGCGATGTTTGCGCCATCCAACATTGGGTAATCGACCCTACGAGACAGTTCAACGGCCATGTCACAGCGAAAAGGTTGGGCGTGAAGAAGGCTTGCTTATGGCAATGTTTAGTTCCACCAAAAGGCAACCCGTTGCGCTTATATCCAAGCGGTCGGTGGACCGAACACCAAGGCCCTATAGTGTAGCTTGGATATCACGCCGGCTTGCGGAGCCAGCAACCCGTGTTCGAATCGCGGTGGGGCCGCTCTTCTCTGTTCCTTGCGAACGCTTTGTCTCAAATTCGCCATTCATGGCAAGGCCACTCATGCTCCTTCGCATGACGATTGAGTGGGCCCTCGGGATTGATGGCCACAGGGTTCCCAGTGATTCGCATGAACCATGAATCAGCCATCGTGTTACCATAGCCATAGCACACTGCTAAATCGTGGCCGTTTTCTCGAGCGTCTGCTTCAACGACAGGAACCTTTCCTTTCCGACGTGGCACGGACCATCCACGCTCTGAACCGCTCAAGAGGCCTTCTCGAACCTCTGGGCCACACCCGTAGACAGCATCCATACCAAGCACTTCGCCCATTGCTTCGGCCATTGGAGCGATAGTTGCGGTGACGAGCACAAGCCGGTGACCTTGACTTCGGTGCCATTCCAATTTTTCTTTGGCCTCATCCGTCACCCGTGGGGCTAATTTTTCCTGAGCAAGGCGGGTTGAATACGATTCAAGGACGTGCCATGAAGCAAGCGAAAAATGACCTCGGTTTCGAGCCGCGTCATACACTGCACGCCCTCTCAGGAGGTTTCCGATGAAACCAAGCGTCCAACTAACGGTTCCAACTGGAATGCGCCATGGACGACGCTTGGCGAGTTCTGCAGCAAGGGTTTTTTCGCTCGAGGCATCCAAAAGGGTTCCATCCAAGTCGAAGTAGGCTGCGACCGGTCCTGCCATGACTAAGGCGGGAAACCCACCGTACATGAGCGCGACCCCTTTTTCAGAGCCAGTGTCAGCGTTTCTGTGGTGCTTGATCGCAACCAAGTTCTCCATAGACGCGTCGGCCTGCCCGATGATCTTGCCACCACTCTAGTCGATCGCCAAGATGACGAGGAATAAAGAAGCCAACTTTGCGAGGCGTTAGCCCATGATTTCTCATGGACTTGTCATTGGAAAGACAGGCAACAATGGATTGCGCTGAACATCCGGGGTTCGCGCCCACAAAGCGCATGATTTCAATCTTAAGGCGTTCAAAGCGTGCTCGTTTCTGGGAACCTTTTCCCTCTCTACGTGGTGGCATAGCGAGAAAATCGCATTGAACCGATATGAAAGAAACGGTGGCAGTCCCACCTAAAAACTGGCTTAAAATCACTCAAAAGTGACTTTTTGCGTGGTCTTCCAATTCGCAGTGGCAAGTTTCTTCGCTTTTCCATCTGCGATGATGGGGTGGATTGTTTTCAGTTCGCCGTGCATACCACGGACTTGGAATTTAACCCTCAACTCTGCTGCTTCATCTCGAACGACGGCTTCCATTTGATCCTCATCCAAATCGATGGTTGCAAGCGTCGACCCGTCGGTGATGCTTGAGATTGTGAAGGTATTTCCAGCAACGGAAAGGGTGGGCCTGAAGTCCATGTCGTTTGGGTGGTTCATCCACACTGAAACATCGATAGACAAGGAATCTCGGATGTTGACTCGGCTGATTTCGACAGTATCGACCATGGCAATCAACTTCTCCGAAGGGTAGGGTATTGATACGCCTTTCCATTCAGCGAAGTGGTCACTCGTAGGCAATTTCCACCAATTGTGGAACATGAATCTTAACCATGACAGTCAACGTCCAATCGTTGCCTGGATCGGGGTCGGGCGCCCCGGCAAACAATGGATCTGGTTCTGCTTGTTGTGCCACGACTGTCCACACCCATTCGCCCTGTCCAGAGCGAGCGCTCGGATTTGCGAGTAAGAATTCCATGAGTTCCTCTGCCGAGTCAGAATCAAAGATGCCATCTTCTCCAAATCCGTTCAAGCCCTCGTCTGCCACAGAGGCAGTAGCTGATTCGTTGGAGGTTATGTTCTCGCCTGCCGTTTGCTCGGTGCGCTTGTAATTGTCATCGACGATGTAGAGGTTGAGGGTGAAGTTGTCTTGGGGAGCGATGACATCTTGAGCCAGGGTAAGCACACCTTCGTAATCGAGGACCCTTCCCTGAACGCCCGGTGTGATGTTGCCTTGCCACTCCTCTCCTTGGGCAAGGTATTCGTCCCATGAATATTCGACTTCCACTGTTTTCCATGTCACTTCATAGCGACGCGTCATGATTTCCAGATTGAATACTTCTTGCACTGTGGCACCGTTTCCGTCATCCAAAAGGATGCTTCCAGTGATGGTTCCTGATGTGTCTGTTGGCACTAACACAGTATCGGTTGTCGCATCAACATCGTTGCGCGGGTCACCATCGTTATCGCTGTCTTCGCTCCAGTCAAGGTCCCATTCAAACATGAGGTCCTTGCCTTCTGGATCGTAACTTTCACTGGCATCGAGAAGTGCAGAATCACCTGAACGAATCGAATCTGGGAAGGTGAGATTCAGTTGTGGAGCGCCATTCACAAAGACGATGGTGGTGATGTCGTCGGTGCCGCCCTGATCGTTTGTGATGGTCAATTGAGCGTTAAAGACCCCAAATGAAGCGTATGTATGTGAAGTAAATCCAGAGACAGTTTCAGAGGATTGCCCGTCGCCGAAGTCCCATTTGAATGCGGTGATGACGCCTTCGATGGCATCGGAATCACGGGCATCGAACGTCACGGTTTCCCCTTCTTGGATTTGTAGCGGGTAAGCGTTGAGTGAGGCGCGCGGGTCAACCGTCGTGTCCAAAACACCCGTACAACCTGCGAGTGATGTGGTTGCCATCACGAGGGCTGCGAGCATCACAAAACCAACCCGATAGGGCCCTTGTGTGCTCGACATAAGTGAGAGGAATCACCCCCCCTTTCTAACGCTTGGGGGGGTTGGCATAACCTGCATCGAAGTTCGATGGGATTTCAAAGGCCCCCACATCGACTCGAAAAGAGATTCTTAATGTCGATTGGTCAACGCCAATCACATCATTTCAGCACGGTGATGTTGAAAGAGGGACAGCGATGTCGACCTGTCATGGCCCCTGATGTCTTTGATGGCGAGCGAGTGCTCGCTTTCGATTTAGAGACCACCGGGGTATCCACGCAATACGACCGTATCGTCCAACTGGCCCTGATTGGGGCGGATGAAACCGGTGGCGAGGTTCATTACGAACGTTTGGTCAATCCTCGCCGTCCAATTCCAGCTGGAGCAAGCGGCGTCCACGGGATTTACGATCACGATGTACGGTCGAAAGGGGATTTCTCAACGGTGGCTGACGAGGTTGCTGCATTGATTGAAGGCGCCATTATCGTCGGCCATAACGTTCGAAAATTCGACATGGCGATGCTGGAAAGCGAGTACCTGCGATTAGGAAAAAGGACCCCGAAACCAAAGGCGATTATGGACACCTACGAATTGGTAAGGCGGCTGAAAATAGGCCGGCCTCATGGCCTTGGCGCTCAATGCACTCGGCATGGAATTGCCCTCAAAGACGCCCACACAGCGGCGGCTGACGCTGCAGCCTCGATGTTGTTGTTCTGGCGGCTGTCAGTGGACCACGCTCCTTCGTTTCGAAAGTCCATCGAAGAGATTGAACGATGGGCTGTTCATGGCACCATCGCCTCGGATTCTTCTGAACTTGGCCGTGGCTTGGGCGATCTCGAACCAGTAGACTCACTTGGAAAAATTCGCATTGACGATGGGCACATGGTGCTCGCCTTTGGACGGCACAAGGGCCGCCACTTGAGCGAGGTGCAGGCTGAAGACCCTCGCTACATCCATTGGTTGTTATCTCCAAAAGGCATCGAAGATGTAGAGGCGCGTGAGAAGGTCAAAGTTTACCTCGAAGGTGTTTGATAACCTCTTTGGCGATCCTTTAGCAACGAGAATCGGATTATCTGTGATGCTCAACGCCATCCGGCATTGGTGACCAAGGTAAGACATCGCACCAGTGTCCAACGCGCCATACCCTGCTCTGCGTCATAATCGAGCCAAGGAACAAAGCCCCTTGATGGCCGGATGCCAAGGTCTCTTGCAGTGCCTCTTTCCCTCTGTCAGAAAATTTAGCCGCCTGTTGGACCCCTGTTGGAACGGCGCGTCCTTCGGCGTTGAGCGGTTCACACAATTCAAGAACTGCTGCTCCCGAAGATGGGTCAAATTCATGCAAAAGTACAACCGCGTCTGAGAAGTCACTTTTGTGAAGCGTGCCATTTTCATGACGCCACTGCCACCAATGCGGGCACCAGGCTTTCCAATCACAAAATCCACCGCACGAAGCATCACCAACTGTTGGCTCCATGGGCATGGGGGTTGGAACCGTCGCTTGCCAAGCGGCATAGGCATCTTCGAGCACATTGTCGCCAATCGCAGCCCACTTTGAAGCGTCATGTGTGTACCAGCCTTCAGTTCGTACTGGGGGGGCATCTGGATTATTGGCAAGCAGAATGTCCCGATACATTCGCAATTGGCGGTTCACGTCTACTTTGAGTTCGCCATCGGGGATCCGGCCCGTTTTCAAGTCGGCAACAAGCCAACCTTTCGGCTTTCCATCTTCCCCAAGGTCAGCCATGAGCAGGTCAAGGCGACCCATCAAACGGCCATCTGAGGTTTTCAATTCGCCTTCAACTGCGATGGCTGTCGATTGAATTCGACGCCATAACGCAGCGGTGATTCTGTTGTGTTCAAGGCCTCTCACACCAACATGATCGAGCAGCATAATGATGCCACCGCGTTGATGTTGAAGCGCATCCTTCCACTTCTCTTCCTTCCATTTTGGCCGTCGGGGCGTGGCCATGAAGGCGGCTTTCTCCTCTTCCCAACGACGCTTGAGAATTCGTTCGGCCTCTTCAACGAGCCAACCGCTTTCTGAATCCGGCTTTCCAGTGATGTCAATTTGAAGCAAATCCTCAATCGAGGCGTGGACTGCAGTGCCGACTGATGCCGCCATGCCAGCTTTTCGTGGCAGGCCTTGGCGACTCAACCAATACATCCGAGGGCAAGTCTCGTACCGGTTCCATGCAGATGGTGAAAGCATGTGAGGTCGTGCTTCATCGGCCATACCGTGTGCTTATCCTCAACGAACATGAAGCCACCGGCTCCATCTTATGGAGGCAAAGTGTTGATACAGAAGAGGGAGTGTGTGAAGCGCATGGAAGGTCCAAAGGTCCGCATAACAAAGGATGTCAATACAGAAAATGCTCTTGTTGTGGCATGCTTCCCGAGCATCGGCATGGTTTCAAGTGTGGTCGCACACTTCTTGATTGATCACCTCGATTTAGAATTCGTTGGTGCCGTTGTCGACAACCGCTTGCCGGTTATCACGCTCATCAATGACGGTGAGCCGCTTCCGGTTATTCGAGCCTATGCTGGAAAACCACAATGCACAATTGAAGGATGCGATCAAGTCATCTTGCTAATGAGTGAACTCGTCATTCCAGAACCGCTCATCAACGACATCGTATGGGCGATGTTCGAATGGTCGAGAGAAAACAACATTGTGGCAGGCGTTGTCATCGATGCATTTGCTAAGGAAGGCATGAAAGGAAGCCTCAACGGTTCAGAACCTTCGATTGAATACGAAGACACTGAAGGCGTGGATGTTGTCGGTATTGGTGCAAACGAGAAGGTTCGTGGAATGCTCAAGGAACTCAACATCCCATTGCTTAACCAGGGTGTCATCAAAGGCATCAACGCAGCCATCTTGAGCGAGGCCCGTCGCCGAGGTCTCGATCTCATGTCAATCATGGTAGAGGCAGACCCCCGCTTCCCCGACGCCCGTGCTGCTGCAACCCTCATTGAACACTTGAATGCGTATCTGCCTGCAATCGATTTGCCGCACCAGCCGCTGATCGAAGAGGCAGAATTCCTCGAGGCGCAAATCAAGTCGATGATGGATGGAGCTGCGCTCCCAGAGCCATCCCAAGACAACTCGATGTACGGTTAAGCGTTTGAACGCAGCCCAACTGTGGTGCATGCGATTCCAACCAAGAGAAGAATGGCACTCAGTGCCGTCGGCATAAGCAATGCCTCACTGTACGGCAGGTGCAACCAATCCAGTAACGATTCTCCGCGTGAAAACGTTCCACCAGCCGACGCGGTGACCAACATGAATCCAACCGCTCCTAGGCCTGAAACCCCTTGTATGAGACGAGAGCGGGCCTCATCCCATAGAGAAATTCCAACCCGCCAGCGAGCGAGAAGAACTCCTGAGGCGAGCCCAAGACCGCTCATCGAAAACAGCATCTTGTTAGCAAGAATTGGGCTGCTCATTTCACCACCCGGTGCCGAAGAAAGCCCCGTCCAAATGGCGAACGGTGTCGCAATCAACCCAAACAACATCGCTGAATGGGCCACTGCATCTAACGAACGGTATGAAGAACGGATGGAAGCGGGAAGGTACTGATGTGCTAAGCACAAGAGAAAGGCGACACCCGAAAGTGCAAAGGCACCAACAACAAGTTCTGTCGCCACGACGTGCAGTGTGTTTGTCGAGATCATTGTGGTCCATCTCCATAGGTGCCCGCGAGGTATTCATGCCCGTACCATTGCCATTGTTCATCGGTCCAACCAGGAGGAAGGCCTCCCTCTGGCAACGGAGCGATCGAGGGTTGTGATTCTCCCGCATCCTCTGTTGGCTGAAGAGCTTCGATGGTTGGCGTTTCATCATAGATTTTCAAGAGGTCATCCGTTTGTCCGGTAGGCCTCTGCAAGGCTAAAACCGCACCAAAGAGCACCAAACCCATCGCAAGACCTTGGAGATAAATTGGCAAAGCGTCGACTTCTTCAGGCGTGATTTGTGCGCTTACTGCAAACCAAGGCGTGGTTTGTGAAGGGCCTTCACCAGAAAGGGTGGCTCTCCACTCAATTGTGGAGGGGGCAATGGCTGCTGGCAACGTGAATTGCCAATAATTGGACTCAGTGGAATTGGCCGTGATTTGAACGACCGCCCCATCCTCTGTCCGCCATTCAACCTGCGCTGCATCGGTGTATTTTGTGTGAAGCAAAACAGTGAGGTCTTCGCCAACTTCTCGTACTGTTCTAGGTGTAAAATCCTCATGAATACGAGCCAAGTCCTCCGGCACCGACTCTACATTGACTTCGAAGCCTTGTGATGCGCCGAAGAAGGGTCTGCCTTGCGATGGACCGCTTGCATCAGCGTGGTGAACGGCCGCATACAGGGTCTTCGCACCGATCGCATCAGGCCTCAACACCCATGTGTGCTCCAAGATGGAGCCAGTGCCATCGGTTGAACGTTCGACATAATTACCGGAACCTCCTTGCCCGTTCGAGAGGATTTCCCACCCATCTTCCAGCGGCGTATCGCCATTGGCGTTGGTGGAAGATAACAAGAAAAGACCAATCAATTGTTCATCATGGGCGACATCAACGCCTTCCACAACGATACGAACCTCTGCAGGTTGTCCAACCCAAACATGCTCTGGATATTCGATCGAAAGGGTGAGCAGGGAGGTAGCGTTCTGTCCGGCGTCGCCATGGCAGGCACCACCACACTGCATGTCACGCATGCCATCTCCGTTGCCCCCGGGTTCGGCAGCTGAAAAAGTGGTCGATGCAACAAGAACAATGAGCAAAAGGAGAACCTTAGTGCGTTGATTCCTCATAATCAATCCCTCCTGTCCAAGAGAAGGAAGCTCAGTGAACCAACGCCAATGAGCAACAGAACAATGCCGAGGATTGAAGCGCTGAGGCCTCCTTCAGAGGAAGTTGAATCGATGGTTGCTGGGACTTGTACTGTCACGGTAGACGATGCGCCATCTTGCAATGCAACGCCTTCGATGATTGGCCGAATGGTGTAGACGGTGTCGCCAGATGTAAGTGGGGTGTCGGCATAGTGTAAGTCGGTGACTGAATCAAGAGCAATGCCGTTTCGCTCGATGCTAAAACTAGCATTTGGTCCGTCATATGCCCATGTGAGATCGATCAATTGGCCCTTCAATGTCCAATCCAAGTCTTGAATGGTCGGGCCTTGCACTGGCGTAAAGGAAAACGTCGTCGAGGCTTGGTCGCCTGAATCATCCTGAACGGTGAGTTGGACAGTTGTGATGGTCGTCGGTGTGAATGTTGCTGTGGCGCCTGTGGCGGTTCCACTTCCTCCTGCAGTGTCTGCCCACGACCATGCGAACGTGACGATTCGTCCGTCAGTATCGGTGGAATCACTTCCATCGAGCGTGAGGAGTTCACCGATCCAAATGGTGGGTGTTGGATTCGTGATGACCGACGTGGGTGCAATGTTCAGAACAGTGACCGTCTTGAGAACTGGAAGAGAGGATGTTTCACCATCGTGGGCTATGACTTCTGCCGACCATAGTTGACCAGGGCCAAGCAAGGCAACCGGTACCGAGGTTTGATTGGCCAGTGAGGCTTCGAGGAATCCGTTTCTGTACCAATCAACAGAATATGTCACCGCATCCTCATCTGCGTCAGTGGTTCCAATAATGGCATTCAGTTCGTTAAGGCTCGAAGCATCATCGTTCAACTCCAAGGATGCCGATGGTGCCGAGTTGATGATTTCAATGCTTGCTGTCAGCGTGTTATCGCTGAGGTCAACGCCGTCGTTTGCTCGCACTTGTACCGTCCATTGCTCGCCTTTCGAAGTCTGCTCGGAAGGAAGGTTTAGACTTTGGTCGAGTGCAGAAATCCGCACACCATCTTTGAGCCAAACCACATTCGGAGCAGCCATTGCGTCGCTATCGATGTCGGTTTGAGTGATGGTAATGGTGGCGCTTTCCAACGTGGTAAGGCTCGTCTGTGAAACCTCCAGTGAGGTTGCTTCTGGGGCCGTGTTTCCAATGGTAATCGTGCTTGTCGTGGCCCATGAGGACCATGCGTTGCCATCGCTCACTCGAACACTGGCAGACCAAGTTTGGCCTTTTTCAGTCGAGGTTGAGGGGACGCCAGTTCCTTGGTAAACGGTGTCCAGAACACCATCGCGGTACCACTCAATTTCATGACGAACCTCAGCATCATTGTCTCCGTCCTCGTACACATAGGTGACCGAAAGAGCATCGGTCGTGGTTGGCGTAAGCGGGGAAATGTCAATTGTAACAACCTCTGGTGGTGTGTTCTGCACCACGCTTCCGATTTGCACGGTTTGAGCTGCTTGCCATGCCGAGGTTGCTTCGCCATCATCCACGCGAACTTCCATGGACCAGTTTTCACCATTCCTTGTTGCATACGAAGGAACTGTTTGGCTGTTATCAAGGTCGGAAATAACCGAACCTTCCAGTAACCACCGCGTCTCGTAGGTGAGAATGTCTTGGTCTGCATCGGAGGCGCTAGCGCTGTAGGAGAGATCGTCATCGGTTTCAGGTGAACTCGGCTGAACAGTTGGTGAGGCAACTGTCGGAATCGTATTGGCGATGACAAGTGTGTTGCTTGTGACGCTCGTACCAGCGTCCATCCCATCAGAAGGCGTCACGACAGCGTACCATTCTTGGTGTTTAGCAGTCAGTGATGGAGATGCTGTTGTCCCGGAATTCGTGACCTGGACACCGTCTCTGAACCAATCGATTGTCGTACCAGATTCAGGATCATTGTCTGCGTCATTGTATGTATATGATAGGCTCAGTGATGAGGTAGTGGTTGCTCCATTTGGACCCAAGAGGAGGTTGCTTGCCGTCGGCGCTGAGTTCGGCGCTGCACCGGCTTCAGGTATCGGGTAAGTGGCCGTTGCCCAACGGTCCCCGTTGTTGTTGGTGCTGCCATCCGCCGTGAGTCCGGCTACCGAAAGGGTTGCTTGGCCAGTCCCAGCAGATGGTGCGGTCCAGTCGACGCTCCAACTTCGTTGATTGCTGCCGGTGATGGAGTGGGTAGCACTTGTGCCTGCGCTGTTAACATTGACTGAAAACGTGGGCCCAGTCGAAAGTGAACCATGACTCGCCTCGAGGCTGAATCCGCCATCAGTACCAGAAACGCCTCCTGAGGCTGAAATAGACAGCGTGTAGGTTGAGCCCGGGGTGTAAGAAGCAGGGTGGCCACTGATTGACACCGTAGCTGCGGTCGAGCCACTTTGTGAATGGCATGAGCAGCCTGAGCTTTGGCTCTGTTTACCAGCGGAATTGCCTTCAGTCAATGGTACGACTGAGAGCAAGAGAAGGGACACCAGCAAAACTGGAATTCGTACCGAACGCATGTAAGTTGCTGAAGCGTGGTCTATGAGAGTGTTGTGGTTTCTTGATTTGACATACGTGGCTTTCCCCAACAATTCTAGAAATCCGTTAACGAGGCTTGTTGAGTGGTTGAAGGCGCTGATGGCCCCTCTTGATCTGAAGAGGATGGTTGGTCCGATTGCTCTGACTGGTCGGAAGCGACTGGTCCTGATTCGCACGCTCGAAGAAGGTCTTCTTCGTTCCAAACCGTGACCCCTAATTGCTCCGCTTTTGCTCGTTTTGAGCCAGCCTTTTCGCCTGCGACAAGAACATCGAGTTGTGCCGAGACGCTGCCGACGACTTTGCCACCTGCTGCCTTAATCGAGAGTTGAACTTCCTTTCGTGGACGTTGAAGGGAGCCAGTGAGGCAGAGGGTCATGCCGGCCAATGGCCCGCCTTGTTCCGGTTTCGGCTCGTCGAGCACCTCAATCAGCGATGCTAAGTCGAAGATCATCGCCTTTCTGTTCAGCAAGCCGTCGCGAACGAGAATTGCAACTTTACTCCCAATGCCATCAACCTCACACAAGTCCCGAATGGCTTGGTTCTCTGTGTAGGGTTTTCCTTTCTCATTCAAGGTTGGACCAAATTCTGCTGAACTGGGCTCCGCCGTTGCATCTTCTGCCCATTTCATGATTGCATCAAGCGTCGTGAATCGCTGCGCTACTGAGGTGGCAAGTTCGGGACCAATGCCTGAAAGGCCCATGGCATGGAGAAAGCGCCCAAGTTTGAGGGACGTGGTTTTCGATAATTCGTTGAGGACATTGAGCGCTGATTTTTCGCCCATCCGCTCGATGTTCTCCAATTCTGCTTGTTGGAGGCGATACAGGTCTGGAATGGTTTGAATCAAATCTAAGTGAAGCAATTGGTCGACTAATTTCTCTCCAATTCCATCCATTTCGAGGCTTCGGCACCAATAGAGAATCGCCCGACTCGTCCGTGCATCACACATCATGTTCGTGCATCGAATGAACGCTCCATCGGCCTCGAGCGATGCTTCGCATGCTGGGCATTGGTCTGGCACTGCAATCGCTGTGATTGGAGGCATCGCTTCGAGGAAAGGGGTCCCGTCAGCATGGCTGCGATTGTTGAGGTCTTCTGCAGAACCGGGGCCAAGGCTTGCCTCTATTTTGGGAATCACATCGCCTCGACGAACAATCAACACCCGATCACCTATGTTGACACCGAGGCGCTCAACTTCACCCACATTGTGCAAGGTTGTGTGTTCAACCGTAACGCCACCAACAGACTGCGGAGCGATTCTTGCTACGGGAGTGACGGCTCCTGTGCGCCCTGTTTGCCAGGTCACATCGAGAAGGATTGAGGTGGCTTCCTCGGGTGGGAATTTCCATGCCAGTGCCCAACGAGGGTGATGCGCTGTTGAACCGAGCCGTTCGCGTTGAGCCAAATCATCCAACTTGAACACAATGCCATCGATTTCAAACTCATAATTTGGCCGTTTCATGCTCCATTCAAGCGTGTAATCGATCATATCTTGCTGAATATTTGATGATTCAAAGACATGCCACGGCGCAGGTTCGATTCCAATTGAATGCTTCAAGAATTCAAGCAATTCGCTATCATATTGCAGATCGGGGGATTCGGAAACGAATTTGACATCGTACGCACAGAACACAAGGTCCGAAGCACTGGCCTTCCCGTCCCCATGTTTCTGCCTGAGCGCACCAGAGCAAAGGTTTCTCGGGTTTGGTGAGACATGCTTGTACTTCTTCTCGAACACTTCCAATGGCATGACCACCTCGCCGCGAACATGGCAATTGACTGGTAGGTTCAGTCGCGTTGGGATGTTCGCCACTTGTAGTGCGTTCAGCGTCACATCTTCACCGCGCTCACCACTGCCTCGAGTAGCAGCGCGATGCAGGTTTCCTGCGACGTATTCGAGCGAAAGAGCGGAGCCGTCGAGTTTCGGTTGGGCAAGGTACCGGATGCCACCAAATGTGGACTGGTTGACAAAATGGCGAATGTCCTCATCAGTTGTTCCTTTGTCGAGGGAACGCATTGGAAATTTATGCTCAACCTTGACCGTTCCCGGCAAAGGCTCCGGCCCGACTGCATGAAGGACTGCATGGTCAGGATCTAATTTTTTGAGCTCATCCCACAACGCATCGAAATCAGCATCTGAGATTTCTGGAGAGGCTTGATTGTAATACAATTCCCGATGGTACTTGACCGCCTCGGCCAGTTGTCGCACGCGCTCCCCCCCGGCCATGTTTAATCACCGAAGCCAGAGGATATGAACATCACGAAAATTGCAATCCGAGCAACTCGAAGCCGGCCAATGGACAGCGAGTCATAATCGCATGCGTGAGGATTCGAAGATGGATCTCTGCGACAACATGAACGGTTGCTTGGAACATATGTCCTGCGTGGACATTGTTGTCGTCGTCCGACCAGCAGCAGTGGATATGTGTGAAGGGTTTTCCTTCCTCAGTACGGGCAATGTTTCCTGAAAGACTCACCAATTCAGAAGGCATGTCCAGCGGCCGGCGCTGATAGACGCCTTGCTCGTTCATGTAGCCGTATTTGTTGTCCCGGGTTCGCCCAATTCCACTTGTGATGGCGGCGGCATCAAAGCCAACTTCATCGGCGAGCGCTTGAAGTGAGGCATGAATTTCTTCATCTGGGTCAATGCGTACAAACAGGTCCTCTCCACTTCGGGTCCATTCCATGGCGACTCCAAGGCAACCCGCTTATTGAGAATAACGCTACTCTTCTTGTGCAATTACCTCAGAAGTTTTCGGCCATGGCCGCTTTTCATCGAGAGCGAGTTCTATTCTTGAGCGGGCCACTGAGAGGTCGTTTTTGTCACCACCAAGAGGTAACGGTCCAAAGATTCCCCAGCCCTTTCGCAGCAACATGATTCGACGCGCTGGTTGTCGTTTGGAGAGTTTGAGCCGCACCCACTCGTAGCGTTGACCATCAGCAAAAGCATGGGTTCTCGTGACGGCGTAGCGTTTTGGTACGAGCAACGAAATAATGTGTAAACCAAGGCACACATCCCAAGCAATAGCATAGGCCGGGTTTGTGTTCGAAACGCCAACGAGCCCCCATGGTAGCACCATCATTGCAGCCATGGAACCGAGGTTGCCCCATTGGCGAATCACTTCCTGTGCTCCTTCGCTTTCCCAAGCGAATCCACCGTTCGGTAGCTCGCCGAGGGTGGGCACGTCGAGGCGTTGTCGGGTCAACCAGAACGCATCCCAAATCACAATACCAAACAAGACAGCGACAGCAACGCCAGCGAAGACGTCTGGATTCGGGAGTGAAGGTTCCATGCCGTCACCTCACAGGTGGGTGAGATCAATCTCGCCAAGGTCATCGCCGCCACCCTTACGCATGCGAACCAAGAACAGAACGACCGCAGCAGCAATCAAAGCGATGAGCAGAAGTGTACCAGTTTCGAAGTCCCCCGTATCCTCAACAGGGGTGCCTTCCATCGTATCCGGGATTCCGTCATTGTCATCGTCTTGATCTGCGAAGAGCCATGTGGTCATGCCATCTGGACAATTGACGTCATCAGGTTGTCCGTCGCCATCCGTATCAATTGAAGCGCAGGCGTCCAAAGGATAGTCGTCACGTGCATCTGGTACGCCATCATTGTCATCGTCGGTGTCCTCTTGATCCGGCCCGCATGGATAGCCGATCGCGCTGTTAAACCACACATCCGTTTGTTGTGTGTAGGTGCACGAATTTGTCCAGTCGCCGTCTGTATCGAGTTGGGTAATTTCAAAATCCACTGCATCGGTCGTTGAGGCGCCCAACACGTCCGTCACCTTTGCCTCAAGGACATAAAATCCGTATGGAAGGTCGGTGATGTTGTACTGTGCTTCACTTGGACCACGCATGACTTCTTCGCCAGAGGCATCGGTAATAATCCATTCAATGGTGAGGTCATCGATTGAGTCAAGATCATCGCTGTAGGTCACTTGAGCGTTCAAAGGAGTGGTTTCCATTGCCCTTTGACCCGAATACGGTGTTGTGATTTCAACAAGGGGCGCGCCGTTGAGGGTCATAAGGATCACAATCGAGGTGTTCATGCCTTCCGTGTAATTGACGGTCAACAATTGGATTGGAAGCCCCGGTGCTGTGGCTTGTATGTTCACCGAAGTCAATGTGGTCGTCGAAGTCTCATCGACAATGAGGGTTGGGAGTTCAACCAGGACAGAGGTGCCCTCAACTTGTGTTGTATATTCCGAAGCGTGACCTATCGTTTCAATGTCGAAGAGCACTTCAATCGGCACCCCGTTGACTTGAGCATCGAAGTTGTAGGTGGTCCACATGTGGATTGCTGCGCCATCATATGCTGAGGTTTGATCGGTCATCACGTCGACAAGGTTGACGGCAATCGCGCCAGAAGCAGCCACCTCTCCGATGATTAAACCGCCTTCAATCCGAGCGGAATAATGATCTGCAGAAAGCACAACTGAGGCCAAGATGTCGGGGGAACGGAACACGATTGGGGCGATGGAGCCGTCATCAACATCCGCGTGCAAATCAATCGCAACGGCATAGTTTGCAGCACTCAGACCTTCAACGATGAGGCTGTCCATGGTACGGCCGTGATGGCTCGAAAAGGCAGTTCCTGTGCCTTCACCATTCAAGATGAGGCCGTCAATAATCCCTGCTGTTTCATCAAAATCGATAGCAGGTGCGCCTGACACTTGAACGGTGTTCAAATCAATATAGCGATTGTTGATTCCTGCAAGTCCGCCCATTGCCCCGACGGTTCCATTAAGATTGGACACTGTGAAGTCCCCATCAATGGATTCCAGCCAGCCAATGTAGCCACTTCCATCGAACGCAGTTGCGTCAATGTTGTTCATTGAACCGGTCACGGCTGTGACTTCGAATCCATGCGTCATTTCTCCATCGAAGGTAAGGCCATCAACATCCACAACGGATTGACGCGCCCACAATCCAACGCCATTGCAATTCACAAGGGTGACGTCCGAGAGGACGAGGTTGCCCTCAGTAGCGATGGTATTGATGCACCCGCTTCCGGCATCATAGAGGATGCTATCGGTGAGTTCGACGGTTGCGTTGCTACCGCTTGTAATGACAACCAGTGGGTCAGCGCCTGATGAACGTGCAAGTTCGGTTCCGGCTGCGCTCAGTTGACCAAATTGAGAGACCGTCAAGGCGGGTGAGGCTTCTAGCACCGATGAGGCAGAGAGATCGATTGTTGAGGAAGTCAGGGAGCCGAGGTGTAACCCGCCCCAGCGAGCGCCTTGGCCTGTCGAAGAAAGGGTGGCATCGCCAACATTCATGGCGCCGTCAACGGTGATTGTGCGCCCTTCTGAAATTCGCACTGAAACGCCGTCATCAATGCTCAGTGTCCCTGTTTGACTGACGGTGAGGTCGGCATCGAGGAAGTAAGGGCTCCATTGTGATTCCAAAATCAGCCACTCATCAAGCGAGCCGCCGTTAATTCTTGACGCCATGAAGGTGTGATCCAAAGAGGTCGACGAATCCCATGTGACAAAGTCTGTAAATGAGCCGATTTGAAGAGTAACACTCTTGATTCCGCCGGTTGTTTCGCTGCTGTCTGTGACTTCGCGGGCCGTTGCTGTGGTACTCAGGCGGCCTTGATCGTCTGTTGAAGCAACTGAGCCGTCTACAGAAATGAGCGCACCTGCAACCGGTTCGCCTTGATCGAGAACTCGGACGTGAAGCTCAGAAAGGACATTCAGCGATGCACCTGTGAGCGCCGTGACTGTCCCCGAAATCGAGCCTGCCACCAAATCATATTCGCAACCAGGCTGAAGAACAAGATTGCCATTGATGTGAACATGTTCGGAAGTTCGTAGGCTCTGGCAGGCCCATGACAGATTCCCTATGACGTCGAATCCGTCTTCAGTGTTTGACGACAGCATGCTGTCAAAGCCCATTGAGAAACTATGCGCAGTAATCGTTGAAGCATCGCCCATCAATTGGGCGCTGCCTTGAACACTCACCAAGCCGTCTGTTGGAAGAAGCAGGCTCGTGCTGTCAAGTTGAAGGCCGCTACCGGTCTCAAGGGTCAAATCACCAGTGAGGACGTGAGGGCTGCCATCAGGGCGGGCGCCGAGATAGACAACTTGACCGCTCGTGATGGTCCAGTCTCCCTGAGGAATCACAGGAACTTGAACAGACTGGCCCATGCTTCCGCCATAGAGGGTGACCCTTACGCCAGCACCGCCAAGGCTGACGTCGACAATGCTGCCTTGAGATTTGAGGGGCAGTGTTGCTGCGCCATTGATGTTGCTTTGTAAGATGAAACCGTGAACGGCAATGGTTGCTTCGATTGGCGAGCCAGTGAGGTCGGTAAATGTCACAGGTGTCTCATCGAGGAAGTCTGAGGAGGAAGTGGCAATGGTCGCGGTGGTTGAGCCGCCGTACAGGAGGTAACCATCACCCAGTGCATCAGATGAGGTTGCTTGGGTGTTTTGTGGTTGGAAATCACGAAGAGTTGCTGTGCTGTCAGTCGTAACGACAAGCGGCGTGGCGTGCAGATTTGCACCCCAGCTGGAGGCTTGTAGGGTGGAAGTTCCATCGAGTTGGACGCCAGTCGGGAAGACCCTTGTGGTGAGAGAGTCAACGGTGAGGTGGGAGTCTTCAAGAGAAATTCCAACTGATTTCCCATCAACTGTTGAAATTGAATCACCATGAAGCATGGTGTTACTGAGTTGGATTGCGTTGCCATACTGAGCAATCGAAAACCCTTCTGTGATGATGGTGCTGTACCATGCCTTGAGACCAATGGAGGTGAGGTCCTGTGAAGAATAAGGTTTGGTGGCCTCGATGTTTTTCCAAGCATGGACGCCATCAAGCACGTCGATGGCAAGCGCCTCTGAAGACATGGAATGGATGGTTGCTTCTTCGATGGTGCTGCTTGGACCGCGAAGGCTGATTGCGGCGTCGGAACCATTGAGATGAACGATTGACATTGTCAATTCTCCAGTCCCGGATGCATCGAGGTTTCGAAGGCTTGAGGTTGCCGTTAGGTCGTTGAAGGTGTGATGGCCGTTTCCTGAAAGAGCGAGCCCCCAAACTGTGTTGCTGATCACTGTGTTATTCCATGTGCACGACCCACTGCACCGTTGATCGAGCACTGGTCTCGATTCGTTTAGGTTTCCAGTGAAGGTAATGTCTTGAGCTTGAATTTGTGTTGCCCCGTTTGCAAGGAGGAGGCGATGGCCAGAGATAACCATCGTGTCCAGTGTGAGGTCGTCACTGTCACCGGCGTCGACGGCCAATGCAACATTCGAGCCGATGACGCTTGCTACTGATGTCGTGGCGCCCGCTTGGCTGGCAATACCAACAGTAACGCCATCGAAAGCGATGCCCGACGCCTGCAGGTGGCCTGATGTGGCCTTGAGAGCGAGGCCGGTCTGGTAAAAGGAAACATCAGAAACATCACTTGTCCCAGAGGAAATAATGCCGCCAGCAACATTCGTGAAGGTGGCATCCTCGACTGACAAGGTGCCAGTGCTTCGAACCACGTCATAATCGATATCGTTTGCAACAACGTCTGAAAGTGTGGCGCTACCCCCGTTGTTGATGCCAATGTAGGCGTCGTTGATGGTGAGCACCGAGGCGGTTAGGCTTCCGTGGTTTCGGACGGCTGTTTTGCTGTTGTTGATGACCACATTCGTCAACTGAGCATGGCCGTTCGATTCGATTTGAAGTCCAACCCATAGCCCAGCTCCATGAGATCCTTGTGTGAGTGGTGTTGCTGAAGACAGGAACGTGGTGTCCGTTGCAAACAACGACCCTTCAACACGAAGCCAGTGATCCTCACCAGCATCGATGGTTGTGCCTGGCGAGATGGTGAGCGTTGTTCCGTTGGCTACTGTGACGTTTCCAGTGAGGACGATGGTGCCTGACCAGGTGGTCTCACTCGTCACCGTTGTGTCTGCTGCCGAAGCGGGTTGCAGAACTGTGCCGAGTGATGCAAGAAGAAGGAGCAAGACAAGCGTCGAAGCCTGAACGGTTCGCATGGTCCAATCTTTGAATGCATTCCATATCAATCTAAAGGGTCCGCGCCCTTCGAATCAAATGGTTCGAACCACTGGTTGAGAATGAAAGATCAGGTGGGCCCGCCCAGATTTGAACTGGGGTCTGACGGCCCCCAGCCGCCAAGTATAGGCCAAGCTAACCCACGGGCCCCCGTGTTCTGATCTTCTAAATCGAGACTCATTGAGTCGAAGCGCTGAATGGTGCAGCCTCGTAGATGAGGTCAATGTGACCCACATACATTCGGCGGCAGCAGTAGCGCATCAAGCCAATCTTGTCGAGAGCTTCTGCGTCCTCAAGACCTGCGGCCTTGAGTTCCTTGAATTCTTCCCATTTGTGGGCAATAACGCCACCGCAACTAAAACATCGTACTGGAATAATCATTCAATCACCTCATCGATACGACTTCTGCTTCTTGCGTCGAGCACCGCGACCAAGTTGGTGCTTTGCTTCCTTACGACGTGGATCGTTCACCAAAAGGCTACGATCAAAGCGCAGGTATTCGTCTCGAAGTTCTTCGTCAATGCCTTCTGCGCCGCCGTTGTAGTGAACAAGTCCACGTGCAATTGCGGTTCGGATGGCGTCGGTTTGACCCATGATTCCGCCACCAAGGGTGGTGATGTTAATGTCGACCTTGCTGAGTCGGTTCATTGCATCAGCGATGATCAATGGTTCCATTGCCTTGCGTCGAGCAAGGGAAGGTTGCAGAATTTCGATTGGTGCGCTGTTCACACGAACCCGTCCCTTTCCAGCCTTCACCGATGCACGGGCGACGGCGGTCTTACGCTTTCCAGAGGATTGAACTGACTTTTGCTTTTTGCGAGCCATCATTGCTCACCTCCGTCCCAGCGGTGGGTTGGTGCGCCGAGGTCGGCGCTGATGTCACCAAGGCGAATGAATCGCTCTGGCATTCCCTTGCGGATTTTGCTGAGGTCACCATGTTGGTGGCCTTCAGGTAGATCGCCTGCAAGGTGAGCAGGGCAGCCGATTTCGACCCGGAGGTTACGAAGGGCTCGGCGTCCACTGGACTTCTTTTGATATGGCAACATACCACGAACTGCACGCTTGAGGATCATGTCAGGCATACGTGGGTAGAACGGACCCTTACGGGCGTGGTTCAACTCATACTTTGCGTGGTAGGTGTTCAGGACAGAGCGAGGTCGTCCGGAGACGATGGCTTTCTCTGCGTTGATGATGATAACCTTGTCATCACGGTGGTCACGTGCAGCCTTAAGCAGAATATCTGCCGAGGCTGATGCGAGACGGCCCATGATGAGGCCATCAGCGTCAAAGACGTAGGTTGTTTCATCCAAGGATAACAACCCCCGTGCCTGTTGGGTTTTCGTTCATCAGCTCGCCGTAGGTCACAACTCGACCTCCAGCGGCTTCTATTTTCTCACGTGCACCATTGCTGACACTGTAGGCGGCGATCGTGTGGTTGGCAGACAATTCACCTGAGCCGAGCAGCTTGCCTGGTACGAGGATGGTTGCACCCTCGGGGGCGTAGCGGCTCACACGGCTCAAGTTCGGCTGCGCCCAATTTTTACGACTCTTAGAGAGTCTCATGGCCACATCTCGCCAAACAGCGGCTCCGGTGTCACGCGACTGGGCTTT
>CM001443.1:271372-272079 GCA_000246735.1 uncultured Candidatus Poseidoniales archaeon | reverse complement strand
GTTGATGACATCAACCAGTCGTGCGTTTGTCTTTCGTGTCGGATTGCTCATTTGACTCCCTCGATGCTTTGAAGCAATTCGCCGACTCGCCATCCCATTATCAATGCACCGACGCGGTTGGTCGCTCCTTCGCGCCGCAGTGACCCGAATTCGCCTAAGCCGGCTTCATTCATCGCGAGGCGGCGGTAGCGACTCACTCAAGCAGAATATCGCCTTGTGCGTCAAGCAGTTCCACGGTCAACCCAGCGGCTCGGCCTTGGATAATGATCTCGTCGTGAAGGGTATCGGAAAAGGCATCCATAGCGCCAAGTTCTGTGCCCCCTGTGATGTCGGTAAGCTTGTCGATCAAGTGGTTGAGAACGCATGAAACGCCGTAGGCTTGACCCGCACGGAAAGCATGGTCGACACCGCCGATTTCAGGGTCCTCTGCTTTCATTCGTAGCATGACCGTTTGCGAGTAAGCGACCAGGGCTCCATAGATGGCTTCGATGATCTGAGCCGCTTCCACGTCATCGAGAAGGTTTTGGGCGGTTGTAAGGCCTGCAAACACCGCACGCTCGTAAATCTTGAACGCCGCGATGGTGTCTGTCGTTTCTATTTGCATTGCTTCGCCGATAAGTTGCTTCCAATCGTCCATGGTGTCACCACACCGCACCTGCTCCTTGAAGGTTAAGGCGACAATACCGCACAGAGGGCCTCAAAAGAGG
>CM001443.1:258331-271357 GCA_000246735.1 uncultured Candidatus Poseidoniales archaeon | reverse complement strand
TTCAAATTTTGAAGTCGGTGCCTTCGCCTTCAACAATACCTGCTTGTCGAACGGTTCCATCTGCTGCGACGAATTCGCCAGCCTTGGTCTGCTTGTCATACAAGCCAACCAATTCCTTTCGGGACACGCTGCCTTCTTCGCCGAGTGCCACTGTCAACGAGCTCACGATGGTCTGGAGTGTTTGGAGGGCGCGGTCTCGGTGAGAAGCGTCGATGGTGTGATCGGAGTAACGTGCCTCTTCGAAGATGGAGAGGAAATCACTGAGTTGCTCTGCTGGGACCATGTTGAACGCTGAACGAACTGCCGACTCGAATTCACGCGTCGTTTCGTACACCTTCTTCATGAAACCATACCGCTTGAAGTGCTTCACCAGACTCTTGTAACAATCGAAGATTGCAGCAATGTATTCGTTGCTTGCTTCGAGTTGCATCATTGTGTCAGTGAGGATACCCTTCAGGGCCTGCACCTGTCGGCGTTCTTGAGCTCGCTGATAGTAAATCAATCCACCAATCAATAAGGCCATCAATAGCACACCAAGGGCCATTCCACGCGCTGGGGTGAAGAAGCTTGATTGTGTGTCAATTGAAGATCTGATTTCATAGACAAGTTCGTGAGTGATGTTATCTTGAGATTCTGCGAAGTAGGTAGATCCTGGATAGTAAGCGATGATTCGCCATTGTCCATCACATGGTTCGCCGTCACAGGTTGTTCCTGCGAACGCCCATTCAAACTCAGCAACACCTTGCTCATTTGTCTTGGATTTGTTTGTTCCTTCAATGACCCATTGAGCGTCTGCTTCCGACCAGTACTGTCGGACAAACCACACTTCTTCGTTCTCAACTGCAAGGTCGAGACGGTCACGGAGAAGAGCCACTGAACCAGTGACGGCTTCACCGTTGTCGAGTCCGTTTCCTGCAAGATGGCTCCAGGTCTGCTTGACTTGCAAGTCGATGCGAGAGCGGACAAGAATGTCCATATCGACAAAGGAGCCGTTCAAAACATTGGATGAATCCTTATCACAACCACCCGGAACGTTGACATCAGGTTCGAAAGCGAGTCGAAGTGTTCTGAATCCTTCCAACTTACCACCAGTGGTTTCGACACCTTTGAGGGTCGGGTTTTGGCTTGGATCGCCACTGAACCACTCGATTGTACCATCGATTTCACTGGTGCGAATCGTTGACACTGGGCGGATGTTCTGGTCTGGGTCGAGGTAAATGTTGAGGCACTTTCCACCAACGAACTGTCCGTTGGATTGTGTCAACTTCGCATCAAGGTGGAACGATTCCTTGAGGTAGAGGACAGGATAAATCGAACCATTTGGCGCAGTCCATGACTCGACGCTGGACTTGAAAGGCCCAACTTCGTTGATCGCAAGGGTTGAGTTCGAGAACACATCAAATTCGGTCTGAACCGTCTTGTTCTCGTATCGGTATGCGTCGTTGTTGTCGTAGGAGGAGTAGGTAACGCTCACCTTCGCCTTACCAGCTAACACATCGGAGAGTGGGCAGAGGATGGAATATCGACCGTCCATGTCCGTCATACCTGCTTGGCACGAGGTTGGGTTGGATTGACCGTTGATCATCTCGTAAGTTACACGGATGTTCCTGTTGGTGAGGTTGGTTCCCAATTCATCTTGGAGTTGGCCAGTGACCACCATTGGCTTAGGCACGACTTCACCGGTAACTGGGTTGATTTCGCTTGTGTAAACGATTTGATCGTCAACGGTGAGCGAAGTTCGTCCAATCAACGAGAAACCATTTGCATTGTTGGTCATCTTCAGCCTGAAGTGGTCGTTTCCAGGAACGCTGGTGCACGGGTCCCATGCGCCTTGAATTGTCAAGGAGGTTGGTTGCAGAGCTTGGCAGCCTTCGTTTGGAAGGTTCTCTTCGAATCGAAGGATGACATTGACTGGTCCAAATCCATCAGGAAGGAAAGATTCTGGGTCGTCACGCAGCAACTGTGGGTTGAGTGGACTGATGTTGGACTTCAAGCAGCCAACCGTTTCGTTTCGGTCGAGGATGCCGTCTTGGTTGAAGTCACGGTCAGGAACATTGTCGCCGTTGCCATCATAGAAGCACAGGTGGGAATTATCCGGTTGTGGTTCTGGCAAGGAGATTAATCCGGCCGCTGGAGCAAGGGTTGCAATCACTTGTCTGTGGAAGACACCGTTGAAGTCAGAACCTTCGAAAATTACGTCCACGAGGCCTGAACTCGCACCGTCAAGTGCGGCGCCGCCAGAATCACGAATCGAGGTTTTATTGTCATCCACCACTTGGGCAGTGAAATCCCACCGGTCGCCAGATTGGCGGAGGTTTGGATCAACCGATACAACGGAGAGGTATGTTCGAGAAACGACCCACACTTCTTGCACCATTGTATTGCCCTTGAGCAATGTCGTGCCTGCAAACTCAAACTGCAAGGAGTACTTACCGAGTGGGTCTTGTGCAGAGATGTTGAATGGCACTTCGAAGAATCCGTTCTCATCTGTGTAATTCACACCACTTCTTCCATCAGCAGACCAGGTGTAATTGACGGCTGCATTGCGAACTGGTTGCAATGAGTTGTCGACCAACTTGGCTTGGATGGTTGTGCTGCTGTTTCGATACAAACGAGGCAAAGAGGTGGTCTGGAAGTCAGTGGTTCCAACAACGGTGACGTTGATGTAAGCACCAGTCGCTGACAAGGTGGAACTGTTCCCAGTGAAGTAGTATGCAGAATTCGTGAAATCAACACGCATTCCATAGGTTCCAGAACCATATTGGCTGTACCATGACCAGTTGTAATCGAACTCTGCAACGCCGTTGCTGAGGACCGGGCGTTGGGTGTAAGCAGTTTCACCTGCACCCAAGAATTGTCCATTTCCGTCGACGTCAACTTGGAGAGCCACCGGATCTGCATCCCATGGATCGTTGGTTCGGTTGCTGACCTCTCCAATCACTTGAAGCGAGTCCCCTGTGTTCATTTCAGGAACGATTTCACACCGGACGAGGCTGTTTGGATCGGTTGGGTCAACTGCACCACAAGGTGGCAAGTCGCCGTCGCCGCCGTTCACGAGATTGATGAACCAATGCGTCGAGTTTGTGCTGATGAAGTTGCGGAGGTTTGCTGCTTCACCGACCAATGTCTCTGGTGCACCATCCCAGTTGGTTGGGTATGGTTTCGACTTGGAGATATCGCTGAACACGAGGCCCGCTCCGTTGAGCGCCTCTGCATGGTACAAAGTTGCCCAGTTACCGAAGCTACCGTCGCCGTTGTTGATGGTCCCATCGAAGTAGGACACCGGGTTGACACCGGAGAGGATCATTTGAGCCTCGATGTTCATGCGGTGCATCACACGGATCGATTGCGCTTCTGTATCATCGCCATGCAAGTAAGGGAACGGCCATTCTGTGGCGAGTTCCGGCTTTACACTGGCTGTGACTTCATAATCGCCTGCTGGCAAACTGGTGTTCGTGTAATCATACTCGATGATGTCGCCATTGCTGTCAAGCAGTGGTTCAAGCATGTTCGTGTTGGAGTTCCAAGCGACTTCTTCGTAGCCGCCGGGTACCTTTCCTACGCCGTTGTCACGGGTGGAGTTCCACTGAATTTGCTTCCAAATTCCATTGATTCCGATGTCTTGGACGAAGGTCACTGACACAAGGCCGGATGGTCCGCTTCGGTATCCATCGCCGCCCAATCCTGTGAAATTGGTTGGGGATGTGAGGTTACCAAAGACGCCGCCACGAACGGAGAACGTCATAGGGACACTTGGGATCAAATTGTTGAAAATACCACGTTGCACGTCAGCGGTGTAGTACGACCACATGTCGATCCAGAACGGTTGTTCATCGCTTCGGAAGTAGCTGTTCATGAAGATGTCAGCGGTCAAGTTTGCTTCTGCTCCGACGTAGTAGGATTGCGACTGGGCGCCATTGAATAGGAACATTTCAGTCACCTCTGCGTAGACTCTGTACGTCGTGTTGTCTCCAACAGTCAGGTCCTCCGGGTAAAGGAACTGTCCAACGCTAAAGTTTCCAGATGCGGTGGTGAGGACATCAATCGTTTCGATCGCAGTTGTGTTGTTACCAGTCCACTCGATGTGAACTTGCACAGGGAGGCCCACCGCAGGTTCGAATTGTTGCGTGGTCGGGTTGACCCAATCCACATGCCCACTGAAGATGGCTGGTGCTTGTGCATCGAGCCAGAGTTCGTTTGGCATGTTGAGCGTGATGAACGTGGGGGCTTTGTCTTCATTATCGAGTGTGCAATCGTTGTCGCTGTCCCAATCACTGGTTTCGCCACCGTTGTAACATGGCAAAGTGCTGATGTAAGTTTCTTCGAGATGATCGAAGTCCAAATCCGCTCGTGTGTCATTGTCGTCGTCTTCATCGATTGCATCAGGCCCTGTGTTGCTGTCGAGAGGGTTTGCGATTCCCTCGCCGTTCCCAAAGTCGTCGTGATCCCATGGGTTGGTTGAATTGCGGTCGAAGCGAGTTGGCCAAAGAAGCACTTCGTCTTCGTCTTTCATGCCGTCTTCGTCATCGTCTTCGTCGATGTCGTCTCGGGCGCCGTCATTGTCGTGGTCGAAAGCTTGCGTGATGCTGATTGCAAGTTCAACATTGTTCGGAATACCGTCGCCATCCCAGTCATTGTCTGCCCAATTGACGATTCCGTCATTGTCGTGATCGAATGGGGATTCTTCTTCACCCCAGAAGCAACCTGGGAGAAGTGCTTGATCAACATCGAGGATACCGTTGTTATCGTCATCGGTGTCTTCTGCGTCTGGGACACCGTCGTTATCGTTGTCGACGTCGTACAGCGATGGCTCTCGGAGGCCTTGCGACATGATTCCTTGGTCCCAAACTGCTTGGAAGAATCCGTCTTCATCGACGTCAGCATCATTGCCATCGTCATCGTTGTCCTCACAGTTTGTTCCACTGAAGAAGTTGCCATTCTCTTGATTTGCATCGTTGTCATAGTCGTCATCGGTATCGATTTCAAAGTAATCCCAGATACCGTCGTTGTCGTCATCGACATCGTACCAGTCATAGACTGAATCGTAATCATTATCCAAGTCAACAGTCATGTTGGTGAAATCACCATCAACATCTCCGTCCACATCGTTCTTGAGAAGATCTGCACCCAATTCGTCAGGGAAATCAGCCACTGGGCCGTTGTCAGAAGTCCATTGCCATAGGCCTGTGGAAAGTCCGACCCATGTGACGAACGCGTCACGGTTGTCGGTCATCTGGAAATGAGTGATTCCGGATTCAATGGTGCCGTCACCGCCGAAGTCGTAGTGGTAACATCCACCTTGAGCGCCTGGGGTGCAACTCCAGTTGCCGGATGGGCCGCCCGCTGTTGCGCCTTGATCGACAAAGGCATCGGGGCGCGTGGAGTACGGAGAGCCGAATTGTGCGTTCACACCATTGAGTGGCATGTGGTAGGCCACAGCGTACTGATATCCACAAGCATAGCCGCTTCCTAAGTTTCCTGCTGTCCAACCACAATGAGTGAGGTTGAATGAGCCGCCCATCTTTGGATCGTCTGTGTCCATGATTCCATCGTTGGATTCATCTTGGTCCCACCAATCTGGGAGACCATCGGCGTCTTGATCGGTGTCAAGGCCATTTGTGAGTGAATCTCCATCGGCGTCTATGTCCCACTCGTTTCCACCGTTGTATGGGGACCATCGAGCAAACATGAACCAATAGAATTCTGGGACTGTACCAGGGGTTGCTGGTGAAGTTGTTGCATCATAGCCGTTGTAGTTGAGCATCACATCAGCAAATGGGTTGTGCCAGAAAAGGAGGTTCCAGTGGTCATCAGGTGCATCGCCGTATGGAGTGCTGTCTTGGCTTCCGTCAAGATCGCCACCATCGTCGACCGGGTAATATGGTCGGGCAAAGGCATCGCTTGGATCGTAATCGACCACACCACAGTTCCCATCATCTGGGTCGTAGATGTCGGCGATACCGTCGTTGTCGTCATCCCAATCGATGTCGTTCTCGAGGCCGTCGCCGTCGATGTCGGAATCGACCGAGTTTGGTCCATCGTCACGGTACAATGCTCCGTTGATGGCGTGTAGGTCTCCGTCGTTGTCCAAATCACAGTCCGGGTCAATGTCAAGTGCATCGATGATTCCATCGTTGTCATCGTCGACGTCGTCCCAATTTGCGATTCCGTCGCCATCCCAGTCATTGAATTGGGAGAAAGACGCACGTCGTGTTGTGCAGCGAGGGTCTGGGTTTGTGGGGTTTGGGTTTGCCGCTGTTGGGCAGTTCCATGTTGCGACATCAGCGGTTGTGTCCAATGGGAATGCGTCGAATTCATTCTCGATTTGGTCATCGTCAAGATCGTACTCAAAGTTGCTTGCGTCGCCACTTACGGTGATATCGCCCAAGTTGTCAGGTGTTGTGGTCCCGCCCATGTCAGGGTCGAGCCAATCGTAGACAGCGTTGTAGTTCTGGTCGAATGGTCGCAATCGGTCGTCGTCGAGGTCTTGGTCGTAATCGATTTCACAATCGGTGCTTCCATCGTTATCGCCGTCTGCTCCTGGAATTTCAAAGTCAACCGTGTTGACGCTTGCAACTGCGATGGACGCTCCACCGTTTCCACCACTGATGGTGATTTGAGTGCCAACATTGTAGCCGTATCCAGCCCTGTTGATCGTGACTGCAGTGACTGCCCCGCCAGAGGCAGCGTCTGCCACGATATCGACGGTGAGTGCTGTACCGTCTTGAGAGGTTGTTGCCACGTTTGTTGTCGACACATAGCCGAGGCCGCCAGCAAGGGTAGCGGCATCAAGCGCAGTTGGCTCGCCGTTTAGCAAGCCATTGTAATCGCCCTTGTTGTCACCGTTCACGTCGATGTTTACGCACACATCATGGATACCGTCGTTGTCGTCATCAGGGTCTGACATGTCGAGAATACCATCGTTGTCGTCGTCTGTGTCAGCGCTGTCTGGTGTTCCATCGTTATCGTTGTCGGGGTCGAGGAAATTCGGGATGAGATCGCCGTCGAGGTCACCATCAATGATGGTGGTGAACGCTGGAACGCCGTTTGGGGCATCTGCCGTCACCAATGGTGCGGTTGCTGCGTTCACTCGGTTGAGTTCAGCATTGAGGAAGTTAACGCCGCCCGAGTAGATTCGGTAGGAGTTGAAGTCCCAAGTTTGTGCTGCGTCGAAGAGGTTGCCAGCTTCTGTGTGGCTGGTTGTGATTGATGCATCGTATGGGTGGGAGTCTTCGACGTCGTCAACACCGTCACCGTCGTCATCGTTGTCGAAGTAGTCCTGGACGCCATCGTTATCGAGGTCACAAGGCCACTTGAATTGGTCAATTCGTGCGTCATTGTCATCATCTTCGTCGTATCGTCCTGGTCCCGAGCCATCGGTGTCTTCATCGGTAACACCGTCGTTGTCGTGATCCATTGGATTCTGATCTGCAAGGTAGAACGCGCCGACAGCCTGTCCAGTCCACGGGTGGATGATGTTCTCATCGAGGCGGCGGTCAGTCGAAACATTGCGTGGGTCCAAGCCAAGGGCTTCGAGTGCATCAATGTCAATTGGACCTTCGAGAATTCCGTCGTTGTCGTGATCGAATGGGTGGGTGCCGTAGCAACCGTCAAATCGCTCGAGGAGGTCGTAAATTCCATCGTTGTCGTCGTCAAGATCGGCAAGATCGTTGATCCCATCGTTATCGTGGTCATCTTTGCTCGATTCTTCAAGCAAACCGGCATACATTGGCGCAAGGGCTTCGATGGCGCTCAAGTCGGTGATGATTCCAGACATCACACCAGGGTCGGCCCACATCAAATCAGTGATTGAGGGGTGGCCGGTTTCGTGCCATGGATCATGGTCACCATTCCAGTCGCCTTGTCCGCCTTGGGCGGTTGATTGGGCGATGCTTTGCCCAATGCGTTGCCCTTCGACGAAGCCGATTGTTTCGGTTTCATCTTCTGCGCTGAAGTCCTGGACAACTGCAAGAAGGGTACTGGTCAGCATAAGGAATACAATTGTCAGCGACATGCTGAGTTTTTGTCGGTTTTGTAAGGTTTCTTTGTGTACGTTTGAGAGCATATTAACACCTCTGGAATCACCTTTCCACCGTCATGCCCTATTTCAAAGGCGTGGCGCGAGTGGAACTAAGGGTATCACAGAACCCATTGAGTATCATCGCCGAAGAAATGAAATTCTGAGTGAAAAGCAAGGCTCAATGCGTTGATTAGAAAAAAAGGAAAAAGGGATTCTCGAGGGGCGAACCCCTCGAGAATCCGGCTCACCCGATGCCTCGACATCGGTGGTATCGATGTTCAATCAATCAAACTTCAAGCTTCGAGTTCATCGAGAATGCCGTCGTCATCGTCGTCGTCATCTTCGTTGTCGTCGAGTCCATCGTTGTCGTGATCGAATTGACCGGTAAGGGAGTTACCGTCGTTTTGCTCAAACCAGTCGAGCAATCCGTCGTTATCGTCGTCGTTGTCGGTTGCGTCCCAAATTCCGTCGTTGTCATGGTCGTAGCGGTAAGCACCGGTAGCACCGTTGATTTCGTCGACGTCAAGAATGTCGTCGTTGTCGTCATCGGTGTCATCAGCGTCGTTCATGCCATCGTTGTCGTGGTCACGAGAGAGGTCTGCGCCGTTTTCGTCCATGTCGTTTCGGTTGTCAATGCCATCGTTGTCGATGTCGAGGTCCACAGCATCGGTGATGCCGTCGTTGTCGTGATCATAGATGTTGGAGTTAGGATCGGCGTCGTTCACTTCTTCAGTGTCGTCGATTCCATCACCGTCATCGTCTGAGTCTTCTGCGTCGTCAAGTCCATCGTTGTCGTGATCCATAGGGTTCTCGTCAACGGTGTCTGGAATGCCGTCGTTGTCATCGTCGTTGTCAACATCGTTAGGGATGCCGTCGCCGTCGTTGTCATTGTCGCCATTTTCAGCTTGGTTGTCAAGTTGTTGACCTTGCTGCTGGTCGGTCTGTTGTCCCTGTTGGCCTTGTTGACCGTTTTGGGTTTGACCTTGCTGCTGCTCGCTCTGACCGTTCTGGTTTTGTCCGTTCTGATCTTCGCTTTGTTGGTCACCTTGCTGGCCGCCTTGTTCGCCGCCTTGCTGTTGTTGACCTTGGCCGTTGTCTTGTTGCTGACCCTGCTGACCTTGCTGACCTTGCTGACCTTGTTGGCCCTGCTGTCCTTGCTGTCCTTGCTGTCCTTGCTGGCCCTGCTGACCTTGCTGTCCTTGCTGTCCTTGCTGACCTTGTTGACCTTGTTGACCCTGTTGTCCTTGACCTTGGCCTTGTTGTTGGCCTTGTCCTTGTCCTTGTCCCTGACCTTGTCCTTGACCTTGTCCTTGACCTTGTCCAGGTGCTGGGTTTTGGGCTCCGGCATCGGATTCGCCGCCGCCTTCAGTGCCGCCGTCGCCAGCGCCTGCGTCAGATTCCGAGAAATCTGGGTCGTATGCGTCTGGGATACCGTCACCGTCAGAATCGGAGTATTCACCGTCGTTCGGATCGTTCGGGAACGAGTCAACGTTGTCGGCCTTGCCGTCACCATCGGTGTCGGCGTTGTTCGGGTTGGTACCCGATGCATACTCTTGGGCGTTGGTCAAGCCATCGCCGTCAGGATCTGCATTTCCGTCGCCACCATTGGTTGGGTTAAGGCCGTTGGAGACTTCCCAACCATCTGGTAGTCCGTCGCCATCGCTGTCTGCATTGTTCATATTAGTGCCTTGGTTCTGTTCCTCGGAGTTGGTGAGACCGTCACCGTCCCAATCGGCGCCACCATCAGATGGGTCGAGTGGGTCAGATCCGTCACCGCTCACTGCAGAAACTGCAGAGAGAGCAAGGAACATTGCAATTAGCACGCTCATTATTTTCTTATTCATGTTTTTCACTTCCTATTTTTTTTTGGTTGTTTTTACACAGAGAACCCGCTGTTCTCTCTTTCCAGATCGCTGGCCCAGCTGGTGGGAAGGCAATTCTGGGATTGTGTTGATGCTGCGCACTGAATTGTGTTGTTTTCCAAGCGCTCAACAAGGGGGAAAATGGACACTTTAGCTGGGCTAAATTGCGCATCGAACTGGCTCGCAGTCCTTTGATTCATTCCCTTGTTGTATGTCTTGTCTTTATCCTCCGAATGCATCGTTATTTCACGGGTCGGTTATAGGGAACCCAACGTTCCCTCTGATAACCACAACAGTCCAACCCTATATCAAAGGCGCGACGCGATGTTTGGAAGTCATTGTGCATGAACCATGGCAGGTGGCAACAGGATTGACGCCCGCATCGAGAGCACGAACCTGGTCACAAGATCTGCGAGGTTTTCATCGGCAAAAGCGTGAAGGCGTGCATCACCGTTTCCTTTTGATGGCGAAAAGAGGTTGAGCGGTTTTGCTTGCCTGCTAAGTGCGATCTTCGCTGCGCGTATGGCGTTTGAACTTGGCAATCCGCCAATTCCGTCGAGACCGTTACCGAGGAAATGTGCAAGCTTGCCTTGCTTAACACCGTCTTTTCCTTCCATGGCAAGCATGCCAAGAATGATGAATTGATCTCTTGTTGGTGCATCCCAGCGTTGGTAATCTCCAGAAAATCGCTGTTCGAGTTTTGAAAAGAATTTAGAATGGAGTTCGGAAAGATTTTCTTTTCTTGGCGCTGCAACATTTATTCTTTTTGTGAGGTGTGCATCGTTTGGTAAAATTTCTTTGAAATCTTCCCACTTGTATGCAACTTCAAACCAATTGGATAATTTCTCTGAAAAATAAGGATCGGGCCCGCGTAAATTCCAAACGCTGCGCTTGATTAATTCAGGTGCGAGTGCAGAAAACCCCTCTGGATCCTTTTCAGCAAGGGTTTGGAGTGCTTTGAGGTACTTTTCATTGCGCGACTTTTGATGGTCGGCTTCTGCTGACATGGATTCTTCCTGTACGGAGGTTCCATAATATGGTTTGTTCTTGTTGATTTCTCTTTGGTTCATCATATCCCCTCCAAACGACTCACGTCATAGGAAGATCACATACGGTGTGGTAAATTTGTTTCATTCTTGTTTCACAAAATCGCAGGAGCGATGTATGGTTTCTCAAATATAATTTAATTCGATGATAAACGCTTCATCATCGAACGGTGAGGTCCAATGTTTTTGATCGTATACGGCTCATCAACGAGTTCCCAGCCTTGCGATTGGTAAAATGGAATAGCGGCTTCTCTTGCCTGTAAAAGCCCCACTTTCGCAGAAAAATGAGCGGCGCTCGCCCGTTCAAGGGCGTTCAGCACTTCACTCGCATGGCCTTGTCGCAGGGCTTCGTCGCGGGTGCCCATTTGTCGAATTTGAATCGCTGGGCGGTTTCCGGGATCCGCCAGAGGTCCGAACGCTGGGCACTTTGTGGCACCTGGGCCGGCATGGTCTGGAGCAGAACCGTCGCTCTCTTCGGGAATCAAATGGGCCCTGCCTACGGCAAGAACATGTTCGCTATCGCTCACCCAAGCGTGAATGGCCGCGTCGTCATCAACAAGCAATTCAGCGCCCCGCTCAAAACCGAGGGGGCGGCGTAAGACGTCGTATCGGCAATCGTAATACGAAGTTGAAGGCGTGCTTGGTGGCAACATGATGGAGGGATTGACGATTTTCATGGGACCGCTTCACCTCTCTCGATTCCACGACGGAATTTAACCCTGTGGAAGTTTTGAGGTCGCGTTGAAATATGACATGCGAATCCGATAGAACACTGCACGGGTGTCGGAGCGGCTACGTCGGGGATTGCAAATCCTCTTACCTGGGTTCAAATCCCAGCCTGTGCTCTTCTCAATCGAAACAGCGTATTGCGTTCAATTCACGCGCAGTCTTGATATTCAATGGCTCGTTCGTGAAGCCATTGGATAGGCTTGACCTAGACGCGAGGAATCACCATGCCAGAGGTCAATCGAACCCTTTCTGATGTCGGCATCGGCTTTGCTGCTTTTCTCGCCCCCCCCGGCCCTGAAGTGATTCGGTTCACCGTCGGGCAGCCTGATTTTGACACACCAATTTCAGTTGTCAATGCTGCAAAGGACGCACTTGATCGTGGCGAAACGGCCTACACACGAACACAAGGCTCTGTTGAATTGTGCGAAGCTGTTGCCCAACACCTCACGGTTCACGATATTGAAGCTGACCCTGCGGACGTAGTGGTCACCCCGGGTTGCAAGCAAGCTGTGCTGTATGGGCTCATGGCGATCTTAGACGCTGGCGACGAAGTGTTGTTGCTTTCACCTGCATGGCCTTCGTATGATGGCATGGTCAAACTCACCGGCGCTGTCCCAATTCACGTACCTGTGAAACGAGAAAATTACCACCCCAACTTCGAAAACCTCGAGGCTGCAGTTACCTCGAAAACAAAAGCCATCATGCTCAATTCACCAAACAACCCGACGGGGGCAGTCTACACGCCTGAAGAAGTCGAGAAGATTGTTGCCTTCGCCATCAAACACGACCTTTGGATTCTTGATGACATGATCTACGCCACCCTCGTCTGGTCAGACCACCCTTACACCTCCCCCTGCACCATTCCCGGAGGGGCTGAGCGTACGATCACCATTGGTGGATGGTCCAAAGGATGGGCCATGACCGGATGGCGACTTGGTTGGATCACAGGTCCAAAAGTCGTGATGGATGGTGTCAAGAAAATCAACGTCAGTGCCGCCACGCACGTCGCCACATTCATGATGCCTGCGGCAACTGTTGCGCTCAGTTTGGAAGAAGAAACGGCGGCAATGGCTGCCTCGTTCAAACAACGCTGTGAATTGATTCATGGATTGCTCAGCGAACTTCCAGGCGTGGTCGTTCCAAAACCAGAAGGAGCGTTCTATGCCTTTTGTGACATCACCGGAACAGGGATGACCGACATCGAATTTGCAGAGCGAGCGCTCAGTGAAGCAAAGGTTCAGCTCATTCCAGGATCCTTGCTTGAAGGTGGTGAAGGTTTTGTTCGCATTTCGTACGCAACGTCACCAGAGAACATTCGTGAAGGCGTTCGTCGCCTGAGTGAATGGTTGAATGCTTGAGCAAAGGGTAG
>CM001443.1:226614-258231 GCA_000246735.1 uncultured Candidatus Poseidoniales archaeon | reverse complement strand
TTCGACTGCTGGTTACAATCTTGTAACTTAAGGCTTGAATACATTGGCGCCGACTCAACATTATGGGAGAAGCAACACTCGCTGAGTGGGAATCCAAGAACGAGATCGCCTTTCAAAGAATCCAAGAACTTCTTCGCGTGTTGTCGAAATCAAAGATGTTGCACGTCTTGTATGCCCTTGGTATTGGAGATGGTGGCTTGCGATTCTCAGAAATTAAGAAATCATCACTCGCAGATTCAACCACCTTGTCAAGAAGACTTACCGAACTCGAAGAGATTGGAATGATCACAAGAAAGGAACTTTCTACCACACCCCCCGCAGTCGAATACCACTTTACAGAATCATATGGCATCTTGAAACCAGTTTTGGAAGGCTTGCTTCACTATGGCCTTGAGGGTGTCACCAATAACTCCTAAATTTCATATTCGTCGACATCACAACTTTGCTACTGCTTGGCTTATACAGGTATTGAGATTCGTTGACATGAACAGAGGACATATGATGATTAAACAGATACCACTTGGAACACAAGGCTTCACCACATCTGAACAAGGCCTTGGCATGATGTCAGTCGGGATTACCATGGGTAAACAAGACCTCTATGGGAAGAAGAACGATGTCTCAAAAAAAGGTGTGGCCGAACTCATTTCACGTTCCATCAAGGCTGGTGTAACCCATTTTGACACTGCTCAGATCTACACGAACCTGTCTGGAATGATGCTCGGTTCGTGGTTTCCAACCGCCGATTCCGCAGAAAAAAGAATGAAACTTGGGCTCTCGCAACACAAGGGAGAATGGCAGGTTGCCACCAAGGTGATGAAATCAGGAAAGAAAAAAGTCGTCAAAAACATGTGTTACCGTTCTCTCAAGGCCATGGGCATTGACTGTGTAGACTTGTATTACGTCCACAGAGTCGACCCAAAGGTTCCCATTGAAATCACCATGGAGGCCATGAACGAACTCATTGCTGAAGGGAAAATCAAGTACGTCGGCCTTTCAGAAGCCTCCGCAGCAACAATTCGCCGAGCACATGCCGTGTGCCCATTGACATGCGTGCAGATGGAATGGTCCCTCTACTCTCGTGAGTTGGAGGACGAGATCCTTCCACTTTGCGCTGAACTCGGTATTGGCATCGTTGCCTATGCTCCGATGGGCCGCGGCCTCTTGGCCGATACCTCACTTGACCCAGAGAAGATGTCACGTATGGACTTCCGAAAGATGGGTGGTGTAGGTTACGCTGTCGAAGAAGGCGAGCGCAACTTAGCTACGTCGCTTGAATCCTTAGCCAAGGAGAAAAACGTCGCTCTCGGTACACTCAGTTTGGCTTGGGTCCACAAAAAAGGCCGAGATGCTCTCAACGGCGCTGGCGTCGTGCCAATTCCAGGCACTGGCAATCCCAAGCACATGGAAGAAAATGCAACGGCTGTTGCGCTCTCTTACACCCTGAGTGAAGAAGACATGAAGGCAATCGAAACCTGCGTGCCAAGAAAGGCCATGGACAACCTGCCTCGTTATGGTGGAGGTTTAGGTAAGCGCGTTTTCACCAACGAACACAACATCTCTCTTGAGGAATGGAATAAATAGAGTCTTCCTAAACCATTGACAAAAATCATCTTTGTTGATTTAGAGAACCGACATATCATTTCCACGAAATCGTAAGGGTTCTATCAAACCCCTCAAGACATTATGGAAGAGTACAATGGGTGTTCAGTCCCCCAGTACACTGCCTACCCTTTCGAGGGGCGCACTGGAAACCCTTTGAAAATCTAAATTCGCTTCAATTGGCATTCTGATAGGACCTATACATTCGCCCGTCTTGATGTAGCATAGATAATCAACGCTATTCCTATAACAAGCAAAGCGGGCCAACCAAAGGAGATTGTTGCAATGACTGCTATTCCTGCAACAATACCGGCCCTTACTTTCCCAACAGGAGAATGAAAATCTTCGCTAGAACTGAACCAAAACCAGGGCCTCGCCAAAGCAATCACGCCACATGGGAAAAGCAAGATTGAAGCCCACATGCTGAATTTAGCAGCAGAACCCAAAGATTCACAGGTTTTGTCACAGGTTCCACCTGAGCCTCCCAAACCAGAGCCCATTCCAGAAAGAATCCAGAAGAATCCCACGATGATCATGAGTACAAACATCACAACACTACCAGCAATAATGAGGGTACCAACCATTTGCGCTTTATCATCTCCAGATTTTGTGAGGATGATTTTCTCTGGTACATGTGACACAGAACCTCCATCAATCGTAGTGGGAACGGCCGCACTCTGCGAGTCACTCGCAAGCGGAACCGAACTATGCTGGGACTCATTCGGACTTTGGGCCAAGGAAACGGTATCCTGAGTCTTTATCCCCAACGCAAATGCAAACCAGACGATTGAACCTAAGCACGAGAAAAACGACAGTAAATACATGCCCAAAATCGCCAAGCTACTACCGGGACTGATCGTATCACCATCGTCATATATCGCACCAATAAAGACCTCAATTCCAAAAAAAAGAACAATGGGGAGGCCAGCGAGAATTGCGGGTCCGGCGAACTTGTTCCAGTTCATTCACTCTATGCACGACTGCATCATCCTTCAATGATGTGCCGTTTCAAAGGGGCCCCCTCACGATTGTTAAGTCAAATTTAGAATCTAAATCATCGAATCGTCCTAAAACCCATTAAGACAATTCTTCAATAAACGAAAGTAAAAAGATCACGCCTACAATTACTGCAATAAATTCTAACAGAAGAAGCAAATACCCGAGGAATCTTGTTGTTGGATTGCCGCTCTTTGTCAGCTCTAAAGGAACAAGAAAGCAAATCTCTATGATGAAAAAAAACACCTCTATCAAAGAACTCGCCATCTTTGCGTCCTATTTCACATGTATAACTCATTTCCCGAACTGAACGAAGTCAAGTCCGGTTTTGACGAAAACGCCTTCAAGTTTCATCATCAAAAGATGTCTGCCGAGCCCGTTGCATGGCCTCATCGCTGGTGAACCAAAATGTTGGCGTCTCACCCATACCTTTGTCCCAGCGTTGAACAGCACGAGCGAACATTTCGCCTTCTGTGTACATCTCGCACCACTTAAGGCACCAATCAGCTTGTTGGATCATTGCTTCATCATCAGATGATGAGCGCTTCAACACCTCGGCTTGTAAAGCGATGACCAACTTCGCCAGACCTTCCTCCCAAGCACGTATGCAGTGTTAGCAGAAGAAGAACTTCGTCTCAGCAACGGTAAATGTCCAAATTAGAAAATCTCATCTTCGGAAGAGTTGAGCGTTGTGTTCTGTGAAATTGAACATTCCTTTTGGACCTGTTCAACGACTTTCAAACAAGTCCTCAAGCCCAGTGCGAAAGGCCGCCACGGAACGTCGATGGTCAACCATTTGAGTGTGCTTGCGGGCTAATGCCCCGTAGCGCTCTCGGTCCTCGTACACGGCCCTCAAGGCATCGATAACTGCATCAGCGTCATGGCCGTCGTCCACCAAAATGCCCCCTTCGCCCAAGGCTTCCTCTTGCGAGCCCACGTCCGAAGTCACGCTCGGCACCCCAAACAAACCTGCTTCCCCGATGACTCGGCCCCATGACCCGGTCGTCTCGAAGAGGATGAGGTGAAGATCAATGCCGGCAAAAAAGGTCGCAGCATCCACGTGGCCCACCACTCGAGCATTTGGGTGGTGAGCAAGGGCCTGCGGGTATGCGCTGCCTCCTGCGATGTGGACTTCTGCCTCGGGCCAACGCTCGAGCAACCTCGGCAAAAGGCGTTGATACATCCGTAACCCTTTCTCCGGGGTAACGACCATGATGCCGATGATGGGTGATGATCCATCTGGTCGCTTTTCCTGCTCAGCAGTTCGCAAAGCGTTCACCTCGTCCATGGTCCCAAAGCGCCCGCCGAAATCAATCGGTAGCGGCACGCTGTGGCCTTTTTGAATGGCAAAGCGAGATCGGATATCAGCAAGCAAGCCTTCTCCAGCCGCACAAACGAGGGCTGCGCCCTCCATCACAGGCCGAAACCGTTCCTCGAGGCGGAACGCCCCATCGTCCCGAACGAACATGATGTAAGGCATGCCACGGGCAATGAATGCTTCTGCAGCGCCCGGCGCCCATTCGAGTTGAGTCAAACCGATGCCGCCTGCGTGCTCCTGCTTGTCCAGCCAGGTACCGACACGCGCAGCGAACTGGGGACTTCGGCGAGCGATGTGCCGGTCGTGCGCCCACTTTCTGCGCCTCTGTTCGCCCTTTCGTTCCCGCAAGCCCCAAGCCACCTTCGACCAGAAGCCTTCGATGGGGAGATCTGTGGTGGTGAAGTCGACTCCGGACTCAAGCAAACCGATTGGATTGCCTCGATCGTTGCTTGCAAATGCACTCACCGTCCACGCTGGGTGCGTTGGAGGGTTCTCTGCGGGCGCCATTGGAACGAACTCGGGTGCGGTTTCGAGCGTGGGGCCTGCTGTCGCAATACCGTTCAGTAGGGCCGCCAAAGAGCGCTCTGCACCACCCCCTGGTGGATCAAGGTCCCGCACAGCGGCGAAGAGTCTGCGGGTGCTCACGGCCTTGCCTTCGCTCCGTCTCCTTTGAGCGTTGTGGGCCTTTCAGTGCCGACTCACGCAACATGCATATCAGCAGCTGGAAAGAATTCTTCTTTGACTTATTCAACCAATGGTATGATTTCCAACGAGGCGTGATCGACGCCCGCTTCTTCCCTCGATTTGATCATGGCGGGGTCTTCTAATCGCTTCTCTTCTACCGAATTCATTTCAACAACCGTGTAGACGCTGTTCTCGTTGCCGTTTTCATGGCCATATGCCAAGACCCTCACGTTACGTTGTAGCCTCATGGCCTCGTTTGAATCGAATGCTTTCTTCCATACTTCGTAACCTTTGGTCACGTTGAACTTTGTAATCACAATCACTTCTGATTCACCCTAGGAATTATCACTTCAACTGGCTTATATTTACCATGCAGTTTCAATTCAGATACCATGATATCTACATTGGAATCTTTCTCATTCATACGAACGAATGGCTCCCGTGACGAGGTCTATCTGAAGACCAAAAGAACGGGCTTACAGTTTCCGTCCATCAGTTCAATCCTTCGAGAATCGCAGGCAGAATCTCCCCTGCTTTCCCAAGGTGGATTTCATCAAAGTCATCAGCGTTCATGGGTTCTTCGAGGTTCACCAACATGGTGGTGGCGCCTGCTGCATTTGCAACGTTAACCAAGCCAGCGGCAGGGTAAACATGCCCAGAACTGCCGATGACGATGAACAAATCTGATGCCTCCACTGCCGAGTAAATCGCCTCCATCTGCATGGGCATCTCACCGAACCAAACGATGTCTGGACGAAGGCGTTGTGCTGTTTCACAGCACTGACATAGAAGGAAATCGTCGCCAAGATCGGCCTCTGCCATCCGCACCTCATTGCGCCCACTTTGTTCACAGCGAAGCGTCTCAAGGCGCCCATGCATGTGAATGACGTTTTCATTGCCCCCCCGCTCATGCAGATCGTCAACGTTTTGCGTGATCAAAGTGAAGTGTTCGGTTTGGGATTCGAATGTGGCAAGGGCACGGTGTGCAGCGTTTGGCTCAACTTCAAGCAACTGACGACGCCTGGCCTGATAAAATCGCCAAACGAGAACGGGGTCTGCAATCCATGCCTGAGGCGTAGCAACGTCTTCGATGCGGTGTTCTTCCCACAAACCATCACCATCACGATACGTGCGAATTCCAGATTCGGCAGAAATGCCTGCACCCGTCAAGACCACCACTCGCTGCTGTGCCATGGAGGCCAATCCCTGCGATTGTATTTGAAGGTGAAATCAAGTTTCAAGGCTGATTTGATACAGTGCGCCGCCGCTGCCGAAGGTCGCATAGTAAAGCGAACCGTCCGGTGCAAAAGCGATGGGGAGGGGGGTTCCAAGATCCGTTGCAAACCTCGTTGTTTTCGAAGTCCACATCTCTGATGGCTCGGATGCATTTTCGTCACCTGTTGGCGTGAAATCGATGCGGAGAATTTCATGACCTTGTGGTAAAATCGTGTTCCATGAGCCATACACGGTTGCGTACACAGTGAAGCCTTCACCTTCGCTGGCGTTCAAGCCTGGAAGTGTCGAGTGGTCGGGTCGAAGGGCCAGTCCGTTCATCGAGGTGTGTGGTGTCCATCGCGCCACGGGCGCAAGGGTGCCCTCAGGCACCGGGTGCTCAGGGTCATCGTCAGGCCAACCATAGGCCGCCCCCTCAACGAGAAGATTCAGCTCCTCATCCGGGTGGTCGCCTTCCCAATCCCTGCCGTTATCGCTAAACACGTAGCCTGCACCATCAACCCAAACGCCATCGAAAGAATTGCGCACCCCTGAAGCGAGGATACCGTGCTCCCCGTTGCCTGGATTGACCCATAACAGCGCTGCATTTCGCTCATCAGATTCATCGCACACATTGCACGTTGACCCGCTATGCCAGATCAGTGTGCCATTTGGAAAAGCGTTGATTGCATTTGTTTGGTGGTTCCCGCTTGGCACATCATCGATGAGGACTGTTCGTTCATCGAATGTCCAATTGATCCGGGTGTACTTCGCCAACGTTCCTTCTTCAGAAACGAACATATGCTCTGCAGTGAGGTGAACATCATGTGGATGGTCAAGTCCAGAAATTAACACCGTATCTGAAAAGTCATCGGTTGCATCGAGCAAAAGGATTCGCCCGCCGTCTCGGTCACACATCAGCAATTCAGTGGCACTCACCCATTCGAGGCATGTTGGCCCCCCAAAACCGGAAGCGACTTTCTCAATGGTGTAACCATCCTGTGCTTCTGCGTTCAGGGGGTCGGCATAAGGATAGATTTCTCGTGCAACGAGAAGAAAAAACAGCAACAACACGACGGGGGTGCTGTGCTTCCATAGGCCCATATATTCCGCAAGGAGAGAGCCTGTATCAACCCTTTGAGGGCAAGCATACAGAGGATTTGCTCACAGTTTAGCCATGCGGTTTCTGCATCTTCAAAACGTTCTGCCTGGTGGTGGATAGCTGCGATTTTGAGTCGGGAATCGAGGTGCCTTCCATCGCAACGAACTGCGGCTTGGAAATCATCCAATGCGATTTCATTGCGCCCGATGTGAAGGTACATCATGCCTCGTTGGTACCAGCGGATGGCTTCGTTAAGTGGGGTTTCAGCTCGTTCAGGGCGTTCGAGTTTCACATAACATTCCGCAAGTGAAGTGAGTGCCTGATGATGATGCGGGGATGTTTCAAGCACAAACTTGAGATCGTTGAGAGCTTGTGCCCATTCACCAAGATGGCGCAGTGATTCTGACCTTCGCAGGAACGCAAGCATGAGGTGTGGAGCCAGATCAATCAGGATTTGACTGTCCTTGAGCGCCTTGGTAGGCTCGTTCAAAACAAGGAATGTTGAGCAGCGGTTCAGCCGTGCCCGAATGTGGTTGGGTTCAGTCTGGAGGGTTGTGTTAAAGTGGTCAAGAGCATCTTGGAAGCGTCCTTCGCCGACAGCGATGTTTCCTCGAACATAGGCGACTGTGGCTGCATTTCCATGAACATCTGCCGCATCGATGTGCTTTGATGCGGCTGGCAAGTCACCCATTTCAACAGCAAGAAGGGCAGCTTCAATGGATGCGGATGGGTCGGAGTCCGGAAGCAAACGCATGGCTCTGTTGATGTCTTCCGTTGCACCTTCGAGGTCCTTCAAAAGGCGCTTTGTGCGAGCAAGGCCAAGCCAAGCTACGCCCAATTCGCGGTTGAGTTTGAGCGCTCCTTCGAAAGCGGATACGGCGTTTGCCAACAACGTTGCATCGGTTTGACCAGTTCCATCTCTTGCTCGATCGCAAAGCACGAGGTGGAGGCGTCCTTCAACAACATGCAAGAGTGCATGATCAATACCAAAGGGCGTCTCATCGAGTAACTTCTGTGCGACCTCATGCTCACCTGCAATGAGTTTACGGCTCGCCATGCGGGCTCTCAATTCTGCATTGGCAGGATCCTTGAGGAGCGCTTTTTCGAGCGTTTGTTCCGCATCTGAAATCTTTCCTTCTGTGAATTGCAAATCACTCTTCAAGAACACCAAATCTGTGCCCCCTGCATCCAGGGCAACAGCGTGTGTTGCTGCCTTGAGTGCTTCTTTGGAACGGTTCCCGTGAGGTGCGAGGAGTTGAGCGAGAAGGCCCCATGCCTCACCGCTTTGACGGTCCAACTCAAGGCACCTTTCGACGGCTTGGTGCGCCTTTCCAGTTTCACCTTCTTCGTTGAGAAGTTGTGCATAACTGAGCCAGTCTGGTGCTTGATTCGGATCTGCGGCCAACGCCTGTTCGATCGCTTCGAGGGCTTCAGAACGAGAGCCTGCTCGGGCACGGAGGCCAGAGAGGAGAGAGCGGTCTGCTGCTGTGTCAACGCCCAACGCCTCAAGACGGCGCACGTCACGCTCAGCTTCTGCGTCGCCAAGTTTAGCCAACAAATGAGCGTGGGAGCGAAGCAAATCTGGTTGGTCAGGATGGACGGTCATGCGTGCTTCAAGCCAGTGACGCCTCACTTCATCGTCACCCTTCAACAAGGCAATGTGTTCGAGGGCTTCGAGGATGTTTGCGTTGCCCGGAGAGGATTGGTAAGCGAGGCCGAAACTTGATTCTGCCCAATCGAAGCGAGCGAGCAGCAGCGAGGCATGCCCAAGTCGATGTGCTGCAACAGGGCTCAAGCCGAGGGTCGTAGCGGATATGTTTCTTGAATCAAAAGCAGCCAACAGCCGTCCGAGCAAGGATGCCGAGGTCGTGGTGAGAAGGTTTTCATCGCCAACGTTCGAATCCAATGAAATTGATGAGACAAGGGATTCCATCGCTGACATGGCCTGTGTTACGATTGAATGGTCATCTGACTGAGCATTCTCGAGTGCGGTGATAATTTCATGAGCCATGATCGCACCATGCATCTCAGGGTTTGTGGCCCGAAGGGCGGTGACAAGATCGGTCATTTGTTGGACCTGGCCCTGCAATGTGGAAATCTCGTTGTTGAGATGGGTGAAGTGGGCAGCCTGTGCTTGTTGCAACACAACCGTCGTCTCATTGACCCCAGTCAATCGTTCATCGGCTTTCTTCAGCCAAAAACCTGCACCCCCTCCTGCAGCAATACAAGCAAGGCCAAATGCAGCAGTAATAGGTTCCATTGTCGCCCACCTCTTCTTTGCACCTTTATGGTCTGCGGAACATTTGACGCGCTAATGGTGGTTTTTTTGACCTTTTTTTCTGCGCCACAACCACGCCATAGGATGGGTGTGGGTTCACCAAATCAATCGAAAAAAGCCGTTCAAAACAGCGTTATCCTTGCTCACATTGAAAGGCTCTCGCTCAACTTGCCTGTTTGAGGTACCAGTATGGATGTAGTAGACCCCCCGTCTTCTGAGCGTCCGTGGTACTATGATTTGCTCATGGAATTGGACGCTGAAGGGTGGGCCATCGCCAACATCGAAGCATATCTTGGTGAAAACCAAGAAATCGGTAGTGAACGCCTGCTGTACCTTGAATACGCCCTTGAATTAGCCCGTTCCCTCCAAGAACGAACGGCGTACCTTGGTCGCTCTGCAGGAGATGAGTCCGAGGCGATGTCAGAAGGTTGGGCTGATGAGCTTCACGATCCGATGAACGCAGAAGGCGTTCTTGATCACTACGAGGCATGGGCAAGAGAGCACCGGCCATGGGAGCCTGCGTTGTACCGTTGCGAAGAGGATTGGCGCGATGAGAACATGGAGCAACAGCACGCTGAGCTCCTCGCTCGTTTCGATACCCTCGACCCTTCGTCCAAACCATCCACCGTGGTCATGCTTCCATTGTTGGCTTATCCACAGGAATTCGAAGCCATCGACCAAGCACTCGGAGCAATCGAAGATGATGAGCACCGCCAAAGAGCCACCATCACAAGGGCCGTTACCATGCTGAAGGCGGAGGGGTACGATGTTGATGGCATTGAACACCTGACCATCATCGATGGCCTGGATCGGGTTGCACGTTTGCATGACTTGCATGATTTACATGAGGATTTACGGCTTTTGATTGCTGAACAAATTGCTCCATTCGACCCCGAACTCGCTGCCCATCACGAGCAACGCCGTCGAACCCTGATAGAAAAGGGGCCAAGCGCAGACATCGGTGGCCTGCGTTTGCAAATCAGTTCGATTGCGGACAACTTACATCATCGCATGGCGATGCTCAATGACTTGCTGAATGCATGGCGTTCAAAGGGCATCAAATTTCCTCATGACGACGGAATTCGACCCAGTGAGCTCTTGGAATGGGAGGCCAACCTTCCAGAAATCGAAGCGACACTAAAGCAACACCTCGTCGCCCTTGAGCGATATCATTCCATCAAGTCAGTGTGGCCGGAACTGGGCGAGAAGGTGGCGCACTGTGCTGGTGTGCTCGAAGAAACTGAAGCATTCTTAGATCTGGTTGACGCCCTCGATCAGCAATGGAAACAATTGGAAATTGAAGCGATTGCCCGCATTGAACGGTTTGAACATGCTGGATTGGTCATGGACGGATGGCATGAACACATCCGAAAGGATCCAAAAGCCGCCCTTGGAAGCCTCAAACATCAGGAAGGGGTGCTCCAACACCGTGTTGAATTGATTGAGCAATTAAGCGCACTTGACACGTCGTTTGATGGAGCGGATGAAGTTGGTAAGCGAATTGATCTCTTACGCGAAATGGATGCCGATGACGAGGTCATTGAGGACACCCTGCGCCTCGTCGCCCATTATGCGCGAAGGGGGGCCAGGCATCGTAGGATGTTAGAGCAAGATTGGCGGGACCTTGTCGCTCAAGGCAAAGCAAGCGACTCCACGCCAACCTCTTCGTTTAGTTTAGGTGAATTTGAACAAGAAATCGCCCACATTCGAAGGCATGGTACCTCTGTTGCATCCAGCAGCACTGGCGCTTCGCTGATAGCGGGCGAAGTTCATGACCGCCTCAAGATACGACTTGAACAAGAACTTGCCCTGCTTTCATCGTCCGGATGGAGTGTTGAGGGTTTGAGAGACATCGCTCAAAGCGACACGGTGCTTGCGTCAAGAAAACTCAATGCTGCACGGCCGCACATCGAAGAACACTCTGTGCTGATTCGCCGACTGGTTTGTTTGCCTTGGAACAGAGACATCGCCTTAGCCCTCGACGTCGAAGCATCCCTTCGAGATCCTTTGAAGGGGGCTATTTTGTCAGAGCGAGTCGCAAGTTATGCACAACATCTCGCCAATCGCCCTGTTGAAGATGAGGCGTTCGAATTTACAACGTGGTCGCCTCGACCTGCGCGCAAAACACTCCTTCCCGTTCCAGAACTCGAAGCACGGCGAACGATGATGCCGGCCGACGCCCTTGGCGATGCCCATGAAGCCATCCTCGACGCCATGGAAGGGAATGGTCCTGCGACCGAGACGGCTCGAATCCACACCACCGGTCCAGCCCCTGCCATTGTCCGTCCAAACGAACAAACACAACCCCAGGTTCAGCCAAAGGTTTCACCTCAAAAGGCAGCACTGACTCCCGTCCAGCCACAGCCTACTCAACCGCCTCAACCATCTCCCCAACCACAACCAATCGTACCAATGACACCTGTCGCACTTGAGCAAGTGGCTGAGGTTCGCACACCAACACATGCCGCCAGCGAGTCTCGTGTTGATGTCGAACGAGGCATGGTAGCGTTTTTGCGCTCAATTGACTGTTTTACGATGGCGGAACACCTCGAAGAAAATGGTTCTTCGGCGTTGCCAGAAGTCCGAAGGGCATTAGCTCAGCACGTCGGTCTCGAACCTCGTGATTCGAGGGTTGATCGCTTCTTGAGGCTCAGTTTGAGGTTGATGCCAAAAGGGGATAGTGACGATGGTGACCGAATGAAATTGCTTGGCGATTTGGGCACGAGCACCAAGAAAATCAAACGCTGGATGAGGACTCGCCTTGAGCATCGACATTCTGGCTCGGTGGACGATTTCTTGGTCGACGCTGCCAATCTTGGGGAAGCACTTGACAGAATCCCCGGCCCTGGCTACCGAGTCCCGTTAACCGCAGACACCAAAGAACTCCCAAGCCCATCAGATCTCGCAGGCTTACAACACGAAGTGGGTGTTCTAATCGGGCTGATGAATCCAGCATCTGCTGGCGGCATCACGGCTTAAGATAAATCACTGAGCAACTCGTTTTGTTCATCCTCGCTCAACGTTTCCTCAACAGGGGAGGCTGCAACTGCAATCTCAGGTGCATTTGGAAGCGGGGCGTCAAGTGGGAGAGGAAGGCCGCCTGGAAGGGGGAGCGGTGACATTCCAATCGCTGGCGGCAGTGGCATTGGCGGCGGGAGTGGTGCCGGGGGAAGGGGTGTGATTGTTGGCGGTGAAGGCGGGGTCATTACCACAGGTGGCCCAACAGGGGCAGATGGTTGCAACGATGGAGGGCCAACGGGTGCTGGGACAGGCAGAGGGGCCGGCGGTGGAAGCGCTGTCTTGACCGTCGGTGGACCCAAAGGCGGGGAAGGAATCTGGATGGGCGGAGCCACTACTGGCTCGCTTGGTGGCCCAACAGGAGGTGCTGGAACTGATGCTGGAGTCAACGGTGCTGACTCTGTAGCCATTCCCATGGGGGGTGCTGGCTGCATTGCTTGAGGGAGGGTGCGGTGGATAATTGTAGGGAACTGGGGGGTTGGTTCAACGGGATGGATGGGTGTTAGCAAACTCGAGTGCAGCTGTTCAAGTTCGTTGGTTTCCATCTCACCGTTTCGAATGAAGTCGGCCATAACAGGGCCAATCAAAGCCATGCTGGCTCGGAAAAACCCACGGTTTGTCCCATATGCACGCAGCACCAGTTGATGGGAGCCACCATTGCTCGAAAATGTGAGCGTATGTGTTTCAAGATGCATCAGCACCCAACTTCGCACACCGATGATCATCGACAATGCACCAAGAACACCAAAGGCGATGTTCCCAACAAAGGAAAGGAGAACGCCGGCAACAAAGCACCCAATCCACAAAAATTGATGTTGGTGCATCAACTCATTATGCTGATGGCTGAACCCCGTTATGTCGCGCTTCATAGTGAGTTTGACTTTCATTCTTCGGTGGTTGTCAACGCCGAGTTCGGTGTCGACCACTCGAAGGAGATCGTCATCGACGACAATTGAAGTCGTTTCACGGCCATCGACTGATTGTTTCAGTGGGTATTCAACCACGATTTCCCCGTTCTCTTCCAGCAATGGTGCTGCACGAATCGGGAGACTCCAAGCAATGGCGGTCTGCGTGGCTTCATCTTCTGAGCGTTCGGCTTTATCGTCTGAAGGAGATGCTGCGGATTCCTCAACTGGAGAATCCACTGCCTCGTCGATATGCTCTGATTCTGCAGCATCCTCTGGTTGTTCTGAGACGGCGGGGTCCGCAAACGGATCCGTATCGTCATCGAGCCATCCTTGGTCATCGCCATCGGCCATGTTGCACCCGAGAGGTACCGCATTAGATGAAGATGGTTGTCAATGAAGGTTCAGCGGTGAATTTCTGAAAGCCATGCTTCGACGCCTTTGACAGCAGAGAAGCCTTTGCCAGCCTTGGTACCGACGACGGTTGCGATTGCGGATTCTGAAGCAATTTCAAGTGTACGTTCGCTGACTGGTCCATTGAACACAATAGCAACTGCGCCTTCGGTTTCGCCAGCAGCCTTCGAGAGGCTCTTTGGACCAACTGCTTCGGACACGGTGTTGTCTTCCATAACAAACAGTGCGTTGTTCTTGTCGAGGTTGTCGAGGTGATCGAACCATTCGTGGACTTGCGCTGGTGCCTCTGGAGCAACAAATTCGTCGTCCATGTCATCAGCCCAGTTCTTGTCTGGAACGCCGGCCTTTTCGTCATCTTCATCTTGCTTCTTCTTGAGGGCGTGAGCGAATTTGCTTGCTTCAACCTTCTTTTGGAGGCACATGGTCACGGTCTTTTGTGGAAGCAATTCCCACTCTTGACCAACTGGAGCCTGGGCGACAAAGTCAACCTTGATTGTGTCATTGAGTTGACTGAACAACATCTCGCCACCACGGTCACCGTCGATGGCGAGAATGACTGTTTCCTTGCCGTTGGCAAGATCGATCAATTCTTGTTTCATCGTTCCAGCACCATCGGCGCTGATGGCGTTCTTGACACCACAGTTGAGGAGGTTGCGAACATCGTTACGGCCTTCGACAATAATGAGCGAGGAGGACTTCTCGATGTTTGGTCCGCAGGTCAAGCCGTGGAAGTTGGTCGCAGTTCCAGTTGTAAGAACCGAACGAACTTCTTCGATGACGGTCTTGGAGGCTGCTTCGCCAGAGTTTACGAGGCTGAGCAGGAGTTCCTTTGCACGGTCGACGACTGCTGTGCGCTTGGTTGCACGGATGTCGAGGATTTCTTTGACGGTGATCTTGGCGCTGCATGGGCCAATTCGATCGATTGTTTCAAGTGAGGATGCAATGATTGCGGTTTCGACATTGTCGAGGCTCGACGGGATGATAATCATGCCGTGTACTTTTCCGCCTTTGGTTTCCATTTCAACATCAACGTGTCCAACACGTGCTGTTCGTTGCAATTTGCGCAACTCGAGTTCGTCCCCAAGGAGCCCCTCGGTTTGGCCCATAATTGCGCCAATGATGTCCTTTCGTTGGACCGTTCCATTGACCTTAATATCAGCGCGAATTTGGTACTTCATCGCCTTGCTTTGCTTGTTGCCGCCACCGCGACCAGGGTTGTTTCTATTATTCATGTGAATGTCTCCTTTTTTGGTATCAACCGCCCCGTTCCTTAGGGATGTGGGCCATGATTGGCCCAACTGTTCTTTGGCTGCTGCTTTGGACGAATCCAATGCTGCGTGAAAGGGAGGTGGATAGTTCTCCCAGCGGCCGACCCCTTTTCAATCCTCTCTCGACAAATGTCGCGAGTGGTGTGGTTTTTGATGAGCAACGAATTCAAGAACGAGAACACCTTGGTTGAACTGTGACGACCGCCGCCTCCCGCAGTCTTGACGTCTTCAGAAGCACCATCGAAGTGATGCTTGTTGATGGCGTATTGACCCGTGAAGAGAAGCGACTGATCATTAAACTTGCAAGCGCTCTCAACCTCACTCCGGAACAGCCTGCAGAAATCTACGAGGCCATTCGTACCAACACAGAAACGCCCTCCGGAGATACAATCACAGAAGCCACTGCGCGTAAAATTTACACAAAGGTGTTTGAAGTGGCCATCGTCAACGCATCCCTTTCGAGGGATGAATTTAGGGTTCTAGCTCACCTTCGGTCTGTCTTTGACATCGATGAAGACGAGCATGCTATGATTGAAACAGAACTTCGAGAAATCGTCAAGGAAAAGTTCGAAGATCCGAATGTCATCGACAAAATGCTGTTGACATTGCGAGACTCTGTCGGTCTTGTAGGGGATATTTTTGAGACCGTCCGAAAGAAAACCACCAACGGTGGCTCTGAATGAACAGTCGTCTTGACCGGTTGTTGGCAGAGCCGCAACCGAAACTCCTGCGCTCCCGTCGTAAAACATTGAAATTCCTGCTTCGAGCCTATCACGCAGGCGTCCCAGGGCTGATGGCAAAACCATCCACTGATTTGCTTGCTCACAGCGGGGGTTATGCGTTCCACATTGGGTGTCCAAACCCGGAACTCCGAACCATTGCCTCGTGGATCTTAACCTCTGGAGAGGGAATGCAACGGCGAATCGCCCGATTAATTCCGGCCCTATGGAAAAGACATGGCCAAGAAGACCTTGTTCTCGTTGGCCTACTATTAGCAAACATGTCGGAATCTGAACTCGAGGAAGACCCATGGTTGGCGTTTATTCACCTCTTAGGCGATCAAGAACCGCTTGGGGCTCTCTTAGAGATTGCAGAAGAAATGATTCGTGGAGGCCATGCCGTACCCGGTGACATGTGGTTAATCGACATGGCTTCACAGAGTTCTTTGTGGCACCAAGTTGCCGTCTTGTTTCTCTCACTGCGGAAGGAACCCCTCGGTAAAGCGCGGGGTTTAGTGGCCACGGCGCCAGCAGGCGGGGATCTGTTTGAGCGAATCCGAACTCGGTTGTTGGCACAGGAGCATTGAAGCCCCTTCGCAGATAGCCCTTCTTGATGAGCGAACGGTTTCTCCCTTCAGACGACCCTGTCCTCGAAGCTGTTCACCAGTGGACAGTTGAGCGTGATGCTCAAGACGTCCGAAGGCTGCTTGAATGGCTTCCAGAGGCCCGTTCAAGCCGTGAACGCAGGGCGTTGTTAGAGCGTGTTCGGAGTTTACTGGCAGAACTCGAGCGTGCCCTCGACGGTCTCGATGAGATGGCATAAGGTGGCCTGCATGGTAACTGCACTCATTTTGGCTGGTGGAAAAAGCACCCGCATGGGCCAAGATAAAGCACTGATGGCCGGAGGTGTGGAACGCCTTGTGGCAGTGGCCCGATCCTTGGGGGTTGACAGAATCATCACGCTGTGTGGTTCAAACGAGCGAGTCGCATTGTTCGAAGGTGAAGTATGGCCTGATCCCGCCGCTTGCAGCTCGTTAATGGATGTGATTTATTGGGCGCTTGGCGCCATTGAAGGTGGTGTTCAACTCATTCCTTGTGATGCGTTTCAGCTTGAATACACGGGCCTAACCGAATTAATTGCTTCGAACGGAGGAGTTCCTTTGGATTCTAACGGAGAACGACAGCCGCTGCTTGCTAACTGTCCTGCAGGATGGAGTCCTGCTCGCGATGTGAAAAACATTCAAGCAATGTTTGCAGATTTGCCAAGTCTGAATCTTGGCGATGTGATCGGTGAAATGAAAAATTTTAATTCGCCTGAGACGATTTCTGAAGAATGAAAGCATCAACAACCTGCGGATAGAGAAGGTGCTCTTCGATTCGCACCCTTGCGGCGAGCGAAGATTCTGTGTCGTTGGGGAAAACAGGAACGCGTCGTTGAGCGAGGATTGCACCAGTATCCATGCCTTCATCGACCATGTGAACGGTGCACCCTGAGACTTTCACACCTGAAGCAATCGCATCGCGGTGTGCGTGAGCACCAGGGAATGCCGGAAGAATAGAGGGGTGGATGTTGAGTAAATTGGGCGCCTGTTGACACCCACAAACACCTGTGGACCAACCAAGTAGGGTGTAAGCAGTCGCATGTAGCCACTCAAAAGAACGAGGTCGACGTTTGCAGCCAGTAAGTGCTCGTGGACAATTTTCTCGTGGGCAACACGTCGATTGGTTGGGTCTTCATGATCAGATGGAAGGGGGATGCAACGTGATTCGATACCAAGCGATGAGGCGCGCTCGAGGCCTTTTGCATCAGGGCGATCAGCGATGACTAACACGGTTTCATGCCCGCAGCCCGGGTTTGATTGTTGATGGTGGATCATTGCTTCCATACCGGAGCCGGACCCCGAAATCAGAATTGCACACCGAACTGGTTTACCAGCTGTGGAAGGTCGCTGTTCCGAAGGTGCGCCTCCCATGCCATGTGCTAGGGTCCAATGCCCTTGAGCACTTCGGATGCGCGCCCATTAGTTTTTGATGCACGCGCTGTAGGCCGTCATGAGTTCGATGGTTGAAAATGCCGATTCCGGCCCGGGCGACGCCCTTCAACTCAACCCTAACCCTGTTCTTCATGGGGGACTTTCAGGGAGCGATGAGGCCGTAATTCAGAGGGTGCTCTCAGAGCACAAACCATCCCGTAATCCATTCATTCGGGGCTTGTGGGTCTCATTTGGAAGCCTTGCAGTGATCTTCGCCATTATTGGGATTGTTGTCCCTGGCTGGCCAACAACATCATGGCTCGTTCTTGCAGCCTATTGCTACGCACGCTCAAGCCAGAAGCTATTCCGGTGGTTGTTAACAAACAGAATGTTTGGCCCTGCCCTTTTGGAGTATTACCGCTCTGGCCGCGCCTTGCCCCTTCACTCAAAGATGGTGATCAGCGCAATCATTTGCGTGGTTTCCACAGCGTCAATTTGGGGCATTACCAAAGCAGGCGACCCCGGGTTTGGGCAGACGCTCATCGCTGTGGTTGCAATCATTGGCGTCTGGTGGGTTGGTTGGAAGGTTCCAACTGTAGCCTAATCCTTTTGCGGAAGATAGTGGTTGACGGTCTTCTGACCTGCATCTTGATCCACGTTCGGGAGAATCCCATGAATCAACAACCGCACGGCGCCCAAGGTAAACCAGAACGCCATTTTCCATGCACCCGCCATATGCTGAAAATACGATTTATCAATTTCTGCGAGGTGCCCCATGGCCAAGGGTCCGACCTTCGTTGCTTGAAGGCTTGGGTCGAATTAATGCCTGAAAAGACGGTGTCCTGTGAATAACATGGAGATGCCACGTTCATTTGCTGCATCAATGACTTCTTGATCTCGAATTGAACCGCCTGGTTGGACAATTGATGCCGCGCCTGCATCGGCTGCTTGCTCAAGACCATCCTTGAATGGGAAAAAGGCATCAGAAGCGAGAACGCATCCTTCTGCTCGGTCGCCAGCCCTTCGTGCAGCGATTTTGACAGCTTCAACGCGACTGGTTTGACCGGGCCCGATCCCCACGGTGGCAACGCCTTGAACCATGACGATGGCGTTTGATTTGACTTGTTCACACACACGAACTGCGAATTTCATACTGGCGATTTGAGCGTCCGTTGGTGCAATGGTTGTTGCGACCTTTGCCTTTTCCCAATCGATAACCGGGGGTTCTTCGGTTTGCACCAACCATCCGCCTTCAATCGGCTTCCGTACCAAAATTCGCTCGAGAGGTGCAAGGCGATTGTTTGGCGAGTCAATGGTAAGGATGCGGCGGTTTTTCTTTGCCATGACAATTGCTTTTGCCTCTTCATTGTAATAAGGGGCCATGAGAACTTCAATGAACAAGGGCTCCATTGCCTTGGCGGTGTCAACTTCAAGGGGCTCGTTGAAACAAATGATGGACCCAAAAGCCGATTCTGGATCGCTTGCCAGTGCAGCCTCATAGGCCTCAACTTGGGTTGTTCCAAGGGCAGCGCCGCATGGATTGTTGTGCTTGACAATGATGCACACATGGGGCGTTGCTGGCCACTCATCAGTTGAGAGGGCGCGGCACAATCGAAGGGTAGCATCTGCATCAGAGTAGTTGTTGTAGGACATCGGTTTCTCGCCTTCGACCTTTGCAGTGACAAGCGTTGTGTGCAATCCAGCCGCTTTTGGATCGACATAGATGGCTGCGGCTTGGTGACTGTTTTCACCGTAGCGAAGGGTGTGAGATTTGATCGCAGAGGCCAGGAGCGTATCCGGGAGGCGTTCTGTCTGCACACTTGTTTCATCGCTGTGTTCTGGGCGGCCAATCCACCTTGCATGCAATTCGTCGCTGATTGCTGCGTCATAAGCTGCAGTGTGTTCGTATGCCTCAAGTGCAAGTGCTCTTCGTAGGTCAATTCCAACACCGTCCGCCCCACCTGCTTGCTGGAGAGCGGTTACAATCGAGGGGTAACGTTCTGGATTTGATGCAATGATGACATTCTTGTGGTTTTTGGCTGACGCTCGAACCATCGTTGGCCCGCCAATATCAACCATTTCTAACAAAGCAAGATCGTCCAAAGGGGGTTGTTGACGAGCTGCATCTGAGAATGGGTAAAGGTTGCAAGCCACAATCTGAATCGGCGGGTAACCAAGTTCAGCGAGGCCCGCTCGGTCTGCTTCTGTTTCGAGTCGCGCAAGTAGGGGCCCGTGGATTGCAGGGTGGAGTGATTTCACACGGCCATCAAAAATTTCCGGGTGGCCTGTGATGTCTGAAACGCCGATGACATCCAGTCCGGCTTCCCTCAACTTGCGGGCGGTCCCGCCCGTTGAAGCCAATTCGAAGCCCAGGGCTGAAAGTGCTGTCGCAAATTCGACAATCCCGGTCTTGTCATAGACGCTGAGAAGTGCTCGTGGGCGTGGCGGGACGGACGTGCTCATTGGAGGTACCCGTTATCGAATCCATTGGTCCGATGATAAAGAACATAGCGACCCAAGAGGATGGGGTCAAGTGAGGCTCAGTCGCCGCGTGCAGAGATGACTTGGTCGACCCGCAACAGCCCACACGCCGTTTCGCAAGCAGCTTCGATGGCATGAGCAAGGGTTTCAGCACTCGACCAAGCGACCTCGATTTGCCCTGCTGATCCGGTTGATTGAACCCCGCTTTCAGCGGACCCGTCTCGATGGTGGGCACGTAATTCGAGGAGAGTGTCGAGGTGATCGTTGCCCGCATTGGTTGCGAGCACTGCGGGAATTGCTTCGAGGGCCCGGGCAAAGGCCTCCATGGCGAGGCGTTCACGACCACCTTGTGCTTCTGCTGCTTCTTTGATGGCGAGGCTTGCGGCAATGTGGAGGCTTCCACCTCCAAGGAGCACTTCGCCAGTTTCCATGGCGCTCGTGACAGAGCAGAGTGCGTCGTAGAGACCACGAATCACTTCTTCGCTGGCCACCCCATCACCGCCGCCAACATCGACCGTGGCCAAACCTGCGTGTTCACCCACATCGAGATGCAGACGCTCCCTTCGTGAATCATCGCCCTCAAGTGTTTCAATGGACATGGTCTTGAACGAACCAAGAACTGAGGCGTCGAGGGAATCAAGATGGTCAATCATCATGGCGCCTGTGGCAGCTGCGACGTCTTCTGCGCCGGAGCGTTCGAGGCCTGCAAGTGCAAAGACACCGGCGTCGGCACAACGGTGCATCACACGAGGGTCGATGCCCTCTGCACAGAACACAAGAGTTGCGCCACTGTCGAGAACGGCCTGGGCTTTAGCGTCGAGTTGGGCTTCTTCAGCGTCCATAAACGCCACCCACTGATCGGGGGAGGTCACTTCAATTTCGGCATCCCGAGAGGAAGATTCGATTTCTAAGGGGCAAGAAAGCACAGCGACGGTCCCATTCCTGAGATGTCGAGGTAAGCGGTCCAAATCGAGGTGACGTTCGATAATCAGCCCAGAAACAAGGGTGCTGTCGGCAATCCCTCCAACCCCGCGCTTTGCCATTCGGACATCTTCGGTTCGAACATGAAGGGTGCCGTCTCGGTTGGTAGCAACAGTCTGAGCCGCTGTCACGATGCACTGCGCAAGGTGATCGCTCCCCGACTCTGCAGTTGTCCCCATCATCGCTGTGCGGGCCACATCGAGGAGGCGTTTGTTGTCGGTGGGTTGGATGCGTACGACACGCGCATCGATCGTCTCAAGGGTGGTTTGCAAGGCCCGTTGATACCCCTCGACAAGAACCAGAGGGTGGAGGCCTTTTTCGAGGAGGCGACCAGCTTCGCGCATTAACTCGCTTGCAATGATTATGCATCCTGTGACACCGTCGCCGCATGCGTTTTCTTGGGATTCAGCAAGTTGGACGAAGGCTTTGGCTGCCGGGTGTTTAACGAGAAGTTCTGCAATGATTTTGGCTCCATCGTTTGTCACGGCTGTCTGACCATTGGTTTTGTACATCATTTTGTCAAGACCGTTTGGCCCAAAGGTGCCACGCAATAAATCACCAAAAGCGACCGAGGCAGTCACCAGTTTCTGCGTAACTGCTACACCACTGGTCACCGATGTTGTTGGACGGACAATGGCCACTGGGGCGCGTCCAGAGCCGTCATTTGGGTGAGCCATCATTTCATGGGGCTGTGAAGCGCATAGATGAACCCTTTCTCTAAGAAAGAAACGTCCGTTTTCACAGAAGGATAATGATGGCAGCTGCACAGAGCCCAATAGCGCCGCCTGCCGTAGCAAGAATCAGAGGGATATTCATGCCTGATGATTCGTTCACAGGGGCTAGAGGCGTTGCTGAACCGTCGAGCGGAGGGAGATCTGGAATCTCCTTTCCTGTTGGTTCAAATGGTTCGGGCTCCTCCACAGGCTCGGGCTCTTCGACTGCTGCCTCGAGGCTTTCTTCGAGGGCTGCCTGTGCCTTGAGTGTTTCAGCAGCAAGGGCTTCTTGGGCAGCTTGCGCTTCTTGACGCATTGCTTCAAGTTCCGCTTCAGCTTGCTTCTTCGCCTGTTCCAATTCGGCTTCGGCTTGCTTCTTTGCCAGTTCTAATTCTGCTTCAGCTGCGCGTCGTTCTTCTTCTTCTGCAGCCCTTTCTTTGGCCGCTTCAGCTGCTGCTTCTTGCTCGGCCTTGAGGCGTTCTGCTTCTGCAGCAAGCGCTTCTTGAGCTTCAAGGGCAGACTGGCGGGCGGCCTCGAGATCTGCTTCAGCTTGCTTCTTGGCCTGTGCTAGTTCTGCCTCTGCAAGGCGTCGAGCCTCATCCTCAGCTGCCTTGGCTGCTGCTTCTTGTTGGGCCCGAATTTTCTCTTCTTCCACAGCGGCAATCTGAGCCTTTGTTTCAGCTTTAAGTCGAGCGATTTCCTCTTCGGCAGCCACTTTAGCAGCTTCGATTTCGGCCATTGCATTCTCGTGCTCTTGTTTGCGAAGGTCTTCTCTCGCTTGTTCTTCTGCTTTAATCGCTGCATCTTTGGCGATTTTTCTCGCATCCTCCGCAGCAAGTTCAGCCTTTTCTTTGACCATTGCTTCAACGTCTTCGAGGGATGTTGGGGGGACGTGGTCGGTTTCTGTGGTGGCGTTGGCATGAGCCTCCGCTGCTGCTTTGAGTTTGAATTCTGCTTGAACTTTCGCTCGTGCTTCTTCTTCTGCTTCTTCGACCATTCGAGCGATCTCTTCCTTCGATCGCGTGTCTGCGTCTTCCTTTGCTTTAATCTCGAGCCGTTCTTTGACACTTATCTTAGAGATTACGGCTTCAACATAGCCTTTGAACTCTTCATCCGAGACTTCTTCGGTCATGTGGCGTCGAGCGTTTTCCATCAATATTTCAATTTCTGTAGGAGCAAACGTCCCTGGGTGAGCGTTGATTTCGTTCCGGAAATTAGTGTAAACGATCGACCTTCAGTCGAAATACTTCCATCCTTTGTCAAATAATCTTGTAACGAAGACAAGACTTCAGTGAGGTTCAGAGTGGCTGACATTGGAATGCCTCCTTAGATTATGAAGAGGTTTATTTCTTCAACCCGTGTTCTTTCCTTGCTTCATCGTTAGCCCAATGGAACGCTAGCTTCAACAAACGGAGATAATGACCGAGGCCATCTCGTTCCATCTTGGCGTGCAGTGTTTCGTTTTCCATGAAAATATCGCCCCAAAGGTTGGCTGCAGTTCCTTTCTTGCCCTTTGGCAAGTCGAACACTTCCTTGACTGTGGGGTCAAGGATTGCCTTCCAAACTCGAGCGGGGTTAACGGCCATGGTCACTTCAACGATGATTTCGTTTTCATTCAAGCCTGTTCCAGTTTGCCAAGAGTCTTCACCCAAATCTGCCAAGAACGGTAGGCAGATATCTTGTATGGATAGACTGGTCATTGGGTCGGCTGCGGTGAGTGAAGTGTATGCTTCTCGCATTCGTCCACGGTCTGCTCCTCGGGAGCCGGTGATGTTGCGGAGTTTGTCGATCGAGGTTGGGACCAAGAACCGGATGTCTGTGTAGTACACAAGTGGGTTGTCGTCTCGTGCCCCAAAGATGTGCGAGTACGGTGCAGCATCTCCTGTTTCGCCCAAGTCGACAAGCGGATAAACGGTCTTTAGAGCGTTTGTTGCAATCGATTGAACACATCGGCGCATCAATCGGTCTGGTGCGGCAGAAATGTCGTTGAATGTCTGGATGTATTCATCCATGCTCATGACATCATAGCCACGAACTGAGAGAATCGAGTGGACGTTTGGTCCAACTTGCTTCTTTTCGCCATCGTGGAAGTCGGCTTGGCTGATCCATCGGGATCCTTGAGCGACATCGCTTGCTGCGACAAGGTCTGCGTAGGCTTTGAAACGGCGGGTGACACGGTTCATGAAATCGGCTTGGTCGAGCTTGGTGAACACGGTCGCCTCGTAATTTGACTTGAGAGCGTGGTCAGCTACTTGGCTGGCGTTCACACAGGTCAACAAGTTACCTTGGTCGCGTGGGTAAATCAGCATACGTCGGCGCTTTGCACCGCCGCCAAGGCCACCAATCCAAGGATCGGTGAGCATGTATCCAATGGATGCACAGACCTCAAAGAGGCGAGCGTACTTGTCTTCATCGCTCGCGCTTGCAATCCATTCGTCCAATCCAGGTTCGATGCAGTGGAATTCGAGTGGCACCATTTCCGACCCTGCGCCGAACATTTGGCGCACGGTGGAAGAACTCATCATGCCCATGAGGCTGTAAAGAGAAGTCTTGCCGGTGGTCATGAACACATCCGTGATGCCTTCTTCACCGAACGAAAGTCGGCGGTCAGGCAAGTTCACGAGGAGGTTGAACGCTGTCGGGGATTCGCGGTTGCCGTTCACTGCAGGCCAAATCCATGTGCCCGGGCGGGTCATGATGTAGCCGCTGGCGTCCTTTCCAAATCCTGCAGGAGAGTAACGAGTCCATCCAAGTCGGTTGTTGAATGAAACACCACGGTGCATCAATGATGGATAGAAGCAAGTGTCGAGTGGATCCGAATCGGGAACAACACCGCGATGCCCGAGTCCCCAAAGAATTGGTTCCCACTCAGGCTCTTCGCCTTCTGCTGCGCCCAAAAATGGGTGGTCGACGCCGGGCCCATCGCCGGTTAGGAACGAACCGCCCATGCGTTCTTCATCCCCTGTGGAACAGAAGAATAGAGTCTGTGTTGTCGACAATTGCTTCGGCGTCCACATGTTTGCGTTGACGATGGTCTTTTGCTTGAGGAATTCAGACACGTTTGAAATTCGTCGTTCAAACTTGAATCGCTCTGCTTCAATCCACGAAGAGCCGAGGATGAGGTTGGTGTTGAGCAGTCGAGCGCGAGCTGGACCGATGTAACGAACCCGAGGATCAGATTTCGAAGTGTCGCTTGAAGGGAGTTCTTCCCAAGGGCCACGTTGCGGGACGTACTTGAGGAATGCTTGGTGATCGAATTCGTCGACTTGCGCCTTCGATACGGCTTCCTCGACAACGTCCATCAAGCGGACATATGTCTCACTTGGTCGCATTTGTTTGGTTTCAGCATAAGCTTTGTTTGATACAGATCGATGTTCCCACATAATTTCACCTCAGAATTTCTTGCGCTGCCCGTCGTCTTCTATAACATCCGACGAGGCAGTTGGTTCGTCGATTGTTGTTTGTTCTGAAACAGCCCCTGCGGTTGTTTCTGCTTCTGCTCGGGCTTCTGCTCGGGCCTCTGCTCGGGCCTCTGCTTGTGCATCGGCCTCTGCTTGTGCTTCAGCCTCGGCTTCTTCCTTTTCAGCAGCGACCATTTCCTTCGCCATCTTTTCAGCGGATTCTTGGATTTCATCTTCCTTGACAGCAGAGATGATGAGCGCAGCGGTTGCCTGCATGGATGCGTCAACATATGGTGCGGCTCGGTAAAAATATTGGACCATGCTGCCAATCGTGCCGAACACTGCACCAAGGCCGATTACCCAGCCGTTGTTGATGTTTTGAGTGCTGGTGTCAGAATCAAAGTAATCGGAAACTGGAGTGCCTGTTTCGGGCGGCCACCATGTGGCGCCGCTAGCGTTCGTAAGCACTTCGATGGTGGCCCAGACGGCGTAAACGATCATGAGAATGGAAATCCAATTCATCATCATTCTGTTCTCAAGGAGGAACTTTACGAGTGCACGGCCTTCACTTCCGGAGGCACTATCATCACTGCTCATGAGCGAGAAATCTAAAGTTAAGATATTTAAAGAGCACCCCTATATTTACCCTTGACCATCGGTTCAGTAACGCGAACTCAGTCGTGAGTGAAGTGTTATTTCCTGTTGTTTTTTCCTTTGTTTTTCCGTGGCTTCGTACCGCGTGCGTTGTGCTCCCACGCCCTGCCGCCTCGGCTGCGACGATCTGAGACATCCCGCCAATGTGGATTTGAAGGAGCACCCATCGATTCTGGCATCTCATCAAAGGATTCGATATTGAGTTGCATGCCTCCAAGTTCGTCTTGCAGTTGACGAACGTTTTCGCCGCCCTTCCCGATGAGGGTGGAAATCATGTTCTGTGGGGCATAAATTGTGGCACTGCTTTCACCTTTGAACTGAACTTGGCATTGAACGCCAACCCATTGTTGGATGATGTGGACGAGTTGGTCTCGAGCGAGTGTTTTCATTGGTGACAGGGCACCTTGCTTTCGGCCTTCAACCGGGACAACGGCGATTTCGGAACCAAATGCGAACATTTCATGCGTAATTTTCCCGCTTGGAAATTCGACAACTTCGATGACAGGTCTAGCCAGTTCTTCCTGCATTCCCGTTGGCGGTTTCACCGTCATGCGAAGTTCCATGACTTGCTCGATTTGACCAGCTTCAACGTGGATAATGGTGTCGAGAACTTGGCTCACAAGGCCGAGTTCAACCTTGCCGATGAGACGCTGGATCGCCTCGAGGGCGGAATTTGCGTGCGTCACGCCGAGCAAGCCAACGCCAGCAAGCCGGACATCGGCGAAGATTTCGAAATCTCGGGCCCGCCGTACTTCGTCAAAGATAACGAAATCGGGTCGGACAAGAAAAATGATTTCAGCGGTTTTTTCCAAATCCCCTTCGAGTGGGGCGTACTGAGTGATTCGGTCAGCGAGTTGTAAATCTCTGGGGGCTTCCATCGTTTTGACCATTGCTCCAACATCTGTGTCGAGGTATTCGGCAATGGCCTGGGCAAGGGTCGTTTTACCAGACCCTGGGCGCCCACAAATGAACACACCGCGATGGTGGTCTGCCAAGCGATCGATGAGGCGTTGATCCAGTTCATAGTCGCCGAGAGAGAGTTTTGCTACAGGGCGAACGATGGTGATTTCTCGCGCATCAGCAAAGGGCGGCCAAGCACAGGAAATTCGAAGGTCGCCAAGTTGAATGACTTGGCATCCTTTACGATCGATTTCAAGAAAACAATCACTGCGGTGGCGGTGCTCATCGATGAGGCCGACCAGTTCTTCTTGGAGAGACTCCATGCGCAAGGTGTCCCATTTTCCATCATCTGCACCTTCGACATCAACCAACCGGAGTTGCCCAATTGACCCTCTTTTCACCCTTGGTGGGCAATCTGCTTTGATGAAAACCGTGTGAACATCCTCCATGAGAAGGTCCTCAAGTCGCTGTGGGAGGGCTGGGTGGTCGCCGTACTTCGCCATATCAATCGGTTGATGTTAGTGGCCGAGGCCTTTCACCCTTCGCCCGTTGAAGGTATGGCTTTAGGCGGGTTTCAACATTCAGTTGTTTTCGGGTTGAATCAACGCACTGGTCCACCAAAAGGAACCGACGAAAAAGAGAGAGAGAAGGTAGGACCCTGTGGTGGGGAAGCCCCATACTCGGATGCTCACTTCTGCAAAGAGAGCGATTGAACCGAGGAAGGCAAGAACGGTGAGGGCCCCCGTTTGATTCATTCCGAGGTGCGCAAACGTCATTTCACGTTCTGAAAGGCCCCATGCGACCCCGATGAGTGCGGAGAGTGCAATCAACACATACGCCGCATCAGTGAAATTTTCTTGGGTGAACCAAGTGAGCCCTGCGGCGACGAGGCTGCCGATGAACAGGCGTTGAATGGTGGAATAGGGGATGCCCATGAATTCATCCAGACCGCTTTAATTCTTGAAGACTCGCAAGGTGATTGCTCATATTTGGCGACTCATAGCGAGTTTGACTTTCTCCACATTCACGGCGGTGTCGAAAATGGATTTGTGCTGGTCATGGGTCATTTCCGGGGCATGGAGGGCGGCAAGAACCTGCATTTGCAAGGGTGACCTTGATGGGTTGAGGTTGCACACTTCGCCGTTGAACGTGAGGGTCGAATGTTGCCCAAAATCCAACTCAATTTTTCCTTCACTGCCGATCACACAAAGGCTCCGACGCTCCCGTTCTACACCCCATCCAACCATGATGGAGGCCGTGTATTCTTCATCTTCAATGACCAATGTTGCTGCGTCTTGATTTCCCATTTGGCGTGTGACCTTGGTGTTTGAAAACTCAAATCGTTCGGGGAAAAGGTAGGCAAGTCCGTCGATGCCGTGAGACGCAAGTCCGTCGATGAGGTTCGTCGATGGCGGTCTTGGCCGGACGGTGCACCGTGCGTATGTAGCGCTGATCAATTGCCCGATTGCCCCTTCTTCGATGAGGTGCTTCGCATGCTGGAAGCCTGCGTGGTGTCGGAGAAGATGGCCTGAAAATACCGCTGCTTGTTTCTCAATTGCTTTGTCGAGCAACGCACGTGCTTCACTCGGAGATGCCCCAAATGGTTTCTCAATCAGCACATGGAGGCCCTTGGCAAGAAAGGCCATGCCAAGCGAAGTATGGGTGTCGTTTGGTGTGGCGAGAATAACGAGGTCTAGGGTCTCATGTTCACACATGCTTTGCCATGAAGTGTAGCGGGCATCGGCGCCTTGAATTGCTTCGACGGTGTTCTCAACAAGATCACACGCAACCACGCGGTTGAGCATTCCTTCTTGTTTGAGGTGTAAGAGGCTTGCAACATGGACGGATCCCCAGCGTCCGCATCCAACGACAGCAACTGTGAATCCCATTGGTGTCACCTCAACTGCTCATCGGTTCGCTTTCCGCCTCGCCAGATTCGCTCGAAGTGCTTCCTTCGCCGCCGTTATCTGACACAACTACATCATCATAACATCCATAACATACATTTTCGTAGGTCAAGGCGATTGAAGCTGACGTTTCCATCGTCGTGAGGTTTGTAGCGGTCACGCCTTGAGCGGAGAGAGCGTAAATGAAATCACCCATGAAAATCGAACGTCGAACATCGTAGCTGTTGTAGTAGGAGCGTTGGTTATCACTGCTGTAGAACGAAGAATGATTGACTTCACCGTGAACTGACAGTGTACCTGTTTCTTCTGATACATTGACGATCATCAACTTGCTGACGAAGTTGTAACTGTAGGAATAGCCACCCTCTTCGTTGTACCAACTGTCATACTTGTAGGTCGCAAGTGGAACCGCAAGCATACCTTTTGGCGCCCAGTATTGGAAGGCTTTGTGCTCATAGGATGCTTCGGAAAACGACCACGACCAGCCGGATTCACTCGGGTCAATCACCGGGCTCAATGAGAGAACATCGTCAACAGCAGGGGTTGTTGGGTCGGTGATGTTGAACAGCGAAAGGCGGGTGTTTGACCAATCAAGGCCGAGTCCGTCTTCACCAGGGCCAATGCCGATGGTGAGCAAATGGTCCCTCGAAAGAGGGTGGATATAGGTTGAAACACCAGGAATTTCAAGTTCGCCAAGGATCGTTGGATTGGTTTCATCTGACATGTCGATGACCCACAGTGGGTCGATTTGCCGGAACGTCACGAGGTAGCAGCGATCACCATCGAAGCGAGCGCTCCAAATTCGCTCCTCGGGAGCGATGTTGTCAACACGGCCTACTTCGACAAGCGTTTGTTCGTCTGTATCAACGTCAACGCTGCGAACAAAATTGACGACGCTTGAGCTCATTGGCTCTGGATTCTCCATCCACCATCGGGCCCACTGACCTGATGTTGCTGCAACTCGGAGCACGCCTTCGTGTTCAGAAATCGAGAACTGGTTGAGAATAGTTCCGTTCACACGCCCCGAACCAGTGTAGACCGTGTCGCCGGGGTTCGAAATATCGAAGGTGTGAATGTTTGTGGCATCGTTCATGTTGTCATTACCCCAGAACCACCACCAGTCCCATGCGTTTTCTGTCAGCACTAGGAGATCTTCTGAAGCGTAGACCATAGGGTAGTTTCCGACAATGTGATCGGCTTGGAAGGCGAAGTTTTCATCGTTCAAATCAAAGGTGAAAATACTGTTGAACCCACGGTTGAGGCTGTCGGCAGGTGCAACGAAATCTGCGCATGCATCGTCGTCCATTGTGTGAACAGTGAGGCGCCCATCAACGCGCTCGTAGACCTTTGGAAGAAGATCGACAAGGTCGAGGCGGGCGAGCGTTTCTTGATTGTCAAGAATGGTTTGGTAGCCTACTTTTTCACGGAGTTCCAAGCGAAGTGGGTCGTCGTAATCCAAATTCCAATAACCGTTTGGCAGGTCCAACCACGTTTGCAGCCCTGGGATATTCATCCAAGCGTGGGTGACGGTGCGAACTGTTGCGTTGACTTCTCGCGCTGTCATGTAATTTCCTTCAATGAACAACTCTTTCGCCGTTTCTGGTGAAGAGCGGTTGGTGATGTCGAGCACTGTGAACTTGGTCAGTGAGTTGGTCCGCCAGACGTTGCTATCATCCCATCCGAGTTCCTCAGACAATGGATCGTTGCTGGCAATGGTCCACGTCGAGACTGAAGAGATGACGACAAGTCGATCACCATCGAGCATCATCGCTGTCGGGTTCCCTTGGATGCTCGTGGTTGAAAGAAGGTTCAATTCACCAAATTCAGGAACTGCGAAGATAACGAGATTGCGTCCGTTGATGAAGTAGATATTGTAGCCGTCAGTTTTGACGAAATCAGCTTCATCGACACCCTGTTCTTGGTTATTCGTTCCGGAATAATCACTTCCTTCAACACGGCGCGTTTGCGCAGGTTGACTCGATGTCCCGGTGCCGCCATCAGCAGATTCTGCCATGGCCATGTCATCTTCCATCCACATGCCGCCGTAGAAATACTGTTCTTCGATGGCTTGGAGAATTTGAGTTCGAGCTTCTTCCTCAATCGATATTTTGAGGGCACGTTCCAGTTCTTCACAATCGGAAAACTGACTCAATTGAGGGTTTGAAACCGTCCGTTGGACCGTTGTCGACCAATCCTCTGGCAACTCAATTGAGGGAACTTCAACGCCAGGTTCAACCGCGCCCAAGCATCCTGAAAACAGGAACAAGGAAATCATGGCGAGCGCCAGCGTCTTGTGTTCTTTCATGGCAATACTACGGAACCCTCGGCTATGAAGAAATTGGTAAATTGATTTTACTTTCCTAGCGGTCTTGGGTTGGAGTGAGGGTGTCAAGACCTAGCACAGTGAGTTTCCATGGCGATCGTTTCTTTGGCTTTGTACGTTCGATGAAAGAAGCATGATTTAGATACTTCACGTGATAGGATGTTAGTTGTCTTGATAGGCGTAGTTTCTCTGCTAACTGGGTGTTGGAAAGCCCTACTTGCCCCGCATCTGACAATGTCTCAAGAATAGCCAGCCGAGTTCCAACGATTGGATGGGCGATGGATGTCCTTCTATCCGCGGGAAGGTTGGCGGCAGCGTAGCGTCTTAATTTTCCGTCTCGCCAAGAAACGATTTGGTTTGAAGATTCCATGGATTGTAAGTGGTGGGCGGTCACACCGTTCGCCAATTGGAGGGCGTCGCGAAGTGCTGAAAAATGGATGCCTGCATTCCCTTCGATGAAACCAAGGATTCGTCCTCTGTTCAATTCATCCTCCTTTGTTTTCCGTGTGATAAGAGGGGTGATGAGTGCCATTAATACGGCGATTTTTACAATTTCAAAGAGGCTGGTGCCAACGAAAAGCAGTGCTAACATTCCGCTGCCTAATCCAATGAAAATTTCTCCGTGGACATCTGATTTCGCATCAGACCCATCGAATGCTTCAGCATCATCTTCTATCTTTGCATCTTCAGCAGAATCACTCGCCTCGAGAGGGAGATCATCGGGTGAAAAGTTATCAAGGCCTTCTGGGGTTTCTAGGGTCTGGTTTG
>CM001443.1:209066-226599 GCA_000246735.1 uncultured Candidatus Poseidoniales archaeon | reverse complement strand
ATTCGGTGACACTAAGACTGCGAGTGCACTGCGAAGTATGTCCGGTGGAGAGGTTATGGAAGAACATCTCGAAATCGAACGTAGGTTTTTTGTCGACCAAGGAAGCGAAAAACCATGGAGAGTGCTTGAAGCATCATCCAAAGTGATCCAATACTACCTCGATGCGAACCTCTTACGCCTTCAAGGGCACACACTCGTCTACAACGAGGTTGTTGAAATCATTCAACTTGAGGAAGAAAAGCGTGTGATTTTTTTGAGGGAAAAGGACTGGACCGTGCGCATTCGTTTCCGGGACGAACGCACAACGCTTACCCTCAAAGGAAGGCGAACAAACGCCACAGCAGCTGAACTTGAATGGAACATCGAACGGGACCTTGGTGAACGAATTGTGATGCAACGAGAGCATCCCTTTGTGGAAAAACGACGGTACCTATGGGATGGTGTCGACGGTTTTGTTTGGGAAGTGGATGAATTTGAGGGTGAACTCTCGCCTCTTGTTCTAGCCGAGGTCGAACTTCCCGCCGAAGATGCATCCGTTGAATTACCGGCATGGCTCGGTGAAGAAATCACAGGTGACCACAGTTGGTCGAACGCAAGCCTTGCCCACCGAAAATCTGAATTCACGATGGATTGAACGTGATGAGTGCTTTGACAATCCGTTCAATCTCCTCATCGTGCAACTCATGCATCACTGGAATTGCGACCAGGGTTTGGCCAAGGTGATCGGTGACGGGCAGCGTGATTTGATACTGTGAGTGATTCTGAAACACCTGTTGACAATGTATTGGCGTCGTGTAGTATCGGCGTGCGTCGATGTGGTTGCGATCCATATGTTCCACAAACGCTGAGGCGTGGTCCGTTTGAATGCAATATTGATGCCATGCATGGTACGCTCCCGGCCTGACGGATGGCGGTGAGAGGTGGAGGTGGTCCGCCAATGCCTCGGTGTAGCGGGCTGCGATTGCATTTCTACGTTGTACCCAGCCGTCCAAATGTTCCAATTGAACCAATCCGATGGCAGCAGAAACTTCCGACATGCGAAGGTTGCTCCCAAGTTCCATCGCTTCAAGATTCGGTGAGCGGCCGTGATTTGTAATACCTGAAATCTTCTCTGCATACGCTGCTTTGGTCGTCGTGAGCATCCCTCCTTCGCCACCAACTGCCATGTTTTTCGATGGGAAAAAGGAGAAACAGCCAATGTCGCCCATTGAGCCAGCAACACGGGAGGTTCCATCCACCATGTCTTGTGCTGCACCGTGGGCTTGCGCTGCATCTTCGATCAAAACGAGATCATTTTCACCGCACACCTCGATGAGTTCGGGGTTGTATGGCTGCCCAAATAAGTGGACGCCAATCACGGCTTTTGTCGAAGGCGTGATGGCATTTCGAACAGCCTGAACATCGAGGCAATAATAGTCAGGTTCGACGTCCACAAACACGGTTGTCGCACCAACCAACTCGATGCACGTCGCTGTTGAAATGAAGGTGTAGGAAGGGACAATGACCTCATCGCCCGGGCCAATGCCAGCAATGCGAAGGGCTGCCCAAAGTGAGGACGACCCGTTTTGACAAGGGTGGGCGTTGAGTGCCCCGGAGTGGTTGGCAAAGGCTGCTCCAAATGCAGCAACCTTCGGACCCTTAACCCACCGTTTGGAATCAAGCGTCTCGACTGCGGCCTGCCTCATGGCGTTGTTCCATGATGGGCGGCCGGTTGGGATGCGCTCCATGCTTTGGCGAAATGTTCGACCCCCTTGAGTGTGCGCATTTACCATCGTGGGCAGCGCGGTCTTCAAGACCTCCAACCAGTTTGCACCGTCTATGGTGTCGGAAGAGGACGAGTTCCCCGGCACCCTCCCTTCATCGAAAGAACCCAGTTACGCTGACTTGGTTGATGAAATTCTGTCCCCGGGCCCTCCAACACCCAAACAGGCAACTGAAGCCCCCCTGCCAAAGAAAAAGAAGTTCAAACCCAAAGGATTGTTTCTCGGTTCAAGACGAGATACGGGTGAACCAATCGACATCAAATCAATGGTGTTGGCTCGACACGCTGCGATGCTTGGGTCCACTGGTTCAGGAAAAACGGTCATGGCGAAAGCCCTCATTGAAGAGGCTGCTTTAGCAAAAATCCCCTCGCTCATTATCGATCCACAAGGCGACTTAGCGAGGCTGGCGCTTGGCATCGAGCCTGCTGAATTGGAAAAGGAAGGTGGCGATGTTAGCAGAGCCAAGAAGCTGATGGAAATGTGCGAGGTCCGAATTTGGACCCCATTGCGTTCCAAAGGGTTGCCGCTCTGCATCGATCCGTTTCGAGCGCCTCCGCCGGATTTAGATGCTGAAGAAGCAATCACTGCATGGGACATGGTGGCGGCAGGGTTCACGAGTCTTGCAGGGTATGATGTGGAAAAGGCACAAGGAAAAATTGTCAAGCCATTCCTCTATGAAATTCTTGTTGAGGGGACAAAACATGGACTCAATGTCGGGGATTTTCAAGCCCTCGCAAAAGTTGTACGCGAGCCAAATCAAGAATTCACGCGCCACCTCTACCCTGAGTGTTTTTACGAGGTCGAAGAAGGTGAAGAGAAACCAGTCGTGCCTACATGGGAAGAAGTGATGATCGATCACCGACTCACTGATTTCGAAGAGCGTTTACCAAAAACCACTCGAAACGATTTGGCAAGGCGATTGTCAGCCTATTCCTCTGGCGTCAATCAGTTGCTCTTTTCTAACGGCGTGCCAATCGACATCGATTCCTTCGTCGAGCCTGCTGTCCCAGGGAAAATACCCCTCAATATTGTGTATCTTAACACCATCCAAGACGAAGCACAGAAGCAATATTTCGTCCAAGAACTCTCTCGTGAGCTCTACGATTGGATGTTGACGCAACAACCCGCTGATGGGGAATTGAAGTTGTTGTTCTTCATGGATGAAGTGGCGCCATATTTGCCACCACACCCACGGAACCCTCCTGCAAAGGACCTCATCAAACTCATTTTCAAACAAGCCCGAAAATACGGTGTTGCGTGTGTTCTTGCTACGCAGAATGTCAGCGACGTTGATTACAAAATCTTGGCGCAGGCGAACACGACATTCATCGGTCGCTTCACTCAACCACAAGATGTCGAAAAGGTGCGCCATTTGTTGAAAGAAAGCGGGGGCGACCAAGATTTGGTCGCTCAATTGCCAACCCTCGGGCCGGGTCAATTCCAGATGGTTGCGCCGGATGTCGACCCTGCCCCCGTACCGATCCAGTGCCGATGGCTGTACACTGACCACGGTGCTCCGTTGAACGAAGATCAAGTCGAAGAAATCATGTCCGATGAAATCAGAGCATGGGCCAAAACACGGTCGTCTGGAAACACCAAACACAGAGGGGCTGGAGCTGCACATTCTGCAAGCCGTGGCTCTGCTTGGAACCGTGGTGGCCTTGACGATGAGTGGTCCTTGGGTGAAGCGGAGTCGATCATTGACAAGGCACGCATCAAGGCTGTCGGCGGCATGACTGCTGCTGCGCATGGTATCGTTGATGATTCTGCTTTCGAAACTCGGCTTATGGGCGGTTTTGCTGTCCTCAAAGATGGTCGTGATCCGCTCTACACCATGCAAGCAACAGCAAATGTTGCTTCCGTGTTGGCCTTAGCATGGACGATGATTGCGTTGATGTTTGCATGGCGCGATGGGGATTTAGATTGGTGGTGGTTGCTCGTCAGTGTTGGCCTTTCAGCGACAACCTGCCTTGTCATTGCGCTCGAAATGTTGCTCTCTCACGATGCTGAATTGCTGCATCGCATCACCAAGTTTGCCCGCACGTTCCAACTGCTCCTCGTCTCATGGTTGTGGGGATTGTTGCTGTGGTCCACGCGAGGTGACCTGAATTTACTCGGTGCTGAACCCTTCCTCGAAGTGGTTGTGGTCTGGGTTACCATGTTCACAGGAATCGAAATATTCAGCCGGTTTAAATTGGGGCAAATTCGATGGAATGGCGGTACTGCACTGGATAAATTGAAAGGAGTCACCGCCGTATTGACCGAGGTTGAAATGACAGAAATGAAAGCAAACTCAACGCAGATTATGGCGTCGGTTCGGTGGGCGCTGCACGGACTCACCCTCGTATGGCTCACTGCATTGCTTGCCTTCGGGCAAGGTATTGGGCCCGAGGTCATGGCAATCGAAGCTTGGGGCCGACCCACGCTGTGGCTCGCTGCCATGTACGCGCTTATGTTTGGCAGTGAATCCTGGCTCAGGATGCGCGGCCGGATGCCTGAAGCTTGATGGCAACGAAAAGCACTGAAAGCCACCGTCGTTGTCGCACGTGCATGGATGAAGACGATTTTATTCCACTTGAGTGGAACGAAGTCCCGGAAGAACAGATGATTGCAAAAGCAAAGGAAGCCTATGAAGAAAATAGAAAACGCCGTACAACGCGTCATTTTTCATCGAAAATGGTCCATCGGTCATTGATTGAACTGGCAATCCTTTCAGGTGGCACCGCTCCGAACGGGGCGCATTTGCAACCATGGACGTGGGTCGCTGTTTCGAACACTGAATTGAAACAGAAAATAAGGCGAGCTGCGGAGGAAGAAGAACGCAGAACATACGAGCAAAGAATGCCGGAAGCATGGGCAGAAGTGTTAGCGCCGCTTGGAACAGATGCGGTAAAGCAGCATTTGACTGATGCGCCGTGGATCGTCGTTTTATTCAGGCAGAAAAAACGCTTGAGAAGCAATGGTGAATGGGGGCCAACATACTACTCAACCGAATCGTGTGGAATTGCGGCTGGCCTGTTCATCAACGCTGTCCACCGCATGGGCTTGACAACCCTTACCCACACACCTTCGCCGATGAAATTCCTTGGAACATTGCTCGACCGCCCGGCACACGAAGAGGCGATGTTGGTGATGCCCGTGGGGTATCCGGCAGTTGATGCAACCGTGCCGAACATCCATCGAAAGCCGTTGGATGAAATTGCGTATTTCATTGAAGATTGAAACGGTTTGACTCGCCGTAGGAGGGTGTCGCGTCATTGATATACACGCGGCATGAGGGGGGGTCGACGCAGGGGTTGCCAAGCTTGGTCAACGGCGCTGGGATGAGGTCCCAGTCTCTATGAGTTCGCAGGTTCGAATCCTGCCCTCTGCACTCTAACGATACACTGCAAGCCTTTTGGTCCCCCTGTGCGCCATAATCTGTGGAAAACGCCACTGTTTTCACTCGCCGGGGATGACAATTAAAACCACGAAGAGCAAGGCGATGTCATGGGTTCCTCGAGAGGACGGCGAACGTACAAACCCCGTGGGCGAAGAAGTGGAGGGCGTTCTTCCGGCCCTTCTTCACCTCACCGCCGTCAGTTCCGGCCACGCATGGGACGATCAAGTGCGTTCAATCGGTTTCATTCGCCCCGCCACCACAGAGGTTCGGGAGCGTACATTCCTGTCAACGGTCCACACGCTCGAGGACCAATTCCGCAGGGCGATGGGACGTGGTATGATCCAGAAACCGGTGAATACTTTCGAAAAGAGTCCCTCGGCGAGATGTTGAAGCGCTGGTTTAGCTTCTTTTCACCAGGTTCGAAATAATCACGCTTCGTCTCCAAAGACGGAGTTTCGAGCACGCTGCATAGCCTCGTCACTCGTGAACCAGAACGTCGGTGTTTCGCCGAGATCGGCATCCCATCGTTGAACTGCACGAGCAAACATTTCACCTTCCGTGTATATTTCACACCACTTGAGGTACCAATCTGCTTGGGCAACCATTGCCTCATCGCCTGCTGAGGTTCTCTTCAGCGTTTCTGCTTGTAATGCAATCATCATGGCCCAGTTCGGAGACAAGGCATAGGTGACATACGGGTTGCGTTCCATATCGACGCTGCGCCATTCTGTCCAAAGAGAGAAAACTTGGTCATACAGGTAACCAACCAGTAAAACAGCAAACATGACTGACATGAAAATGACGGCCAAGCCAAAGTAGGTCGAAGGGATGCTTGCAATCGAATCTGAGAAACAAAAACCTGCATCACATTGGGAGGAAAATCGCCACGATACATAGGGCCAAACGAGCAAGGTGATGGTTGTGCCCCAGAGCAAGAGGCTGACAACTGCTTGGCTCATTTGCATTCTCCAATATTGACGCATCACCCACTTTCGTAGAATAGAGGTGCTTTCTGTACCATCAGCCATAGTATCAGACACATGCACAGGCCAACCCTTCAAGAACTACACCCCTGACTTGGGTATAAAAATTACCGGTTTGTTCAGTATTTTATTCCGGTGCCGTAAGCAAGGACTTCAATCCCTGTGGTCTTGTCTTTGCCGCCCCTGATTTTACTGAGGGTTGTGGTTTCCATTCTGACGTTGATCACTTCATCATACCCGCTCGCAGCAGCCTGTTCACGCAAGCGTTGTTGAGCCTCTCGCCTCGACCAATCAACGACTTTGGTGAACACGTTGATCTCACCGCCGAAGAGTGACAAAATACCACCAACGAGAATTTGAATCCAACTCGGCGACATGACGACATTGGTCATTAGCACCTGATACTCTTTCACTTCCTTTCCAGAAAGTGGTTTACTAAGGGTGCTCAGAACATCACTCGTTTTTGCAAAGGCTTGTTCGCGCTGAAGTAACTCCTGTTTCTTCTTAGGCTGATACACTGCCGTACCAATCCCACTTACCAGCCAAGGAAGGAGCGGGACCAGAAGGGAGAGAACAATCAAGACAAACAAGCGAATCACCTCATTGGACGACGACAGCCGTTCCATATGCGAGTAATTCAGCTGCCCCACCTGCAACGGATGATGTTGCAAATCGAACGTTAACAACTGCGTTTGCTCCACGGGCTTGCGCATCGACCAGCATCCTGTAGAGTGCTTCGTTTCGCGATTCTTGAAGCAGTTCAGTGTATGCCTTCAACTCCCCACCGACCATATTTTTCAGTCCTGCGCCGATGTCTTTGAAGACATTCTTCGCTCGAACCGTGGACCCAGTAACGACGCCCATCATCTGAGTGATGGTCATGCCTGGAATTGTTTCGGTGTTGGAGAACGGGATATTGACTTGTGGTTGCATAGACAATGCTTGGCCGAGTTAGTAATTCAACCTTTAGCCGGCGGTTGAAGCTGGGAAGGAGGAGAGTGGTGATGGAGATGAAAGCCGCTTTCCTCAAGTTGCTTCGGTTGACTGTTGACTGCACATGTGATCAACACTGCGAGAACAGTGAGATTGCATGCCAACGTCCCGCCGATACTCGCTGCGACTTGATAGGTTCCCGACATCGACTCCTCGGGGAAAAACTGATCCAAATCACTCATGAGAGAATTGTATCGTATGGTGGAGTAAATGTTGGAACAGGTTGAGAGAAAAAGCCAAACATAGGCGAGATTGAATCCATTTGGATTTTGCCGGGCGAGTAAGATCATGGCAGCAATACCAACGAGTGTGACACCTCCAAACAGCGTGAGTTGCATTGGCACCTCGTCTTCCATTTCAAAGAGAAGGTTTTGAGTTAGTTGCTGTAAGTCCCACGATTCCTTTGATTCATTCCAACCATCTTGCTCTTCTTGGCTTCCATTCTCGGGGTATTCGCCGGGGTCTTCAGCCCACGTGTACTCAGTGGCTATGTAATCGTATGGAATAAGGGCGATGGCGAGTGCTCCCAGGGCGGAAAACGCCACCATGACGCCCAAAAAAATCGCAACGCCCCATGACCACCACGGGGACGGGTTTAGGTCTATTATTGGTGGAGTGGGGGTGTAGGGGGGTTCCATGCATCAACCCTCTAGAGAATGATTCGTTCGTATTGATATTAACTTTCTGTGGGCCGTTGATTCAGCATCTTGTTTGAAAGGTTCAAGAAGCGGTCACAAGCACGCATCAGCATGGGAACGGCCGTTATTACTGGAGCAAACAGAGGACTTGGTGCAGAATGGGTGTCGCAGTTAATCGAGCAAGGTTGGACTGTATATGCTGGGTATCGAAGCGACATGGGGCGCCTTGATTCGTTGGCCTGCGACGCACTGTCCACGCACCAATTGGACGTGCAAGACCGTGCGTCTGTTCAAGCGTTTGCAGATGCCGCGCCCGCAAAAATAGACTTACTCGTCAATAACGCAGGTGTGGCTGACGGTCGATGGCGAAACATATCGGAAATCGATGATGTGTGGGCGCTCGAAGTCATCGACATCAACGCACTTGGACCGGTTCGAGTTGTCCAAGCTCTCTATGGAAAAATGAACCATAACAGTCTGACAAAGGTGGCCATGGTGAGCAGTTTGATGGCTTCAATTGATGATTGTCATATGGGCCGTTCGTATGCTTACAGGGCCAGTAAAACAGCGCTCAACATGTTCACAGTATCCATGAAAAAAGAAGCGATTGAAGATCAAATTAGTTTTGTCATCTTGCACCCGGGATGGGTTAAAACAAGCATGGGAGGCGACAGGGCTCCTGTTGAAATTCCTGACAGCGTCAAAGGAATGCGCAACGTTGTTGACGCTCTAACGCTGGAAACAAGTGGGCGATTCATTCAATTCGATGGGGAACTGTTGCCTTGGTGAAGGTCTGACGTTGAAGAGAAGGATGAGAGGGGAATAATATGGAAAATACGAAACCGTTGTTGACGGTTGTTAAATCTCGGATGATCGATGATGCAACCCCTCCACTTGAGCCAGGGGAACAGGCTTTACTCGAGACGTTGTCGATGCTGTGTTCATTTCACTCAACTGAGGATTTGGCGAGTTTCCTCTGTTCATCGATGTTTCAGGGCCTTGTTGGCAGCCGCCCACCCTTTGTGGTCTTTGAAATCGGTGTGTACCTCGATCATACCAAGACAATCGAGCTCGTAGCATCAGAAAACGGAATTGTTCTCGCTGATGCAAGCGCATCTGGCGCTTTTCATGAGAACACTCACATGATTGAAGACGAGGATGACGCTGCAAAGCAACTTGCGCATTGGCACAGAACTGTCTACACTGACAGCGGAAGATTCGGTTGAATCCACTCAGTAAAACAACGAGCAGCATGTCAACGAGCCATCTGCTTCACGGATTTGACTCATGTCGAGGACAACGGGTTCGAGCCCCAATGACTTGATTGCCTCAAGAACCGCTGGATAGCCGTCTGCGACGAGGACTTGCCCGTTCGGCAAGCCGATTGTGTTGCACCCGTAGGCTTCTTCATTTGGCATCCACTTGATTTCACAACCTTCGGGTAGTTCACCAAAAGCATCCTCTGGAAGATATCCTTCAGGAACGAGGATGACTGAATCGGTCGGTGTGGAGCTGATGCTTGTGAGGTGGAGAGCGTGACCTGGTATTTCGACAACTCGAAGATCATGCCCAAGATGGGTTAAGAGGTCCCGTAGTTCTTCGATTCCAGCATCGTTTGTCCTTGACGACCGGCCAACAAAGAATAAATCGCCAAGGCGGATGATGTCGCCTCCATCCATTCGCGCCTCACCGTGCATGCGGCAGACTTGGGTTCCAGAGAGTTGCCGGGTCACAAACTCTGCAATTGGAGGTTGTTCTGGAACCCTAGAGGGATGACCTGGCACTGGAAGAAGAACGTGTCCGTCGATCACAACGGCTTGGTCTTCAACGAATATTGAATCGGGTAATTGATCATCAGATGGTAGGACTGTGACTTCAACACCTGCGTTGAGGAGGGCTTCGCGGTATGCCAAATGTTGCACCTTGGCCAGATCTAAATCTGTTGGCCCAGTGCCAAAGAACTTGGCAATAGCTTGGTCAAAGGAGGAGGGGATTGCCCGGGTGAGAGCCCGGCCCTTCTGGTCCAAACGAACCGTTGCCATGTCTAAACCGGACAACTGTCCCCCCTTAACCGTTCGCCCTTTCTAGGAATTCGATTTCCGGGGTCCGGAAGTCTTGTTTTTATCTGCCTTTGAAGATAGATGATGTGTATGGCCGTTGGGTTCAACAACGAAAGGGGTCACGGCCCATCATGAGTCCTTGCCATGCTCGTGCTGGTTTGCTTGTTTTGTTGATGTTCACGGCCCCATTTGCTGGGTGCATGGGTGAAAACAACAGCGAAGGGTTACCGAACGAAGATGCTCTTACCGTGAGCCCAGAAGTGATTCCGGGAGGGGAGTGGACGACGATCATGCTTTCTGCTTCCAAGGACATGAGTGTGTTCATCCCTTACTTTATCCAAGACCCCGGCTCAATGCGGGCGCAAAACGGAACTGTGTTTGACCTTATGAAAGGCGAATCGGTGAGTGTCAGTGTCCTTTTCCCACCACGGAATACCGAAGTTGTGCTTCTCATTGGAGACTACGGGAGAATGGAGTGGCCAATCCGTGCCGCAGGTGAGTCTTGGATGGATTGGGACGCCGACCGAACAAGTGGTTCAGCAGTCGCTACTGCACCAAATGAAGACGCTGGTGGGCTGTGGTCCTGGCTTGTCCCAAATGACGTGAACGGCGGGGATGTAACTGTGAAGAAAATGGAAACTGTTCGAGAGCAGCGCGCAGATTTGACAGACGCTGATGGCGTCGGTGCGAGTGGCGGCTGGGTGAACGGACGAGATGTGTACGAGTGGGTTGATTTCATCACTGACGACACCCCTTGTGCCACCTGTGGCCCAGATGGTGCTGTGGGTTACCTCGATCGATGGATTGGGAATGCAAACCCTTCGTATGAGCACGCAATAACGTATTTTGAAGGCGTGATGCAGGGGTATGGATTAGATTCCGTTGAAGTGCATCGGTTCCAATCAAACACTGCTTGGGCAGTGAACATCTGTGGCTACAAGACCGGGTCTGTGTATCCTGATGAATGGTTGATATTTGGTGCCCATTTCGATATTGCTCCTCCTGTCGCTTACACCCCGGGTGTCCTTCCCGGCTACGGCACAAGGCACGGGGCTTACGACAACGCTGCTGGATCGAGTATGGTGTTGACCACTGCGAGTGTGTTGGCTGAATTTGACGCTCGTCGAACCATGGTGTTTTGTCTCTGGTCTTCCGAAGAAGAAGGTTTGTGGGGCTCTCGTTCCTTCGCGAATGACTTGCCTGACGGAGTGACTGTGAGCAATTACCTCAACCTCGACATGGCTGGTGTCAACTATCCTGGCGATTATGCACTCTCTGTCTACCTCGGCCCCGATGGTACTGAGGAAGCTGTTGACCAAACTGGCATGTTCCATTTGGCCGAATGGATCGGTGCCGACGCTCTCGACCTCGCTTCTCAAATGGAGCGCGGAAGAGAGGAATGGTTGGCCGGTGGCGAAAGCCCACTGTGGGGGAACAAATACACAGACACTGTAGCAATCTATGAATCGCCTACCGCTCGAAGCGACCACCAATCCTTCCAAAACATCGGTGTAGCAACCCTCGGATGGAACGGTGTTGTCGATGGATATCCTTGTTATCACAGGGAATGCGATACAATGGAGACGATGATCGATTACATGGACACTGATGAATCAACCGGAATCAACAACCTGGCCCATTCATGGGACATTGTCACGTGGTGGGCTGTCTTTGCGTTCTTGCACATGGATCAAAGCCCAGTTCCTAACGAGTTGTGAAATCTACGCTTCGTTGCTTTCTGCAATCAGCATACGGATGTCTTCGAGCACGAGTTCAGGGAACCAATCGTTGTCACCCCACCATACCTGCTGAAGGCCTCTGTGGTCGACGAGGACGGTGCCTGTACTGTGGTTCACACTGTACGCGTCAGGGTGATGCCTTGCGCTGGTGGCTGGTTCTGAGTTCTCAGCGGTCTCATTGCTTGATTGATTGTTTGAGTCGTTGCTCGTACCGTTGTTTGACTCGTTGCTCGAATCATTGTTTTGGATGTCTGAGGGTGCTTCTTCAATCCAAAGACCAACACCGAAATTTACCCAAACATCGGTTATGGCCTTGAGTTGGGAGTCGTTATCTACGTCGTTAATCGAGAGATGGCTCCAGTCTGTGCCGCGCGATTCCTTCCATGAAAGCATGGTTGCTGGATCGTCTCGCCACGGATCCACAGTGAGTGTGATGAATTCTGTTGAATTGTGTTCTTCGGGCGTCAATTGGCTTGAGGTCCAGCGAAGATTCTCAGTTACGATTGGACAGATATCAATGCAGTTGGTAAAGAGGAAAGCGATGACGACAACCTTTCCTTCGGTCATCTCCGCAAAATTCCATGCCTCACCTGTCGCATTGTACAGTGTGAAGTTATCGACCTTTACAACTGGCTCAATGTCTTCGCCGTGATAGTCGGGATCGTCTGAAAACGACTCGGGCGCAAAGCACCCAGAAAGAAGCAATGAAGAAGTCAAGAAGAGGGCAATAACTGTCTTTTTCATGAAGTCACCTCAAACAACTGTACCAAGGTAAGGAAGGTCAGCCTCAAGTTGGACAATGTAGAGGCCGGTCGAAATGCAAGAGGCGTAGGTTAGGCCGTTATGGTGTTCAACCGCCCACAAGAATGGAGACCAACTAAACGAATAGAAGCTCGATTGGATTTCAGTTCCATCCTCTCCATGAGGAAGGTACCATCCAACCGTTGCTTCAAAGTTCGTGGCCGTACGATCATCAGGGTTGGTTGGGTCAACGAGTGTTTCAACATCAATCACCCACAATCCTGCGTGGTAGTGTGAAATGTAGAGGCGTCCATCCCAGCCACCACCGCGGCTCTGATCGGTTGTTTCGTCGGTTTCGAAATATGCACTATCGAGGTTGTGAGGAGAAAACAACAGCCATTCATCGGCCACTGGGAAGGCTTCACAATCTTCGCCATAACAATGGTCTTCTGCATAGGGGATTTCCCAATCTCGAATGAGTTTAGGCTTGAATTTGAATTGTCCATCTTCCATTGTGTAGTCAGTTGTGTCAATCAAGTAAATGATTCCAGTTCCAACGTTGGTCGAAAGAACTTCCACGGCTGCTGTGACAAGGTGAACTGGTTCATCTGAGTATCCAACGTGTGAAAGGTCAACCATGTTTGGGAAGGGTTCTGCATAGTGGATGTAAGACACCCTTCCACCATTTTCGTTGCCCGTGGTCCCGCTGTCGGGTTGGCCGTCATCATCCAAGTCAAGGAAATCCATCCACAAACCGACTTCTTCAGCTCGCCAGCGGCATTGGATTGGATTGCCCTGTCCAGTTTGGCACAACGTAGCGTGGAGGGTGTATTCCTCTGGTGAGTTCACTGGATGGGGGACATCTGTGACATCGCCGATCCTCAATCCTGCTTCCCAATAACTGCCGTAAATGAAGGTGTGACCATACCGTGGGTCGTTTGGATCTTCACCAGGCCATAGTTGAACGGTCATATCGTGAATGTAAATCCAGCCGCCTCGGGTCGTTTCCCATGAGACTTCATATTCACCGACTTTGATGATGGTGTGGCCGAGTCCTGAAGCAGGGACGCCGGGGAGGTTTCGTGCTGCCGAACCATCGAGGTTGAGGTGAGCGATTGTGACGCCACCGCACGCTTCCCCGATGGCATCGTCGCATTGCTCGTAGTCTGGATTTGCGATGAACAAATACCATTCTCCATCGATCATGTGCGTGTAGAGGTTGTGAGGTCCGGTTGGGTGGTCGACGTCACGTCAATTGTCAACAAAGACGGGGTTCGATTTCTCTGTGACATCGATGAGTGTGGCACTGACTTGGATTGGGTCGCTCCATTCTCCAACGTTCGGATCTGCATTCCCGGGGTCGACCAGTTGATTTTGCTGGATGATGTATTCCCGGCCGTTGTATTCGAGGTACTTGACATCCAGAACTTGGGTGTTCGGGTCGTTGTACACACCGACAACTGAAGTGTTGTTGGGATCTGTTACATCCACAATGTGCATGTCGTTCCACCCTGCAAGGTATGCATAGGTGCGTTCACCATCTGGGGTGGTTGCCACTTGAATCTCAGCGTTTCCGGGTGTTGTCAAGGGGTTAAAATCCATCAACTCGATGTTGTCTGTGCCTGCAATGTGTTGAGAGGCGTTTGAGTGATCATGGCCTTCGTATTGGTAAAGAGGGTCTTCTTGATTGAACGCAATTGTGTTCTTCGTTGACTCCTCTTCAGCCGGCCCAATCACAAGCAGAGTCGCAGAACAAAGAAGGACCACAATGAAGATTCCCAAGCCTGTCTGCTTCGCGCCCATGATGATGCCGAGCCGGTCATCCGTTTTGTCTTTATGTTATGCTGTGAAGGGCAAAACATGTCGGGGCGGGGTCGCAGAGCATATGGGGTGCTGGTTGTTGCACTTTTTGCCACGGCCATGCTTAGTGGTGTTTCGGCCCATGAACAGGAAACATACAACGTCATTGTGGTTGCTGATGGCCCAATGCCTGCAAACATAACAGACAGTGGTTTCGTTCAAGGAAACGCTGTTGTGTTTCGGATGAAAGACACGACTGAAAACGCAAGCATTCGAATCACGATTGACACCGATTTAGACGGGGTTTTCAATGAATCTCATGATAATGTCTCAAAGTGGCTCGTTGAAACTTGTCCACTGACTGAAAATGGCACCCTCGCTGATGAGAACTGTGCTGTATCACACATGTATGCATTTGACCTCAACGCCACGACCGGAGACTACGCATATCGGTATGAACGGGCCGTCAACGGAACTGTCGTCTCCAGTGAAATTTTGACCATCACCCTACAGAAAGACGTCCACGAAGAACCCGGTGTGCCTGGCATGGGTGATTGCTTTGGAATCGGATGTGAAGAAGAAGTGAAGGTGCAATCGGATGATAAGGAGAACAGTGCAGTGGTCATTGCAGTCATGATCGGTGCAATCATAGGTATCATCGGCCTCTCTGTTAGCATTATCAATGAATCAAAAGAAGCAGAAAAGGTGCTCCAAGAAGAGGAGTAATCACCCTTCGATCAACGGGCACCGTGGATCTGTGTCGTCAACAATAACAGCGTTTGCCCACAAGTAAGATGTTCGGCTCGGTTTTGATTTCAGTGTGATAAGCACTTCGAAAGTGTTGGTTCCTTGTCTCATTGTATCATGTTAATCTTGTTCCTGCACCCTTATCAAACTCTTGTCTATATTGCATGGTTTTCGTTCAAATATTACCTTTATATGGTAAATATTGTTTGTTTTTCGGTTTATTACCTCTTTGTAATTGATGAATTTATATGGAATATGTAATTTTTATTGAATCATCTTAAGAGGGGTTTCTGGCGTAGGATTGAGAAACTCTTGACTCAAGGCTGGGACATGGCGGGTATGCGGGGGCTCCACGCAATGGCACTGATGTTGATCATGGTCATGGCACCATTGTCTGGATGTTTTGGAGAAAATGAAAGTGGCGGGAACGTCACAATCGACGACGCTGCAATTACTCCGCAAGTGATGACTGCGGGCGTGTTCCAAGGCGTCACAATCACAGCTGAACAAGATTTGTCAGCGTTTGTCCCGTACCTGATTAAGGATGATGCGACTGGGTATGTTGTTAATTCAACTGTTGTTGACTTGCGAGCCGGTGAACAAGTGCAACTGTCGATGCTCGCACCACCGCGCGCTGACACGGGCGTCATTCTCCTCGGCTCCTATGGCCGTGACAATTGGCCCATTCGAGATGCAAATGAATCATGGGCCACTTGGTATGCTGAAGATGGTCATAAAACAGCAGACGGAGGTGCGATTGAACGAATCCCTGGTGAAAATCAATCCCTGAATGCAAGCATGGACACTGGTGGTTCTGTGGCAGCTTATCCGCTTTCCTTCGTTCGCGGGGCCGCGCCTGCCTACTCCAGCGATGAAGGAGGACGCCATTCAACAGGACTCGTGAATGGACGCACTACGTACAATTACCTCCACCATCTTACTGACGAGACGCCCGACCCTCTCGATCTTGCGGACGGTGCCGTTGGGTACCTCAATCGCTGGGCTGGTCAAGCAAACACCGCCTACGAAGACGCTGCTGTCTATCTTATCGATGAACTTGAATCGTACGGTTTGACTGTTGTCACGCAGCGCTACGAGTTCACCGATGTGTTCGGAAACCAAAACCCAGAATCATACAATATCTGTGGATTCAGGTATGGGAATGAAGTTCCAAACGAATGGATGGTGTTTGGTGCTCACTTTGATGTCGCCCCCCCTGCAAACCTCTTGCTCGCTGATCCTCACGTCACAGGCGTCAGGACGTACGGCACCGGTGTCGGCGCCTACGACAACTCGGCTGGTACAAGCATGGTGCTTACAGTCGCCCAAGCCATGTCTGAATTCGACACTCGCCGAACGATGGTTTTCTGCTTCTGGTCAGGCGAGGAAGGTGGAAAGCGTGGCAGTGATTACTGGACTGATTATTACGTTAAGGAAGACAACCCCGATGTGATGGTGACCAATTACATCAACCTCGACATGGCTGGCGTAAACTGGCCCGGTGGCGGTGGTGCACCACACGGTGATCCTGCAACAACTGTTGACCCGGATGGCTATCCGAAGGATGAGGAAGTTTGGCCAATGCGAGTGTACTTGGGACCCTCGCTCGACCACGATGTAATCAACCAACCGGCAATGGTCGGCCTCACCCTTTGGATCGGTGCGGATGCAATTGGTGTCGAACAGCAACAGAGTATTTTGGTTGGTGAAGGGTTTGCTGAGGATACGTGGAAAGTGGATGATTGGCTCGATAGAGGTCGGCCTGAGATTGTCATCTATGAAGATGTAACAGCTCGATCTGACCACGCAAGTTTCCAGACCAACCTCGACACAGTCACCATTGGCTTCGGCGGCCTGGTTGATGGGTACTGGTGTTACCACCAGACCTGTGATACCCGCGAAGAAATGGAAATCTGGATGGACACGACTGGAAAGGGGTACGGAGAGGAGCATTCTGGTGTTTCAAACCTTATTGATAGCCTTGACATCATTACATGGTGGGCTGCATATTCCTTCTTCCACCTCGACGAGAAGCCTGTACTCAACGCCTACTTGTGAACAAGGATTTCATTCCTCTTCGCTTCCATTATTCAGCGTGGTTGGTATGAATCTGAAAGCAATAATTGCCGTTGTGAATGCAATCACTGCAAACACTGCAGCCGAGGCAACCATGCCATCGACAAAGGCAGTTTGAGCAATAAGAACAAGTTGATCACCAATTGGTCCACCCATGCCTCGTCCAAGTTGAATTGCTGCTGGGAATGATGTGCTTGGATCAACTGGAAGAACAGCGAGGTCAAGGCCTTCTGGTAAGATGAATGAGCGTTGATAGAATTCGTTCAGTACACTTCCGCCGATGGCGATACCAAGCGCCCCACCGACTTCTCTGCTGGCGTCATTTGTCGCACTGCCGACGCCTGCTTTGTCCGAAGGGATGGCTTGCATGACCATGTCGGTCGATGGAGCCATTGTGAGCCCCAAACCAAATCCAAGGAGGAAGAACATCAAGGCAAGCCGGAGGTATGGTGTATCAATTTCAACGGTTGTGAAAATAACCATCGCGATCCCGACTAAGGTGAGGCCAATGCCAACCACTCTGTTGCGCCCAAATCGTTGAACGAAGCGATCGCTGTTCGCTGCTGCCGGCATTAAACCAAGAGGGAGAGGGAGGAAGCGAAGTGCTGCTG
>CM001443.1:132521-209049 GCA_000246735.1 uncultured Candidatus Poseidoniales archaeon | reverse complement strand
TCGTGGCCTCGAACCATTTGGAAATGGAGCATTTGTGTAAACATGAATGCAAACATCACAAAAAACGTGAGGCTGATTGTGATCAGTCCAACTGTGAAGCCTTTGTTCGAGAAAAATTTCATCGGTAACAGTGGATGTTCTGAGCGCGCCTCCCAACGAATGAACATGACCAGAAGGAGGATTGAGATCGCAAAGGTAGCAAGGGTTTCTGTGCTCATCCAGCCATGGACTGGTGCCTCGATAATGGAATAGAGGAGACCGCCCAAAGCGGCGATTGAGAGAAAGGCTCCGATGAAATCGAGAGGTGTTTGATGCTCATCTCTTGATTCCGGCACAAACAAACTACCCAAAAGAAGAGCGATTGCGATCAGCGGGACATTGATCAAGAACACCATCTGCCAATTGAAAGATTGAACCGCCCAGCCGCCGACAAGCAGACCAATCGGAGCGCCAACGCCAGCCATGGCTGCCCAGATACCAACCGCTTTCCCGCGTTCTTCTGGTGGAAACACAACGATGACGACTGAAAGTGTAGCTGGCATAATGAGTGCCGCGCCCAGGCCCATAAACGCCCGGGCAATGATGACATCCGTGGTTGAATCCGCATACTGGGAGGCTAAACCTGCAGCAAGTGCAAGCAACACCATGCCCGATTGCAGTGCTTTTTTCCGACCAAAGCGATCACCTAACGCACCCATCAAAAGAAGTGAGCCGCCAAAAACGAGTGCGTAAGCATCAACAATCCATTGCAATTCATTATTTTGAGCATCAAGGTCTGAAGAGAGTTCGGGTAAGGCAACATTGAGTGTCACATTGTTGAGCATGACAATGATGAGACTAAGGCTCATAATTCCAAGGATTTTCCACCTTTGTGAATACCCCAATCGCTCAGAATGAGATGTGCCCATGGCTTTAATTTCAGCATATCAAACTAAACCGTTGCGGCTGTATTTTTGCAGATTAAATGAGGTTTGCAATGAAGGAAAGCACACCCGTGGGACTCCAGTATCCAAAATACACCCATGTTAAAACAAGGAGAGCGAAGAGCGAAATCACGGCGTAAAAGGCGTTTTCATTCCAATCTTTGACCTTTGCACCATCAAGTGGGCCGAAGGGAAGCATGTTAAACAGACCGAGCACAAGATTTGCTCCAAGCCAAAAGACACCTGCATCGATTAACATTTGTTGCCACACGAGCGAGCCTCCGACCAAGTATTCGCCTGTGCTTGTTGTAAGTGAGGTGTCAAAAGCGCCACTCAGACCAAGAAGAAGGCCCCATATTGGGATGCCAATGAGGAAGAGCCCAAGATTGACCAGTGGTCCAGCAACGGCGATGTGGCCGTTTTGACGTCGAGTCACCACGCCAGCAACCATGACAGCCCCCGGTGCCATAAACAAAAAGCCGAGGAAAAACGCAAGAAATATTCCAAACCGTAAACCACTTGGATCTGCTCTAAATTCAGCCCAACAACCGTTCTTCTTTGCAATGATTTTGTGTCCTATCTCGTGAAATAGAAACGCTGGTCCAACAGCCAAAAGCATCACAGGCATTGCCAACAACAATTGAATCATCCATTGAGACAGCGATGTTGCAAGGAGGGTGCGGATCCCGCCAACCCACATGAAGCCAAGAGCGAGGGTGAAAGCAGCTGTTGCGAGACGCAGATGTTTCTTTTCCTCATCACTAAAATGCCAAATTCCGCCCGTGTGAAGGTTTGCAGGTTTGTTGGGTTGGAGGCCCATGAATTGTGCCAGAAGTGGGTTAATTGAACCCGTACTTGAGCCATTCATTTCGAAGTGTATTGTTCCATCATCGCCCCGGCGAGAATGAACGCGAGCGATGCGTGGTTTCTGCTTGAAAGGATCATCGTCGATGATGTCCGCCCTCGGGTCACGCCTCCCCATGGGCTTTGTTCTGCTCGATACAATTTGAAGCCTCGCGTCCCAAGGTTGATGCGGTTAACCATTGAGAGAGGTTTGAGCAGATATGTCAATGCCTCGTCGTGCCATGAAAGAAATGGGTTTCCAAGCCTGTTGCTTATTGTGTGATGCGCCGGATGAGGACAGCGCGATTCGATGTAAATCTTGCATTTCCCACCACAGAGAAGTTCGCGATGTTTTGGCAAAGGCACCTGCAGACAGTTCTCTTCACCAATTTGCCAAAGAGATCCTCATGATGGCAGCTGCTCCACATCGTCATGATCATGATGAAATTCATGGTCCAGCATTAACGCATCAGCAGCGCTTGGCATCAGCCATGACGGAACAAAAACCAATGCCAAGCAATGAGGATATTGTGGAAGTTTTCGAGCGGCAGCGTGCAAAGAAAGCCAGCCTCGAGGTTCAGTTGGCTGAACAAGAAATTGAACGAATCAATCAAGCCATGTATGTTGATCAAACCCAACTCAAGCAATACGGTTCTAGAACAGTCCCAAGTCATGACATCGCCCAGGTCGACCGAAGCGACCGTATTGGTGAAGATACGGAATTAACAGATCGTCTTGAAGCGGCTACTGAAGCTCAAACGGCACCAAAAGAATTGGTTGATGGAATTGAGGAGCGGGTGTTTGAAGAACGACAAAAGAACAGAAAAGCGTGGAAATCGACGCTTTTAGACGTGAAAGAATTACTCGATGATGACCTTGATTTATGATTTCGGTTTAATTACGAATTGAAAAGGGTCTTGAACAAATGTTATCTCTAAAGGAATAAGGTATTTGATGACTTCTGCAAACCTCATCTCTTTTTGCTCAGGACTCGACGGTGTCCCAGAAATTTTCACCTTGGTCAGAAGGACCTTCTTCTTCGACAACTACGTCAGGTGTGCCTGTTCGCGAAGCCTCTTGGTGACGTCGAGTGACTGATTGCCTAAGGCCTTGTTTAACCTGCCAATCGTTTTCTTGTCGCTAGGGCGAATGCTCAGCCGAATCACCGAAAATCCGATGAATTGAACGAATAAACCAGCAACAACGAAAGGCAGTGTGAACAGCACCATGAATAAGCCACCGAACGAGAGAAGATCGATGGAACCATCACCAAAAATAAGCACTGGTACGAAAGTGAAAGGCATCCCAAACGCGAGTAAAATGAAGCCGAACAGTGCCCCCGTAATGCGCCCACTTAGACTGTCTCCAACGTCGAAGTCGTTTAGGTCCATGACCTTTGTAAAATTCGTAGTCTGTATAAGCATGGCCCATACCCATCTTTTGGATGGATGAATTAAATTGGAAAGGTTTCTGACAGCGCTGAAATTTTAATCAATGGTTCGAGGAGGTCGTAGGTAATTCGCTGCGTCCCTTTTCCTTTGGATTTCTTTCCGAGAATTTGAACGCCTCCGATTTCACCGAGTTGTTGTACATGGGTGCCTGCGCAAGGACAGAGATCAAATCCATCATCGATTTTTACAACCCGGAGTTGTTTGACACTTGCTGGCAGCAGATCCATGTTCGTTCGCTCGGGTGGCATGATTGCGTTGACCTCATCCCGTGTCATGACGGTGTCTGTGACTCGAAGGTTTTGTTTGATGATGTCATTTGTACGAATGGTCAATGACTCCAACATAGCATCATCGAAGGTGATTGGGTTGAAATCAATACGAGAACGGTCACTGTGAATTTGATTCCCAACGGTACGTGCCCCATTGAACATCTCATAGACCAAACCAGAAACAAGATGTTGTGCTGTGTGCATTCGCATGTGAGCATGGCGGCGTTCCCAGTCGATTGTTCCTGTAACTTCGTCACCAATTTCTAATTGGTGGCCTTCCCCTACAGTATGGAACACGTCATCCCGACCACGCACTTCAGAGACTTCGAGATTACCATTCGGTCCTGTGAGTGTACCAATATCCCAGTTTTGACCACCTCCAAGCGGATAAAAAAGAGTCTGATCAAGAATCACTTGTGCATCTTCAACACCAGTGACTGTCGCGTTGAAATTTTGAAAATATCCAGATTCAATGCTGTGAAGATACAGTTTTTCTGTCATTCGTTCACCCCCGCAAGGGAGCGACCTTCATCGATTTGTGCGTCAATGGTGCGCTGCTGTGAAGCTGATGGGAGTGGTGCCGTTATTTGTTCAATCCAACCATGGGTTGGCTGCCATTGTGGACTGCCTTCAAACCAGACCTCACTCAACCCCTCAGAACGATCAAACTTCCACGCTGACTCAGGAAGTTCAAGACAATCACTCGTCAAAGCTGTGCCGCCAAACCATTCAGTGATTTCACTGAATTTGGGCGTGATGAGTTCGAGCGTTTGGTCAATCGTGTGTTGAAGCGACCCTGGTGCTTTTGGAACAAGGTGTGACGCATCGATGATTTGATTCGCCTCGATGGTTGATGTTGATGTAGGTCCACCACCTGAGAATTTGACAGTATAGATTTCATTTTCAAAGGCAATGGACGTGATTCGAGTTCGGGTGAGAATCTTTGCCCCTTGTTGCGCTGTGTTAAGTGCGAGAAGTTTGGTCATCCATTCACTGCGAAGACCCCATCCGGGTTCATTTGAGTGGGGTCGAAGAAATTCAAGTTGATCCTTTGTCATGTAGGGCTGAAGTTTGTCGAGGTCTAAGAGAAACCCTGGTTGGCCACATGGCATGCCAATCTCGGCATGAACGTCGATAATTGTCACATCATTCGTTTCCGAAAGGTGGTAGGCCGCAATGAGGTTGGCAATGGAACCTCCAATGCAAACGATTCGATTCATGCCTTCACCTCGATTGTTGGTCGAATATCAAGCGCAAAGACCGGGCAGGAAGGAATACAGAGTTCGCAATGAGTGCAGGCTTCTTCATCGACAACTGCGAGTCGATCGATGAGTGTCAATACATTCACGGGACACAACGCTATGCAGGCTGCGCAACCGAAGCACCGGTCTTCGTCAACAACGAAGAGATGGTCTTCTTGTCGCGCCATGATTCTTCCATGCGCACAAGGTTCATGTCATCTTCGTAGAGGAGAAACGATTTCTTATGGAAAATCTGAAATTTGGAAATGAGTCTGCGGCATAAAAAAAATATATTTGGGATTCGAGGAATCATCATATAATTCGAATGGATTCTTCATCCAATGGAAATAGAATTGACTCCTTTTTCACCAAGAAACGGAAGATATCCCTAGACCCCCCTATTTCCTATGGAACACATATCGTATCGATCGGTGAAGGATGTTGTAGAAAGGGATAGAAAGAAACGGAAGTATGCCCCGTAGAATATGGTCGCGTCAAGCACATAATACTACCACCACATAACCAATCAAAAAAAACCTGAAACCGAACCGAAATCTCTCCAAAGGAAACGAGGGGGTGTGGGTCCAGAACATGCACATCTTCATCATGGGTCGGGCCGACGAGATACTGAGCCCTATGGTCCTATACTCAGCTGGAAGAACCACGTCGTATCCAGAGGACACTCCAGAAAAAGGTCTTCGATACCATCCACTTGGTGGTGGTGATGAAGTCGGAAATGTAGGAATTATGTTCGAGAACGAAAAGCAAACTCGTCTTTTACTCGACTACGGTCTTGCACCAACCCATCCTCCAAGGTATCCATCTGAAGCTCCAAAAGTCAAAGATGCAGTCATCACTCATTCCCACGTTGATCACTTAGGCATGGCACCTTGGCTTTGTTCAAATCATCGAACCCTTCTTCACGGTACTGCGTTGACTGCAGAAATATCAGAAATGATGTGGTATGATTGCCATAAAGTCAGTTCAATCGAAGGATACCCCCTTGCTTGGGACAAGCGTGACATCGATACAGCGATTGACGCCTGGCGAATCCACGATTTTGATGCTCCATGGAATCACGATGATTGGAAACTCACCCTTCGTAAAGCAGGTCACATTCCGGGCGCAGCGATGCTTGATCTCGAAACGCCCGATCGCAAGGTATTGATTTCTGGCGATTTCGACACCCGTAACTCACCTCTAACAACCGGGGCAAAACCACAAAAAACTGACACATTATTTGTTGAAGGAACATACGGTGGAAGGGAACACCCAAACATGGAACAAGAGATTCAACGTTTTGTTGAACACGTCCAGCGCGTTGTCGACGGTGGTGGAACCGTCCTCATCCCAGCTTTTGCTAACGGTCGAACTCAGGATGTTGTCATGCGCCTTCACAAATACCTCCCTCACCTCAACGTTCACGTTGACGGAATGGGAAAACGCATTGCTAAGATGCAAATGAATCATCCAGAAACGCTTCGAGATCCTGCCGCACTTCGTTCTGCATGGTCGTGGTGCAAGCGAGTTTCGAGCAAATCAGATCGAAAGCGAGCGCTTGAAGCAGATGTGATTGTTTCCACATCAGGCATGCTCCAGGGCGGGCCTTCAATTTGGTATTTGAATCGCCTTCGGCATGATACAAAGAACGCCATTCTCTTCACAGGCTACCAAGCGAAAGCAACCGGTGGACGGCAACTTCAGTCAGAAGGAAAGTTGAAAATTTTCGGCAAGGACACGGAAATCCCCCTCGAGTGGGATACATATTCCTTCTCGACCCACGCAGGCCACAAAGAAATCGTGGATTTTGCATCAGACTGCCAAGCAGAAGAAGTGGTGATCTACCACACAGATCCACATAACGCTCGCCCCCCCCTTGCGGAAGCGCTTGAGAAGAATGGACACATTGTGCACAACCCAGTCAATGGCGTCTCGGAATACCTCGGTGAAGAATTTAGCCGAAGTCATTGAATACAACGACACCAAGGGGAGTCCGATTCACATGGCGGGAAAGGCACCGGCGGGCGGTAAGAAACCAAAAAAACGCAAGCGTAAGATGCGCCTTTCTTTGAAACAAAAGAAAATGAACACCACAGGTGATTCCTACAAGGATAACCTTGGTTGGTCAACCGATGTAGGACGCACGCTTGGGGATGCACCTGCTCCGAAGGGACCAGAAACCCTTCGCGTCCAATGCGACTCTTGCGGCTCGATGCTCAAAATCCCCAAACCAAAGAAATCCCGATACACCGTTACGTGTTCATACCCTGAATGCGGGAATGAAATGAAGTTTGAGTGAGCCCTGGAACGGTTCTCTATGGCTGCTGAAACACTTTTCTTGTGTTTAGCGCTCTTTGTGATCGCAGCGCTGTATGCATCTGTAGGTCATGGTGGCGCTTCGGGCTATCTCGCCCTGCTTTCTTTGTCCACCTTTGCGTCAATGAACAGTTCATGGCTGAAACAACACGCATGGGTGCTCAACCTTGTCGTTGCAAGTCTTGCGTTTTACCACTATCAGAAAGCAGGGTTTCACCGTCCTAAACTATCGTTAATGTTCATTGCAGCAAGCCTCCCTGCAGCTCTTTATGGAGGGACACTCAAAGTCGATGGCGTCGTATATGACACACTCCTCTCAGCAGCCCTTCTCTTCGCAGCGTACCGTTTAGCAACCTCAAAACAACCCGAAGAAAGTTCACAACCAAACCCTCTACCATCCCTTCAAACTTCAATTCCTATTGGTGCTTCAATTGGTGTGATCAGTGGAATGATTGGCGTCGGGGGAGGCATCTTTCTGTCCCCTATTCTTGTGCTCAAACGCTGGGCCACTCCAAAAGCCGCAGCAGCGACTGCGGCGCTGTTCATATGGGCAAATTCTGCTGCCGGCCTCTTAGGAGCACATCTCTCAGGCCAACTTTCCTTGTCCCTTGACCCACTTGCCTCATTTGTAATCGCTGTGGCTTGTGGCGGTTACATTGGTTCAAAATTCGGGGCGGAAAAAGCACCGCAAACAACCGTACGTTGGCTGCTGATTTTCGTCCTTGTCCTCGCTACAGCGAAGCGCGGTATTGATCTTCTACCATGACCGTGAACCTCAAACCGAGCGATGGTTGCACAGTCTGTGACCGAGGTACCCTACTTCATCGACATAGAGTCGGCCGTTGCCATTGCAACCAAGACACTTCTCTCCGTCGGTGTTGAAGATGTACCGCTCGATGAGGCACATGGACGAATTCTTGCAGATGACCTCTGTTCCAAGGTGGATGATCCACCGTTTGATAATTCAGCCATGGATGGTTTTGCTTTCATTCACGAAGACAGCCTCCAGCCCCCAAACACGCTCAAAATAGTTCAGACCATACAAGCTGGAGAAAGAGAAACAACACAACCCCTCAAGAGAGGGCAAGCGTCTCGGATTATGACAGGTGGACCCATTCCTCCTGGTGCCGATTCAATTCTTCCAATCGAGCGTTGTGAAATGGACGAGGCAGGGGCAGAAGTCACACTCGCCGAACAAGGCCGGCCCCATTTCATCCGCAAGCAAGGTGAAAACTTGAAGCGCGGCGAAGTGACGCTGGAAAAAGGAACTACATTGACGCCAGCCAACATAGGTCTCTGCGCAACAATGGGGTGGCCAACCGTTCCCGTTTTCAAAAGGGCAAAGGTTGCAATTCTTTCAACAGGCGATGAATTAAAACTTCCAGGCGAACCTCTCGAAGCCCACGAGATCTACGAATCAAACTCGTTTGGTTTGGCCGGACTTGTAGAATGGATGGGCCATGAGGCCGTTCGTTACCCATCCGTGAACGATTCAATGGATGCCCTTCGTTCGAGCCTCACTACGGCAGCAAAGGAATGCGACCTTATCTTGACATCTGGTGGCGTTTCAATGGGTGAATGGGACTACGTTCGTAAAATCATGGAAGAAGAGGGTGATGTTCATTTCTGGCGGGTCAAAATCCGCCCTGGCTCCCCGCCGCTCTTCGGTACGTGGAATTCAACACCGATCTTTGGTCTTCCAGGGAATCCAGCCAGCAGCCACGTGGTGTTTCGAATCCTCGTCGCCCCCTACCTCCGAGCGTCCGTGTATGGAGGCGGCCCGAAAGAACACCATATCATGGTCGAACTCGGTGAAGACATCAAGGGTGATGCAAATTGCCTGGCACTCCGAAGAATTTCAATCGACACCAGCGGCGACCATCCCATCGCCTATTCGACTGGCCACCAAGGGTCAGGAAACCTCAGCGGGGTCGCCCGAGCAGATGGCCTAACCCTTCTTTCACCAGGGCAACCCTCAAACAAAGGCGACCGGTGTCGAGCAATGTTCCTGTGAGTGAGTGCAATGGAGTCGACACCAAACGAACCGACGTACCTCATTGATGGCGTTGCAACAATGTTTCCAGAAACAACTCGGGCGAAGATCCGGAAAATGCTGACAGAGGGGCGTGTTCTTGTCGATGGCGTGGTGAAGCATCGGGCGAAACACACGGTCGAAGCAGGCCAAACCATCCAAGTCACCGATCGAGCAAAAGGAAAGGAAGCAGCCCCCCCACCGGCTTCAACTAAAAAGAAGCACAAACTGAAGATTCTCTATGAGGATGAGGCCATTCTTGTCGTCGACAAACCAGCAGGGTTGCTTTCAGTCGCCACGAACAAACTCGAAGATGACACGCTTCATGCCCGATGTGTGAATTACGTACGGCTCGGTGATGAACGAGCTTGGGTTCACATCGTTCACAGGTTGGACCGGGAGACATCTGGTGTGATGGTTTTTGCACGCCATGAACACCACAAAACATACCTCCAATCTCAATTCGCAAACCGTGAAGTTCATCGAACATACCACGCTCTTGTCGAAGGCACACCAGAGCACCACAGCGGAACCGAGCGAGCATGGTTGGTCGAAGATCGAAACCTCCGAGTGAAGAAAGTCAAACCATCATTCAAAGGAGCGAAAGAAGCCATCACCCATTGGACGGTTGAAGACGCCGATGACGAAGTCTCACTGATCCACATCACCATTGAAACGGGGAGGCGACACCAAATTCGTATGGCGATGAAGGCGCTTGATTGCCCTGTGGTTGGTGACGATCTCCACGGTGCTGAAACGAACCCCTTGAGTCGGATTGCACTGCATGCCTCCGCTCTTGAATTCCTCCATCCTGAGAACGACGACCCGGTTCGTTTCGAAGCAAGGGTGCCATTTATGTCAAGGTGAATCACAATTCATCCATACATGCATTCTTGAACCGTTGGCGCGCCCGTTAGGATGATACCATGAGTGGCGAGGCGGGTGACCATGGTTGGATTGAAGTTAGAGGGGCGCGAACCCACAACTTACAGGACATCACCGTCAAGTTACCAAGGGGACAATTCGTTGTCATTTCAGGTGTGTCAGGTTCAGGCAAATCCAGCCTTGCTTTCGACACGCTTTACGCCGAAGGTCAACGAAGGTATGTTGAGAGTCTTTCCTCATACGCTCGTCAGTTTATCGGGCAGATGAAAAAGGCCGACTGCGACGGAATCGAGGGCCTTTCCCCTGCAATTTCCATCGATCAGAAACAAGGGTCTCACAACCCAAGATCAACCGTTGCCACTGTAACAGAAATCCAGGATTACCTGCGGTTGTTATGGGCGCGGATTGGGATTCCTCATTGCCCCACGTGTGGGCGAGAGGTGGCAAGGCGCACCGTTCAGGAAATTGTGGACGATGTGTTGTGGCACATGGAAGGCCACGCCATTGCCATATGGGCACCAGCAGTTCGCGCTCGAAAAGGCACACATGTGGATTTGTTCCGCCAACTTGTCGAGCAAGGTTTCCTCAATGGAAAGGTCAACGGTCACGAAGTTGAATTCGAATCTCCGCCGGAACTTGACAAGAATTTCCGACACGATATTGATGTTCGAATCGACCGACTTCGCTGCACGAGGGATCGCCGTCAACGCTTGACTGAAGCCGTCGAAAGCTCACTTCGAATCGGTGGTGGCGCTACTGCAATCGAGAGCCTCGAAGGGCCAGCAGAAGATGCCGAACTGTCAGAAGGCACCAAAGCAAGAATTACTCAAGTTGGTGAAACGATAGCTTGGTCTGAAGACTTCGCCTGTCCAGAACACGGCGCCTTCATGCCTGAACTTTCCCCTCGGGTCTTCTCATTCAACTCACCCCTCGGTGCTTGTGGTTCATGCCAAGGCCTCGGAGTCCAGCGCCAATTCAACATTGATCTCATCATCGATGGCACCCTCACCATCAGCAATGGCTGCGTACGACCTTGGCGCCAATCGATGTCACCTTCGTGGTACCGACGGCTTATGGAACAAGTTTGTGAACATTACAAAATTCCAAAGAACACGCCGTTTGAACTTTTGGATGATGATGATCGAGACATCCTTCTCAATGGTTCAGGATCAACTGTGATTAATTTCCACTTTGAATCTGATAACGGCTCTGTCTACAAAATGAACCGGCCATGGGAAGGCATCATCGCTCGGCTTCAACGAACGTACACTGAAACCACTTCAGAACGAACACGAAGCCGCCTCATCGCCTGTATGACCGATCTTGATTGCAGTGAATGCAATGGGGAGAAATTGAACGCTGCAGCACGCTACGTCTCGGTTGGCGGTATTCGCCTTCCAGAAGTCAGCCACTGTTCAGTTCACGACGCCCTTTCAGTGGTGCGAGCGTGGTGGCCAGATGGCCCTGGAGCCCCCGAATACTTCGCGGATACATTGGAACCGCTTAACGAGCGCAGCATCTTCATCGGCAACGAGATTCTCAAAGAAATCGAAAACCGCCTCGGATTCCTTGACAGCGTTGGCCTCGATTATCTCACCCTTGATCGAAAAGCAAACACCCTCTCGGGTGGCGAAAGTCAACGCATTCGCCTCGCTACACAAATCGGCAGCCGATTGACCGGCGTGATGTATGTCCTTGACGAACCATCTATTGGGCTCCATCAACGCGATAATGAACGGCTTTTGGCAACCCTTCGGGAACTCAGCGATCTCGGCAACACGCTCATTGTCGTCGAGCACGATGAAGATACACTCCGCCAAGCAGATTGGCTGTGCGATCTCGGCCCTGGTGCCGGGCTTGAAGGAGGTCAAATCGTTGCCAACGGGCCACCAGAAGTCGCTATGGCTGAAGAAAAATCCATCACTGGTGCGTACCTCAGCGGGAGGCGGAGCATCCCAGTTCCAGAAAAGCGAACCAAAGCAACACGCAAACGGCTCACTGTCAAAGGCGCTTCACACAACAACCTTCAGAACATCACAGCATCGTTCCCTGTTGGATGTATGACAGCGGTGACAGGCGTATCAGGATCTGGGAAATCCTCACTTGTGTCAGGCATCCTCGCACCAGCGCTTCAACGCTATTTGCACAATGCAGACACTGTTCCGGGAAAGCATCGCGAAATCAAAGGTCTGGAGCACACTGACAAAGCAATCATCATTGACCAGTCCCCCATTGGCCGCACCCCCCGTTCGAACCCTGCAACCTACACCAAAGTCTTCGATGAGATACGCAGCCTCTTGTCAAAAACCACACTCGCCAAAGAACGCGGCTACACCCCCGGAACTTTCAGCTTCAACGTGAAAGGTGGACGCTGCGAATCTTGCAAAGGAGCTGGTTCAATCAAACTTGAAATGAACTTCCTTCCGGATGTTTGGATCACCTGTGATATTTGCCACGGCAAGCGCTACACGCGAGAATGCCTCGAAGTGACATGGAAAGGCAAGAACATCCACGAGATTTTGGAAATGCCGATTGGCGAGGCTGTCGAATTCTTCGGCAATCACCGTAAAATCTTCAGAACACTCGATACACTACGCGCTGTTGGCTTGTCATACGTTCGGCTTGGTCAACCTGCAACCACACTTTCTGGTGGAGAGGCGCAACGTGTCAAGCTCGCAAGCGAACTGCGCCGACCTCCAACAAAGCACACAGTGTACATTCTCGACGAGCCCACAACCGGGCTTTCATTCTCCGATGTACAATTGCTCATCGAGGTCCTTTTGGAACTCCGAACGAAGGGCCATACCGTCATCGTCATCGAACATCACCTCGATGTGGTGAAGTCCTCGGACTGGGTCATCGATTTGGGCCCAGAAGGTGGCGAGCGCGGTGGAACAATTTTGGTGGAAGGCACACCGGAAGACATTGCAGCCTGCGAAGAGAGCTTTACAGGACAATTTTTGGCTGAAATGCTAAACTAACTGCTTCCGTATTGTTCAAGGGGCGTAGGCAATGGCAGTCAGTTCGCCCCCGTAGGGGGCGGTGAACATCATGGCCATTACTCGTGTCGAAGTCACGCCAAAACAAGGACCTGGTATGCGCGATGTTCGTGGCGATGTTGTCCGCCGACAGCTCGCATCCGATCACTCAATCTCAGTTCCTGAAGTCAGGAGCATCGTCGGCTATCTGATCAAATCCGAAATCCCTTCAGATTCGATCGAATCAAGGGTGAACGACTTGTTCGCAGATCCAATCATAGAAGATGCCTCAACAAACACACTGATGCTCACCAGCGCCACTCATTTCCCAACGACACCAGATGCGATTGTCACGGTTGGATTCAAGGCCGGCGTGACCGATAACCCAGGTTCAGCAGCACTTGACGGCTTCCGCACCATTTTTCCACAAGCCAACGATGCATCAATTTCGACCTACATCACATACGCTTTCTTTGGCTTGCCCGAACAGGTGGATGTCTCATGGCTCGCCAACACCCTTCACAACAACCTCATCGAACGTGCGTTGGTTGCCGATGCTGCAGCGTGCGCAGTTGGGCAGTGGCCAGAAATCGAGTACACCGAGAAACCTCCTCAAACATTCGAAGCACCATCACATGTCGATATGGAAATCTCTGACGAGGCACTGATTGAACTTTCAGAAACAGGCCTTCTCGCACTCAACCTTGAGGAAATGCAAACCATTCAGGCCCACTACCGAGACAACACGGTTCGACAAGCAAGGACGGAGGCTGGAATTGTTGCAGACGCGCCAACGGATGTAGAATTGGAGTGCCTTGCCCAGACATGGAGCGAGCATTGTAAACACAAGATTTTCGCCTCAAAAATCCATCATATCGACACCGAAACTGGTGAGGAAGCCACCATTGATTCAATCTTCAAGACGCACATCATGAAGCCAACACACGACATGCAAAAAGAAGTCGATTGGCTCCTTTCAGTGTTCCATGATAATTCCGGTGTCATCGCGTGGGATGACGAGTGGAGTGTGTGCATGAAAGCCGAAACTCACAATTCCCCATCCGCCCTTGATCCCTATGGTGGCGCAATGACAGGCATTGTTGGCGTGAACCGCGACATTCTTGGTACTGGATTGGGCGCCCGCCCAATTGCTAACACCGACGTGTTCTGCTTTGGGCCGCCCACTTGGGAGGGCAACCTTCCAGACAACCTCTTCCACCCTTCCCGTGTGTTCCGTGGTGTTCACGCAGGCGTGCGAGTTGGCGGAAATGAATCGGGAATTCCAACAGTCAATGGAGCCATTGTATTCGATGACCGTTACATTGGCAAGCCACTGGTCTACTGCGGCACCATCGGAATCATGCCACGACGTCTTCCAGACGGCCGGGAAAGTCACATCAAGACACCAGTAGCAGGCGACATCGTCTACATGGTTGGCGGCCGAGTTGGCTACGACGGCATTCACGGGGCAACCTTCTCGTCCCTCGAACTCACAGAAGAAAGCCCTTCAAGCGCCGTACAGATTGGTGACCCAATCACCCAGAAGAAAATGATCGACATGGTCCTCGAAGCCCGCGACTTGGGCCTGATCACCTGCATCACCGATAACGGAGCAGGTGGCTTATCTTCATCAATTGGTGAAATGGCAGAATACACCAATGGATGTGAAATCGACCTTGCAAAAGTACCACTCAAGCAAGCAGGTCTTTCCGCTTGGGAAATTTTGGTTTCAGAAAGCCAAGAGCGAATGACGATCGCCGTCAAAGAAGAAGACCGCGATGCGTTCGATGCGCTCGCTGCACTGCACGAAGTCGAAGCGACCGCTGTTGCAACCTTCACCGACAGCGGCGTCTTCCATGTCAAATATGACGCGACAACCGTAGCCTATCTTCCGATTGAATTCCTTCACGATGGCGTTCCTCAGCTGCAACTTGAATCTGAATGGACGGCACCAATCGTGGAACCATTCGTTCCACCAACCGATGCCGATCATGCCGACCTTTTGTTGAAGATGCTCGCCCGACCAAACATTGCAAGCAAGGAAACATGGGTTCGTCAATACGACCACGAAGTCATTGCCCAAACTGCAATCAAACCGTTTGTCGGCGTGAAGCGCGACGGACCAGGCGATGCAGGTCTGATTGCTCCAATTCATGGCAACCCACACGGCCTCGTCATCTCGTGCGGCATCGCCCCTCGGTATTCAGATCTTGATGCTGGTGCAATGGCAGCCGCTTCGATTGACGAAGCTGTACGAAATGCAGTGTGCGCTGGTGTTGACGTCGACAAAATCGCTGGCTTGGACAACTTCTGTTGGCCAGATTCTATCGAGTCAGTCAAGACCCCCGATGGTCGATTCAAACTTGCACAACTTGTTCGTGCCAACCGTGAACTCGAGCGCGTCTGTCGAGCGTATCGTTTGCCATGCGTCAGTGGAAAGGATTCGATGAAGAACGACTATGGCACAGGTGAAAAGAAGATTTCAATTCCACCAACGTTGTTGTTTTCTCTCTTCGGTGACCAACCCGATGTCAGGTACACAGCAACAAGTGATTTCAAAAACGCAGGCGATAAAGTGTATCTTGTTGGACGATCTCATCACGAACTCGGTGCTTCAGAAATTGCGTTTATGCTAAAAGAATCTGGCCAAACAACCGGCATTGGTGGCACTCCACCCCAGCTCCCGAACCCCGAACAAAACCTGAACACCTACCGCGCGCTCTCCACAGCAATTCAGTCAGGAATCATCCAAACAGCCCACGACTGCTCAGAAGGCGGCGTTGGTGTGGCGGTAGCAGAGATGTGCATCGGAGGGCGCCTCGGGGCAACCATCGATCTTGACGGAACGGGCGATGAACATCTTTGGGCTCGCTTGTGGGGTGAGTCGCTTGGACGGTTCATCGTTGCAGTCGCTCCTGAAAAGGAACATGAATTCACAGCATGGATGTCTGGCCATCCAATCACTGTGCTCGGCGAAGTCGTGGAGGGACCAACCCTCACCATCACCGATGGATATACAGAAATCGCCTCAACAAATGTGGAAGAGATGGTCGCTTCGTGGCAATCGACACTTGACATGACTGGAGGTGTTGAATGATGTCAGCGCCCAAAGTCGCCGTTTTGTTTGGTTTCGGAATCAATTGCGATCATGAAACAGCAGCCGTGTTCAATCTTGTTGGCGGCGCGTCAGAGCGCGTCCACGTGAACCACTTCATTTCCGGGCAACGTTCCCTTGAGGAATTCCAAATTCTTGCGGTTCCCGGCGGGTTCTCCTTCGGAGACCACCTTGGCAGTGGTCGCTTGATGGGCAACAGAATGCGTTTTGCCCTTCGTGAACAACTTCACGCCTTCGTTGCTGCTGGAAAGCCAATCATTGGTATCTGTAATGGATTCCAAGTGCTTGTCAAGACCGGACTCCTTCCCGGACCAAACGCACCTCTACCTGACTTCGTTCAACGAGCCAGCCTCACCCTCAATGATTCAGGCCGCTACGAAGATCGATGGGTCACACTGGAATTCGATTCTAAAAGCCCGTGTATTTGGACAAAAGGAATGACTCGAATGGATTGCCCGGTTCGTCACGGAGAAGGTAAATTCGTCATGCCCTCAACAACTGATTTCGACGCTCTTGATGCTGGTCACCAACTCACCGTTCGCTATGTCGACCCATCGACATCTGTTGGCGATGGTATTACCGATGAACCCCTCCCATTCCCACTGTCACCAAACGGGAGCATGCGAAACATCGCAGGTGTGTGCGATGCAACAGGCCTTGTCTTCGGGCTTATGCCACACCCTGAAGCAGTCTATGCGAAGTGGCTCCATCCCGATCACACGCGCAACACTGCGCCAGGTCCTGAATCAAGTGATGCGCTTGGTGAGTGGGAAGGTGAAGGCCTTCAGATGTTCAGAAACGCTGTCGATTACGTAAAAGCGAATCTCTGAGGGGTTTCTTTGAAACAACGAATCGAACACATCGATTCGATTCGAGCAACAGCAGTCTTGCTCATGGTGATGGTCCACGCAGCAGCCACATGGGGGCCACCGTCGTCCACACAACCATCTGCGCTGGTGTATCTTGTCTCTGGCATGGGTGGGCTTGCCGCTCCTCTTTTCGTCACAGTGTTTGGTTGGGGCTGTTTTCACGGTCAATCGACAACAAAGCAACGCTTGTACAGAACTGCATTCTTTGTGATCGCTCAGACAGGTGTCAACGCATCGTCACCACATTTGTTTGATCTTTGGACGCCAGGGGTACTGACGTTGTTTGGACTCCTCACCATCACTCAGCCACTTTGGCTTCATTCACTACGACGGAGGAACCATCAAACGCTGATGGCCTTTTCATCCGCAGTATTTTTTTTGATTGCTTTTTTACCATCAATACAAGGATCCAGCGATTGGAATACGAGGGTTCAGGTAACAGATGCGGTGCAGTGGACTTCACACGCACTGGTGACAGGAACATACCCTTTGTTTCCATGGGTGCTGTTCGCGGTCTTTGGCGCTTGGATTGCAAAAAACGGGGGCGAAAAGTCCCTCTTTCCTCAGACCGTCACAACAAAGGCGGCCCTTGTTGGGGCGTTTTTATGCACCCTTGCAACACTCATCTATTCAGCCACGTATGATCTCGAGTGGGCATCGCCAACGGGCGATGCAACGCTTACGTTTTTCCCCGCTAACATTCCGTTTTTGACGGCAGCTTTGCTGGGTGTCACGCTTCTATGGATGCTCATCGAGCGATTTTCAGTCAGCAGTCTCACCCTTCTCGGGCGTCGATCGCTTACAGTTTATCTTGTGCATTTTATTCCAATAGGCCTTTTCTACTCAGTGGATGAGGCTCAATCGTTTACTTTTGCACAATCAATGATCGTGGTCCTTGCGTACACATGCGTGTGGTGGCCGGCCGCCCATGCGTGGGACCGTTTGGCCCCACGCATGAACGTCGAACAGCTCTTTCGAGCGATGTCAAAGGATTGACTTCACTCTGCAGCAGCAAGTGCTTCGGTTGCTTTCTTAGCACCCATCCATGCAACAATACCGAATCCGATCTTGTTGATGATGTCAGCAACGTTGTAGAACACTGCGAGGAGTTCTTGGTTACCATCACCGAGGCCGAGTTCAGCACCTGGGCTGAACAAGTAACCGATTGGGTAGATGATCCATCCAACGACAATGAACCAGCGGAGTGCGTTTGCGCTCCACATGAGTTCTGGTGCAATCTTGCTGTTGTCAACGCCCTTTCCAGAGGACCATGGTGTGCCTGTTGCAACAATAATCATTGCCCATCCAACACCACCAAGGATGAGTCCAGCCCAGCCACCAGCGGCAGCGCCCATGACTTCTCCGAGAACGCCAGATTCACCGAGGTACCCGAATCCAATCATAATCAGTGCGCCAGTGAAACAAATACCGGTGAATCCCATACCGAGGAACTTGCTATCGGTAATGGCTTCTTTGCCTACCAAACTTGGGAACTTCAATGCCATTAGCGGGACGGTAATAATCCAGTCCATGTATCGGTATTCGACTGACACAGTTCCGAGATCGGTGTACACCGCTCGCATGTAATAGTAGTGGAACGCAGCAATACCGACAATCAAAGCAGAGATTGTCATTGTGGTTCTGTACTGTGGAGCGACGTTACTTCGCTCGGACATGAAGAACACGAAGGCGGCACCCATGGAGATGTATCCGACGAAGAACAGGAAGAAGGTAACCAACTGAAGTGGTTCCCCGTCATACTTCACGGAGGGGTCAACGACATCCGCAGCACTGACCGTGCCGGCCATTGCGAGGGAAATCGTTGCGATCAAAAGCAGGCTCGTTGTTTTAGAGAACTTATCTGTAATCATGTTTCTCATCCCCCGCACGCCTCCATTTTACTTATAATAGCCTGTAATTGTCCGTAAAAGAACACTTTTTCTTACAAAATGGCTTTTATCGGACGCAGTCCATTATTCTGCCCAGTTTGAACCGCCCACATTCTGGAATAAGTTCCACCAATTTTCACGAGTTCATCATGGCTCCCATCCTCGCGGATACCACCATTTTCGAGCACGAGGATCCTGTCTGCATTTCGAACAGTTGAGAGTCTGTGTGCAATAATGACCGCTGTTCGGCCTTGGGTGATTTTGTTGATGGAGCGTTGCAAGGCCGCCTCGGTCTCATTATCGACCGCTGAAGTTGCTTCGTCGAGGATGAGCAATGGGGCATCCTTGAGCACCGCTCGAGCGATAGCAAGCCGTTGACGTTGGCCGCCAGAGAGTCGGTGGCCCCCCTCGCCGACCAAGGTCGCCCATGCCTCAGGGAGTGCCTCGACGAACTCAGTTACCTCTGCTAGTTTTGCAGATTCGTAGACGGCCTCATCGGGAGCGTTTGGATTTCCATAACGTATGTTTTCAAGGATTGTTGTTGGAAACAGAGTGATGTGCTGATCGACGAGCGCCATCGAAGAACGCAGACGCGACAACGACCATTCTGGCAAAGGGCGTTCAGCCCAAAGAATCGAGCCGCCCGTTGGTTCTGCGAATCGAAGAAGCAGTCGAATGAGGGTTGTTTTTCCGGCACCCGTTGAACCGACAACACCAACAGTCTCACCAGCTCTCAATTCTAAGTTTAAGCCTGTAAAGACAGGTTCACGTCCAGGGTACGAGAAATCAACATCTTTGAAAATTATTGGCGAAGCCTCAATGATTGAGTCTTCAGGCGTGAATTCACCATGAACAACTTCAGTCGGTGAAGTGAGCACGTCAAGCACACGGGTGGAAGAAGCCATCGCTCGCTGGTAAAGATCGAATGTTTCGCCTAAGCGGGTGAGCGGCCACAACAAACGCTGCGTCATGAACACAAGAACAGAATAGGCCCCAACTGCCAATTCGTCTTCAAGAGTCATCCATCCTCCAAGCAAGAGCGTCGCAGTGAATCCACAGAGAATGGCCATTCGAATCAGCGGCGTAAAGGCGGCAGAAAGTCGGATGGCTTGACGGTTTGACTCGCGGTACACGTTGCTCAGCGCTTCAACTCGCTTGATTTCACGATCTTCTGCTGTGAATGACTGTATGGTCGACATACCAGACAAATCGTTCTCAAGGAGGGCATTCATCGCACCCGCTGACTTTCGAACCTCGGCATACCGTGGCTCTAAACTGCGCTGGTATCGGAATGATCCCCATACGATGATTGGAATCGGTAGGACTGCGAACAGGGCTACTTGCCACGAAATGGCAATGAAGACGGCTCCTACAACGACGACGGTGGTCGAAACTTGGAGTAAATCATTGGCCCCCTTGTCGAGAAAGCGCTCGAGTTGATTGATGTCATCGTTGAGAATGGCAAGAATGTCGCCTTTTTGTCGTTCATCAAACCAACCCATTCCCTGCCTCTGTACATGAGCAAACGTATCGAGGCGCAATTCGTGTTGAACTGTTTGAGCAAGGTTCCGCCACAAGACGCCGTAGAAATATTCGAACAGCGACTCAAGACCCCATATGGCGAAGGTGAGCACCGAAAGAAGAATCAGCTGGTGCCATGGGTCGGGGATGCCAAGGGAGGCGAGAAAGGAATCGTCCCGTTCAACCACGACGTCGACAGCCAATCCAATCAACAAGGGAGGGGCTAAGTCCCAAATTTTGTTTGTGACCGAACACAGTGACGCCAGACGAATTGTACCCTTGTGCCCACTCACGTGGCCAAGCAATCGACGGAAGGGCCCAGATTCTGCCATGCTTCGGCCACGACGGCGGGGTTTGAGTAGTCTATGGATTCGGGCGTATGCGAACTGATGATGCGTAACCCCTATGCTGTGGCCGCAAAACCGGCAGGTGGGATAGCCATGCGACGCAGTGAAGAAACCACGCTCGAATACACCACCAACTGTCATGGAAAAACCCGCCACGTGACCTTAATCGACCCTGCAAAACAGGATCCAAACACTGCAGCGAACCGCGCCATGGTGGCAATCGAGGCGGGCTCAGCGATGATTTTTATCGGTGGCTCCACAGATACACCCGATGAAGTGGTTCATGCAACCTGCGTTGCGATTCAAGAAGCGTTTGAACTTCGAGCCTTCGCCGCAAGTCAAGACCCCGATGGCGATGAGACAATGTGGCAGATTCCGGTCGTATTGTTCCCCGGCGGTGCGCATGCACTCTCCCCCGCCGCAGATGCTATCACATTCATGATGCTGATGAATTCAACCGAACGCCGATTCCTTGTTGGTGAACAAGTCCGTGGTGCTCCGTATCTCCAAAAATTCGGCGTTGAAGCGCTTCCAACAGGGTACGTCGTTTGCGCTCCCGGAGGCCGTGTAGGTGAAGTCGGTGCGGCAGAATTGATTCAACCAAACGATCATGATTTGGTCCATGCTTATGCGCTCACCGCTCAAATGTATGGATTCAAACTCCTTTACCTCGAGGCAGGCAGCGGAGCTTCAAACCAAGTCAATCCCGAACTAATCGAGCGGGCACGCACCGTCGATGGGCTCACGCTCGTCATTGGCGGCGGCATTCGAAGCCCAGAACAAGCCAAGCGAGCCGCAGATGCGGGGGCAGATTGGATTGTAACCGGCACACTCACTGAAGATGCGGCAAATCTTGAGGAACTGAGGGCCCGCATCAGCGCAGTCGTCAACGCCATCAACTAAGGCTACGCCAAGGGGGCAGCGTTTGGTTTGCTTCGTACCCTTCCAATCACTCGCAACGCGTAGATGCTGCCGACGCAAACCAACGCAAGGCAAAGCAACGGGGCCAGAAGGGCAAGAACGGTGACGACGATTGCCATCACCGCCTCAACCACGGAAATGATTGGGTTAGCAAGTCCACCAGTGGTGCCGGTTGAAAGGGCGCGTGTTGCAACGGTTCCAGTCTGTACAGTTCCAGCGACCCCGCCCCCACCAATGGCTGCAATGGCCCACTGCACGATGGGGTCGTAATCGGTTTCAGCGCCGATGACAGAACCCATTAGGCCAACACCTGCAAGGACTGCAGTGGGGGTTGCCACCACATCCAGAAGATTGTCGAGCCACGGAATGAGGTAAGAGCCAATTTCGAGGACAACGGCGATCAACAAAACAGAAAACGCACCCCATCCATCAAGCAAGGCGAGTTGGCCGGAGGCTTCGATCAGTCCAACGTTGATTGCGCCGCTCAACAACATAGGAGGGAGAAAGACCCGAAATCCGCTTGCAGCAGCAAGGCCCAGTCCTAATGAGATAGCGACAAGGCCACTAAAAGCAGCCATTCCGCTCAATCCTCGTCTTCGAAGAGCACAGGATCGCCGGTACCGCCGGGTGATGGAGGGCGAACCCCATCAACATCCATGCCGGGCGTAATATCAGTTTCTTCAACAGAGAGGCTCACCTTTCCACCTTCAGCAAGGCCAGCCATATCACTCGTGTTTGGAGTGGAAAGGGTCCTTGTCTTGTCAGGTTCGTTGCTGTAAGCCTCACGCTTTGCTTCACGAGCATCATGAGTGCGCACAAGTGAGAGTGAATCAGCAAACACGCGGCCAACCACTTCTCTGGTGCGTTCGCCTCGGCGGACGGAATCCAATTCATGAGACATTGATTCGCGCTGACCTTCCAATTCGCGAAGTTCAGCCGTTCGATCTTGCAATGCCGCTTCCATATCTGTGAGCGTCAGTGTGATTTGTTGCACTCTTTCGTCCCGCTCAAAGACATCATTGTGCAGACGTCTTTCACGTCGGCGAAGGGATTCATACTCACGGTTTCGTTCAAGCAAACGTCGCTTTAATTCTTCAATTTGTTCGACGAGATAGTCGTGTTCAGCCGACACTGAGCGCGGCCCTTGCATCACCCGTTCCAACTGTTCTTCTAATTCACCGAGTCGACCGTCGCGTGCGTCAAGAAGGCCGCGCAACCTGTCGGCAATATCTCTGAGCCGTTGTCGTTCCTCCTCCAGCGCCTTGTTTGCCGATTGTTCTGCTTCATTTTGCATGAGTGCAGCATCGAGTTTTGACTTGAGGCTTCGTACCTCTTCAGCCGTGACAGATGTCAGACCGGCTTCTGCCGCTCGCTCGAGCGCCTCAACCATCTGGCCAATGCGCCCCTCAAGTTCAGCGATGACCTCATCCTGTTGGATTGAAAGGTCACGAAGTTGTGAGTTCTCATTTGACATTGCATCGCGTTCTTCTTGTGAAATGGATGATTGTTGGCTCGCAAGTTCAGCACGAGCGTCACCGAGCAGTCGTTCCAAGTGGATGATTTTTGCTTCACCTTCTTGCAAACTCGCTTCTACTTGATTCAGGCGAGCAACTTCAGGCGCAACCATGTCTTCTCGCTCTGCCAGATCTAATTCGAGCACGCGGAGTCTTTGTTTGACCGAAACCATCTCTTCGTTTCGTGCCGCAAGTTCTTGCCATGCAATCAACACCTCCTCGACAAGTTGCTCGACAGGGTAGCCTTTGAGCATCCCCTCAAGCGCTGCGCGCTCGTCGCCAGATGTGTCATCGAGTCGGCGAATGCCGCTTGTCCCAGTCGAGTCGATGGTCATACAGGTGTCTATCGACGCTCAACCACACTTGAACTTTCCCAGTCAAAACAGCACCACCACGGGTGGTTTTGTACCCTTTGAGAACAACCGTACTCAGTTGATGGCGGTGTACATGTCGTCTGGCATTTCGCCAGCGAGTTGCAAAGCACCGTTTGCTACAGCGTTGATTGGGTCTTCGACGCACCATACGGTGACGTCTCCGATGTCTGAGATTTCGTCAGTCATTCGTGCTGCGATTCCGTCGATGAGCGAGCCGCCGCCGGAGAGGATGATGTTGTTTCGGAGCACCGGTTGATACTCTGGGTCTGCGCCAGCAACGATTCGCTTGATTGCATTTCCAATCTTTGGAACGATCATTTCACAAGCCTTGGACACCAAGTCGCCAATATCGACAACTTGCTTCTTTCCTTCAACGGAGAGCTCGACGGTTGCTTCACGAACATCGCCACCGACGTAGGAGACTTGTTCCTTCCACTTTCGGACCATGTCCTTTGTGATTTGAGCACCTGTGAATTTCTTCTGAATCAAGGTCATTAGTTCGTTGTCGAGCCAGTCGCCGGCTTCTTGGATGGTCACTTGATCTTCATCAGTTGGGAATGTACCATAAATTCGTGCGATGTCGGTGGTTCCTGCGCCGATGTCGACAACAATTGAACTTGCGATTTCGCCGATTCCGTAGGCGGTAGCGAAAGGTTCTGTGACGACCATGATGGCGTTCACTTGGCCACGTAGGGTGGCCACGAGGTTGCTCTTGTCTGTGAATGAAACGTGGCTTGGGGAGCAGATCACGCCGAACACTTCGTCGAATTCTTCAGGGTCAACGGTCTCGAGCAGGTGGGAAACAAAGGCCTTGGCTGCTGCCAAGTTCGCTTCATCATCTTGTGCAACACCTGCCGCCATTGGACGGTAAAGGTTGCATGCGAGTTTGTTCTTGAGTGCTTCGTTGCCAAACAAGACATCGCGACCGAGGAAGTTGCGTGCAACTGGGTCTTTTGGTCGTCCAACGACGGTTTCGATTGTGTGGCTAACGCCTGCACTCGAAGAGATAGTCGATTGGTAGGTGCCTAGGTCAATTCCAACATACAAGCGTTCACTCATTTTGTTCACCGTCCGCATTGCGGACATGCAACCGAGCATGCCATCACCCTTCAAGGTTCACCTTGTATAGCAACGGCCTAAACAAGCGAGATATGAGATGCTGCGAACAAATCTCACTCGTTTTCGACATCGTGCCCCAGGTTGGCAGTTTCCCCTTGCTGGGCAAATGGAATTGGTACAGCTACAGCATCTTTTGGTAGCGTGCTTTGTTGCCCTAATCTGTAGACAAAGAGGCACGCACCCACAAGGCAGAGAATACCCCAGAAGATCGTTCTCAAAGAGGAGATTTTTTCCTCCTTATCCACGCCAAGATCATCGCCCGGACCCGCGTCAAATTCAGTGATGTATTCGCCTTTGAAACGCTCTTCAGATTGCAGCACAACACGACTGTTGTCTGCTTCCGGCGAGGCGTTCGTACTTTGGACATGTATGTCCAAGCGGATCCACGCCTCCTCGATGTTCCACACGGGTAAATCTTGCCTTGCATCCCATTCGCACTCGAAGGAAGCAGTCGCATTCGATGCTGCTTGACACGATGCGATGATGTAACCGCCACCATCAGAGCGATTGTCAATTACAAACACCTCCGCACCGGTTTGATACCCATCTCCATCATCATCTGTCACAGACCATCGAAGAACGAGGCGCTCGTTCCAAACGAAATCATCGGCAGGAGTTTCCTCAATTGTAATCTCTGGGCGAACGTCGACTGGCCTACATCCCATTTGATCGACAGGCCATGAGGCTGATAGGACGAACGTCTCACATTGGTCAATTGAGTCAAGCACACCGTCTTCGTCAGAATCATCGATGCAACCGTCTGCGTTAAGGTCCCACCCGAGTGCGTTTTCTTCGGGACACACATCGAGGTTATCGGTGACCCCGTCTTGATCGAAATCGTCTAAACACCCATCGACATCAAGGTCCCACCCAAATGCGTTCTGATTCGGGCAGGCATCATCGAGGTTGGCGACACCATCGCCGTCCTTGTCGTCCCAGTCGTCTGTGTCACGTTCTACCCCTTTTATTGCGAGTGAAAATCCGGTGTGGGTTCCATCGAGGCCAACGCCACCCTGAATGTTGCCGGGGGCAACAAATCGAGCGCGCACTTCAACCTCAATCCAATCGATGCCCGTCAGCACATCGGCGCTTAACCGCAATCCGTGCGTTGTTTCATTTGTTGCGGGGAAAGTTGTACGGTTGTCCAAATCAACCGAAGAAGAATACAGAACAGAGTTACCACTGTTATCGAACACTCCATCGACAGCAACCCGCCCATCAGAAAGCCGGGCAACCAACTGCAAGTCATTGACTGCAGTGGGCTCTGGTGCTGCGAGGTGCGCCATTCTCGCATCAAAACCCTCACCTCCTCTGAGGGTGAATTTCTGGACCCAAACATCACCGGTTTGCATGAACGGGCCGGCTGCGCCGCTCCCGTTCCATGGATTTTCAATCAAATTCTCGAGAGGCTCGAGGCCGGCCTGCCGTTGTTCAAGCCAATGCGCAGGGGCGTCGTTGGCCAATCGGTACGCATCATGAATCCAGACATCGTTTGCAGGTGAAGCGGATCCTTCCGCAAGTTCAGTTGCAACAGCATCAAAATCAATCAATGCCGAGAGGTTGAGTTGCCCCCATCCATCGTGGACATTCTGTAAGTCCAGGCTCCCTTGGCCACCGTTGCGCTCCTCTTCAGGAAGCTGCGTTGTTGAAAGAGCAAGCAAGGCACGAAGCATTGGTCCCGAGGGCGTGAACCCTTCAGCAAGGAGAAGTGAGGCATTGCCATAGTCCTCCACGCTCCAGTTGGGGGCGATGGCCGACATGGATGAATTCGTGCGCACCTCGTTGCCAGAGATCCATCCTTGTTCCACCATCTGTTGAATTATTGCGGCCACACCAGCCGCCCCAGGTGTCGCCATGCTGGTGCCTGAAGACGTTCGTAGGCCGCTGTTGTAAGAGTCGGCGATGCCGTCTGCCCTCGCAGACTGAATCGAAGTACCGACTGCAAGGGCAAAAATTCCATTTGTGCCTGCTTCAGTAGGGCCAGTCGAAGACGCACTCCAGCGTTCCATTTCAGCCGATTTCACTGAAGCTCCTATGGCGGCAATGTTCCTGCCGTTTGCAGGCTCGAGCAGGTCTGAACCGGTGTTTCCCGGGGCGATGAAGGAGAGGGACCAGGGCATAGCAAGGGCCCACGCATCAAAATCAGACGTTCGCGCTGTGTATGCGGTTGTGTCATCACCCCATGAGTTGGAATGAATGACGGCGCCATGCAACCCTGCTTCAACAAGCAACGCATCAACGTCAGGCGGCACCCATCCATCACTCGAAACGATGTCTTGCATCACGAGCCGTGTTCCGTGAGCCAAAGCCGATCCGTTATCTGGAAAAGTGCCTTGGCGCTCACTGTCAACATTGTAGCAACTAAGCGTGCCAGCAACATGTGTTCCGTGTCGATAGTCCGAGTGCCCTTGTGTGTCTCCGCCGTCAATCGTCGTGTTCAAGAAAACCATCTTTCGATGGTCCGGTCCACCTTCGCCGACGAGTTCACTCCCGTTCTCACCACTGCTCCCTACAGCGCCCGCAACCGACGCGTTTCGGAAGCATGCATGGTCTGCATCGAGTCCAGAGTCTGCAGCTCCGACAACCACGCCGGCTCCGTTGAGTCCGAGGGACCATGCTGCGTGCCCAGAAATGATTCCAGATTGCATGAGTGAAGAGGATTGTGCGTTCCTTGCTTGAGTTTCAAGCACAGGTTCAATCCATAAGATGCCCTCAAACCCGAGAGTATCTGAAAGCGAAAGTTCACCTGGCCATTCAACAAGATAGGAAGGTGCCAGCGGTGAAGGGGTGTATTGGTTTGGAAGCGAGATCCCAACAGCAGATAGCTGCCCCCGCAAACCGTCGTAAGCACTGTCCGGGAGTCGTGGCTCAAGCAACAATCGAACGAAGTCACCAACAACAGGGCTTCGACCATCAAGCCCCGTTTTCCAAACCGCTTCTGGAGAAGGTGAAACGGTGTAAGATGGTGATTTTATCCAACCATCGTGCCAACCAACCAATTCAGTTGGTGACACAACTCGTAGTGGGTGAACGCCATTTTCATGAAGCGACGACCATGCCTCATGGGTCCAAACACCTTCATGGAGGGTGAGTAAAACCTCTCCGGCGAACTCCATAGAGGGTTCATCGGGCAAATCTTCTGGGGCGACGTAAGCGTTTGCTGCCGGCAAGAAAAGCAGCAATACCATCACAATAGCCCGCCGCATAAATCGTGTTGGAGCGTCAAACTTTGTCAATCTCGCGCTTGTTTTGCGCTGAGAAGTCGCGCCAGCGCGTTTAAGTCGGGTTTGCGAGTCGCCCAACTCGATGAAGGCTTACCGTGTAGTAGGAATCGCTCCCTTCGGCAGCGTACGTCAAGAATTTTCCATCGACCTTCCTGCAACCAGCAAGGCAGATGCAGAACACCGAACTTATTCCATTATGGGCTCGAGGCACAAGGCCAACCGCCGCTCGATCGATATCAACTCCGTGAGTGAAATCGACCCACGCACTTCCACCGAACCTCGAGTCACCCACCACTTCCGTGAGGAAATCGCCGCAGCAGGCGGATCAATCACCCCAGTGGCAGAGGAAGAGTGAGTGGATCCGGCAACGCCGGATTCTTCTATGACCCCGTTGTCGGAGGTGTGAGCCCCATGGTCGACCGAACAGAATTGCAACGCATGGCTCGAACCATCGACGCCCACAGAAAGCAACTTGACGACCTCCACAAACAGATTGACCGCGTCGCAAAGGTCATCGAAGAACACCAAACCACATCCACCATTCTCGCGCATTTACAAAAGGGTGCGGAAAAAGGCTCGACAAGCGCTCGCCTTACGATTGGTTCAGGTGTTACGCTGAAGTTCATCCACGAAAGTGCAGAACAAGGCACCGCATTGGTCGACCTTGGCAGCGGTGTATTCGGAGAAAAACCATGGAATGAGGCGGAAACAATCACCATTGAACGACTTGATGGTATTCGACTTCTCCAAGAGGAGTTGACAGAACAATCTGCTTCCCTCGAAGTGAAGATCACGGGCCTTGCAGAGGCGTTCAACGAAGCAGCAAGCCAAATGACAGCCACCCAGCCACAACCCACGCCCACCCCCCCCGCTCCTGCCGAACCAGTTCAATCGGAGGCCCAATCTCAACCAGATGCGCCTAAACGCCAACCGCGTCGAAAGGGACGCAGGGGCAAAGAACTCACGCTGGATGACTGAGGTGTACACATGGGCTTGTTTGACCGGTTCCGTAAACGTGTTCACGAAGTTGCTGAACAAACCGACGCCGATGCACTTTCTGCAGACGTAGGTTCTGATGAAGCACTCGCAGCGCTCGCATCCGCAGAACAAGCATCAATCGAATCAACCACGATTATTCAAACACAATCCGTGCCAGAAATGGCGCCCCAAGAGGAGGAGTGGGAAGACCTCGATACAATCGAACCTGTCGAACCCCAGGCATCAGATGACTGGGATGAGTGGGAAGAGGAAGAGGAAATAGCTCTTCCACAAGATCTATCTCGCCGGGAACGAAAACTCGTCGAGAAGGCAAAAAAAGCCGACGCAAAGCGCGAAAAGCAATTGAAAAAAGAGATGAAAAAGCGAGGGGCTGTTGAAGTCGCTCGCCCAAAAGGTTCCAAAGTCGATCTTTCGATGATGCGAACGACAACTGGCCGACAACTTGTCAGCGTTTCATCAGCACCGAAAGGGTCCGTCAAAACAGCTGAAGTCGAAACCGAAGCCGGCACAAAGGTCGAAGTCGATCTTGGTGGCGGTGTGGTCCAAGACGGCGGCCGCATCATCAAAGCAGGCGGGGCACTCGATGCCTTGCTCGAAGAATTAGAATGGGTTCTTCTTGAATCCGATATCTCCAGCGATGCGGTGACCGCCATCATCGACGCGCTTCGCCGTAGCCTCGTAGGCTCACGGCTACGAAAAGGAGCAGACCTCGCAAAAGTGCTTGAAGCGGCATTGAAGCGAGCCCTCAGGTCCCTCCTTGCCGCAGGATACTGGGACTTCGATGCGACCGTCAACGGCTTCGTCGAAGCCGGCGACACCCCCGTTGTTGTCATGCTCGTAGGCGTTAACGGGACCGGAAAAACAACCACTGCGGCAAAGATTGCTCACAGGCTGCTTGGCAGTGGAAGAAGCGTCATTGCTGCGGCAGGGGACACGTTCAGAGCAGGGGCAATTCAACAATTGGAATCTCATTGCGAAAATCTTGGCATCCGCTGCGTCTCAAGTCAGCGAGGTGGCGATACGGCTGCAATCGCACGAGACGCAATAGAATCTGCCCGCGCCAAAGGCGTTGATGTTGTGCTCGTCGACACGGCTGGGCGAATGCAAAACAAGGTCAATTTGATGAATGAACTCAACAAGGTTCGGAGGGTTGCGAACCCCCACCTCACGCTCTTTGTCGGCGACTCACTTGCTGGAAACGATGCGGTAGAACAGGCAAGAATGTTCCAAGAGATCATGAAATTTGACGGAGCGGTTCTCACAAAGGTCGACACCGATGCGAAGGGTGGAGCTGGTCTTTCGATTGCCTTCGCCACGGGGCGACCAATCGTGTTTGCAGGCGTCGGCCAAGGTTATGACGACCTGAAACAATTCGATCCTGACTGGTTACTCGAACAAATGTTTGATTGAGATACGGCGATGAAGCGATAGGGGTTAACCCCCTCGCTGTTTCCATGTCGGGCACATTCAAGGACGAAGAAACCGAGCAATTCTTTCAACTGATTCACATGTTCCAGCGTTCATCGCTGCTTCACATGGGTATGATTCCTGACAATGAAGGAAACATCATTTTCAATCTCGGTGAAGCAAAGGCTGGTATCGACATGCTTCGTGTGTTGCAGAGCAAATCGAAGGGCAACATCAGCGAACAAGAAGAACGCATGTTCCGCGGTATTGTCAGCGAGTTGCAGTTGCAATTCCTGAAAGCCCCAAGCAGGCGCAGAGCAATGGAGGATGCGGTCGCAGAATCCGAAACGGTTCGAGAAACATTCGCAAATCCACAATCTGGGCCAGTGGAAGACCTCTCGACCGCCGAAGACAGCGAAGAATGAATCCCATGGTGCGCATGATTGATGTGCAAGGGCGAAGTCAGGGGGATGATTCACATGGCGTATGTCACGGCGGCAGACGAAGATTCAGCACCAACAGTGCTCGTTGTGGACAACAACCCAATGTCGACGCGAAGGCTCACTGAAGTCTTCCGCGTCAAAGAATTCCACGTTGTTGTCTGCGAAGATGGCGACAAAGCCGTTGACGAATACATCCGCCTCGACCCAGAATTGGTCGTCATCGCACTTGACATCCCCTCTCTCGACGGGCATCTTGCTGCTTTGGAGATGAGGGAACATGGCGGCGAAGGCCGAATTGTGTTTGTCACGCCTCGACGTCTCGCCTCACTCGCACGAGACGCATCTCATTCTGCGGGGGCCGTTGCTTGGCTCGAAAAGCCGATTTCATCAGCAGCGCTTGACGAGGTCTGGGAACAAGTGTTGGGTCCGATCCCAGAGGCGCCCGGGCTTGAAGATCTCGACGAACTCTACCCAGAAGACCGAATCAAACCAGAGCCGGATGAAGGGCTGATGCCTCTTCCACCGTTGCCAGGTATGCCAGCGCTTCCACTTCCAATGCCCGCTCCTCTGGAAGCAATCGTGCCATCTGAACCAGTTGAGCCCACATCGGAACTGACTGTTGCAATCACACCTCAAGACACTCCTTCACCCAAGCGCAAAGGCTCGGCGAAGTGGGTGCTGCTTGTTGTATTGATTGCAGGGGCGGTCTTCTATTGGTCAGAGTACGGCTCTCCTGTCTGAGGCGGATAAGGGCTTTGAACCGGCATCGGAATTGATGTTGGAAGAATGATTTGTGCGTTTTCTAGGTACTGTGTGCCCTGTGGAACCGCCATCAACCGAGAGACATTGAGTCCATCATCAGTGAGAAGCGTTGGGTCGCACGCTTCGATGCGCTCATCAAGTTCCGTCGCTTTTTTTGTGTACGACCAAATCATGTACGCTGGAACGAGCGTCACGACGAACGCAAGCAACCAGCCAATGAAGGTGAGCATGGTGAGAGGACACACTGTCCACACAAGAACATAGTGTTCAACGATCGCACAAAGCATCCCAAGACGCCTTTGCATAAGCTGCCGCCTGCTCGCCAGGGTTGTCTGCCTTGTGGATACCAGATCCGACAATCACACAATCCGAACCTGCGAGCACAGCATCACGAGGGTGGCCGTACCTTTGCCCCATTTCCCCATCGCCAACAGCAAGGTTCACGCCCGGGGTCCAGATCATTTTTCCGTCGCCAACAGCGGTGCGTAAAAGAACCAATTCCTCAGGTCTCGAGCCATTCCCAATGAATCCAAACACACCGGAGTGAGCTTTGCCTTTTTCGACCACTTTAGCAGTGTACGCCGGCTCCAAGAGGTTGCCTCGGCTGGACATTTGGGCAAGTAACAAAACGCCACCCTCTCGTCCGACATCTGACCAAGCAGCTTGCAACCCATCAACAATATCTGGTCCAGAAATTAAGTGGGCGGTTACCAAATCAGACCACCCGCGAATGTTGTACACGCCCGCCATTTGTTTGCGGCTGATGCCACCAATGTCGGCAAATTTCCGATCTTCAAAAATCAGCAAATCGGCTTCTTTTGCAGCTGCACAGAACTCGGACCAAGCCTCAGGTGTCCAGTCATCAACCAAATCGACGTGCGTCTTAAGCGCCGCAATCGAAGAGCCGACCGTTTCGATCAAATCAAACAAGCCAGCCATCGTTGAACGGTCTGCAGCGAGGCAAACCAGGCTTTGCTTCCGGCAAGCAACTTCCATGTAGGCTCTTGCCATTGGCAAGGTGTTCATTGTCCAACGTTGACCCCAAACTTCCTCGGCCTGCATGCTTCAACCGAGGGGCACCAGCCCCTCATATCTTGCGGCCGCGATGCAACGCTGCTAACCGCCTCAAATCGAGTCCAAACCATCGAGGAATGTATCCTGAACAGGCGTAGGCGTCATGCCGAGATCAGCAAAACTTGTGCCAACATCATACCCAACATGTCGGCCGAGGCTTGGTTTGACTGCCTTGACGGTTAATTTCGGATGGAACATTGCCATGACCACTGTAAGCCATTTTGGTAAGACCTTCGTAGGATAGGCGGTTTTTGGACGCAATTTCCGTAATTCAATTCCGATTTCTTTCATCCACATGCCTTTGGTATGGACAACGATTCGCTTTCCATTCGATCCCTTCGTGAGCGCAGCGATGTGGGCGTCAGCCACGTCTCTGACATCTACGAAATTCAGGTGTGAATTGAGGACGAACGGCAATTTTCCTTTGAAATGCTTCATGTAGGCCATTGACCCGTTGAGGTGGCGCTTGTGATGAATTGGACCAAAAACAAGGGATGGATGGATGGTCATCAGCCTCGGGCGCACCTCTTCGTTCATGGCTTCGACAAAGCGCCTCACGACACGCTCACCTTCGGCCTTTGCAAAACCGTAAGGATTGATTTGAGCCGAAGCATCCTCACACCAATCATCCGCAGTGAACACATGACCGTTTGTGTAGAATGAACTGCGTATGGCAGCAACTGAGGAAGTGTGAACAATCGTACGCACCGTGCCAGATTTTTCAATCGCCTTACATACATTCATGGTTCCTTGAACCGAAGGATCGATCAAATCACTCTGCACTTCGTTGATGCCAACCATCAGCACAGCAGCGCAATGAATGACTTCAGTACACCCAGCCACGGCGGCGTCAACACTCCTTGCATCAAGCAAGTCCATCTTGACGAGTTCAAGCGAAGATCCTTTCCCAACCGGGAACTCTTTCAAAAACGAAGCCGATTCGATGTCGCGTGCCGTCCCACGAACCTGATGGCCTTGGAGCAGAAGTCGCTCAACAACATGCGAACCGATGAAGCCCGCAGCACCTGTGACAAGAACCACCATGAATGGCCGATGAGGGCGTGACTTTTGATGTTACAGCATAACATCACATTCATGACGGCTGACAGAATGGCAGACACAATGCGCTCTGCTTGGTTGCTTGTTCTCTTGGTTCTCCTCGGCCCGCTTTCGGGTTGTTTGGGGGCTTCGTCGACTGGTGGCGATACAATTGAGGGCGAGTCAATGTATCCAGAGGTGTGGGATCGCCATCAATTGGATTGGAACTGGACTGACAGCTATTCCTATGTCTTGGAACCCGGACCTTACACGGCGCTTGAAGTCCAAGAGGCAACCTTCGAAGTTGACACATCTGCCGTATGGGAGACAGGACCAGCTACCTCCAACGTCCACCTTTCTTACTGGCTACCATCCAACACTGAAATTGGGGAGCAAGTACCGGTAATTGCCGTTGTGAGCCCATACTTCTCCTTTGGTCAACCCGGCGACGAATCAGGCGCAACAAACGTGGTTGGGGCTGGCCGAGGCGAATTCATTTACGACAACTACATCCCCCACGGGTATGCATTTGCTCAGGTGTCTGTGTTCGGAACAGAAGAATCCTCAGGCTGTTTTGACTACCGAGGCGAAGGCGAGGGCTGGGGTATCCACCAAGCAGTCGAATGGCTTGGGAAGCAGAACTGGTCGAACGGCAAAGTTGGCTTGTATGGGAAATCATACGAAGGCGCAACACAGTGGGAAGCAGCGGTCCATGGCAGCGAACACTTAGCAACGATCGTGCCCATTTCTGGCACCACAGGCCTCCACCCTCTTCTCTACAAGAACGGAAGCGCAGAAGCTCGAAGCCAAGTCATGCACATGAATTATTTCGGCAGCACTGTGGACTACAATGCCGAAGACATGGACAACATCTGCCCAGACATCATCGAAGGCCTGTTCGCAGGTCCTGTGACGTACGGAATGGGTGAACTTGACCCATATATGGCGAATTATTACGAGGAGCGAGAACACATTTCCAAAGCGCTGACCAATTACAAAGGAAGCGTGTATTGGGTTCAAGGCATGCAAGATTGGAACGTAGACCCGCACCAAGTTTTCCCATGGTACCAGATGTTCGTCGACGCAGGTTTCGATGTGAGGGGGATGCTCGGACAATGGGAGCATAATTACCCAGACCAATGGTCGAAACACAATGCACAGGATTCCGGTTATGGCGGCGAAGCAATCCAAAACATGACCCGCTGGGATTGGGGCCAAGACTTGTTTGAATGGTTTGAGTATTACCTCAAGGGGGTCGGCGAGAAGCCTGCACTTCACGCACAAATACAGCGCAATGATGGCGAGTGGCGTATTGAGCCGACCTGGCCGCCCGAAGACCGTGAATGGAACATGGTCGCTCTTGATGGTTGCATGAAAAACGGCAACAGCGTGCAAGGCGTTTCAGGTGGCGGAGCGACATTGGCATCGGTGACATTCGAATGTGAAGCACTCGATGCATCGGCCGACGTGTTGATTTCTGGCCTCGCAACCCTTCATCTCGAAGTTCAAGCAGCCATGGACGGCGGCCAAATCTTCGCAGAATTACAAGACGCCGAAACAGGGCTTCGCCTTGGCCACGCCACGATGGACATCCGTTACCACCAAGGCGGCTCGGATCCGACTACAGTGCTCCCAGGTCAATCACTCACGATGTTGATGGAATTCCAAGCGATCGACGCAATCCTGCCGGCTGGCCACGGCGTCAGGCTTGTGTTAACCGAGACTGGCGAAGATTACCTTGCTCCCGCCTGCGGAATCTCCTGTCCAATCACCGTCAACGGCGGGACCCTTTCCATTCCACACATCATGCGAGATGGAAGCAATGTCCTCATCACCCCGCAAGGTGAAGATGCTGCCAACAACCAGTGAGGTTCACTGGTCCTTGCTTAAGGCGCGAACCATATCAATGCGGCTAACAAGCCCACATAGTACGCCTGAATCTGTAATCAACAACACTTCCCGCTCCACGAGGAGGCGCCGCCCCTCAGCGATTGAAACCCCCACATTGACAACTTCGAAATTCATTTGCATTACGGATTGAACCGGAGCATCCCGTTCCACATCAGTCCTCAACAAACTCGTCTCGGAGACAAGGCCCATGATGGCTCCATTTGTGGCAACGACTGGCAGTTGGCTGATGCCTTCGCGAACCATTCGCTCGATGGCCGATTGCACGGTATCTTCGGGTGCGAGAACGGCGACCTCTTCGATCATGATATCACCAACGGTGTGCGGCTTATCTGGTGCTTCAGAGCGAAGCAATGCAGCGACCATTTTGCGCAACGTAGAAGCCCTTGGATCAACGTTTTCCCGTTCCACTTTGGCGATGACCGATTGAGTCAAACCGCTTTCAGCAGCAAGCTGGGCTTGAGTCAATCCGAGTGTTTTACGCCACTGACGCAAGTACCCCCCGCTCGGAATCTCCATGATTCTGTCCATGCCGATAGGGGGCATGATTCCACCGGTCGGCGGACTCTAAAATCTCCAAATCAGGAATCTTGTTTTGTCTTGTTCAAATGAACAATACCAATCTTCCCAAGAGAACATACGAACAAAACTCGACGCGTACAACCGAGCCAAAGAGAATCAATTGAACAAAATAAATACATTATTATGCTCATAACTTGCAATAAAACTACCTAAAAGTGAGCGTATGTTTGATATACCGCCTCGCCAAGGAGAGGACTGTTACCTATGATGGATAAAGCGAAATTGGAATACATCTGGCTCGACGGCTATGAACCAACACAAAACATGCGAAGCAAGACAATGGTGAGATCAGATTTCTCGGGCGACCTAGAAGACTGCCCTGAATGGATGTTCGACGGGTCTTCGACCCGACAAGCCGAAGGTGGCTCTTCTGACTGCCTCCTCAAGCCGGTAGCCATTTTCCCAGATCCACAACGAATCAATGGCTACCTCGTGATGTGCGAAGTTCTCAACGCAGATGGAACCCCTCACCCAAGCAACGGTCGGGCGACCATTGACGATGATGACGATGACTTTTGGTTCGGTTACGAGCAGGAATATTTCATCATGGACGTTGACACCCAACTTCCCCTCGGTTTCCCGGTTGGTGGTTATCCAGGACCTCAAGGACTCTACTACTGCTCCGTCGGTGGAAGAAACACTCACGGCCGTTCGCTTGTCGAAGAGCACGCAGATCTTTGCCTCGAGGCAGGAATCAATTTTGAAGGAATCAATCAAGAAGTGGCCTGCGGCCAATGGGAATTCCAAGTTTTCGCAAAAGGTGCGAAACGCGCTGGTGACGAACTATGGATCGCCCGCTACCTCCTCGATCGACTGACAGAGAACTATGGGTACTACATTGAATACCATCCGAAACCGGTTCAAGGCGACTGGAACGGTTCTGGAATGCATGCTAACTTCTCAGATCACGCCATGCGAACAAGCGGAAAGAAGGAAACATTCGACAAGATTTGTGAGGCATTTGGTCGCAACATCGAGAAGCACATGGCCGTCTATGGGGCACACAACGAGCTTCGTTTGACGGGCCTCCACGAAACGCAATCCATCGACCAATTCAGCTACGGTGTTTCAGATCGAGGTGCTTCGATTCGAATTCCAATCACAGTTCGCGAAGATGGTTGGATTGGTCGACTTGAAGACCGACGGCCAGCATCGAATGGCGACCCATACAAGATTGGGGCTGTCATCATCGAAACCACGAAATCGGCGTACTGATTCCAATTGCTAACATCAGATTCCGATCTTACCGGTGGCCAGTTTGAAGAGATTGCTGTAGCCGTCTTTGAGGCTGCTATCACTTCGATATAAGGCGCGGCCAACGACAAAGCTGGCAACTAACACCATGAACACAGGTATGGCCCATTCGAAATTGAATTGGAAGCCAGGTTGCAAATCGACTCTTGTAGGGTCCATGGGGTCGTAGGCGACCGTGTGCGTTTCTTGGTATTCCGATTGGTCCATGTGCTCGGCGGGAACCGGTTCAAAGAAGCCAGAGTCGTACCTAAAGTAGAATGGAAATGAGGCCTCGGATTTTTCTGGCCCACAAGCCCACGTATCACCTTCTTCATTTGCGCAGTGCAGGACTAACAACGCCTCGACATACAACGTATCTGTGCAGCCACCATCATCGCTGCATGATGTTTCAGTATAGGAATTCATTTCGAGAAGCGTTGCTTCGACCTGAGGCATGTCTTTCATCGAGTGGTCTTCGAGCGTTCCTGAAACAAGGAGGGTCACGAAAAAAATACCTGCAATAAGGACCGCTGTGAAGGCAAGGGACAGGCCGATGCTTTTCCATACCTCTGAACTTATTTCTACGTCGTCCCGTACTGAATCGTGTTGACCCCCCCATGAGGGCTCAACTTCTTCCTTCTCCAATTCAGACCACTGCGAGCCTTCTTTCATTTCCTGTGACGGCAGATTCTCGGATGCAGATGCCGCCGGTAATTGGTCAATTTTTTGTGGTGAATCTCGTTCTGGAACTCCTGGGTTTAGCGAGTCAGGAGCGGGGGTACCCTCCTCTTTCTTGTCGGAAACCGTGTCCCAGAAATTGTCGCCCATGCCTTCTGTTCACGAGATACTAATTTGACGATTCCGCCGACCCGTCTGATATTTGATGTGAATTTCGAGCCCTTCGAGCCCCAACGATGATGGCGCCAATCACGCTCAAAGTCATGATGTTTGCAAGAATCATCGCAATTGAATCCACCAAAACACCGTACACGAGCCAAAGAAGAAGCGCAAATGAAACCACGCCAAATGAAGTCAACGAGAGCCCCTCATGGCGCTTGTGGACCCATACTTCAATGATCTGCGGAATCCAAGCAAAAATGCCAATCACGCCAGCAAGAAGTCCGATTGCTTCAATCCACATGGCTGCCATGAACCAGCAGCGTCGGACCAACCCTCATGAGGCTTTTTCTTTGTTTGACGTCTCGTGAGCAGCCCATTCTGCAGGTGGCTTTGAAACAAAAATACGTTCAATATTGGCCCAATCCACTTCGCGGCTCCGTTTTTCTCCAACAACGTGCATGTTGACGGTGAGTCCGAATGGGACCTTCGCCTCGATGTTCTTCGAACCCCGGCTGAGGTGAACTTCTGTGGGGTTGTTCGAGAACAATGAGAACAATGAACGGCGTTGTGTGAGGTTTGCATTGACATCCGATGTCCGTGCGGCGAACCATTCGTCAACATCCTTGCCAAGACCAAGACCAAAGACATCACCCTTCAGCAATAACCCGCCGTTGAGATGAACCTCGTCCCATGTGTTGAATCCCTCAAGCGTTTCAACGAGGTCTTGGTTCAGTTCTCCTGGCCGCGTTGTCTCGAGCAGTTTGATAAATCCGGCTTCATTCACCATTTCAGCTTTCAAGTCACCCGGAATTTTTGGCCATTCAAGACGTTGGTGGGTCATGGCTACGATGACCCGGAAGTCAAGTTCATCATCTCCCGTAAGACCGAGCCGTTTGTTGTGCAAGGCAGCCAGAAGGTCCGCCTTCCGAGCAATTCGATCGGCCACACCGTCGTGGTTGTGCTGTGATCCATTGTTCCTATTTTGAACGAAATGGTGCTCCTTTGTAATCACAAACGAACCAGCCCAATGCTTCTGCTCGACCACAAGCATCGTGTTCCCGCCTATGATGACCATGTCGATTTCCCGTCGCCCACCATCGGGGTCAGGAATCCGGACCGATTCGTAAATTTTCCAACCGTTCCTTCGCCCAGCAGCCCGAGAGAGTTTTGCTAAGCGTGTCTCTGCAAGATCTCCAGCTCTGTGAATTTCATCGTGAGGAAACGACATCCGTCGCGCCCGCCACCATTTCCACCGAATGCTGAATGACATAGTACACTCACCGCAGGAGGTTATCCACGCTCTCGACAATAATGGTGGGTCGTTGTTCAGCCCCAGTTGGAAGGGCTTCCACATCTGCCATGGTCGCTTCTCCAGACAACACGAGGACACCAACACAGCCGGCGCGGGTCGCCATTGCGATGTCGGTGTACAATCGGTCACCAACCATGGCACACTTTGCAGGATCAAGGCCCAGTGCCTCAATCTTATGCAAAATCATTCCAGCGTTTGGTTTCCCAGTGATGTGAACGGGATCGACGCCTGTTGTGACTTTGAGCATGGCAAGGTAAGCGCCAACATCGGGCAGACCCCCATCTGGCGATGGGCACACCATGTCAGGATGGCTTGCTACGAGAGGGACACCGGCGTGCAAGTGAATGCTACCGGTTGCAATTTTCTCATAATCGATTTCGGTATCGTAACCAAGTACGACGTACTGTGGCGAGGTGGAACGAGTAGCAATACCAACTTCTTCCATCATTTCTCGCATGCCCTCGGTTCCAATGAGCCAAGTTTCAGTGATGGCTTCTTTTTTGAGCCACGCCAAGAGGTCATGCGTTGAAAGTAGCACGTCTTCTTCGACTGCAGGAATTCCAAACCCTTCCAATTTCTTCAGGTACTGCGAGACCGAACGGCTTGAGTTGTTTGAAAGGAAGTACCGCGCGACCCCCTGCTCGCCGCATCGGTCGAGGAATTCTATTGCTCCAGGAATCAGTGCGCCACCAAGGTAGATCGTACCGTCGAGGTCGAGAAAGACCGCTTCAACACCGTCAAGTTTCGCATCCATACCCGCACCTCAAAAGAGCAATGTCTTCATCATGAACCAAGGCGAATGAAGGTTTTCTTGCGCCTCTTTACTTGCAATCATTTCCGTCATCATTTCTTGTAAAGCAGGTTTCTTTTCCGCCTTTCCGACAAACCAATTGAGCAACCATGAACGGCGGCTCAACTTTTGCATCCGATAGGAATTGATGAGTTCGGGGCCGAGGACCTTCCAAACTTCCTCTTGATATTCGATGGGCGTTTTTCCGCCCAAAATGTGATTTGCAGCTATTTCTCCCGTGACGAGTGCGTTTCCAACGCCTTCACCTGAGAATGGATCCACGAGGGAGGCAGCGTCGCCGACCAACCGGACCCCATTCATGCTCGAACGGCGCGGATGCATCTTGGATTTCTTTCGGGGAGAGCCAAATGGTAGTTGCCAACCTTTCGCCGAACCCGCCACCATCTCTGCCTCAGCAAAGCGATCTTTGAACATTGGATGATTAGCGATGACATCGGCTTGAAGGGCTTTCAACTTCTTCTTCTGTTTGTCAAGCAGACCCATCACCATGCCAATGCCAACGTTCACGACATTGTCGGACACAGGGAAGAGCCAGAAGTAGCCCGGAATCACCGTATCGACAAAGTGGATCTCGATGTCTCCACTCGCAGCTTCACAGCCCTTGACGTTGCGCCAATATTCTCTGTAGCCACCACAATAGTGGTCTCTGTCCATCATTTCTTCATTGTAACTTGACTCGACGACAGATTTTGCTACGGGGCATCGATACCCTGCAGCACCGACTAATTCACGGGTGTGGAAAGTGAATTCCTCTCCTTTCCTGCCACCGATTCGGACAATGACGCCAGCAGCATGCCGCGCATCGCCGCTGCCTTCTCCAGGGTCCCCGCCTCCGTTACCATCATCGAAAAGCACGGTTCGAACTTCCCCACCTTGAATCACAGACCCACCGGCTTCTCTGACCATGCTTTGGCACCGCTTGAAGAGCAGTGCGTCGAACTGAGCGCGCGGAAGCGAATAGCCCGCCTCAAGCTTCGCAACATCTTCTTCTGGAAGTGGAACGCGAACCTTGTTGCCCTTTGGTGATGAAAACAAAATACCTGTCACACGGAAATGCGGCGTCGACTCTAAGTCTGCCTTTACTCCAAGCGTTGAGACGTGACTTAGGGACTTACCTCCAACAGCGTCGCCACAGACTTTGTCGCGTGGCCACACATCTTTTTCGATGAGCAGCACTTTCTTTCCAGCCATTGCCAAATAGCCTGCTGCGGACGAACCACCAGGGCCTCCACCCACAACGATGGCGTCAAACGTCTCACCATTTTTCGGAGCATCACCGGTTTCGATTGGGTGCTCCCAGATACGCTCGGCAGCACCAGCATCCTTGGTCATGACTGCCACACACCTCATTCACTCCTTGAGTGTTCGCGTTGTGGTTGCTGAAAAGACCCTGTCTGAAGCGTCACCCTCATGAGTCGAACCATCGAGGCGCACCCATGACGGAGTCGGCTGTCGGGCATGACGCTCAGTTAGCAATGACGCCGTTTGCTCCACATCAACGAAAAAGAGCCATCGGAGCGCTTTTGGTCGTTACATCAGTTTGGGGTGCGACGTTCATTTGGATGAAGCAGGCGCTCAACGAACTCCAGCCAGAGATCGAGGCGTACGGGAGCAACAGAGTTGTTGGCGTTCTTGTTGCTGCTCGGTTTGCGATTGCAGCACTTGTCATGGTGATTTTCTTTCCCAAAGCAAGGGCTGCGTTGCGAGACAAAGAACAATGGAAAGGCGGCGCTTTGCTTGGCGGCGTCATGCTTGTTGGCTTCGTCACTCAAATGATTGGACTTGACGAAATTAACCCAGCTGTTTCCGCGTTCCTCACATCGCTTTACGTGGTGTTTACCGCACTGATTACGATTCTCATGACCAAATCGCAGCCTTCTCGCGTGCTGATGTTCGGCGTATTGCTCGCAACATTCGGTGCCGGATTCATACAAGGCCCTCCACACTTGACGTGGGGCTTTGGCGAGGTAATGACGGTGGTTTGCGCCGTGTTTTTTGCACTGCACATCATCTACACCCAGAGGATCACTCAAGTGATGGACCCGGTTGGTGTAACGCAAACCTCGTTCGCAGTCGTCGCTCTTGGGGCTGTGGCCATGGTCTTGCTGCTTGGAGGTGGACGGAGCATCGAAGAATGGCGATTCATCTTTGCTGATGGCGTATTTATTCCAGTGCTATGCCTAGGTATTGGGGGGTCGTTCTTCTGCTTACTCTTGCTCAACATGTACCAACGCTATTTGCATCCAATTCAAGCAGCCATCATCTATGCCCTTGAACCGGTATGGGCAACGACATACGGCCTCGGGCTTGGCCTTGTGGACTGGAGCACATGGATTCTAATTGGAGGTGGCGCACTCTTCTTGGGCAACATTGTTGTCGAATTGTTTACACATGCTGATTCGGAAGAGTAAATGATGGCCACAGTTTCGACAAGCATGAGGGATGAAGATGGGCGATAAAAAATCAACCGACTTCCAAGGTTTTGGAAGCAAAGCAGTTCACAGCGGAACCAACCATATTGGGAATGCCGTGAACACACCAATTTTTCAATCTTCGACGTACAAACTCACAGATGAACGCTATGCTGGATGGGCTGCAGGCGCACAACACACCCTTCTCTACGCTCGCCTTTCAACCGTGAACTCGGATGCAGCGGCTCAGAAACTCACCGCTATGGAAGGCGGAGAAGACGCTGAAACATTTGCTTCTGGAATGGCAGCAATTTCTACCACCCTGATGTCCCTCCTCAGCTCTGGCGACCACGTTGTCGCCTCCACCGACGTTTATGGCGGCACGTACGGTCTCTTGACCGAAGAACTCCCTCGTTTTGGCATTGAAACAACCATGGCAGATATGCGAGATCCAGCAGCCTACGAAGCAGCCATACAACCCAACACCAAACTCATCTACATCGAAACACTGACCAACCCAGTGTTGAAAGTCTGTGACATTCCCGCAATGGTCGACGTCGCAAAGCGACATAATTTGTTGTGCATCATTGACAACACCTTCGCCTCACCATGGGCATGCCAACCGTTGTCCATGGGCGTTGACTTGGTAATTCATTCAACCACCAAATATCTTGGTGGCCATTCAGACATCATCGGTGGAGCTGTTATTGGATCGAAGGAATTAATCGCTCAAATTTTCCCACGCAAAGTGCACTTCGGCGGCTCGCCAGACCCACATAGTAGCTATCTTTTGGAACGTGGTATGAGGACACTTCACGTCCGCATGCCAACGATTTGCTCCAACGCATTCACCCTTGCGCAACGATTTGAAGCGCACCCGATGATCGAGCGAGTGAACCACCCGGCTCTCCCTTCCCATGATGATTACGAAGTCGCTCAGCGCGTGATGCCTAAGGGTACAGGCATGATCGGATTTGTCGTTAAAGGCGGCGATGAAGCGGCTCTAAAATTCATGCGAGGCCTGACAATGATCTACGAAGCAACAAGCCTTGGTGGCGTTGAATCACTGGTCGAGTGCCCCTTCAATTCCAGCCACATGATGATCCCAGAAGATGTTCGGCATGCAGCAGGCTTGGTACCCGGCTATGTGCGAATGAGCATTGGAATCGAAGACGTCGAAGATCTGTGGGCAGATATCGAGCGTGGATTTGCGAACGTCTGAATCGCTCCAATCGAGGTATGAAAAATGGACACCAGTGCGCTGATTGCGTTGCTCGTCTTCATCATACCAATGTGTTTCACGCCAGGGCCTAACAACATGCTCTGCGCTGCACATGGTGCCCAGCACGGCTTCCGCTCAACCATCCCTCTCACGCTTGGCATGCTCACTGGATGGTCGGTTCTTGGCGTGATCGTGGGCGTCGCTATCACCGCCATCGAATCCAATCAAGGCTTCTTCAATCTCTTAACCTATGCGGGGGCCGCTTACATCGCTTACCTTGGTTATGTAATTGCGAAATCGGAAACGAAACCACTTGAGGAAGCACAGAGCACGGATCAATTAGGATTTCTTACCGGTGCCATGTTGCAATTTGTCAACGGTAAGGCATGGATTCATTTCCTCGCCATCATGGCCACATGGGGGACTCTGTTTGGCCAAGGAATTACTGCGAAAGTGGCGCTTGTGGCACTCAATGCCTTCGCTGGATACCCAGCAGTCCTGGTTTGGGCCGGATTCGGCGTTGCCTTGCGACGCTCGTTCAGTTCCCAACAGAATGCAAAGCGACTGAACATAGCTTTGGGCGCCTCACTCGTCGGTGTGGCGATTTGGATTCTGTTGCCTCATTGAGGCCAATCAGATGGATTCGCCTGTGACGACCTTCAATGCGTCGAAGGCACTTTGCCATTCAATTCTTAATCCATCGACTTCATCAGGCTCAGTAGCAAGCAAGGATTCGCCTGCGGCAAGCAAGGTTTTCGTTGCGGCGAGCCAAGCCCCGGCACGATCCCTTGCATTGGATTCAAAGTGCCAATCTTGCCCGGCCGAGCGACCTGCAGCAAGCAACCACGCCCATGAGGCGGCTGCTTCATCGATCGATGCATGACGAGACGTTGCCACACGCTCAGCTTTTCCGATTCCATCGAGCAGACCTTGGAGAACAAGGTCGTGAATTGTACCTGCGGCGCCACTAAACTCTCCACTCCGAGTCGGGAATCGAGCCACGCGGCGCGCTTGACTTCGCGCAGAATCAAGGCCTTTGAGGAAGGTGCCGAAAGGCTGGGGTTTCTTGTTCTGCTTCTTCCAGATTTCTTCAGCCTCTTCGCCTTCAATCCCGAGTCCAGCCAGGCCCGCCATGCCCCATTTTTCCCAAAGTGTGCCGAGAATATTTCCACAGCTTGTACCAGTCATAATTTCTAACGCCTGACCCTTGCGGTCAGCGATATCGCCTCTTGGATTGATTCTCATTCCAACTTCATCAGTCGGGCCTTCGCTCATTGAAGCAAGGAGCATGTGGGCGGTAAGATGGCGTTCATCGATTGACCCAGCATGGTCGGCAAGACCCTGTTCGATAGTGTCGAGATCGTTGCCTTCAATCCACATATCTCCGAGGACCAATCCTTCGTCAATAGCGTCAATAACAGCCCGTTGAACTGCCATGGCAATCAACCCTTCATTCATTGTGAGGCCTTGCCATGCATCGATGACCTTGTCGATACCTTCTGCAGAAGCCTCGGGAAGTGCCTTTCCTTCAGGCCATCCTTTTGGCGCCCAGTTTGCTTCAATCGTGAGGATTGAAGGCAAGAAGGGAGGGAGCATCGAAAGAGCAAGGTGGTGAATGAAGGAGGCTTCTTTCTTCCCAGATTCCCCAAGTGCATCAAAACCGATCGCCACAACAGGCCCGTGTTTGAACGAGAAACGGACGTATCCATCTCCGCTTGGATTGAATTCCAACACTGCGTTCGGATCGAGATCGTTTGTGACCCAAACCGGGAGCGGGATTTCATCGTCTTTGGTGAAATCAAATCGTGATCGATCGAGGACATCTTCGAGCCATTCGTCCGGAGGCGAGGGGTTCGGCCCAGTGCATACAAAGCCACCTTTCCAGGTGAAGAAGTACATACCTCGCTTGGCATGATCTTCCCACGGTAGCATGCGCAGTGTGAGGTGTGAATGGTTTTGCAGACCGGCAAGGTAGCCTTGCTTACCATCTCCACGTCGGATGAACGACGCTCCTCCGAAGGAACCCGAACTGAACTTCCCAACCATGGTAAAATCTTCATCGTGAGCGGCGTGCAGTGAACCGGCAAAGGCCTTGGCAACAGGATCGCCGCGCTTTGCCATCATTCGCTTTCCAAGCCAACGAACATCGTTCTTTTTCTTGATGATAATTTTGAGTTCGTTGAGCGTTTTCGTCACAGGATCTTTCCGGCCCCAACGAAGTCGACCCTTCCACATCATTGTGGGAAGTTTTTCTTCCGGATCTTCGAGCAATTGTGCCAACTCTCGCTTGATACGATTCGCTGTGGCTTCGTTGGCGTGCTTCGTCCCGCGCATGCGGACGCGTTGCTTTTTCTGCCCTGGAAATTCAACTTTGGATGGACCTGCCATGAACTCCCCTCAAACACATCGAGCCACCCCTGTCGTTTGATTCCTTCGCGGGCGATGGTCACATCCTTTCGCGCCTTCATATACCCTCGGAGGTTATTCCTGTGGCGACGAATATAACCCCCAATTGGGGCATAAGCGTCGGGCAAAGCAAAGGAAGTGTGACACGTATGGACGAAGAAAAGAAGCAAGAGCAAGAGAAAAAAATGGACCCCGTCTTTACGATTGAATCGTCCTTGGGGCGAGTTTCAATCGATATGAAGGCGTATGCAGATGCGAAGGCAGCCGCACATGCATTGCTGCCAAAGCAAACCCGGCAAAACATGTTTGATTCAAAGATGTTCACGTTCCTCAACGCAATCAAAACCCAACGCGATTCACGCTACTGGAAAGGCCACTTGGGGGCGCTCATGAAGATGCACCTCGACAGCTACCTCGAACCGGAATATGAGGTAAGTGAGGAATTTTCAATTGAAGATGGAATTCTCCGCCCATGCATGTACGATACCATCGCACTGCAGGGTAAACAACGTCAGCGCATCATGGTCATCGGCACACGGTTCTACCAAAGCAAGGTCGACCCAGCGCACCGTTTCACCCTAATTTCCTCTGTTGACGGCGACGGTGATCACCGCATCACCATCCATACACCAACCGGTCACAGCATGAACACAGAACGGTACGACTTCACCAACTTCATCAACCAATTGGAAGAGGATTTTTACGAAAACGGACCACTCAACCAGGCCTTCTTTGACTTGAAGTACAACTTCGTCGAACGGGACACCAACATTGACGCTCTGCTTGCCTGGGACCCAGTGGTCAAAGAAACCCTTTGGAAGGACATCATCACATTCCAAAAAGCCATGCCGAAGCTGAAGGAACTCGGTCTGGCAAACTCACGGGGCGTCATCTTGGCAGGTCCTCCGGGGACCGGGAAGACCATGATTGCAAAGTGGCTTGCCGCTCACTCCGACATCACCTGCATCCTCATCTCTGCTGAGATGATCACCGGGCGTCAAGACATCAAGAAGTGCTACGAGCTGGCTCGGAAATTATCGCCAACCCTGCTCATCATCGAGGACATCGATACTGCAGGGGCTCTTGATCGGCGTGCTTCCGACCATCCACTTTTGGGCGAATTCCTCCAGTCTATGGACGGCGTTGTGCCCAATCACGGCGTCATCACCCTTGCAACAACCAACCATTCGAACAAAATCGACCCTGCAATCGCCGACCGACCAGGTCGATTTGACCGCATTGTCGAGGTTGGCTTGCCCGATAAGGAGCAACGCTACCACATCCTTCACCAACATTTGAAACCAATAAACACCGCTCCAACGGTGAACCGCGAGGCAATCGAACGTCTTGCTAAGTCAAGCGATGGTCTTACCGGTGCGTGGTTGCGAGAAGTCGTTCAGTCTGCGCTCATCGCCTCGCTATCCGATGACCGAGAACTCATCACGAAGGAAGACCTCACCGCTTCACTGAAGGACATCCTCAAGCGACGCGGCATGGCGTACCGTGTCACACCTTACGGGGCCACCGCCCAAGAAGCAGCCAACGCATACGTCCAGTGAATGGATGATTTGATGCCGAGGCCCTTGCTGGCAGTCACATGGTCGAAGTGACATTGCTTGGCTTAGCACAAGACGGCGGCCGACCGCAAGCCGGTTGCACACGCCCCTGTTGTGTTGGACTCGCTCCAGAAGACGCGTCCTACCCTGTGGCTCTTGGGATCACAGATGGCAATGTAAACCACCTGATTGAGGCGACTCGTTTTCTAGGTCAGCAATTGACGGTTTGGGGCCAATCAACGATCGACAATGTGTTACTCACCCACGCTCACTTTGGCCATGTCGATGGTTTGGGCTTGTTTGGCCGTGAAACCATGAACGCCAGAAACGTGAACCTCCACACTTCGAGTGAAATGGAGCACCTCATCGATCGAACCCCCCAATGGGCCCTCATGGTCGAGCAAGGCGTCTTTGATGCAAAGGTGTTCCATGATGGCGATCGAATACAACTCAGTGAACATGTGATTGCCCAACCGATCCGTGTACCCCATCGCGATGAACTCTCAGACATGCACGCTTTCGTGATACGTGGGCCAAACCGCTCCTTGCTGTTCCTCCCTGATCACGACACATGGGAAGAGACACTCGCACGCCATCACCACGACAGCATACGCTCTTGGTTGGCGTCACTTGATGTGGAGATTGCTTTGATTGATGGTACTTTTTGGTCGATCAACGAACTTGCTGGGCGCAACCAAGACAAGGTCCCCCATCCTCCAGTCAGCAAAACCCTCGAGATGCTCGGACCGCGGCAAGAAAACGATCCTGAAATCTATTTCATTCATCTGAACCACACAAATCCATTGTACGATTCAGAAAGCGAAGCATCGACCCTTCTCGCTGGGTCGGGTTGGAGCATTGCTCGACAGGGTCAGACGTTCAGTCTATGATTAGACAGCAGTAATTTCGCCCGGTACGAGCAGCAATGCTCGCCATGTGATGGTAATCGATTCTCCAGAGTCCCCAGTAAATGGATTGCTATTTGTTGCTACGGTCACGCCCGCCTCATATGATCCCATCATGCGGTCGATGTTGCTCATTCGCTTTGCATTATTTTCGAGCTCGTTCATGGTTCCATTGGCGGTGTACGTTCCTGGGATTGAACCGAACTCCAAAAGAGAGTTGTCGGTGACAATCGATGCCATCAGCTGTTCAGAAGCATCGCAGGTTGAGGTGGACTTTGCAGAATCGTCGACTTCGTCATGAGGCCCAGCAGTGTTGCTAAAGTCGGGTTCGACCGTCACATCATCACAGTTACTGGTTCCGACCTCATTGCTTTCCTCATATGAGATGACAAACTGAATCCCCAAGGAAGCAGTAAACATCTCGTCATAGGTGAATGAGAACTGCGCAGTCTGGTCGTTTCCAATGAACAATGTTTCCGTTTTCTCCCATTCTTCGATGGTGTAATTCATTGTGTATGCTTTACCGCTATCTGCACCATTAGCGTTTGAATCGGGTGCGAAATTGACGTAGGACACTTCTGTGGCAGCAACGACAGCCAGCAAGATTGCGAGCCCAACAGCCACCGTTTGTTGACCTGGCACACTGTATCGCCCGAATGCATTCGTAGGTGAATCATCGCGCAACCAGCACAAGAGGAAGTGGGTTGCAAATGCAGCGCCGACACCAGGCACTGAGGGGAAGATCCCGTCCGCACCATCGAGGCCAAAGGTTACCCATCCAATCACGCCGAAAAATCCGGCCATCATCATTAGAATCGAGTGGGTTGTGTCAGGCTCATACCCCATCATACGAACCAAAATCATCGGGACAAAAATAGCGCCCAAGCCGTAAACGGCGAGAACAACGAGACTGAACACAGAATCGCCGAACCCTGGGAACTGCTGACCAACGAGGGAAATCACCGTGGCGAAAACCGCCATGCCAAGAGTGACCATTTTCGTCTTCTTGTGGTCCTGACTCCATTCAGACTTCACGTCATCGGTGATGGCGGCTGTGCAAGCCAAGACTTGACTGTCCGCAGTCGACATTGTGGCAGCAAAAATCGATGCGAGGATGACGCCGCCAAGGAACGGGCTCAGTTGTTCCATGGCCAACAATGGCAACCCAGTTTGGGCACCATCCGTGCCCAACTCGGGTAATAAAACACGGCACGCAAGGCCGATAATGAACATCAAAACGATGAACGGCGTTTGCCAAACGAAGAACCAAACCATCGCTTGCTTTCGAGCAGCGTCGTCTTTCAGCGTCATGACTCGAGAAACAACCTGTGGCTGTCCCGCCACACCCAAGCCGCCTAAGAAAAAGGCAGCAATCCAGAGGGCAGCCCCGAATCTCAAGCCAGACGGGAACAGACTCACCATCGAATCATCAACGGCCGCAAGCTGATCGTGCAAACCAGAAAGCCCACCTGAATTCTTGACTGCAACAAGGCAGAGGATCGTTGAGCCGACAATCATGACGCTGGATTGAGCGGCATCAGTCCAAATTGAGGCACGAATCCCGCCAGCATAGCAGTACGCCACAACAAGCACGAATCCGATCAGAATACCAACTGTAGGGGCCCAATTGAGCATAGTTTCGAGGGCAACACCACCTGCAGTCAGTTGAGCTGCTGCATAGATCGAGAGGAAAAGAACCGATAGGACCGCTGCAACCTTTGCTTCAGGTGAGCCGGTTGTGCTCGAAACAAGAGATGTGAGCGAGCGAATACCCCGTTCCTCTCCTTCTTTCTGGATGTACTTGTAGAGCCAAATCCATGCTACCAATTGCCCGATGGTCGACACCAACGCAATCCAAATCGCAGAGTAGCCTTGAACGTAGATGAAACCGATGAAACCGATGAACATGTAGCCGGAGTTCCATGTGCTGACGGCCGAAAGTGCAGCCAATCCTGGATGCATACCGCGTCCAGCAACGAGGTAATCATCCGTCGTGTCTTCTTTGACGCGCATCGATGCAAGCCCGACACCAGCAAAAAAGAACATGAACCCAGGAAAGAAAGGAGAATTATCACATCGTCAGACATACAGCCACACACCTTTAGCGCCAACGAAGGAGAGCCTTCTCTTCAACTTCACTGGTTTTGGATTGGAACACGAGGCTGTTGAGTCGGCCGCCAAGTTGACCTTCTAACTGGGCAACAGTGGTTGCCACAAGGGATTCATCATCCGTGCCCATATCGGAACACAGCACGACATCCATTGAATCAAGATCACCACTTAGGAGGGCTTCACATGCTTCGACGCGCATCGATTGCAAGGCAGTCTCTTGTGGCATTTCTTCAATTGCATCTGCGAGCTTGTCCCACATCAACCTCAACGAGGCAACCGCATCTTGGGGTCTCATCGGAATTTGGTGGCCGATGCCTTCACCTGTCGGATCCAAATCGAGAAGGGCCAGTGTGTGGAGGTTTTGATGCATGTTCGCGGCGATGACTTCCAAAGGTGAAGTCGCCACCCATCCACCATATGGGTAGGTGAGCGTGGTTTGCCGCCCGAATTTATAGTTGGACAACCCGATGGCGCCAGTCACCAAGGTCGTGATGGATACGCCATGGAACACAAGGCATTCGAGGCCTGCTTCAGTCGCTTGGAGTTGTAAATCAACATGCGTCGTTGCCTGAAGCGGATCGCCAACCACCAAGAGCGCAACCAACGAAGTTCGAGCCAATTCAAACAAAGCCTCAGGGAGTTCCACTTCCGGCCTCATCACCTTCTCGATGGCTCCAACTTCTGCTTCAAGTGCATCGAGTTGTGCTTGTGGCCAAAGAGCAGTGTACGCTTCATACCGCCGCACATCGGCGGCCTTTGCGGCTTGAAGTGCTTCAACACTCATTCCAGAAAGACGTCCCGGTCCCATGCCGATGAGCATAAGGCCAGTGTTGGGAAGAAGGGGGGCCTTGGTGTGTTCCGCCGTCATGCTCAAACCTCCCCTTCGCTTGGAGTGAGCGAGCATCATGCGTCATTTGAGTGTGCCGAGCGCGCAAACCCAACATTGGTTGGAGCGCTGTCGTTCTGAAAAATGGCTTGCTGAGCACACAGGCGTGACCAGTTTAAGGGGCGGAAACAAAGCCATCCCCCTCAACCAAACAGCTCCGCCTGAAGGCGATGCGGCATGGCTCGGAAACGCCCTGATTGTTCTGGCTGCTAAGGAAAAAGCACCTTCACACTGGACCGAACACTTCGATGCCGAACTCTTGAAACATCACAAAGACGACTTGCCCAAGGCGTATGAAACACAAGGCGATGTATTGATTGTAAAAATCGAAGAAAGCGTTTGGCACTTGGCTGAGATGATCGCAGACGCCATGCTCACACAGTTGCCGAGCATCCGACTCATATGCGCGGACCTTGGCGTTCAAGGAGATTTCCGCGTTCGCAATCTCGAACCGCTTGCAAGCCGCGATGGCTCGACAGAAACGATGACGAGGATCAAAGAAAATGGGTACTTTCTTTGGGTTGATGCTTCCAAAGTTTATTTTTCTGCTCGGCTTTCAAACGAACGAACTGGGACACTGCAAAGCGCAAAGAAACTCAAACAACGTCTGGCACGCCCGCTTGTCGTCGCCGACCCCTATGCAGGCGTTGGCCCAAGCATGGGCGCCCTGCTTAGCGAGCCATCCCTCGTCGAAGGGTATTACGCAGGTGACCTAAACCCCGATGCGGTGGAATTATTGCAAGCAAATTTGACGTATTTGGGCGGTCGAAGAAAAACCGAAACGGGCGAACCTGCGCCCGCACTCGCCCCCTCAAGCGTCATGTGTGCCGATGCGACCCAATGGAAAACAAACCCTCGCCTTTGCAACTCATCTGATCTTCTTTTGGTCAACCTCCCCCACGACAGTGTTGAACATTTGCCTCACCTTCTTCCATTGTTGCGAACGGGGCAAACCAGCCTTTTGCGAGGCTGGGCGATTATCGATCGAGCCAATGAAGCGACGGAGAAAAATAAGATTGAATCGGCAATCATAGAGGCTGGTGGAACGATTGAATCCCTTGAATTCGAAGAGGTCAAAGGATTCTCTGCGAGCAAGAGTTTCATGTGTTTCGAAGCATGGGTTGTGCTTGCTGCTGAATCGCTGAGTTCATGAATCAGCACCGATTGCGTACGACCATGCAGAACACGGTCACATGCGTTTGCGGTGTGAAAATCGACGTTGCCGGTGCCACACCTCGTAAAGACGGTACCAAGGTTTGGTGCAGGGTTTGCGGGACTGTTTCAGTCCATCACCGCGAGTGAACCTCAGCGTTCAGCGACCAATTGGTGAGCGCCAAGGCCCATCTTCATCCAGCGAGAGATCCTCTTCTGGCATACCAGTCCTGAGGGGTTTGAATGGACTCTTTTCGGTTCGCACCGGATCTGACTTCGCACGCTTGGCCATGAAAACCTCAGCTTTCTGCCGGATGAACACCTCTCCAAAGGCAACGAGGAAGAGGGAGATTGAGAGTATGATGTGCCCCTCGAGTCTGTAGGATTCAAAGGGTTGGATTTGGAGTACTTGTTCGGCTACGATTCCTTCGTCCACGGTCGTTTCGACGGTGTAGGTGCCGGGCTCAAGTGCCCCGCTCCAATTAGGGGGCCCCTCTGAAAGCAGACCGGACCATTGGGCTATTACGCTGTTTGATGCGTCGCGAATGATCCACGACACAGTTCCATCATCGACCGATACGCCTGTGAATTCGACTTCCATTTCCGCTGGCATTTCCTTGCTGAGGCCAAATACAGAATCCAATTCGACGGTGCGTGTTTCGATGGCTTGGTCGACGTCATTGATTTCGTACGGAGCAACGCCGCCTGCGACACTCATCCATAAGCTGTTGAGAACGAGCAACGCAACTGGCCATAACACCAGGTTGACCAGCCGTTTTCGTTCCATAATAACCCAAATTACTCGAGTTTGCTTTTGATACTATGTATTTCTAGGGAGCAACAGCATCATGAAGTTCCACCATTTCCAAAATGCGGTACATCCACGCCAACTTTTTCAATTTCTGTTCAGGGACAGTGGTGGCCGACCACATGCCAACCGTGTTGAGTGAAAAGCCCACTAGGTCGATGTTCATAAGATTCACACCCATTGCCAGATAGAGCATACGGCTCGGTCTCCGTCTGTAAAGCCACCGAAAATTATGAGCGCCTTGACATTGTGCTGGTGTCTGGTGCGTGAGAATAAGCGAGGGAGGGGTATCGAACTGAGACCACTCTGACAACGCACGTGTGAATCTCTGAACATTATCACCATGGCTGTGAGCTACGATCGGAACGCCTTCCTTTGCTGCACTGTGGAGGTGAACCCCTCCATCAAAATCTGAAACCACGCATGCAAGGCGATTTCGTACCCGCAAGGCACCAACTGAGCCATCGGCAGCGATGATGACGCCTTCCTGTTGAGCGACCCTTCGTGCTTCCTCTTCAGTTGCTGCAGCGCCTAAAACAGTCACCCGTTCAGCGGCAAACAATGTCGCACGCAATGCGTCCAAGGAGGCAAGGCGCCCTTCTTGACTCCAAGAAGGAACTGCAGCGACGAGTTCATAGGTGCGTTGGACCAATGCTTCTGCAGCAAGCAGGTCTTCCTCAAGGCCCCATCCAAAGGCGTCACGCACCTCATCTTGAATGTCCACAAGGCGTTGGTCAACAGCCTCGTGCATGTTCGTTGGTTCCATGGGGACCTCATCAAGTGTCCGTTGAAGTTCTTATGCGGTCGGCGCGCTTCGCTCAACCATGCCCGTCCCAAGGTCCCTGCCGGAACTGGAAGACGAGGTGACGTTCGCCCGCTATCCCTTCCTCCCGCAGGCGAGTGGATGGATTCAATCGATGGCGGTCGATCATAATATTGATCTTGACGAGCTCTTGGACGGTTCGTGGATGGAAAAAGCGCGTTCTCGCGCTCGTATTCGCCTCATTGATTCCATTCAATCCAAGGAAGGCGTCGAGGTTGTTGGTGGGGATTTATTCACTGAAGAAGGACGAATTATCGAGGCCTTCTCGTTCTATTACGCCCGATTGGTCGTATGTGCGTCGGAAGACGAGCGGCTCATTGCCCGCTGGGCTCAAGCAGAAGCGGCGCGCGCAGAACAAATCCTCATCAAAGACACCAAGAACATCGAAACCATCGCTCGAACCTACATCAGCCAACTCGAACGCAAAGAGGGCAAAGGTGGGCGCCAAGCAGCCATGAGCATTGGCTCAGGTAATGTGGACATGCGCTCGCTAAGGCAATCGCAATCGGGGCCAGTTTGGAATATTGGCCTCAGTGATTTCATTGAGATATGCCCTAAGATTACTGGCGCACGATGGCGCTTACCAAATTGTGATGTCAACCAAGGATGGGTGACGCTGTTCGATGAACCGACATATGGATCATCTGCCAAGTTAGCCCGATTGCTCCGGGAACGGATCAAAAGAGGCGTCGAACAAGACGCATTAGAGAAAATGGCAGAGGTGACCACCGATCTCGCCATCCGTTTGGCAGAACCAGTTGGCATGGTTCGAAACCTTATGTCCAATCAAGCAAGCGAGGCGATCGCATTGGTTGGTGCGGCTGAAGAAGATTGGCCTCCTTGCATGCGAAAGGCCGTTTCGGATTTGGCTATGGGCGTCAACTTGAACCACTTCGGGCGGGTCTTTTTGGCATCGATTTCAGCGGTTCTCGCCCTCCCAAAAGAGTCATGCGTCAATTTCTTCCGAGGCGCCCCAGATTTCAGTGAAAGTACGACTTCGTATCAGGTTGACCATGTCTATCAACACGGTTACACTCCATCCGGATGTGGCAAATTAAAGGTCAATCACAACTGCCCAGTTTTGCCTGGCGATGACCGTCTGTGCGACCAGCCATGGCTTGATCACCCGCTCAAGTACATCAGGGCAACACAACGATGGAAGGCGCGAACGCAAGCCCCAGCGCCGCCCCCCAAGACCACTTCTGAAGAGCAACCAGAAGCGTCACCTCCACCGTCAACAGATTAAGGCCAATTTGTGCATGTCGAACTGGGCTTTCGCGCGAAGACTTTGAATTGGGTGGGCGACTAGGGTACATCCAACAGCGGTGGCAAATGATGGTGAGAACGCTCGTATTGACAGTAGACCGAGACAACGATCTCGGCATCAAAACAGCGATTCGCGGCCCGGTTATTGGCCGCCGTCAAGTGCTCACTGCGGCGCTGAAATTGGGAATCGCAGACCCAGAAGAAAGCGACACAAACGCCATGCTAGGTGCTTTGTCGGCCCACGACAAACTCGCCGAAAAAAAACCTGAAGAGGACGAAGTTGAGATTGCCATCCTCACAGGGGATGAAAAAGTCGGCATCCGTTCCGACCGAGCCATTGCAGCACAACTCGAAGAAGTGGTCGCCCAATTCCAACCAGACAAGGCCATCCTCATCACCGATGGCGCTGAAGATGAATCAGTGCTTCCAATCATTCAATCACAAGTTCGTATCGATCACGTTGAGAAAATCATTGTGAAGCAGTCGAAGGGCATCGAAGGTACGTATTATTACATTGTTAAGGCGCTTGAAGATCCAAAATGGCGTGCTAAAATCATGATTCCTTTCGGACTTGTTCTCGCAGTATTCGGTCTTGGCATCATGCTTCCAAACGAAATTGGTGGCTTGCTGATCGGTGGTTTGCCGATGGTGACCGGGCTTTACATTCTCAGCAAGGGAGCAGGCATTGAGACCACCGTCAACAAAGTCATTCAAGAAATGAGGGAAAACGCAGACGCTGCTATGTTTTCTTCATTGTTATGGACCGCTACCCTGTTCAGCGCAATCTTTGCGGTTGCAGAAGGGTGGAGAGAATACTCGGTGCTTGCTGACGTGTCTTCTCAATCAATCGTCTGGCTGTCTGCGGTTCACAAAGCCCTGGCTTGGATCGTCATTGCGTTCCTCACTTCAACAGCCGGCTTCATGCTGCTTCGATTGAAGCGAGGGTCGTTCTCAGGACGACTCATTGTGCTCAGTATCTTCGGCATGGTTGTGTATTCATTCGTCGACACAGCCCTTGCGATTGCAACCGATGTGTTGAGTGGAACTGCTTACGAATTTAGCGTCGGTAAGGTGCTTGAAGACCTGACAAACCCGTTGATTTGGGTTGTCGTTTTGTGGATGACAATGACCATTGTTCGCTCTTTGCAAGCAAAGCAAGCTCAAGCAGAACGCTACTGGGGCATTTGATCACAGGATGAACTTCGGCATATGCCGAGCCATGGTTTGGTGGCCGACAACGCCCACAAGGCTTCCCTCTTTGTTGACGACAGCAATTTGATTGAGGTCGTGAGTGAGCATCAATGCTCCCGCCTTGAGCAACGGTGTGGTTTGTGTGACTGTAATCGGGGGAAGGTTCACCAACTGTTGTGCTGGGATTCCATGCATCCAAGCAATGTCACGGTTGACCTTCTTCCTTGCGATGATTTTCAACACATCAACAGCATGGATTCTACCTTGAGGCGCACCCTCGTGATTAATGACGAACACGTGGTCCCAATTATTCGATGTCAAGTCGTCGATGACATCGGCCATTGATGCATCATACCAGACCCAATGTGCTTCGAGCATGGTTTCCCCACAGGTAATCGAGCGTGCTGTCTCAGCTCGCTGTTTTGACGACATTCTCGCCATGACTTCTTTGGTCAACTTCCTTGGTCGGCTTTGAGGCATTGAGGTCCCTCTCTTGTTCCCGCGGCGCACGCGCTTCTCTTTCAAGGCTTTCGGCGACATGATACTTTCCACATCCGTGTTGTGAGGTTCCGGATACCGGCAAAACCCTCGACACAATATAACTGAACAGTGAAGAGTGATGAACGCTGCGAGTGGGACATGGCATCTGTACCGCCCGAAGTTCTTCACGCCTTGGCTGGCATGAGCGGCTATGATCGAATGTTGGAAATTGACCGCATCGCATCTGCTTATGGCGTAGGCCATGCATGGATTGAGCAACAGATTGCAGGCTCGGCTCAGCCATCATCACCAGCCCAGGATCCAAACAATTTCGCCCCCTCCTCAAAGGAGGCCCCGGCCCTTCCGTCAACCCCTTCGATCCCAAATACGCAAAGTTTCCGATTCCAATATGACCCATCAGAACAAGCTGCAGAGCGACGACAAAGTGTGAGTCAGGCGATTCTCTGCCCTGCGTGCGGCGTTGCACTCGGCATCCCGGCAGTCCGCCCAATCAAGGTCACTTGCCCCCAGTGCTTACAAGAATCCATCTTCCAATCCTAGGCGTTGAATTCATACCGGTGCGAACGAAGCGCTGGGCATGCGAGACACTTCTCCTCGGCTGTGGCCCTATGCGCCAGCAAACTCACCAGTGGCCCTTCCCGAGTCACCGTTGTTCTTCTCCAACACAACCCTTCGGGAATTGACTCCTCCAGCCGATCATCAAGAGGGCCAACTTTCGGGCCCGGCTTTGCAAGCCTATTGCGCTTCATTTACATCAACAGAAGGCACCGTCGAACACCTGCTTGCAGAACAATCAGCACCGCCAATGGCCCAACGACGCCCGTTTTTGTTACTCGGGGAACTTGCAAACCCATACAGGTTGCAGGACATTCGCATTGGAGCAATGCCAATCTACACCGTGCGAATCACGGACCTTTCCCGTACCTATGCAGATGGACTTGATCCGAGGGACACCTATCCTGGCGTCCATCACATCACCCTTGCGAGAACCGCCGGTTGGTGGGAGAAAACACACATGGCCATGGCCACGGTCGAGCAAATGAAAGCCATGATTTTCTGGCTCGACAATGGGCGTTCAAACACTTGGAAACCAGTCAAACCAGCAGAAGGAAGCCTTCATTTTGAACATGAAAAAATTGACGCGCCCTTACCAGAAGACATCGTATGGGATGGCGAGAAGGAACTTGTTGAACGCACACCTCCGCCAACAAACGGCCCACAGATTGATCTCTCCACGACAATGGTTCCAATCCACACTCGCTACGGTTGCTATGACAACCGTGGACGGTTGGCGCGAGCGACGCATCTCGCCCAACGGCAATTCCACGAAGGTATGTTCCGGCGTGGCTCTTCCATGAAGTGGAATGACGTGCTCGATATCCTCTGATTGTTGGGCTCCCATGGATGCCCCATCAAGCATTGATATACGCTGCCGTTGATGTATTACATGAGTAAAATGAAGGGCAATGGGACACAAAAACAAGCTCGCTTGGCACGACTAAAGAATGAAATCGTGGAGTATGTATCTTCACAAGAAAGCTGTTCGGCAGCAGACATCGTGCATCATTTGTCGAACGAACGACGGATGAGAAATCACGGGCTCACTGCCCGCAAAGTTGGCTTCTTCATTCCACGCTATCTTTCTGAGTTCATTTCCTTCACCCTCGATCACGGTACAGGAAAGCGATTGTACCACCTCGCGGCATGATGGAAGCGTTATCTTCATGCCACCGATGCCCATGCCCTGTTCATGGAATGGCCTGATTGGGTGACTGCCCACGCCCTTTTCCCTACATTCTCAAAAGAGGTGCACGACGGTGCAGTCCCTATTTTTTCAGACGGAGAGCCTGCTTGGGTGCTCCTCGACCCGAAAGCCAAAAACGGCCTTAAATCTCAGTTGATGGCAGCTATCAACGCCTATTCAGAACCAACCCAAGACCCTACGAAGAGCGGTGCAACCGTCGACGAGTCACAAGGCCCAGTCGTTGTCCATGCAAACGCCATCGTCGAGCCTTCTGTCCATTTCATCGGCCCGTGCTTGGTCGAATCAGGGGCCACCATTCGCCATGGAGCATACGTTCGGCCACATGCATGGATTTGCTCTGGATCGGTGGTTGGCCATTCAACAGAAATCAAACATTCAATTTTACTTCCAGGGGCGAAAGCACCTCACTTCAACTACGTGGGAGATTCAATTCTTGGCTGCGGTGTAAATCTAGGCGCAGGTACAAAATTGAGCAACTTGCGAAACGATGGAGGAGAAGTCCATCTTCGCTTCGAAGGTCAAAGGTTGGGAAGCGGCCTCAGAAAATTTGGCGCAATCCTTGGAGAACATTGCCAATTGGGGTGCAACAGTGTGACCAACCCAGGGACCGTTCTCGGCCCTAACAGCGTGGTCTGGCCAAACACAACAGTCACCGGGCTCTCTCCTGCTAATTCGACCCACAGGTGAACGAAATGACCCGTCGCTTGTTTGGAACCGATGGTATTCGTGGCAAAGTGATTGACGCTTCCCCCGACGAAGAAGCATCGATCAACGCTCTTCACGAACAACGGGTCATCAGCACAACCCTTCTTCGCATCGTCGGCGAAGCACTTGGGCGCACCATGGACCAATTGCCTGGCGAGGGCACAAAAGCAGTGATCGGATGGGATGACCGCCCAAAGAACACAGAATTGGTCGCAGCACTCACGCTTGGGCTTCGGCTTACAGGATGCACGGTTGTTCATGTTGGGATGTGTGCAACGCCCGCCCTCCATCGCGCCACCCTCCGTCACCAAGCACGCATCGGTTGCATGATCACAGCCAGTCACAACCCTGTATCGGATTCTGGATTGAAGGTGTTCGATTCGCTTGGTTACAAAACCAATCCACAGTACGAAGATTTTGTATCGAACATCGCGGATGCTTTAGCCTCGGAAGAACGAGAGATTGACGTCATCGATGAAGCAGAATTATCTCAACCAAGCCAACCATATGATGCGTCGATGAGCGCAGCAAACCACCATCCTTCTTGGCTTTCGGAGCGGTATGCCCATTTCCAAATCTTGACTGGGACTGAGGGAATCAAAGAGGCGAATGTGGCATGTCCTTTCGTCATTGATGCCTCAAAGGGTGCCGCCCACACTTGGTTGGCCAATTGGCTCTCAGAACAAGGCCTCGAAAGCATCGAGGTGAGCGGTGAGGCGCAAGCCCTCAACCTCAACTGTGGCGCAGGGGATTTCTCGCCAACCCAAACATGGACCTTTGAGGAGGCCTCAAACTCTCCTCACATGTTGCTGCAAAACCTAACGCCTTCGTCACCGGGGACATTGGTCGGCGCTGCACTCGATGGTGATGGCGATCGCTGCCTCGTCATCCAAGCAACTCGAGACGGTTTTATGGTCATTGATGGGGATGCGATCGGCGACACGATTCTCTCTACCGCAGCCCTGCATTCTGAGGCTCCATGGCACCTTGCAGCAAGCATCGAATCTGATCTCTCACTGCTTGCCACAGCCGAGCGTTTGCCTGCACCAGTTGAAACATCCGAGACCGCTGTCGGCGACCGTTGGCTGTCAAAAGCGCTTGGCGATGCACTCCCACATTCTGAAACCCCCCCGAGATCGATTGGTGTCGAGGATTCGGGCCACATTGTGATGCCAACACCACTTCCCGGAAAAACCGGTGACTGGGCTTTGGTTGGTGATGGCGCAGCAACGCTTGTTGCTTACTTGCTTGCCTTCTCAAATCAAGATGCGACTTACCACATGAAACGAGGTTGGAAGCAACGACGCTCTGTGAGTGGTGTGGACCGAACCCTTTGGACGGGCCAAAACAGACTTGCGGACCAAGCTGAGTCAATTGCAAAGGATTTCTTTGAGCAGCAAGGCACCGTTGAGCAATGGAATCGCCATGGCCTTGAAGGTGAATCAAACCTTATGCTGATCTCATTCGAAGTCGATGGCCATCCAGCATCCCTTGGCATTCGAAACAGTGGTACGCAGGCTAAAATCAGTGTATCATTGCGTCTTTCTCCAAACATAAATCCGGCCAATGCCCCAGACCTCATGAGTTCACTCACGAATCTTTTGGGTGCAGAAATGAAGGCATGAACGCCTCATAGTCGAAACGCATCATTCGTTGGCCATTTCACCTTCAAAGGTCTGCGTGAGCCACGTGACAATGCCAAGAAGCGCTGCGGAAGCAAGCAGGATGGCAAACAATCCTGTGACAGAACTGCCTCCAATGAGCACAACTCCAGCAACAATCCACCCGAGCACCAAATCAAGGGCTCCAACAATTCTCCAGCCTTTTCTGAGGGTGAGAATACCGCTGACCCAAGACACGGTTGATGCGATGAGGATGAACACAACAGCGTACACGAGGTTCGGGAATCCAAAGCAAGCCAAGAAGAGTAAAATGTGCAGGGCCCACAAACCAGCAGGGAGCCAGAGCCCCATGCGATTGATGACGGTCCATGCTACAAATCCTACCGTGATCATGGACATGGTCGAAGCGACAAGGTAGAATGGAACCACAGTGAAACTGAGCAATTCTGGTGCCCATGCCATGATGCCTTGCACAACAACCGGGAGGGTAATCCATGCCATCAAAGCAGGCGCAGGTTGCTGCCACCACACACTTCTTCTTGCGGTGAAGGCGAGCACCAACACTCCAGCCACTCCGAATGAAAGCACACAGACGGCGAGGGCCCAAGCACTGCGGCCAGCAGCCCCCCGATGATCGCCCATATCCCGTTGAATCCGCTTCCCTTCGACCCAATCAAAGCCGAGCACAGCACCAACAAGCGCCACCTCAATTCCCATCATTGGCACGCCTGATTCAAACAGGAATGCGTCAAAGGGATCGAAATTGAATGGAAGAGGCACTTCGCCACCAATGAGGAGGCAAATGACGCGGTCAAGCATGGCCAAAAACACGACACCTTCCAATGCATTTGGAAGACGTAGCCCAAGGTCACTGCGCCCAATAATGCCCATGCCGGCCATCATCACCAAGCCACCGAAAAGAACGAGTAAATGCCATGTGTCCTCGAGCACTACGACGGAATTCGAAGCTCTTCCAGCGACGTGAATCAATACCAAACCAGCCATGCCAACCGCAATTGGGGACTCGATGCCCATGATGTCAGGGAGCCTCAAACCAATTTCATTTGCTCGCAATCGCGCCGCTCCAACAAACAACATCGAGAGTAAAACTCCGAACAGCAATGTCATCAACGTGTTGCCAGAAAGGAACGAAATCACCGTGGTGACAAGGATTGTGGTGACGAGGAACATCATCGTGATGATTGGTTGGTGGTGAATGTCTCCAACTTCAAGATCGTATTCTCCAGCCGTGCTCCAGTTTTTCGATCGCTTTCGTTGCTTTTCAGCGAGGGCCAACAACTCAGTGTCGATCAGCCGCAAAGATCCTTGGACAGGCCCTGAATCATCAGTTGGCGATGCTTGAGACTGCAAAATGACTTCACTGGGCCCAGTTGCTACGCCGACATCGGTCTTCTCAACCATGTCCATCGCACTGTATTCGCTTGCGGTTGTTGAGGCGGCAAGGAATTCCTGCATCCGTTCTTGCTTTTCCTTAATTCGCACAAGTCGATCGTCGCGACGAGCAAGGGCGCGCATGCCTGCACGGAATTCACCTTGAATGGCGAGGTAGGAACCGGAGGCTACGAAAGCGATCAAGGCGGTGAGCACAACGAATGTCATGTTGAGGGTGAGTCCAGCCAATGCCATTGTGACGATGAGCCCAAGGGCTGCAAAGGCGGGTGGAAGCAGTTTTTCAAGCGTCACTGCTCGTTGGAGGTACAAGACGAGGGCGACGAGTCCAACACCCGTCAAGACCAACAAATTCATTTCAGGTGAGAGCATGTTTTTTGCTCCAGTCAGTTCAACGTTCGTAATCGGGTCAAGGCTGATGACGATGTAGAATGCTGCTATGAATCCTAGCATTAAGGTCAGTAACCGCCCGGGAAGGGCCTCCGTCAGTTCAAGTTCTGCTAGGCTTGTGCCATCCTTTCGTCGCCGATCGGTAGCAAGCAGCATCAAACCACATGCTGCAACCATAATCATGGCCCAGAATGCCGACTGCCCGTAACGCCAAACGAGGATTAAGGCAAAGACGCCCCAAACGGTCATCAAACTACGTGGTTTTCCAAGATGCTTGCCACGCCATACCATCAACGCATGACCAATCAGCAAGAGGCCCATGGCCGCCAACAGTCCCGGCATTGGAAGCGCTCCGGGCCGTGTAATGCCCCAAATGACAACAACTGAAAAAATGAAGCTCAAATTCCATAATTTAGCGAACCCAGAGTCTCTGAAGCGGGCGCCAACCTCTGAAGCTCCAGCAAGCCGCGCTGCTAGATTGAGTCCAGTTTCACCATGGTGAACATTCACGCTGATTTGCTGCACGATAAGCACACATAGCCAGGTGGCGAGATCGATTTCATCGAGTGAGATTGGGATGAGGTCAATTGAGACCACCCTTGATTCGACATCGCTTGCAAAGAACATCAACCACACCCACGGAGCAAGCACAGCCGTGCCTGCAATCGATGGTGAATCCCGCTGGATGGCTAACCACGACAAACCGACCCATACAACACCTTGGGAGATGAGCAAAAGGCGGCCGTTACCATCTGCTTCTCCAGCCGGGATTAACAATGTCAACAGCACCACAATCACGGTGCCCCCCATCCACAGAACATGGTCCGAAACTGAGGTTTGATTTCGCAGGAGTGCGGCGGCGGTGAGCACTGCGGTCACGGCTGCATAGAGGCTGTACGGACTCAACCCTGCTGGGAGGGAAACATCAAACGCTCCTGAAGTCAACAAGGATAGGCCAATCAACATCACTGGTGCTGGATAGAGAATGAACGGTGCGAGATCCTTCAGATGGACGCCTCGCACCACGAGGTAGGATGCGCTGAAGGCCGAAACCAACAGGAGCAATTGTGCCAGTGCATAGCCGGTCTCAAGACGGTTTGCAGCAATGGCCAGAAGTGCGCCGATCATACCAAGGCCAACAGAAACCGACCACAAGGCGGGTTTGCCGAGTCCAAGCGCTTTGAGTGCATCTGAGAACCAATTTTCAGCCCTGACAAAGGAAGCAGCCACAACAGCGTTCGTCGCCGTTACCCCAGCCATGAGGAGAAACAGCAACAACTCATCATCAAATCGAACGAGTTCAACTCCAAAGAACGACCAATCATTTGAGAGGGCGTGAACGCCGACCCAGAGGTAGGATGAAGCAATACCCAAACTTGCTAAGTTACCAGAGCGGCGCATGAAGGCAAGCCCGTGCATCAAGAGGGTGCCAATGCCCACCATGGCCGCAACACCCACTTCGCCGTACAATGCTCCTGCAGCACTTCCAACGATGAGTAAAATCAGGGTTGCTTGCGCCGCAATTGCATCTTCGTCATGCCGTTGAGCAATGAACACATTTCCAGCAACAACGGCCAACATGCCGAGTCCGAGGGTTTCATTTGCGCCGAGCGGCGATGCATCGAACCATCCCCAGTGCCATGAATCAAGGACCAATCCATAAAACAATTTCATCGAGATGATGACCCAGGTGACGCCAAGCAACCTCATCGATGGTTTTGGGATCCAACGTTCACCAAGGTACAACCCAAACACGCCCATCGAGAATAAGCCAAGGCCGCTCAACTCAGGGGGCAAGACGGTTCCAACAACAGCACCGATGGCAGACCAAACGGTCACCATTGCCACGAGTAATCCAAGACCTAGCCGCCGTTCGCCGTGAACAGCGAGGTCTTCCACGCTGTCTAATTCTGGTGCTGATTGAACAGTTCCGTCACGTTGGACTGCACCTGGCTCGTTGCTTTGCTCATCACCCTTCGAGAACAATGATACGATTTCACCAACGGCTTCGTCGACCTCTTCCACAGGTTGAATTTGAATTGATTCGGGTTGCTCGTCGACCTTCTTCGAGTCGACCATGAACGAGCCGAGATCCATGCCCCGTGGACGTTGGAAGTCTCGCTTCCTAAGCACATCATCACGCGGAGGGCTTGAGCCGGTCCCCTCCTTGCGCTCCTCGGCCATGCACTTGCTCTTGTTCGCCTCCTTGAATGCTTTCTCACGAATTCCGGCGTCCGCAGGTGGTTTCCCATGGCTTTCTTTTTCTGCGACCTCATTCGGTGAGCGCGGCTCCATCGCCCCCCCTCCCATAGCGAAAAATTAGCAATTGTTGCACCAAAAGGGACAAAGAGGGCCTGTGGAACGCAACGGCATGGCCGACGCCCATGGGGCCCCCACAGGGGACCTTTCTTCGTACGGAATCACCCCTGCCGGTGAAGTCTACTGGAACCAAGATGCACCGACTCTGATTGAACTCGCCGTCGCCAGAGGCGAAGGTGTGTACAGCGCTCACAAGGCACTCGTCACCGAGACTGGCGAACGAACCGGTCGCTCACCAAATGACAAGTTCATCGTCGATGAACCATCAACGACTGGCGACATCAATTGGGGCGATGTGAACGTCTCGACGGATGCTGAGACCTTTGTCCGCATGCGAGCCAAGGTGGTTGAATACCTCTCTTCGAAGGACGCACTCTTCGTTCAAGATTTGTATTGCGGTGCGGACTTCAGCGAAGCCCTCCCAATTCGAGTCGTCAACCACAATGCTTGGCACAACGCCTTCGCCCGAAACATGTTTATTCGCCCGAGTGAAGAGCAACTTCAACACCACACTCCCGAATTCACAGTGCTCCACGCACCACACTTCGAGGCAAGCCCTGAGGACGGATTGAATTCTCAATGCTTCGTTATCGTCAACTACGCTGCCAAAGAAGTCATCATCGGCGGCACACGCTATGCTGGCGAAATCAAGAAGTCCATCTTTTCGGTGATGAACCTCATTCTTCCTAAGAAAGGCATTCTCCCAATGCACTGCTCAGCAAACACAACGGGTGAAAACACGGCGATTTTCTTCGGCCTTTCTGGAACTGGGAAAACCACGCTTTCGGCCGATCCAAAGCGGGCGCTTATTGGCGACGATGAGCATGGCTGGGGCGCAAATGGCGTGTTCAACTTCGAAGGCGGCTGCTATGCAAAGCTGATTGATTTGTCCGAAGAAGACGAGCCAGCCATCTTTGGCACCACTCGTAAATTCGGGACGGTTCTTGAAAACATCGTGATGGACAGCGAAGGTGTCCCTGACTTTACCGACACGAGCAAAACCCAGAACACACGTGGTTCGTACCCGATTGAATTCATCGAGAACCGGACCCTAGATTCGAAAGGCGGCCATCCACAAAATGTGATTTTCCTCACCTGTGATGCGTTTGGTGTTCTCCCACCAATTTCACGTTTGACCCCTGACCAAGCGGCCTACCACTTCATTTCCGGATACACTGCAAAGGTTGCGGGCACCGAAGTGGGTGTCAAAGAACCACAAGCCACCTTCTCAGCGTGCTTCGGAGAACCATTCATGCCAATGCACCCAGGTGTCTATGCAGACCTTCTCTCGACCAAGATGGCTGAGCACGGAGCAACTGCTTGGCTCATCAACACTGGTTGGTCCGGTGGCGCCTACGGGGTTGGAAGCCGAATGAAGATCCGTCACACCCGTGCTATGCTCAACGCCGCTTTGGATGGCGACCTTGATGCTGTTGAATATGTCAAAGACGAGCGCTTTGGCTTTGAAGTGCCTATGGAATGCCCGAATGTACCATCTGAAGTTCTCCAACCCCGCAGCACATGGGGTGACAAAGGGGCGTTCGATGCCACGGCTGACAAACTTGCTGCAATGTTCAATGAAAACTTTGCTCGCTACGCAGAAGGCGTCTCTGAGGCCGTGAATGCATCAGCACCTTCGCCAATTGCGTGATCACAAGAAGTCACTCAGTGAGAGTTGCTTGGCCCGATCGTTGTTAAACAACGAATCTACGCTATCAGCCAACCATTCGACGTTTTGTTTGGTGTAGGTGTCGACGCCATACGTTGCCATAACGTGCTTTGTGACCTTGATGTATTTTCGAACAGCACCCTCGGAGACAGTGAGGGCAAGATTGCCCCCGCATAACCCACCTTCTGATTTGGCAACACCAACGCTTGCAAGTCCTTGGCCAGAACTCTTCTTTGGTTGAATGCAATTGCCTGCAATTGGCATCCTTCGGTAGGAATGGGCGCACTTCAAGCATCGTACCTTTTGCCGGGCATAGGCATTCATGTTGCCGCGCAAGTCGGGTAAAAAGTGCGACCGAACCACGCTTGAAGCAACAGTTCGAACATCGACGCCTCGCAATTTGTGTCCAAGATCGAGTTGTCCATTCATCTTGTCAATCATCGTGTCGAGGGTTTTGTAGGCAGAAAGTGCAGGCCCAGCATCAATTGCATCACAATCGTGCGTGTATCCATACCCGCGAACTGCGGCGATGCTTCCCAACCGCCTTTCGACGAAATCCATCCTGTCAGCGATTGTTTTCGGGTGGGGTTGATTCAGTGTTGTCTCGTAGAAATCCCGTTCGTAGAACCAACCCGAGTCGACGTTGAGCGCCTCTTTGTCCACTTCGGTGGGGTTCAGTCGAGTTGTCAAGACCAGTGGAGCATCCATCAAACCGCCTCGGTTTGCAGGAAGGATTTCTCTGCTGAAGTTGAGTAAACCATCCATCAGGAGCATGATCGCATCTTCATCACCATCGCAGTTCCTTCGCTTTGCAGCGTGGAACAATGGATGGGCATAGCCGCCTGAACAGTCGGCCCAACCAATGATTCGACTCAACACTCCGCCGGAGGTGTGCGGGGCAAGGGCGCAAATGAGGTGGCCGACCAAATCATCAGGCGTATTGACATTGTAATACGGCTCCATGCCGTAGTAGCGAACAAGCAAATCGTCAATGAACTTCGCAGTCCGAACAAAGAATTCACCAGCATTCTTGGCCACAATGAAATCTTGGGGAAAAATTTCCAACATCTGTTCATCGCTTTCAAGAGGGTTCCCTTCGACGTCATGAGTGTAGCCAAGCGATTCGATGGTTTGCCATGTGACACCTATTTCGCGGGGTGTGAAATGGGTTACAGGCACATCACTCATATCGAAACGAACGGTTCCGTCACGGAACACTGGGAGTTGGAATTTCGCCCTCAGCAATCCCTTTTCGATGGCTTCGGGAGTTTGGTCCCTTGAGGCTATTTTTTTCATGCATTTGACCGTTCGAGGAATGCGGTCCATGCCTAAACGGATTCTTGCGTCTTCGAGAATGGTGTCTAAACGAACTGATTGAATTTCGCCGCGCCTGCGTCGGTTGCTTTTTTCCGATTCACGCATGGCGGTTCTGCCCCTGCAATTTACGCCGACGCGCCCTTCGCCGTGCTCGTCCAACAATCGATGATGGCAGACGACAAACGGTGATTCTTTGCCGCACTTTTTGCACACTCGGCGGCCCATTTGCACCCGAATGGTTTGCTTTTCAGCTGCGATGGCCATCAGCCGCTGGTTGCCGCCTGTAAGGTCAATCGGGAACAGAGCGTGAGTCATGGGGCTCATGATTCGCGGTGCGGCTTTTTCCGGCCGGCCCATTCGACATCCAACCCGTACAGGGGCAGCATGTTCCCACCGCAGTTCTGATATTTTTCGGACTTGAATCAAAATTCCATCGACGGCGTGATCGTCTTCGTTTACCTGAGCGGCAAGGTACTGCTCTGGATTGTCAGGGCCCGGGTCGGGGACCTGCTCTGCGGCGTTGCGCCCAACTTCATCGGTTTCAGCAATGCCAAGCCCGCGCTGTCGAGCGTCGGTTTCGGCAGCAATTCGAACGGTTGCTCGTGCTTCTTTCAACTCTTTCAAACGCTTTCGCTCCTCTACGAGAACAACGTGGGCCTTCTTGAGTTCCTCAATGCGAGCCTCGAACCTCGAACGAGCATCGACAATCCTCAACGGCGTCTCACCTTCAAAGCTGAACCCAAACCCATCCAGAACGGCTGGCCAACCCGATGTGATGACAAGATCGTCACCGTCATGGTGGTGGGCAAGACCAAGGATCATCGCAATACTTTTCGCCATGCCATGTTGAATGAGGGTCCACGCTTCGGGGGTTTCCCCACCGAATATAGGGGGGAGTGGACGCATTTCGTGGCCGGGAATCATATGTGCGTCCAAGTCATCGATGCGTTCTGGCCGTAAGACTTCCATTGCCTCTGGCCTCCATCCTCTGACACCGCCACTGATTCGCAGTTGCCTTGCCTCAGGCTTTGGAAGGGCATTGAGGCCTTCTTCAGATTCGGTCATTCCGTGCTTGGACGTACCAGCGTCTTCGATGGTTGCTTGCTCGAGCAAGGTGAGTGTGCTCGGAACCCATTCCAAAGGAAGGTCGAGGAACCAAGGGTTGTGAGGAGGTGGGAGTGATGTTTTGTACCGAACGGCAATCGCTTTGGCTTCCTCCCAGGTCGGTCGTTGATGGCGAAGAAATTCATGCCAGCGCCTGCGGACATGGAATTGCGCATGGGGATCTTCAGCGTCTTCTGGGTGAACACCTGGTGAGCCTTTGGGTGCTTCACCGCGCGTCACGTTCATGAGGGCGAGCAGTCGTTTGACTTCGTCTTCATCAGAGAGTTCCTCAAGCAAATCACTTGCCCACCAATCATCACAGTATCCCGCAGGCACGAGGTTCTTGTTGTTCTCCATGAATTCTCCATAACCAAGAACCAATTCCCCGTTATCCCACACCGCTCCGACCTTTGACCGAATCAAAGCAAAGCTCGGCGCATCATCCAATCTTAGGAACCGGCCATCGTTAAGCACAACCCATGGCCCTTCGGTGTGGTCTGAAGGAGTGATGGCACACGCCTTTCCGGGCCGTTCAATTTTCATCTGTGTGCCAATGGTGATGAAATCATCCATAGCAAGCATGGAAGCTGTGTTTGTCGAGGCAGCGGCAAGGCCAGAAGGGCGTGCTCGGCCGTAGCGCAACCGGAAACCACCCGCTTCAAGCGGTGCACCAAAAACAGGCCTCCCTGCGATGATGTCTTTCATGAATTTGGTAATGCTTGGAACCTTTCTCGACTTGAAGACGGGTCCTTTTCCATCGTGTTCTTTCTCTTTACCGCGGGAGGCGAATTTGGAAATAAAATCCCAACCCGGGACACTGAGCCGCTCGGTGTGTTTCTGGATTTTCGGTGCTTTGAGGCACATTCCTTCACCAATTACCAACAGGACACCGCCCCGAATTCTTGGTTCATCGATGTTACGAACGCGCCCATATCCAGCGCACTCAATTTTCTCTGTGGACTCACCGTTGATCATGATCGGGCATGCGCGAACAATTTCGTCGATTTCCGCTGGCGACGGCCGATATTGCAAGTTACCTCGGTACAGACCAAACTCTTCCTTGACCCGTTCAACCTCGGGGTCAGTTGGCTGGTAATGGCCGATGTTCAATTCACGACGGATCATGTCGGCAATGAGAACAGCGAGTGCTTGGGCCGTTCCACCAGCCGCCCGAATTGGTCCAGCAAAATGCACTGAGACGAATTGTGAACCATCAACGTTGTTCAGCAAACGAACCTCACTGATTCCTTCGAGCGGAGCGACGAGAACCGCTTCTGTGAGCACCGCAAGTCCGACGCGAAGCCCGACATCGATGGCTGTGACAAGATCATACCCCTTTTCTCGAAAGCCCCGCGCCACAGATTGGGCCATCATAATTGAGGTCGTTTCACGGTCGTGTTCGGCCAGAAGGGTTCGAATGTCATCAGCGACTTCGTAACCATCGAGGTACTCAATGAGAAGTTTTTCAGTTCTGCCAGCCAAATCAGCGGCTCGAGGAATCTCCACGTACTCTTTGTGGTCGTAGCCTTTTTTTCTTGCCTCTTCCGCGATGATGTATGCCTCATCCGCCCGTTCATCCAACCACTGGTGGTAAGCCACCATCTCGGCTTCCAACCGCTCCACGTCGACACCAATCAGGGGGTTATGGCCCCGGATTTGTCCCTTCGTTTCATCGGATGACATGGTACTCTTCTGGCCCTTGGTGGCGACCGTTTATGAGGGGCGCGCCCGAAAAACAATGAGAAAGTACACACGAAGGAGGAAAGGAAAGTTCATCTCTCTCACTGCCGACCCCCGAAGCATGACCGTCCATGACTCCCTCCGAGCCCATGCAAAGTGGCCCCGACTTGTGCAACTCGTACGAGACCTTGCGTTCATCGATGGCGGAAATGATGAAGCGTTCACGCTCGCAAGTGGGCGGACCTCGCGGTGGTTTTTTGATACAAAACCGGTCATGATGCACCCTGAATCAACGCACCTTCTCGGTGAATTGTTCAACATGCGTATGGATGACCTCAATGCAGATTTCGTCGGTGGACTTGAGCTTGGGGCTGTGCCACTCACGGCAATCGCCGTGACCGCTTCACCCGCCGACCACCCACGCCTTGGTTTCATGGTTCGCAAGGAACCCAAAGGCCGTGGCGGAAGGAAGACAAATAATCCTCCAGGGATTGAAGGTTCGCCGCTTACCGATGGTGGGCGTATTGTGATTGTCGAAGACGTCACAACAACCGGTGGCTCGGCAATTAAGGCGGTAGATCGGATTCATGCTGCAACCACATGCAAGGTGATTGGCGTCATTAGCATCGTGGACAGACAGGAAGGCGCAGCACAGGCGTTTGCGGATGCAGGCATCCATTTTGAAAGCATCATGACTCGTTCTGATGTCGCCGGACAGTGAGGATTTTCAATGACGGAAGTCCTTATTCCAGCCACCACTTCATCGGAAGGCCTCAATGAATCTGCACCAGATTCTACTGCACCAGCGGGCCTTGTGTTCTTCCATGCCAGTGAAGGGAAGCCACTGGCTACACCCTGGCAGGTGGCGCTCATCCGCTCACAGTTGCTTGCTCGCGCCGCCCTTCCAGAAGGAATTGTGCTCGACTGCGCTTGCGGAAGCGGCATTCAACTTGCAGCCCACGCGTCCGTTCTCCAACGCCCTGCACTCGGTGTTGAACTCAACCCAAATCGGGCGAAGGCGAGCGCTGTTAACCTCAACACGATTGCATTGCAACGTCAAGAGACCGACTCAGAATGGATGCGTTCCACCCGCGTTGTGATCGGCGACGGCAGGGACGGCGAAGGAATCATGAACGCAGTGACGGCCTCCCTCGGAGAAACCCATCGTCCTAAAATTGCCATCCTCCACCTCGATCCTGCCCGGCCCAGAAACAGTCGCACCCACGGTCTCGAAGAAATGGCGCCCCGCCTCGATGAAGTGTTCACTGGATGGGCTCCGTACCTCGAAGAAGGCAGAAACGGCCCCTCGCTTCTTCTCGACCTCTCGCCCCGCCTCACTCACCAGCAACGCCTCGAAGTCGAGGCGCTTGTGGACTTGAACTGGCCAGGTATTTTGCGAACCTGGGTTTGGACCTCACGTGGCCGCGGCCGTGTGGACCGATTGGCATTATGGGTTGGCAGTGCAGCGGAAGAAGGCGTCGCTCGCCGGTTCGTACGGGTTCCTCCAAAGCTTGGCGTTGAACCAACCATTGTATCAGGCGGTCGTCGGCTGATGCACGGGGCCGACCACCCAGTTGCAATCCGGCGCCCACCTCGGCGCGGCGAGCGAATCAGCATTCTTGATGCCGCTCTAGTAGAGAGCGGTCTTGCTATGGATTGGCTCAAAACAGTGTCGAAGGAAGAAAAAATCGCATGGGGCGTCGTCGAAGGGCGCCGACCACAAATCCATCACAGTCACCCGCTTAGAATTGAAAATCCAGCCGATCGCTTGCTCGTTCAAGCCACGGGTCGCGTGGTTGCACTTGCTCGGATGGCATTGGAAGTGTCGAGCGTTGACAGCTTGGTAGAAGTGCTCCTCGAACACGACATCGGCCGCCTCACAGTGCGCGCCACCCTCCCTCCGGAAGTGCAGCCCAAAGTTCAAGGCGCAATCGACCGACAATTGAGCCGCCGCCACGGTCGGCGTGATGCCTTTTTGGTTCAGCAGCCGGGCGATGAGATGTTGTTGATTTGTGTTGCCGAGTGATGCGTCGTTGCGGAGGGCCGTGTTTTCATGAGCGAAACGACGTAAATCTCGCTTTCAGCATCGCGATGAGCGCGTCGCGGTCTTGATATAGGGGAGGTTGGTCGGAAACCTGCTTGACACTAGGTGTCGAGGTAGAAGGTGAAACAACATGGCACGACCTAAAGACGAGGATTTGGGAGAAGATTTCTCATACATTCTGCGAATGGCAGATACTGACATGGATGGTCTCAAGACCCTCTCTACTGCACTGACTTCAGTCAAGGGCGTTGGTCCACGAACCGCAGTCCAAATCTGCAAGAACACCGGCTTCTCACCTTCCTCACTCGCCGGCCACCTTTCTGTCGAAGAGCAAGAAACCCTCCGCCTCGCCATTGAAGGCTACGCAGAAACCGTCCCTCTCTGGATGCTTAACCGCCAAAGAGATCTCGAAACAGGGGACGAACTCCACCTCACCGGTCAACAAGTTATGTTGACCCTCAAAGACGACATCGACCGACTTCGTACCATGAAGTGCTACCGTGGTGTTCGCCACGCTAGCGGCAACAAAGTGCGTGGACAACGTGGCCGCTCAAATGGCCGTGGCGGTCTCACACTTGGTGTGAAGCGAAGCAAGTGATATGGAGGGATGATGAATGGGAGATCCAAAGTTTGCACGACCTAAGTTTGACACACCTTCCCACCCGTGGAAGGCAGAACGAATCGAAGAAGAGCACCAGATTCAGAAGAATCACGGTCTCAAGAACATGCGAGAGATTTGGAAGGCCAAGTCTCAGCTCCGACGGCATCGACGCCAAGCCATGCGCTTGATCGGTATGTCTGACGGCACCGCTGCCCACGTGAAGCGTGAAGTCGACGACCTCACCCGTTCACTCCACAACAAGGGACTCATTACCTCCGATGCATCCCTTGACGACATTCTTTCCCTCGGCACTGAGGACATCCTCAACCGCCGACTTCAAGCACAAGTCTACTACAAGGGACTTGCAGCAACCATGAAGCAAGCACGCCAACTTGTGACCCACGGTCACATCTGTGTCGGCGACCAGAAAGTCACCATCCCATCCTACCCTGTGAGCCGAGATGAAGAAGAACTCATCAAGTACCACATGTCTTCGGATTTGAACGACGCAGACCATCACGTCAGACAAATCATCGACGGACGTGCTTCCTCTGCAGAATACGCAGTTGAAGAAGAAGAAGTGGACCCAGAGGCAACCGCAGAATTCGCTACTGAAGTGAAGGAAGCAGCCGCAGCGGCCCCATCCGCAGAAGACGCTGGAGGTGACGAGTGATGACACGACGTGCAATTATCAACATCTTCAGTTCATACAACAACATCTTGATGACAGCAACCGATCTTACCGGTGCTGAAACCATTACGACCTGCTCTGGCGGCCAAGTCGTCAAGTCCTCAAAGGACAGCGGTGGACAATTCGCAGCAACCCGTGCTGCAGAAAAAATGGCTGACTCCCTAAAGGAAAAGGAATTCACTCAACTAATCATCAAATACCGAGCACCTGGAGGCAACCTCTCCAACAACACCGGACCTGGCGCACAAGCCGCAATCCGTGCATTGACCCGTGCTGGAATGACCATTACTCGAATCGAAGACGTGACGCCAATCGCTCACGACGGTACCAAAAAGAAGGGTGGCCGCCGTGGCCGCCGTGTCTGATATTTGAGGTGGAAAACATGGAAGCAAAGACTGTTGAAGGCTGGCCACGAGGGAACGCTACCCGCGTTCTTCTTACCGATACTGACGCTGCGCAAGTGAACGCAATCCGTCGAGCTTTGATTGCGGACGTTCCAAAACTCGCTATCAACCGAGTGGATTTCTCACAAGGTGTGAATCAAGACAACAAGGGCGAAGTCCTTGAATCCGTCAACGTTCTTCCTGACGAAATTCTCGCCCACCGATTGGCAATGATTCCAATCCCTACCTTCCCAGAAGAAGGCATCCACTTCTCCGATGCATGCCCAAACTGCATTGACCTCGCTGAAGAATCAAAGGGATGCCCATCCTGCCAAGTTCTCTACTCGCTCTCTGCTCGAGGCCCAACATCTGACGCAGAAGAAGATTACAAAACAGTCTATGCAGGCGATCTCACAACCATTTCAGATCAGATGTTCGACATCCGTGACGAGCACAAGCGAATCCCCCTAACCATTCTTTCAAAGGGCCAATTCCTCGAATTCTCATAGAAGCGTGTTTCCAAATGCGGCCGTGACCACGCAAAGTGGGCACCTGCAGCAGCTATTGGATTCCGCCCACAACGCATCGCTAAACTCAACAAGCCAAAGAAGGCGGAAGCACTCTTCGGCCTCGGTTTGAAAACATCCGATGGCAAGAACATCGACGCAAAACTGTTCGGCAAAGACAAGACCCTCACTGATATCAACCACGTGATCGACATGGAAGCAGCGCTTCATCAAGTCGGACCGGGAACCGGACGAGAAGGCGATTTCGATGACGCCATCACACTCGAAGAAGTTGAGCACGCCTATGTGTTCTCTTTCGAAACCGACGGAAGCCTCACTCCTGAGCAAGCTTTCAATGGTGCAATGGACGAACTTCAAAGCCGCTTTGAGAACCTCACCGGCGACATTGAACGAGCCTTCGCTTGATGCTTACAGCACTCCGATTAAGGGCGCCTCATCCGAGGTTTCATAACGGAGCGTGACTGAGAATTTTCCATGCAGAACGCGCGCCGCACCGCTCTTTGCCTGACCTTACTGTTCCTCATCGCCCCGATGATGCCACTCGCAACCGCAGCATCTCCTGATCACGACTTGGATTTCGATGTCAAGGAACCAACCATATCTTACGCAGAACCATTGCTAAAGTCAATCGATGCACATCCTCTGAAATCCCTCGAATTGTTGGTACCTAAAGTCGGAACAAGCAGCGGACGTGCCGCTTGCCCGAGCCCATCAACCCTCCAATCCGACGGCGGCTCAAGCGGTGATGCTGGCGCCGATGCAACCACTTCTCGTTCTCTGGGCACAAACCCAAACTCAGGCACAACAGGTGCCCAAGGGTGC
>CM001443.1:110422-132504 GCA_000246735.1 uncultured Candidatus Poseidoniales archaeon | reverse complement strand
ACTCGTCGTACCAGCCGGTGCCGATTTCGACCTCTACCTGGTCGATTCAACCGGGTATGAATACGACTATGACTGGTCTGAATACGATGACCCTCTCGAAAAAGTCAGCACAGGCAGCACAAGTTTCTCTGGTGTCGCCTCAACCTTTTACATCAACGTTCGAGCTTATACTGGCGACGGCCAATACACGCTTCGAACATGGACGAACAATACCCCACCACGACCAGATCTTGTCATCACTTCGGTGATTGAACCTGCAACTGCGCAAGCAGGCGACACGGTGAGTGTTGAATACGTTGTTGAAAACATTTACAACACGACATCAGATGCATTTGAGGTCCAATTTATTCTCTCAAGCGACCGGACATATGACCAATTCGATACCTTACTCGACGTATCCGAACCCGAAGCAGCCCTTGCGGAGAATACATCGCGAACAACAGTCGCGTCAGTGACCCTTCCAAGCAGCCTCTCTGACGGTTCCTACTACTGGATTGTATGGGCCGATGGTTACAACAACCTCACAGAATACAACGATACCAATAACAATCTCGCGTCCGATAAGGCCATGCTTGTGGGCGACTCGTGCCAAGATTACAATCCAAACGGGGAAGACGATGCAGGACTCGGTGCAGATGCGCCAAACAATGAATCTGCAGCTTCGACACCCCTTGGCACCAATGTAACTGATTCTTACACTGGCTGCATCGATGGTCGAGAAGGCAATGACGTGCTCGCCTTTGATGTTCCAGCAAACCACAACATCGAAGCACAATTGACGATGGATCAAACGGTTTTCTTCACATTCCGTCTCACAAATTCAAACGACGAAACAATCGATTATGTCGGCACGCAAGGGTTCGTAAGTACCAAAGCCGGTGATTATGACGGAGTTGGTGACACATACTTCCTCAACATCACCCGATCGGGTACCGCTGTGAACTGGACATTGGATGTTTGGACAAATTACTCGACACCAGAACCAAATCTCATCATAACAAATCTGACAGCGCCAACAACAGGAATCGCAGGTACAAGCGTGTCGATTGATGTTCAAGTGAACAACACCGGCTCTTTGCTGGCTCCTGCAAGCACCCTCAGCGTTTGGCTTTCGGTTGACGCAGCACTCTCCCCAGATTGGGATTTACCCCTCGGTAACTACAGCGTTCCTTCAATCGATGTGAATCAATCAGAGACTGTGCAATTTTCGGCAACCATTCCAGCGGGCGCACCAGGTGGCAATTACAGTGTCATCGTCATGGCAGATTCTGAAGAACTCATCAGCGAAAAGAGCGAATTGGACAACGAAGAGATTGCAGATGACGAACTTTTGGTCAATACGAAAGCCACTGCCTGTCCATCACAAGACGATGCTGGCTCTGGTGCAGATGCCGGGGAAGATGAAAACACCGCTCTTCTCCTCGGCGAGGATGTATCCATGACCATCACCGGATGCGTTCACGAAGACGTTGACGCTGCAGATTGGTTCGAAATCGTGGTTTCACCAGGCCTCAACCTCACAGTGACCATGGTAAACGCCCCGGATCAAGACGCAGATGTCTATCTTCGAGACAGCGCAGGTGAATGGTTCGAACGTGGATACTTGTCAGGTTCCAACGACGAAACGATCTCAACAGCAGATGATGCAACCTATGCGGGAACAGGTGGAACATTCTACATCAGCGTTGATGCATACCTCTCCCTTGGCGTTTACACCCTTATCATCGAGACAGAAGGCGTCGACCCTAATTCATTCAATTGTGGCCAACAAAATGATTTGGGTATTGGCCAAGATGCACCCGCCGGTAACGGAATTGACCTCGGCACCAACCCCTCTATGAGCGGCGAAGGTTGCTTCTCTGGTGCAGACGATCTCGACATTTACGCATTCAGCATCAGCGACAGTGAAAACTTCGACCTTGTCTTTGAAGCAGACACAAGCCTTCCATTCACTGTCACAATCCAAGATGCTGGAGGCAACCTCATTGCTTCAGCAGACAACACAAGTTACGGAATGGTCTTCCAAACCCTTGACACTGAGTTTGAAGGCCAGACCAAGGATTACACCGTCGTGGTTGATGCAGCAGGCGCCTTTGGCCTTTACAACCTCTCCATCAACACGGTGGGTGCAGCACCAGCTGACGTCGCAATCTCTACGCTCGTATGCCCCCTCGACCACACATCAGGGGAAGAAGTGCAAATCTCATGGGAACTTGTCAGCCTACGAGGCCCAGGCAACGATGCATCAATTGTTCTTCACATCGATTTGCTCGATGACATGGGTGCGGTAGTTTCCCGAATGGTGACCACGACTTCGACGGTGTCGACTCAAGGCAACCTCACGTTCGGTGCTGATTCCGAGTTCTACACCACGCCCGATGAAACCACATCAGGCAATTACACATGCCGCCTCACCATTGATGTAAACGACGACCTCGTTGAAAGTGACGAGGAAAACAACGTTCACATTGGCGATTCTTTCTTTATTCAGAATGAAGAAGAATTGTGGGCAAACGATGTCGACCGGGACGGTTTCAACACAACAGATTCCGGTGACGGAATTGTTGATGACTGCCCTACCACGTTCGGCGAATCAACCATCGACCGATTTGGTTGCGCTGATATCGACGAAGATGGCGTATCGAACCTGAATGACTTCTGGCCACTCGATGCATCCCAAGCCCTCGACTCCGACCTTGATTCGTTCGGCGACAACCCACTGGGAACCGAAGGCGATCAATGCCCAGATGTACCTGGAGTAGCAGGTGGAGAAGGCGGCGATGGTTGTCCTGCAGCCATTGTTGACGCAGATGGCGATGGCGTTCTTGACGCCGATGACGATTGTCCAAACACGCCAACAGGGACCACAGTTGGAACTGACGGTTGTGAAGTCGACCCTACCGATGGGACCACCGACAATGGCACAGATGGTGGAAACACGACAACGGATGGCAACACAACAACACCTGGCGACAACACCGGCGATGGAAACACCGATGGGACAACGGATGGAACCGAGGACAACACTGATGTCACCGATGTTCAATCCGATTCGACCATCTTTGGAATGTCACCTATGATTGTGTACGCTCTTGTTGGACTCATCGTGGTTGGGCTCGTTTCCGCACTCCTCCTCCGTGGCCGTAACAGTGGTGGCCAATCGAGTGTATTTGCAGAACAGCAGAAGGCCTACGACGCCTCAGCGTTGCCGGCAGCAAACGACTCAACCATCACGGCTGAACAACTCGCTTACGAGCAGCAACTGATTGCCGCTGGCTATCCTGCTGACGCGGCCCGAACCTATGCGGATCAACACTTCCGTCCATATCTGAACAACTGATGCTGACTCAGCCCTTGTGAAAGCGAATGCTCTTGACCCCCCTCCGTGTGGGCGAAGCATGCACGCCCTCATGGAGACAAGCGCCGGAAACATCACGATCGAACTTTACCACGGAAGTGCCCCCGACACAGTGGCGAACTTCGTCAAATTAGTCGAAATGGGCCACTACGACGGCCTCCACTTCCACCGTGTGATTGAAGACTTCATGATTCAAGGCGGCTGCCCCCATTCCAAGGATCCAATGTCTCGCCGAGCTGGTACAGGCGGCCCTGGCTGGAACATCCCTTGCGAGCCATCTGCCCTCCGCTTGAAGCACGACAAGCCAGGTATTTTCTCCATGGCCAATGCAGGAAAGAACACGGGCGGCTCCCAATTCTTCCTCACTACAGTTGCTACACCCTGGCTCAATGGAAACCACGCTGTCTTTGGCGAGGTTGTTGAAGGCATGGACGTCGTGAAGACAATCGAAGGTTGCCAAAAACTCCCCGGCGACCGCCCAGCAGTACCACAGCAAATCATCCGCGTCTCCATCATGGAGTGAACGAGCCACTGACACAGGCACACCCTGCACTGAACGGACTCGCCCGTTCCGAGGCAATCAAGGGGAATTCCGTACGAACGGTGAAGAAGTACCGCTTCCACGGCGGAACATGGCAAATGTACGCATTGAGGCGGACACCATGGGCGAACTCGAAGTTCCAGCCGACAAATACTACGGGTGTCAAACCGCTCGGTCACTCATCAATTTCGACATTGGTTCAGACACCATGCCACTCGGAGTGATCCGTGCTTTTGGAATTCTAAAGCAGGCTGCAGCAAAAACGAACGTGGCGCTCGAGCAGCTTGACCCAGAGGTTGGAGCGTTGATTATCGCTGCTGCACAAGAAGTGCTCGAGGGTGCACTGAACGATCATTTCCCACTGCGCATCTGGCAAACTGGGAGCGGGACTCAATCCAACATGAACACCAATGAAGTCATCGCGAACCGGGCCATTGAGATGGCAGGGGGCGTTCTTGGATCGAAAACGCCGGTTCACCCAAACGATCACGTCAACCGCGCTCAATCCTCAAATGACACCTTCCCAACCGCCATGCACATTGCTGCAGCAGAAGCACTCACACACGAGCTCCTTCCAAGCGTCCGAGCGCTTCGCAACGCACTCGATGAAAAAGCAAAGGCATGGTCCGGTATCGTCAAAATTGGTCGAACGCATCTTATGGACGCTGTACCACTCACCCTCGGCCAAGAAGCATCAGGCTGGGTCGCACAATTGGACGCCGATCTTCGCCGGATTGATTTCGCCCTCGATGACTTGTTTGAGCTTGCTTTGGGTGGGACCGCGGTCGGTACAGGCCTCAACACCCACCCTCTGTTTGCTCAAATGGTCGCTGATGAAATCGCCAACATCACCGGCCTCACATTCTGCACCGCAGAAAACAAATTTGCTCAACTTGCCGCACACGATGCAGTTGTTGCTGCCTCTGGGGCCCTCAACACCCTCGCCGTGTCGTTGATGAAAATCGCAAATGATGTGCGCTGGCTCGGCTCAGGGCCACGATGTGGTTTCGGGGAACTCGCTCTTCCAGCCAACGAACCTGGCTCCTCAATCATGCCTGGAAAGGTCAACCCAACCCAAGCTGAAGCCCTCACGATGGTGTGCGCTCAAGTCATGGGCAACAACACCGCCATCACTGTTGGTGGTAGCCAAGGAAACTTCGAATTGAATGTGTACAAACCCATGATGATTCACAACCTCCTACATTCGATTGAATTGCTGAGCGACTCATGCCGGGCGTTCCGAACCAAGTGCGTCGAAGGCATGGAACCCGTTGAGGAAAACATTGCGAGCCACCTTGAAAATTCACTCATGTTGGTCACGGCACTCAACAACCACATTGGCTATGATAAGGCAGCAAAGATTGCAAAGAACGCCCATGAGAAAGGCTCCACGCTCCGAGCATCAGCCCTTGAACTCGGCTATCTGACCAACGAAGAATTCGATCAGTGGGTCCGTCCAGAAGAGATGACAGGGCCCCGTTCGAGTTGAATCACCGGACTTCGTCCATGTCTGGCGCTGATTCACTCAGCGTGCGCCCAAGCCAAAATCCACTACAGTTCACGAAGACATCAGAAATTTTGTTGCTCCATTCTTCCGATGCAAATTCATAGGGCAGGTACAATTCCAAAACCTCCCAACCGATTGAAAGGACCAAGAAAGGGACCCACCCAATCTTCAATACATAGCCAATAATTCCCCACTGAGCGAAATGTCCTAATGACCACAAGTTGAGCAACGCCATGGTTATGCCAGACAAATTTAGGGTATAAGCATATGAAAATCGGGCTTTTCGGTCGCCAACAATAATATATCGTGCTTGGCAATGGCCTGACCATGAACATGCGAACATCCGCGCCAAGCCTGCTGCTGACTGCCCTCCTTCTTGTGGCCCTTGTGCCAGCAGGAACTGTAGCTGCGGCGCCATCAGAGGCGTCTGAATTTTACTACGGCGTCGAATATGATTGGAGCAGTTTGGATTCCGATATCACAAATATGACCGGCCTCGATATCCCAGATATGCTCAGTGAAGTGATGGGCGCTGCCGACGATGCAGGCCTCAACTTGATTGTAGGGCAACTGATCACTGGTTCCTCAAATGTGTATGTGCACCATACAGAAAACATCACGCCCCAAGTCATTCAAGATTTGGACGGCGAGGATGTCACCGTTTGGAGCCGAACAGACGATGTCACCCTCCGACACGGCATTCTCATTGATGGCGTCTTCATGACCGACTGGCTCGAAGCAGCATCTTTTGGTGGAACTGACACTTCTTTTGATATCGATGCAACATCCAGTGGTACCCAAGTTCTCACTGTTGACATCGCCTACACGGAATACCTCGACGATGATTACAACCTCGTCGGAGCCGACATGGACTTTAGCATGGAAATCTCAATCTCAGACGTTGTTGAGTTTGATGCAGCATTTGTTGGTGGCGGGGAAGAGGTCAACATCGACTTCGACACTGGCGTTTCCTTCTCGTACGGAATCACTGAATCCTCCTCGGAATGGCGATTCGGTGAACCGAGCCCAATCTATGTGCAAATGTCAGCAGACGACCACACTCACTGGAGCTGCCTGAACGACTGGATGATCGAAGACGGTGTAGAACCGCACGTCTATGAAGGCTCTGTGTATGACATGTGCGGTGCGATCTCTGGCACCTACACAGGTGCCCTCGACTATGCCTTCAGCGTCACAGGTATTCCTACCGAAGAAATCGGCCTCGACGCCGGCGAACTCGACATTGAACTTTCAGACGCCATCACAGAATCCGGAACCTTTGAATCTGGACTCCTAGGAGGGACAGAGATGGAATTCTCAATGAGTGATGACCTCACTGTTGACCTCGGTGATGGGGCAGGCCTCACAACATCAGTTTCAGCATGCGAAGATTGCCCGCCGGGCAATCCCCTCATGTTTTTCATGATGGGCGAGGTAATCGGCGGAGCCAGCGAGTCATTCGCGGAAGCAGTGATCGATGATCTAACTGAAGAAATCAGCGATGACATTTTCGATATCTTCGGAGATGACGATGCAGAGGGCGAGGACTATGATCCATACGAAAACCAATGGTTGTGCGATAGCGGCGACCAATGGATCAACGCATGGTATGTCAATGACGGTGATGAAGATTGCTGGGATGGCTCCGATGAGATGGACATGTCTGGCAACTGGGACAGTTGGGGAGAATCCATTTCATTGTCCATCGCTCTTGACGAAGAGATGCTTTCCTTTGACGCAGATGGCAAGATGTTCATGTGCGATGATGGAATGGAAATCAACTGGGACCAAGTAAACGACTGGTCCAATGATTGTGAAAACAGTGAAGACGAATATGAAGGACGATCGGAGAGCGACATGTTCACCTGCGACGATGGCACTGAGGTCGACTGGGACCAAGTGAACGATTATGATGCAGATTGTGCAACGGCGGAAGACGAAGGTGCAACAGCACACTATGTGATTGAAGCAATGCTCACCACAGCTGATGGAACTCCCCTCTCCCAGCAACAAAAGACCATGTGTGATGGAAATGGATGTGACCAGAACATGGAATATTTCTATGGCTCAGTCGGCTTCCAAACAGAAACCGCATCCCCGGCCGCTTACGGCGGACACGAATACTGCACAAGCGGCTCAGTGACTGATTCATCCGACGGCACCGTTGTGATGGAATTCTCGAGCATGTGCGGCGATACGTGGGTTGGTCCGCAAATCGATTGGCATAATGTGAACATCGGAAATATGAACATAGAATTTGAGACACAAGTAGGCGATTGGAGTCAAGATGGGGATGCGAGTTACACCGTTTCCATTGTCGATACAGACGGCAATCAATTGTTCCTCGATACAATGTCCATTGATGGCACCGAAAACAGTTACATGATGTCTGGAGATGTTTCAGTGCTTGAAGAAGGCGAATACTGCATGCACATGGAGTTGACACAGACCGGCGAAACAGAGGCCTATGATTCACAAACCACTTGTGAGATGGTTGAACAAGAGCCTGAACCAAGCGATGCATTGATGGCGATTGCCGAGGCGTTTATGGATTCCGATATCGATGAAATGCTCGAACAATTTGGCATGAACCTCGAGAATCGATTTGAAGATGTTGCTCCGACCGAAGAACCTCCATACAACGATGGCATGTGGGCTCCAATGTGGAGTTCGGAGCACGCCGCAATGGTTGGCGTTGGTGTGTACGCAATGGATGACGACGGTCAATATTTGATTGCTGGGCCAGCAACTGAAGGATACTTGGATGAGGCGCCAGTTTCATTGAGCATCCGATACTTGACCGGTGTTCCTGCCAGTACGGCAGCAGATGAGGCTGAAACGGCTACAGAAATCGAAGACATCGTGGACGTCGAAGACCACGATCTGGATCAAATTACACAAGACCTCGAAGACGCTGGTGTCGATACCAGTGAAATCGAATTGCCAAGCAATGACGATGAAGACACAGACAGCGAAACCCCGCCACAAACTGCAGAAGAACTCGCCGAAGATGCAGGCCTTCTCCCGGCACTTTCGCCACTCACAGTGCTCGCTGTGATTTCACTCGCAGGCATCTTTGTTGGTCGTCGCTCTGAGGCTTGAATCGAGAACTCAAGTACGATGAGGGTCAGGGGCAGCCATGTCTTTGCGACCTGCGCCGACGAAGTTCGGTGCTGGCGTACGCCTCACGGCAACGGTCCTGATTGCCGTTCATGTCTTGCTTTCAGCTTGGCTGGTGGTCCAGTTCGAAGGCAGGTACACAGAAGGCGTTCCTTCACCAAGCAACATCAAGGCAATTGTGGCTGTTGACGACGAACAGACGCTGATTGATGTGAAGATTGAGAATTCGACATCATTTGCGATTTACATGCTCGTAAGGGATTACGAGCCACCAGCAGACAATGTTACGGAATCGAATTCGCCGCCATCAGACACTGATGGACAAGATGATGCGGAAAGCAAGGAGGATAAAAATCGGCTTGAGGCAGCTCGCCTCTTCACAAAAGCCTGCCTCGCCTTCCTCGTCATGAGTGAGTTGGCGATGGTGCTTGGCATGCGCTTTAGGGCCACTTTCCGAGCAGTGATATGGGTCGCTGCTCTTGCCTGCTTTTTGTTGATTTTACCGGGCGCCTATCTGAGCGATCTAGCGGGGAATGAGAATGATGGCGAAGAAGAAGGCAATGGCGGCCAAAATGGGGACCTTGCAAACGAGACTTTTGTGGCACAAACTGAGGATGGTGCCATGGTTCATGGAGACAGTTCAATCGACATCTCCCTTGCCCCTCTCGGTGTCCATTTTGATATGATGTTCAACGGGTATGACCTTGGTTTGGTCGATAAGGCAAACCAGTCAGATGTTCGCAATCAAGAGCCAGAACCTGGAAGCGAAGATGCGAATTCATGGGTCCAATTTGAATCCAGACTAACGGCAAAAGCCGGGAAGAACATTCAATCCCTGTTCATATTGCCCGTGTTGTGGTTTTTCTTCCCAGCACTTGCAGGCGAGAAAGAGGAATTGTCAGAGGGCCCCTACGATGAAGAAGGTTGAGTTCACTTACTCGCTCTTGCTTTTCGGCACACTTCGACAAAATTCTCAAACATTTCCTTTCCGAATTCAGAATCATTGACTTCAGGATGGAACTGAAGGCCAAACCGATCGCCGTTCTCGTTTTCCATGCCTTGCACTTTGCAAGAATCACTGCTGGCAGTGATGAAGAATCCATCAGGGACTTCGTGGACCTCATCGTTGTGAGACTCCCACACGGTTTGGGATTCATTTGTTCGATCAAAAATCGTGCCACCACCATCGTGAAGTTGAATTTGCATGGCCCCGAATTCAGGCTCAGGAGATTCCCGAGCATCGCCACCGTAAAATCGAGCCATGAATTGATGGCCGGCACAGATGCCTAAGATTGGTACATCTAACTCGAGATAGGCTCCACAGTTCCCTAATTCACCGGTAAGTCCAACGCGTGCAGCTCCGCCGGATAGGATTATTCCATCCACTTCACGCAACTCGGAAACGGGCGTTGTGTTTTCGATGATTTTGGTGTCGACTTTCAGATAGCGCAGCATACGCCACTCACGGTGCGTCCACTGTCCTCCGTTGTCAACTACGTCGATGATAAGGGGTCGTTCGTCCATTGCACATCGCCTATGATTTCCTCTCTGTTGGTCGAACAACCATGAACATGCCGCACCAATTGTACCGTGAATGGGTTCATGTCCTGACGCTCGTTCGGGCAACCATGGCCCGAGTTCTGATTGTCGGCGGGGGGCTCGCTGGTCTTTCAGCGGCACTCGAAGCCACCTCAGCAGGCCACCATGTCGTGGCACTGGAGCGGGCCCAGCGAATCGGTGGGAGGGCAACGAGCCAACCACTGGATGGTTTTGCGATTGGTTATGGCCCTCACCTGCTGATGAAAAATGGCCCACTCCACTCCCTCGCAACAAGACTGAGCAGGGTGCGTCTTGCGACACGCCCTGTCCGCCCACATCGAGTTGAAATTCTTGGCCAAGGGGCGATCCGCCCAACCGGTGATGTGCGGACTGCCGCTCTCAACAAGCGCGCTATGAAAGCAGGTGATTTGAGCAATCCAATTGTGCAAGGCGCACATTTTGTCTCCAATTGGGGGGCCCCCAAAATCCATCAAAATCGCCTCACGGCGCTTAACAAGAGTCAATTGTTGGTGAGCAATGAAGGCTGGGCTGGATTGATTGGCAGAATGGCTGCAGCACTTGATGAGGTTGGCGTGTTCATCGAATGCGGATTGGACGTGATTCGTATTGAACGTGGCAAAGCCCACCTTTCAGACGGGCGAACCATCGAAACCGATGCCATCATTCTCGCCTGCGGCTCAAAGACAGCCCACCGGCTTGTTGCGGACATGGATCCAAGTGCCGCAGGAGCATTTGATTCCCTTCAGCGAACAACAGCTTCAGTTGTTGAGGTAGGGCTCGATTCGAAACCTTTCAGCGACCACCAGATTGTTGTTGATGTCGAACGCTCAATGGCCATTGTTGACTATTTCTCAATACAGCCGAGACTTGGCTTGGAAGGCTCCCACTTAGCTGCTATTGCAGTTGGTGGCCTTGCTCAAGATGCTGGCCCGACAACCTTCGAATCATCCGAGGAACGTCTGGCTGCATTGGAGTCTTTCCTCGATCAGCGCGCACTTGGATGGCGCGAACACATCATACAAGATGGGCGACAAAAAGCGATTCCTTTGCATGAACCTCCTACCGAAGGGTTGACTCAACTCACATTTGCCGAGCACGGAATTATCCTTGCTGGCGCTTGGGTCGAGCAGGAACACTGCTTGGCAGACGCAGCGGTCGCATCGGGTCGAAAAGCAGGGCGTCTCATCTCAAAACTCATCGATTGAACACTTATTCACCGGCGGCGCAAGGACATACCATGCGCTTCGTTTCATGGAATGTAAACGGCATTCGTGCTGCCATTCGAAAAGGGATTGATGGATATTTTGACTCGCTTGACGCCGATGTGTGGATGTTGCAAGAAGTGCGATGCCTTCCCGAGCAATTGCCCAAAGGCTGGAACTGGCCTGATGGCTACGAAGTGAACCTCCACGCAGCCGAAAAGAAGGGCTACTCTGGTGTGGCCACCTTAAGCAGAAACCCAACTGATTCAGTGGCCACTGGCAAGGGTGGATCAATTGATTTAGGCGACACGGAGGGCCGAGTGATTGTCACTCAGCACGGCGAACTCACCTGCATCAATACATATTTGCCGAGCGGGTCGAACAAAGAGGAACGTCAAGCATTCAAAGAAGCCTGGATGGAAGAATGGCGAGATTTTTTGCGACCTTACTTGTCTCAATCAACCCCAGTTGTTGTCTGTGGAGATCTCAACATCGCTCACACTGAGGATGACATTTGGAACCCGAAAGGCAACGCGAAATCCAGCGGGTTTCTTCCACATGAGCGCGAGTGGTTCACTGAATTGCTCAACGATGGCTGGCATGATGTCTTCCGACAACACGTCGGCGAAGGAGAGAAAATTTTCTCATGGTGGTCCAATCGAGGCCAAGCTCGCATCAAGGATCGCGGATGGAGAATCGATTACTTCCTTCTCAATGATGCAGCCGCTGAGCGTTTCGAATCAATCAGAATCGAACGACAAGGCGGTCTTGATGTGTCGGACCATGCCCCGGTCATTCTTGACTTGAAGGATTGATCATTCACCTTCAAGGTCAGCAAGAGCAATCATCAACTCATCAACAACATTTCTGAGTTCTTGCAACGAAGTATGGTGGACTTGAACCGTGAGATTCGCCTCACCACCATGCTCCTTGAGCGTGGCTTTGCAGTGCGGCCTCGATGCCGCAGCTAGAAACAGGGTTCCGAGGGAAGGGTCGCCAGACCATTCCACGGTGACCGTATGCCCTTCGACCATGGCTTGAGGTTGAGGTGGACTCTTATGACGATGACTCAACGCCTTTACATGGCCAAGGGGGAGGAGGACCCGTTTGTTTTGGCGGGCACCGGGGGTGTGACGCTTGGTGAGGCGCGAACCAACCATGAAGGCCGTCAAGCAATCCTCCTTCTCAGGGGCAACGAGGATGCCTCTGAATTCATTGCACTGGTCGCAACAATGGGGATCACCATCACGGAAACATTGCATCAACCAGGCCATGAAGACCCACGCGGTTTTTTTGGAAAAGGGCGCCTCCAAGATGTGGCAGATGAACTCTCAACGCGAACCAGAAATCATCCTTGGTCGGGTGTCGATCTAGTTCTCCTTCATACAAATGGGACGCCAAGGCAACTCGTTGGTGTCAGTGACGCTGTGAAGGTCGAGGTATGGGACCGCGTTCGATTGCTTCTTGCTCTGTTTACTTCTCATGCAGCATCGATTGAGGCGAGAACCCAAGTTCGTATTGCAAGGTTGCAATCTGACCGGACCGTGTTGAGAGAATTAGCCAATCAATCGACAACCGGTGAGCGTGCCGGGTACGGTGGTGGAGGTATTACAGCATTACAAGCCTCAATTGACAACATCAACCGAGAGCTGACGCACCTCAGAAAGCGGCAGCAAAAGCACGCAGGGGCTCAGTCAGAACGCCGGCGTCAGCGTTCACGCAGTGGGGCGATGACGGTTGGTTTAGCCGGGTACACGAACGCAGGGAAATCAAGCCTCTTCCTGAATCTATCAGGCAAAGAAGTGCTCGTGCAAGACAAGTTGTTTTCGACCCTTGAAACAACCCTTGGACGAATGGAAGCAAGTCCTCGCGTTCTCTTAGCAGATACGATTGGGTTCATCGACCATCTTCCATCGGCAACCCTTGATGCCTTTCGGGCCACGCTCGCTGAAGCATTGGAAGCAGACCTGTTGCTTATTCTGGCAGATGTGAGCGATGACCCAGTTGAACTGGAACGTAAATTATTCACCTCAAGGCAAGAGGTCTTCACTCGTTTCTATGGCGAGGAAATCGATGAGGAGTTTCCATGGCAAAACGATGCAAGTTCATTGAAGCATCATGTGATGACGGTGCTAACGAAGGTCGACCAAGCCTCCCAGCAGCACGTCGAAGAAGCCATTGCCACTGTTTCCGCCCTTGGTTTACCTGAACCCTACATTGTCTCATCACACAGCGGTGAAGGGATGCAGGAACTGAAAGACGCCATCCTGTTTCATCTGTTCGGCCCCCAAGTCAATCTTCTCCTTCTTCCAGCATCCGAACAAAACCCGCGTGGCATCGAGGGCTATGTTTCAGATGTGTATGATGCAGGTCTCGTCACTGATACAGAACGGCTCGAAGATGGTCTCATTTCGATGACGGTTTGGATTCACGAGCAAGCCTTAGCCCGCCTTATCGCTCATTCCAAGGGCCGCATCGAGGTCAAGTAGGACGACCTCTTCGTCAATTCATGGACGAGAAGGGCGATGAGGCACCGCTCCTTATCCAAGAGGAACAAGAGGATTACCTCGATGACCTCACTGGATTGGCCGAACCGAAGTCTGCGATGCTGTTCTCATCTTCCAGCGCTGTTCTTACCATTGAAGATCCAAACTTACACCCAATGGGCAAAGCCATTGCCACTTTCGTCCTGTTCATCTGCATGCTCGGATTTCTCAACGGCCTTGATTACGCATCGGCCGATTCAGGTCTTGTACGCCCGGATGAATTCGTGTACAGGCTTTCCATGACGGCACCCGATGATACGGCAACATTCCGAGGTTCTGTAAGCGATCATAACGGCGAGGCTTTGGTCAATGCCACCGTGTATGTTTCGTGGGATGAAGGCGGGTCATGGAATTATTCAGAAATGAAAACTGGAGCTTCGGGCGAATTTGAGTTCGAACGCCTTGATCCGGGGCTAGCGCGGGTCGACATCATCGTTGAGCGCGACGGTAAGCGGGATGTTCTCGCGAACCGTGTCCTGCTTTCGCCACCTGCAATGATTGAGCCAATTGGGTTCACCAACCTTGATTTCACGGTCCCTTCACAAGAGGCGTTCGCCGAAGCACCATGCTCCAACGGTGCAGAAGAATGTGAAATCCGCAACATCGACATGACACCAGGTCAAATGGAGCATCCACTCATGGACCCAGGTGCTGCAGGCGTCTACATCACCATCGGATTCGGGTTCATGGGCCTCGCGCTTATCGCAGCAGGCTTCACTGTCTGGGCCTTGCGCAGCGGCTCGCTGCTTGTGCTCCGTACAGCGGCTGCACTGTCCTTTTTCGGCATGGGCCACTACTATTCAGCGTGCCTTTTGGGACTGGTAGCGTTAGGCCTGACGTTTGCTGTTCCACGACCAAGGATCCCACTCACTGACCCTCGTCATCAAAACCAACCCGCTGCAAATTGACACATCTCAACCGTCCAAGTTAAGTTGACGCCACCCAACAGCAGGGCATGGACCTCCTCGCCTCAACATGGATGTCGCGGTCGCTTGGTGAAGCGGTCGCTTCAGTTGCCCTGGATGAGGATCACTCGGTCCTTGTCGGCGGATGGAACGGGGCGCTCAAACGCTGGGATGAAAAGGGCGATTTGCTGTGGAGCACACAACTCAACGACCGAATCAATGATCTTGCTGTCAACAACGAATGCGTGATTGCAACAGCAGGCCTCCACCTTGTTTGCATCGAGAAGAACACAGGCGACGTACGGTGGACGCACGCACTGGAAGGCAGTGCAGACGCCACGGTCATACACAACGAAGTTGTGCATGCCGTTTCATCCGTGTATGACATCGAACACAATGATTTCATTGAATCAGCCGTGTGGGCTTATGACCTCAAAGGCGATGAACAATGGGTCACAAGAATGGATGAGCGCCCATGGACAATGTTGGCGCATGATACATCCCTTTGGATTGGACTTGGTCGTCCGAAGTGCGGCTTTGCAACGGTTGGTGAAGATGGATCGCTGACCCATATCGAAGGTCCAGTGGATTCTCCAATCACCTGCGGATCGGCTGGAAAGACGAGCCTGTTCTTTGGCCATGCCGATGGAACGGTTTCTGACCACATGTCGAACATCGTTCTCACCCGTTCAAGCGGCATCGAGTCGCTTGCATCTTTCGAAGATGGAATCGTTGTTGCCGATGAGGGTGGCGATGCTTGCGCTTTTGATGCAAAGGGGGTACAACGATGGTGCCTGAAAGGTGTGCCAATCGTATCTCATTGTGGAGGGTTTGAATCCAATGGTGCAAAAACGCACTGGATCGCTCGTTGGTCTGGTTCTGAAGGCAGTCTCGAAGCAGTCAACGCAGAATCGGGTGATGTTTTGGCCATTTCATCTCAGATGCATGTGCGGTTCATGCACTCAAACGAACAGCGGCTCATCGTTGGTTGTGAAAACGGCGATGTTCATGTTTGGGAGCGCAGCGTGTTTGATCGTCGCTTATCCACCAATTCGGAAGAAGACGAGGGCCCAAAAGATGCACGAAAATCAGCCCTGCAAGACAAGCTTCGGAAGTTGCGCGAGCGATGAAGGTACCTTGATATACCCTCAAACGCTAAGGGGCCATGGAAAAAGAAACTATTCCAGCGACAGAAGAGAGCCTCCAATTGGAGGTTGACGACCACCCAATGAACACATCCCGGCCAGCCCAACTTTCGGCCTTTCATCCCGTCCTCATCGACGGCATTGAGGGAACAGCCGCAGTTGGCTCTATGGGCGGTTACAGCATCCGATTGGCGCTTCAACTTGAAACCCCCCATCCTGATTTTGGAATTGATTTCGGTACCAAACACTTCCGTTTCCTAGAGCCAGGACTCGTTGAGTGGGGCCATGATGGAAAACAATTTACAGTGTTGAAAATCGTTGAATGAACCTACAACGGGCCAACTGCAAGCCCAAGCAAGAGAACGATGCTCGATGCTACAACAATCAATACATTGTCGTCAATCGGGCCAAATTCATACCGTTCAACAAACGAAGCAACCGCTGCTGATATCGTGCCCCATACTGGAATCGCCGGAGAAAGCGATGCGCCGATCAGGTAGCCTGCAGGCAGACAAACGATGGCCATGCCCAAGTTCCCCCAGGCGCTTTTTGTCCTCTTGGCAAACAATTTGTTTCGGATGATTCCAGTGACGCCGTCTCCAAAGGCCATGAAAAAGGCGGGCAGAACGGCCAACCAAGGCTCATCTGAGTATGTCCACAAAGCGAAAACGGACAGGCCAAGCATGAGTGAAAACGTTGCGTCGTTCATGTTCTGTTCTGTCTGCATCCACCACAACCGTCGGTCCAGCATATGCGTGCTTGCTAACACTGCTGCACCAATTAATCCCCCAAGCAATGGCCAAACTGGGTCGGTGAAGACAATCGGAGAGGCCAAAATTGGAACGCCACCTGCGAGCATGTGAGCGACTTTTCGGTTGTAGTACACAGCGACCATGTTTTCACAGCCTTTGCTCATGAAGTACCCATGAAGCGGTTTGATCGCCATTACGATGACCGCCGACCAAACTCCGAGGCCTACGAACCACCACACATCGCTCATCACAACCATGATTTCTGCTGAGGCTGAAATGCGTATATGCCTGCTGTCGATTTCGCATCAATTCTACGGGTTTTCTAAACCCAACCGTGCTGTCGCCCCTGAAACAGAGGTATAAATGGCCGTAGAAAAATTTCAGCCACATGCCACAATCCTACCTTATCGTTGGTGGAAGCAGCGACATAGCCCTCCTTCTTGCCGAATCACTTCTTGATGATGGTCACGCTGTGACCCTTTTGGCACGTGATTCAGCGCGATGTCAAACATTGGAAAACCGTGGTGCAGAATTGATTCAAGGCGATGCATTGGATGCTGATCTCGTACAACAAGCGGTGCAAGCTGCAAAAGACAGAGGTGATGGAACAATTGCCGGCGTCGCCCATTTGGTCGGTTCCTTGCTCATTCGCCCGCCCCATGCCGTGAAGCTCGATGCCTTCAACGAAGTCATCCACACAAACCTCTCGAGTGCGTTCCTCACGCTTTCCACTGCCTGCAAAACAATGCTCCGCAGTGGTGGTGGCCGATTGGTATTCACCTCGAGCGTTGCAGCCTCCCTCGGTCTTGTCAACCATGAAGCCATCGCTGCAGCAAAAGGCGGCATCGAATCAATGGTCCGAACTGCAGCCTCAACCTACAGTCAGCGAGGCATTCGGGTCAACGCCGTCGCACCCGGGCTGACAGAGACCCGGTTAGCGAGTCAGATTCTCAAATCCGATGCGATGCGTGAGGCAGCAGTTGGCATGATCCCCCTTAAGCGCATCAATGAGCCAGGAGAAATTGCTTCGACCATGCGATGGTTGCTGTGTGATGCACCCGACAATTTGACGGGGCAAGTGTTCCACTTAGACGGCGGCATGGCCAAGGTTCGAAACTGAGGTGATGGCATGGTCTGGAAGAACGCAATAAAAGTCAAGAAATTGAAACCCGGAAAAACCAAAATGGTCACAATTGGAGCGAAGGTGCTGATGGTCGGCCATATCGACGGTTCATTCATCGCAACTGAAGGCTTGTGCCGACACATGCGCTGGCCGCTGGCCGTCGGTGGCAAAATCAAGGATGGATGCATACGTTGCCCATTGCATCAAACCACCCATGACCTGAGCAATGGCGAATTGGTGGAATGGTCTCCCTTCCCCCTGTTACCAGCCTACGGAAGACTCGTTGGCAAAATGTCGAAGCAAAAAGACCTCCACATCTACAACACTCGAATCGAAGGCGACCACCTTCAGGTCGAAATGTGAAGCGAGTTTCGATGACCAGTCTCAACAGAGAAAGAATTGCGTATATGGATTTAGCACAGTCCTTGTCCTTATTTTCGAACTCGTAGAGCGCTCCTCGAATCGGTTGAACTTCGAGACGAGTGAATCAAATCTTCAGGTTTGCTTGGCGGGCAAGCAAGACGATTCGCATGCTGTGCTCGACCATTGCAGCGTTTGCCCATGCCTGATCGAGATCCCGCCCAACAGCGTAAGCGCCTCGACCTCGAACAACAACGCATCGCATGCCGCCCTGTTGCAGGGCTTCCATGATTTGGCGAAGGAAATCATCAGGGTTCTCGTCATCAGGATCCACAATGACAACCTTACCAATGCTTCGCTTTCCGATTTCATCAATCGGTGAGACAACGACCAGATCCTTTTCGCAACTTGCCGCTGTCGTGTACGCTCCGTGTGAATGAATCACCGCTGCAGGTCCACCTGTGGCAAGGCTCGCAGATGCAAGGACCACTTGGAGGACGCGCCAATCTTCAGGAGCGAATTGAGGGGCTTGTCCACCAAGACGTGCCGCACACAATCCACGTTCATCCAACCGAGGCAGCATGGTCATGTTCCTCGTCGAAATCATGATGCTCGTATCATCTGGGTGCAACATTGCAATCGTACCCATGGTCGCTCTGATTAATTGTTCACGATCGAGCTGTCGAGCGAGCCGGGCGAAGTCGCTCACGATATGCGCTGCAATGACGATGTCTTTGAGAACAGCAGGAGGCATCGGGGGCGTTTCCAATTCTTCGATCACTTCAGTAGCGCCGGCCATCGACTGGCGAAGGCGTGCCACCTCTGCAGACAGACGGGCCACTTCAGCCTCCGCTGCGTTTGCACGATCTGAAGTCATGCCTGGCGGTGTTCCCACTGCAGGCACTCGCAATTCGTTTGATTGGATTAACTCTGTTTCTGCGTTTGTTTCAACCACCTCCTCAGGTTCTGGTGATTCGGGGGCAGGGGCCTCAATCAGTGCAGGTTTGTCAGGCATTTGCTCGGCCTCGACTGGTTGTTCGACATTGGTCGGTTCAGGCACTTCTTCGGCTGTTTGCTCAACAATTGGAGGTTCAATTTTAGATTCCATTGGCTCTTCAGCCGCCGGATCGGCGATTTCAGCTGGCTCATCAACAGGAATGTCGGACGGCACATCGGAAGGGGGTCCTGATGGCGGACCGGATGGCGGTCCTGAAGGTGGGCCAGAGGGGGGGACTGAGGGTGGACCACTCGGAGGCTTTGATGGCGGCCCAGAAGGAGGGCCTGTGGGGCCGGGGGATGGGTTGGTTGATTCAGATGTCTCTTCTGAGGGGGATGCCTCTTCAGGGGGCTCTTCAGAAAGAATCTCCTGCTGCACATCTGTTTCGTTGTTCTCAGGCGTCACTTGAAGACCACCTAATCCACCAAACGCAGCATCAAGCATGTTCCCAACTTGTGCATTTTTTTCTTCTTCACGAGTTTGTTCTACAGATGTTTTTTTTCCCGCCACGGATAACTCCCCATTCGGGCCACACGGCGCGGCTTAAATAGCGGTTGCGTAACGGATGGTTTGCATAAGCCCGCTTGGTGTAGAGGTTATCATGCAGGATTGTCATTCCTGCGACCCGGGTTCAATTCCCGGAGTGGGCGCCACACTCAACACAAAGGATGTCCGGCTGGGGCGGTGAACGCCAAAACAGCGCTTGATATACTCATGAACAAAGCACGAGGTATGCCCAACATGCCAAAACTCGGCGTATCCGCTTGCCTCTTGGGGGAAAAAGTACGTTACAACGGAGACGGTGCTGAGTTCCGCAGTTTGACCCGTTCCTGGTCACATCACCTTGACTTAATCGGGGTATGCCCGGAAGTCGGGATTGGCATGGGTACACCTCGCCCAACCATCCGCCTCGTCAACAGGGATGGAAAAATCCACCTTGTCAACCCAAAAACAGATGATGATTTCACACAAGACATGCTGGAGTACGCTGAACTTCAATCGGATGCACTCATGAAAGCAGAAATTTGCGGGTTTGTGTTCAAGAAAGATTCTCCGAGTTGTGGTTTGGAGCGAGTACGGGTGTATCGAGACGATCAACCTCAAGCCATCCGAAATGGGACTGGCCTCTTTGCATTGGTATTCACAACCCTCAACCCCCACATTCCGGTTATTGAAGAAGGACGGCTCAGCGATCCACTCCAAGCAGAACACTTCCTCGCCCGAGTGGAATTCTTTTCACTATGGCTCGAAGAAGGGCGCGGCGGTTGGACTGCAGACAAACTCATGCGATTCCACAACACCAACAAATTGTTCTTACTCAGCCGTTCACCAAAGGCCAAGCGAGAACTCGGGCGCCTTCTCGCCCGTGTTTTCGAACAAGGGGAGCATCCGGACCACGCCGCTCTCCAATACATGACGGCCGCTCAAAAATCACTCGATGTCTTGACCAAACCAGGACCGATCGCTCACGCCATGGAGCGTGTGCTTGGCCGGGTCAGTTCCAAACTCACCAGAGGCGAACGCCAAGAAATGCTTGATGTCATCCACGAATATCGGCGCGGACTCCTTCCTCGGTCGGCTCCACTCACCCTCTTGAAGCACCTTATTCGAAGGTGTGACATGGAAACTGAGACCAACACTCGCTTCATCTCTCCAACCCCCCTGAGTTTAGGACTCATGGCGAAAGTTTGACCGCTTTCTTGGTTTATTCATATACTCTGAAGGGTTCTATCTTCCCAAGGAGGATTACACATGAGTGAAATTTTGTACCAAGTGAAGATAGCAGATGCGACCGGCCACACCGTCGCACAAATGACCAAACCGGAGATCGTTGCCAAGGCGACCGGTGCCCAAGGAACCTGGGTGTTCGTTAACGACCGCCTCGTTTCCGCTGAGGAACTGAAAACCATGGCATTCCAATCAACAGACGAATTCAAGCTGATGCCGGGTCTTGTTGGCGGAGCAGAGCCCACGTTCACCGTGGAGATTGCCGACGCAACTGGCCACACCACCGTTCAAATGACGCAAGCAGAGATCGCTGAACAAGCGACAGAAAGCAACGGCGCATGGGTGTTCGTGGACAACACGATGGTAGCAGCAGCCGACATTGCCCAAATGGACTTCAGCGATGTTCAGAAGGTTCGAATGGTCCCACCGCTCGTCGGTGGCATGGCCAGCGAAGTTTGTTGAGCGCGCCATTCCCGCTCAAAATCTGTCATTCTCGCGACGGACAGGTTCAAGAGAGGGAGGCAGGTCGGATGAAACGGAGTCGAACACTATGGTTGAACTCGTCGATTACAAATGTGCAGTGTGTGGAAGCCTCGAATCGTTCCATCGCGAGCGAAACGGAATCAGTTGCAAGGCATGCGGATCTCGAATCTTCATGAAACTCCGACGCAACGGTACCAAGCGGCTTGTCGCAGAGTGAACATTGCCACGCGCAGGGTTGAAAGACCGCTGACAACCAGTGACATATGATGTCCAGTTGGCTTGCTACGAAAGCACCGGTTCGGTTTAACGAGCTCTTGCTTCCCGATGCAGTAAAGTCGACCATCGAACGGACTGCTGTTCAAGCAAATCCACCTCACCTTCTTCTTTCAGGACCTCCAGGTGTCGGTAAAACCGCTGCATGGAGGCTGATTGCCCGACAAGTGCTGGGTCCCGCGTGGGAGGCAAGAACGCACGTTCTCCAAGCCCGTGATCTGGCCCGAACCTCTGGGGCAATGTCGAAGTTCGAAGAATTTCTTCGCCCTGAAGGCTCCTCATCAAGTGACACATTAGCAGGCCGCACAAGCCTCGACGCTTACGATGCCGCCTTTTCAGGAACGGCAGCAACGACGCCCGCCCCTGCCGGAAAAGAATCAACGCCAGCCACACATCAAGGCCGGGCGCCAGTGTCTCGATTGATTATCATCGAAGACGCTGACCACTTGGGAACGATTCGTCAGTCATACCTGCGTCGCATG
>CM001443.1:94399-110405 GCA_000246735.1 uncultured Candidatus Poseidoniales archaeon | reverse complement strand
AAGCCGGAAAGAAATCGAAGCGCGCCTCGCTACGATCGTTGAAGAAGAGCAGATTGATGTTGCAAGGGGCGTTCTTGGTGACATCTCACACATTGCAAACGGCAACCTCCGCAAGGCGATCTTTGTCACAGAGTTGCTTGGTCACCGGTCAATGCTTAGCGACCGAAAAAACCTACAACACTTGATGAGCGCAACATCTGTGAAAGAAATGCAACGGGTCCTCGAAGAAGCGCTTCGTAACCGCGTTCATGACTGGCGTTGGGAAAAGAAGGGCATGAAGAACTCGAGGGTGTTGAAAGGCGCTATGGGCGCTCTTGACCAAGTGATGGGCGAGAACAACCTCGAGCCAGAAGATGTCGTGATTCATTTCCATCGTTTGTTGACCGCTGGCCGTATGCAACTCGAAGAACATCTGTTAACCGAACTTCTCGTTGAGTTGGCTAAATGCGATGTTGCGCTCCATAAATCGACACAAGGGCGCATCGAATTGGAGCGGTTTTTGCTGAACGCAGCAGAAATCGGCCAACGGTATGCTCAGGCGAAAACATGATGATTGGAAGGCCGACCGTTCAAACTGGGCGTGTAGCATAGCTGGATAATGCGTTGGCCTCCTAAGCCGAAGATCCCGGGTTCAAATCCTGGCACGTCCGCCTTTCGTTTGTCTGTTGAATGAACCGTCGGTTTGGCTTCCTCTCATAGGCAAGAGCCAAAGTCAACCACCTTCTGAGACTGGTTGAGGCCCATGGCATCGAGCGTCGGCAAAGATTCAGGTTTTGAAAAAAATCTTGCTCTTCCAGACCCGTATGGGGAGGGGTTTGAGCACTCCGAAGATCCATTGGAGCACACCAAACAACAGTGGGCAGCCCTCGAAAAACGACGGTTGATGATCGGGCGCCTTGCCCGGAAACCATCGCTTATGCTATGGCGTACGTTCAATGGCTTCGTCATCGCTATTTTTTCATTCATCAGCCTTCTGGAGCCTGCCTTAATTGACGAGATTGGTGGTTGGATTTTCCTTTTGGCCTTACCAATCGCTCTGGCAGTTGCCCCCAGCGTTATCGCTGGTGAAGCATCATGGCAAGCCATGCAGGCGCGAATATCCCTCCGAGAACAAGGCGGGGTTCAAGCCGGAAAACGGCACGCTCTACGCGCCCAGCCTGGCATGGACCGCATCCTTGAGAGTCTACGCGACCAACGTCGAAACAACCTCATGGCGACCGTTCTTTCGAGTATATCCTTCTCCCTGCTTGTTCTCGCTTCAGCGATTCAACCTAATTCCCTTGCTTGGAACCTCGCCCTCCTTGTGGCCATGACAGGCGGTGTAGCGCAAAGTTTCCACTCTATGTTCTCTTACGACTTTGTACGCCAACAAGGCGACCCTTTCCCCTCCCTTGTTTTCCATGCTCCAACGCACCACCCAACTCAACTGGGGAGTGTCCTTGGCGACCTCCTCGTCGCCCATCTTGACCCCGATTTGCTCCTTGAATGGGAAGAGTGGCGCAGGGCATTCAAGAAAGCCCTCATTCCGGGGAACATTTCCAAACAAGCCTTGGAACGGCTGCTGTACATTCTTCACCTTCACATGGAAGAAGAAATCACAGTTGAGATGGCGTTTGAGGAATTCAAAGCCTTCCTTCTCGCAGATCGCGTGGCAAGCCTCCTCCTCGACGAAGAAAGCCGCTTCAATTGGCGAAGTCTCCAACGCTTGATTGCTCATGCCCGAGGGTGGCAACCAGGCGCTTTCTTGCTGCTTGATCGGTTGCAATACGACCTCCTCTCGGGTGCGCCACCTCTTCTCCGAGCAGAATGGAGAATGGATGTCGCTCTTGACGAAACATGCCACGCAGGCGCTGGTAACCTGTTCATTGCGCTCAACAATCAAACCTTCACCGAACGGCATGTCCGGGTTGAAGTTTTGACACCGAACGGCGAGCCTGAAACTCGAGACCACCGGTTCGAACTCAGCCCTTGCCCACCACCGCGCCAAGCAGTGTCCCTCTCTCACCCTTCAGAAGACGATGCCCTCGATTGGATCCCTCGATATCTTGAGCGAGGTGTTGTCTTGTGGATTGGGGTTGCATGGCCAAAGGATTTCGCAGGTCCTGCCGATGTTCAAGTCATCTTGAGAGATGATGACGGTGTTGTCCTCGAATCTCAAGTCGTTCGAACTGACGTCCGACGGAGTGGTGGAAGTCAGAGCAAAATCCGGACTCGGAAACTCGAGCAGGCTCGGCGCAAAGGCGAGTTGCCAATGCCATCATTCTCTGCTTGAGGCTTGGTTCCTCAAAATGTCTCGCAGTACCCTGTTTGCCAACCAATAATTCAACCCTCAACCCAGTTGACTCCCAACCCACCAAAGCGCGCACCTTATGGACAAGTCGTGCTTCGGAGTAGTTACCGGATGTGAGGTACATGGAAGCATGGGACATCATTGTAGTAGGCGACGGACCAGCAGCACTTCGTGCCGCAGCATCAGCAGCAAAGCACGGAGCATCGACCTTGATGGTCACAGTCAACGCACTTGGCAGCGTCAATGATGCAGGCCGAGATGGACTTGCAGCTCCGATTCAAGAGTCGAACAACCGGGGTCACCGAGAAGATACAATCCGCAACGGAGCATTCCTTTGCGACCAAGATATTGTAGCACAGCGAACCGCTGATGCGGTTCGAAACCTCGATTTGCTCGAACGCTGGGGCGTGAACTTCCGTCGTGACTCCCAAGGCCTTCCATCTGTTTCGAAAGGAATGGGTCATGCGAAACCACGTGTCGCAGATGCGGGCGATGCAACGGCCCGCGAGGTTCAGAAAACCCTCGAAGAGCAATGCATGCGCTACGGCGTTGTCCGTCGAGGTGACCACCTTCCGCTTTCACTGATTCACTCAAATCATACCGTCCACGGCATCACAGTCGCAGACATGATCAACGGACGAATTCTCTCGATCCAATCGAAAGCAGTCATTCTCGCAGATGAAGGGTTTGAGGGTGTGTTCTCTCATGGCGCCATTGGTATCGGCATGGATTTGGCTCTTCAAGCCGGCCTCCCACTTCGTAACATGGAATTCATCAGCAACACGCCGCTTGGAATCGTGGACACGAACATGATTCTTCCAGCAGGCCTCCTCAGTGCTGGAGCCACGCTCCATGAGGCCAACGGAAGCGATCTCGATCTCGGCGACGAATCCACAAATGCCATCTGCGCTGCCGTTCAAGATGCAAAGCAAGCTGTGGTGGATGCACGGCATCTCGGCGATGCCTCAGCATGGTGGTCTTCCGTGTTCCGCTCTGTAGCACAACGCACAGGTATCGACATGTCAAGGCAGACCGTCGCAGTTGAAGTCCGACCATCGCTCACCATTGGCGGCATTGCTACTGATGAACATGGCCGAGCTGTGAATGGCGCATGGTCTCGTTGGTTCACAGGCCTCTATGCAGCCGGTGACGCAGCATGCACAGGGTTCCACGGTGTGAACGCCCTGCCAGGAAACCAATTGCTCGACGCTCTCGGCAGCGGTGCTGCTGCAGGCGACCATGCAGGCACCTGGGTGAAGGACCGCAAGCTCAGCGGCTCGAACATTGCTCAAGAAGACGAAGAACAAGCCAATGCCGATTTCTCAGCACTCTGCGAAGCCTCATCCGAGGCCGTCATTCGAGTTGGATCAGTGGCTACAAAGCTCCGTGACGCTGCACGAAACGCTCTGGTGGGAGGCCGTGATGCAACCTCTCTTGCCAACAGCATTGAATCGTTGGAAGCGCTCAGCGTGACGGCAGAATCAATTCACCTTGACCAGCACTCGTTGATTGCAAACACCAACATGATTGAAATTTCAAGGATTCAATCTGGAATCCGTTTGACGCTCGCCGCAGCTCAATCTGCCCTTTCTCGTGAAGAGACGCGTGGTTCCCACCAACGAACTGACTTCGCAGAACAAAGTGAAGACCTTCTCCACCACACCACCGTTGACCAAACAGGGGCAACATCCACTTTGGGGCTTCGCAAAGGGACTGCAGGCAACTGGGTTTTGGCGCCACAATAAGCAACGAAGGCCCCCGATGCCGGTGCACCACTGAAAAGGAGAACGCACTCCCGTAACCATGGGCCAACCGACATTGTTCGAATCAATCGTCGCTGGTGACATCCCTTCCCATCGCGTGGCTGAGGGTGAAAACTGGTACGCTTTTCTCGACATATTCCCTCGCACTCCAGGTCATACCTTGGTCGTCCCTAAACACGGCGTTCAACGTTTGAACGACCTAGATCCTGCACAGAGAAACGCGTTGTTTGAAGGCGTTTCGGAAGTTCAACTGATTCTTGGCCATCATTTCTCCACAAAGGATTTCACAGTCTGTGTGCATGATGGACCCCTCGCTGGTCAAGAAGTACCGCATGTCCATGTTCATGTATTGCCCCGCCAAGCCGGTGATGGAGGGAAAACACTGCAAGCCATGTGGCCCAAAGCCCCTTTGATGGGTGGCGATGTGGACCATAGCGTGCTCGCGGAACTTGCCGCATCGTTGAGGGGTGAATAATTTGACATCAGGTGGAATCGATGACGGAGCAGTTGACCACCGAGGGGACGCACTCCCCGTTCTTTCTAAGTCTGCGACAAAGATGAAAATGGACAAATTATTGTCCACTCCGCTTCCTTCATACGATGGTTCGACACCGGGGTCCTTCGTTTGGACACATACTGCATGGTGGATTGCTCGACGCGTGCGCGCAGCACAATTCAGGACCCGTGAAGCCACCGGGCGAGACACACTGCCGACCGATCGGGGCAACTTGTGTTGCGCGTGGCACACAAACGGTCTCATCGACCCCCTCGCCATTGCACTCAACCACAACCGATTCTTTGTGCTGGGCGGCCGTCACGACCTCGTTACGCGTCCACTGCTCAGCTGGTGGACACGGCGCATGGCGGTTCAACCCGTCGTTCGTAAAGCAGAACTTCTACGCGGCGGATGCTCAGAAGAAGAAGCCACGCAAATCAATGGCCGCTCACTCTTGATGCTTGCCACTGGAATATCAGAAGGATTTGGATGCGTTCTTTTCCCAGAGGGAACAAGCCACAGCGAATCGTCGATGCTTCGATTCCGGACCGGTCCAATGCGGACCGTTCTCGCTGCTGGAGCCATCGCCAAATCTCGGGGCAACGAACTGCCTGCAGTGATTCCAATCGGTCTGCATTTCAGAAATCGCGAACTATTTCGCACTGATGAGTGGGTTGAATATGGCACTCCACTCCAACTTGTAGACGACGACATCCCCGATGAATTGGTCGAGGCTGTCAAGGACGGGAAATGGAGCGAGCCCCCTGCGGACAAGGTCACAGCTCTTCGGGACAAACTCCGGCTCGAACTTGTCCCGATGACGCCAAACACATCTGATTGGAGCGAGTATGATGCCTTGCACCTCATGGGTCATGTCGAAGCCCGCCGTTCAGGCCAACCCCTCTCTTCCTGGCGAGAGGAAGTGCTTGCTGCGCGTGCGTTGCGAGATGCACTCCAACCAGCCGGGATGTCGTTGATGAATCCTGAAGTTCCCGCCATCGAAAACCCTGTGCTCCCGCCTGCAAAGGCTGCTGCTCAGTTGCTCAGTGACCGTGGACTCGACGGCAGGGATCTGAATGCTGCAGGCACAGATCTGCGTACGTTCAACCCAGCAAAGGTCATCGCGCCCCTCATCCGCCTGCCGATCGCTTTACTCATGCTACCCATCTGCTTGTATGCCTTTGGAGGTCAAGTGGCCATGGGTCGATTGCTTGGTGATTCCACGGACGAAGGCCTTGACGCAAGAACATCATACCATTTCTTAGCCGCTATGTTTGGCTCCCTCATGTTTTGGCCACTTCTCACAATTCTTGCAGTGTGGCTTGCTGTCAGCAACGTTTCTTCGCTCACAGATCTCATCGGATTTGATTGGCTTGCTGTGTATGGAGAGGGCCAGATTCACGAGATGCTCGCTATTGCGACCCTTGCCCTTTCCTTGCTCCCAATTTACTGGTTCAGCGGCCGAGTTTGGTCCAAGTTCTGGGATGATCTAGTGGACTTCAAACGCTTCCTTCTTCGCATAAACACCCGGGGTGCGCAGCGACAAAACATACGCGGTGCGCTCAAGAACCTCCATGGGGAAATGGACAAAATGTCCCTTTGATTGAAGGGTGCGGTTCAAACGAGAGGAGTTCATCCGCCAACCATGAACCCCAGCGCGGTCATCCAGCAAATCCAAGCATGGATGAAGCAAGAACGGCTCACGGTCAAGGTCCAGCAGGACCCGCGCGCAGAAGCCCATTTCCTCATCAAATACCCCGCTGGCAACCAAGGTCACATGTTCGCCGTTGTTGTCCCAAAGGGACGCGACTTGGTCGCGATATCAAGCATGACTCGCGTCGACAAAGGCCAGCAGAAAGAAATGGCAAAGCACATGGAAGAGGACCGTGAAGAATGGCTCGAATGGGTCCATGAAGCAAGGTTGCAACTCATCCGATCCACCGTTGATTGGGGCATCCACATGGGCCATACCGGTAAAGAGAAAGCTGGCCCACTCCAAGCATTCAACGTCAGTCTGCCGATTTGGTTCGATGGGCTTACAAAGAACCAATTTATGCACACATTGCGCAATTTGTGGCTCGCCAAACTCGGCGTCATTCACGAAATCAAGTATTCCTACGGGCCAGGTATCGGGGAGTCAGGGCCGGTCGATGATTGGCCAAAACCGAAAACCAACGTCGAAAGTAAAAACACTCCTTCTGGGCCAGCAAGTGCGTCGTCGACAGAACACGAAATCGAATTCGATGAGAAAATGACATTTGGGTCCGGCTTCGACCCCTCGGAATGGGCTTGAATCCCCCGTTTAGCTCGGCCATTCTCAATGGTCGAAAAATGACATGTGGCAGGCGCGGTTAAGTACCATTAGTGTGAGAGAAAACCGGTCTCACCACTGGATGTGTACACATGGGTCAAAAAATGAAGTCAGTAAGCCTCGTATCAATCATGATGCTGTCGGTGCTCTCAACGCTGTTGATGGCAACCGTTACCGTATCTGCAAACACAGTTGTCGTCACCGAAGCGATTCAGGTCGTTGATGGCGGTACAGCAGCTGATCAACAAGCCGCCGTCGGTTCCGACAGCGAAGGAAACGTACACATCGTGTGGACTCGAAACAACCTCCACCTCTACTATTCTATGATTTCACCACGTGGCGACACCCTCATCGACACAACCCAAATCACCAACCCAGGACTTCACAAGATTTGGCACCCAGACATGGTCATTGACGAGATGGACCGTGTTCACATTGTATGGACCGATAAAGCCAGCCAACACAAAATCGTCTACACCGTTCTCAACCCTTGGGCAGCTCCTATGGACGGCTCCGCAAGCGACGATGGAACACTCAGTGCAATCGATGACCACGTCGTCTCAATGCGCGCTCAGAACCGCGACTGGCCCTCAATCGATTTGGACAGTCAAGGAAACGCCCACATTGTTTGGGAAGACTCCTATGACGAACTTCAGCGGTTCTTTAACCAACCACAAATCTACTACACCATGCTTCAACCAGACGTTTCCACTGGGTCAGTTGTCACCCTTTTCGATGACACCCTCCTCACGCCAATCATCGGCCACAAAGGACATCCAGACGTTGTTGTTGACGCCAACGACTACGTCCAAATCGCATGGGATGACACCCGTGGCGGTAAAGTTGAACTCGCTTTCATCGTCGACACCTCTGGTTCGATGTATTCCGAGTGGGCTGACATCTGCACCGTTGTTTACGGTGGCAACTTCGCATCTGGCGGTTACTTCCAAGGCATCAAGCCAATGCTCGAAACCGCAAACATGACTGTGTACGAAACCATCTACGGACTCGGCAACACACTCCCAGGTGCTGCAAGTTCCGGAAACTGCGCTGGTAAGAACCAAAACGCAGGTCCACGAAACACACCACTTGGCCAATTCCCTGGCGACAACTCTGGCGGCATTCGAAAGCTCCCAGGAACAGTGTACAACGGAAACACCTACTCTGGATACTCCGGCGAAGATTGGGGCCCAGGATCGAACTGGGCTTGCCTCTCTTGGAAGGACGCATCTGGCTACGTTCCAGGTAACCCGCCAACCCAAGACGACCACAGGTGGAACCCGAACGCAACAAAGATCGTGATTCCAGTTTCTGATGAAGGACCAAAGGACGGTGACCCGTCGCAACAGGCTGATGACCTCACTGCCATCGAAGAAGCGCACGATAACTGCCTAACAGCAGGTGTCATTCCAGTCGGCCTTTACGGTCAAGGCTACGGTGGCGCAGGAAACATCCAATCCCACTTCATGGATCTCGTGCAATGCCCGAATGGTGTTGTTTCAACCCAAACTCGAAACTGCCCGGGCAACACCCTCCGCTCCTCTGATGCTGGTGGGCAAGCCTACGAATTCCCATCTGGCAGCGGTGGTGCAAACGCAATGGCGCTTCTTGTTGAAGCGATGGTCTACATCTCGACCAACAACTCCCGTGAAATTTACATGTCCGTTTTGGACCCATATGGGAAGATGAACAACGACCCGACGTGGGTCCCTGGCGGCACTGGCCACTCCGTTGTCTCCGGCAACTATGTTGAAGACACAGGACTTGGTTCTGAAGGTCACCTGGTTGTTGTTAACGACACCCGCGTGACCATCGACGACGCCTACTCCTTCCACCCAGCCATTGGCGTGGACATGCAAGGCAACACTCACATCGCTTGGATGGACGGGCGCGATTACGGATTCGAAAAAGCCGTCAACTACGAGGTCTACTACACCAAACTCCGTCTGCAAGGTGCTGGTGTTTGGGACGGAGCAGATGAAGGGCTATCCACATACGCAATCAAGAAGATTCAGGACACAGCCATCTCCAATGTGGAGACACCATCCGGAATCTCTGGTAACAGTCCATTTGGCGGCAACTCCGTGTTCCCATCCCTCTTGACCGATGATCAGAACAATGTCCACATTGCGTGGGTTGACTCGGGCAATGCAACAGCAGGTGAAGAAGTCGTCTACACTCGATTGAATTCGACGGACCTCACGGGTGAGGGTGAAATCGCACTCGATCCTTGGGAAATTGTGCCCATCACCTCATGGGCAAGCAACAAACTCGGAGCAAATGCAGGTTCTCAACCGAGCATCGGTATGCCTCCAGCGTTCTCCAACGACCTTGGAAGCGGCGCTCACATTGCATGGTCTGACACCAACAAGTGCAGCCAAGAAGCAAACAACAACCGCTTCACGATTTGCTATTCCCACGTTCTCACAGGGCAAGTGGATGTTGAGTTCCAAGAGGGTGAAACCTTCTACCACGTCATCGAACCAGGTGAACAAACCATCTACAACATGACCATGAACAACTCCACGCCAGGACCAAAGGACCTCGTGGCCGATACCTTTGGCCTGAACATTACGGGTGTGCCACAAAATTGGACCGCTACCCTGTTCTTCGCAGACAACCACACGACAGTCATGCCAGAAACCGCCATCTTCCTCGAAGGTGGCGAAGACATCCGGTTCTACCTCCGAGTGCGTGCACCTTCAGTGTACCAAGCAAATGGCGATGAGTTGGCTGACATCCGAGTGACTGCAAAGTCCTACAAAGACCCAGCAATCCAGTCGGACCTGACCACTCGAACCCTTATGGACGTCGTTCACGGCATCAACTTGGACACGTCGCACAGCATGGCAGACATTGAACAAGGCCAGACAGCGATCTTCTCCATCACGATCACTAACACTGGAAACGTGTTCGACCGCTTCATCTTCTGGGACCCTTACACCCTCGAAGGCCAACAAGAATGGTTGCTTCCATTCAACTGGGCTGTCAACTTCCCAACAAGTGTGGAACTTGATCCAGGTCAGTCGGTGACCAAGAACCTCGAAGTGCTGGTGCCAACATCTGAAGATCCCGGTGCGTTTGTCATCTATCTGAAGGGTTGGTCTGAAGGTGAACCGATCAAGTCCATCGAAAAAGGAACGTACGACATCCTTGAACTGGGAATTTTCGTTTCGATTCGCTCCACTGGAAACATCGTTATGGAAATCTTCGATACAAGTGAATACGTCGACCCAGGTCAATGTGTGACTTACCCAATCGATGTTACCAAGAACTTCGATTCTGGCAACCTTGTGTTCACCACCCCCGGTGCTCCAGAAGCAAAGCCAGACACCATCTCCCTTGACGCATGGCGCCAAGACAACTGGGTTGTCAACGTCGACTTCTCCAACGCTCCAGGCGGAAATAATGTCCCAATGGAAACACCTCGTGCATGGAACATTCCAAACGGAGATGACTACGTCACATACGAAGTCGGTGTTGAAGTCTGTGCGCCAACTCGTGCCTCCGCAGGACTCGGGCCAGCTGTTGTCCTCAAAGCCTATCTCGATGGCTATCCACGAATTTCCGCTTCGAAGATCCTCTCCACGAATGTGAATCACGTGTATTCACTCGGTGCAGAGGCTGAAATCAGCGAGGATGACATGATGACCTTGAACGGACAAGAGGTCGTGGCAGTGAACCCTGGACAAGAACTCGTGCTCCCAACCACGGTAACCAACTACGGAAACGGTCCTGACCGATTCGATTACCGCCTCGCACGGGTCACCGACCCAGCAGGTGTTGACGTGATTTGGGACATTGAAGTCCCTCGTGAAAACTTGCTCGAACTCACCCGCGACACCCAGCAAGTGTTCGATGTTCAAATCAACGTCCCCGACCAAGTTGAAGCAGGCACCTACACTGTGGTCTTCCAAACATACTCGGAAGAATCCTACCCAGATGCAAGTGGACGATTGACTCGCCTGCGCTTTACTCAGCAAATCGCGGTCCATGTGCAAGAATTCTATGATATGCAAATCTCGATGGATGAAACCGTCGACAACGCAGTCAAGACCTCTGCACCTGGGCGAATCGTTCGATTTGAAGTGAACATTACCAACAACGGAAACGTTCCAGACTGGGCTCGGTTGGATAACCACACCTCCCAGCGCGACGGTGAAGCACTAATTTGGTCCGAATTGCCCAGTATGGGCGTTCTCAGCGGCTGGAACGTTGAATGGCGAATGGTCAAGCAGATCGGAACGGATCTCACCACTGAGGAATCTTGCCAGATCATCGAGTCAGTTCCGGTCCAAACCGGAAACGAAGATGCTGCATTGGATCCTGATGTTGTCTTCGCAGACACCCTTGAAGACCAATGTATCTACGTGCAATCAACAGACAGTTACTACATGCCAGAAATGGCGGCTTACACCACCCACCAAATGGTGGCGATTGTGACGATTGCACCATCTGCAAAACTCGACACACGAAGCCTTGGCCTCAAGGTTGTCTCGAAGATGGGTAACATGCTGGACGGTGGCGATCATGATGACTCCCCGGCATGGGATGGCGAATCCTATGACACAAACGAGTTCATCATCACGCTCCGATTGCGAGCTCCAAACTTGGACATCACCGAAGTCAAGGCTTCCATTACCCAAGCAGCGGTTGGCGAGACCATCCCAATCCGCGTTGTGCTCGAAAACAATGGAAACACCCACGCAACTGACATTGAAATCATACTTTGTGAGTACCCAAGCGCTGGTGATGCTGATACGCTCAATGATATCAAGAAGAACGGCTGTGAAGAAGACCGCATTGTCATGCGTCAAGTAATCGGCGCTTTGCTTGCTCCTGATGCATCGGAAGAATCCAAGTCGATTGAATTGTACCTGCTCTACCCAGTGAGTGCGGGAAGCCATGGCGTCTATGTTGTGGTCGATCCACTCAACGAAATCGTGGAGACCAGCGAACGAGACAACGTGAAAGAGGTCTCTACTGAACTTCAATCGGAGAATCCATTCCTTGACGTTGCAGGTGAAGTTGTTGGAAAGACCGCTCTGCCATTCGCAGTGATTGTGTTGACCTTCGCTCTGCTTGGTGTTGTTTACCTCGTTGGTAAAGGACGCCGTGATGATGTGAACAAGCGACTTGCTGAGCAATCCTCGCTCATCTCGGTGCTTGGTAAGGACGACAACTGATTCGAGAATCACCCGAATCGGTTGGCATCACTTGCCAATCCAGTAACGTAAGTCACGATCAGGGCTGCTGGCTACGATGTGGCCTGCACGCTCCGAAAGTTGCTGTTCTAGACGCCGCTTGACCTCGTCAACCAGGGTGTTGAGTTGAGGCCGATCCAAGTGAAACTCATTGGCTAAGGCGCCCAAATCAAGTCGTGAGGTTGGCGCATCAATGAGGGTGTGGACGACGCTTCGTTGTTCATAATGGTCAAAGTCAGAATCCACGCCAGCCGACACTCGACTTCGAATGTGCTGGTGCAACGAGATAAGCGCATCTCGCTTCCGGTCCAACTCTTCGAGCACTTCGGTGACCTGCTGAATGTGTGCGATGCCTTCACCAACAGAGATTTTCTTTCGTCCGCTAATGGTTTTTACAACGTTTTCAACACCTGTTGGAAGACGATTGGATAGCCGCATTGGTCCACCTGCCGGTAAAGACCGTTGCTCGACTGAGAACAGGTCAGGGCCGAGATCGATTCGCAGCGACATCGACTGTTGAACGCTGTAAATGGTTCGTGGGGGACCGCCTTTTTCGCTTGGAACCTTCATTTTCATGACAAAATTACCGCGTTCCAATTCCTTGAGATGCTTGACGATGGCTTGTTGACTCACGCCCAAGAGATCTGCAAGTTGCATTGGGTAATGTGGCTCTCTTACCAACCGCTCCAAAATCTGACGACGTAGTTTGTTTTGCAGGAGACTTAGGGCGGTTTCTAAATCACTCATAGTGCTCAACCTGTGGTTACCTAGACTGGGACCCCATATGAATGCCACGCCCAATTACAAGCCGTGGAATCTTGATTATGAGGCGAGTCACAGGCGCCGATTAAGCTACGAGAATCAGGTCTGAAACCCAATCCCACACGCGTTTTGGGCCAAGTGCTGCAAACACAGCAAAGAGGATTCCTAAGCCCACTAATGGCCATGCTGTGGACTGAGGCAGCGTTGCCTCATATTTCCATTCGACCTCGAATTGTTGCAATGATTGCACATCGTCACCACCCGCTACAAATCGATAATCCCCACTTGTAGCGTTCCACATGAACCCTCCATCGGATGCTTCACCACCGGCAACAAGGTCGATTGCGAATTTCTCGCACTCATAGTAGCCATCTTTCTGAGTGCACTTCGATGCCTCAGATGCTTCAGCAATGCCAATCCATACGTTGCTCTTCTCCCATTGCACTGAAATTAAAACCTCAGCCAAATCAATTTCACTTGGCAATTCGAGGATTTCTTCTGACATTCCCCAATAGCATGTGACTTCATCGTCATCGATGAAAGGCAACCCCTCATCTACGCTGCAAGGTGGTAGCATTGCAGATTCCGAATCGCTGTCTTCAAACCCTTCAGCTCCGACAAAGGCGCCAATGAGAAGAGCGACAGAGATCACGCCAAAAATCACTCGAAGGATTGATTCGAACACACACCCACCTACAATTCATCCCAACTTTTCCAATCCTTGTCGGAGGGTTCGTTTGGTTTTTCCCGTTGAAGAGGTTTGATTTTCGGGCGATTGGTGGCTCCAGTGACGACAGAAGAATCAGAACCTTCATCCCACGAAGTGATGGTTTTGGTGTTTGGATCTTTCTTTGGTGTAACGGGATTCTTTGAACTTGGACTTGGCCGGTCGGCGAACGGGTCGCTGACCTGCTGTGTTGCTTCTTCTACATCACCACGCATGAGGGCATAGACCTGCTCTGTTGTCAGCAGGCTTCCGCCCATCACGCTTTGCTTTCCATCAATGAATTCTTCAGTTTGCCCAATGCCTGTGTCTGCAAAAGGAGCCTCGACCTTCGGTTGAAGTGGGTTTTCTCCTTTCGCAAAAGCTGCCATCATCTCGGGCGTGAGTTCTGTTGCCTGCGTCATGGTGCCATCTGGGTTCATCATGATGACAGAGCCCTTACTCTGGTTCATTCTTGCAAGCCACAAGATGACTCCTGCAAGGGGAAGCACCGTTAAACCGAGGCAGCACGAAGCCATACCAAACAGCATACCTGGGCTCGTAAGAATTGCAAATTGGTAGGGATTTGTGTGGACGAGGTAGACCGATTCATTGGCACAATCAACATCTTCTTGGCATGTCACATCCAAGGCGTATTCTCCTTCTTGCTCTATGTCCCAACCACTGGTGATGATGAACGCAGTGGCATCGGCTGACATTGGAAACCAATCAGAGGCACAAATCTTGTTTTCCTCTGCATCGGCAACTCGAGCCGAACCCTCGATTCGAGTAAGGTTGAGGTCGACATTGTTCTCTCCCTCGAGGGTCACAGCGTAGTAGCACCCCTCTTCGAGGTTCACAACTTCACTGCCAGCGCCGGTCGCCGTAGCGACGGCCATGACCCTTGGATCATATGCTTCATCGATGGCATCGCCTTGCGAATTGAGCAAAAATGCGCCAAGAATAAGCAGCACTGCACCAGCAATGGCCAAGCGCATAGGCCATGGGTTGCGTGTGGACTGAGCCATGATTTCACCTACCACTCTTCCCAAATGAATCCTCGCTTCAAGCCAAACCGAGTTCAGCGAGCTTTTCCGGCAAATATGTTTCAGTTACGAAATCAAGACCGTACTTCGCTAATGATTGCTGTTCAGCCTTCTTTCCAAGTTCCAGCATCATGTTGATCTGTTCTTGCCACCAACCATCAGCAAACCGTGGATCCGTAAGTTCCGCATTGAGCGCTTCGATGTCTTTCTTTGACAAATCATCGTTCGGCAAGTCATAGGCGACGATGTCATCAGCAGTGATTCCGAGGTATGTGGCAGATGGTGTCGCCAAGTATTCGGAGATGTGCGCCGTCTTAATCGCACCATATGCAATGGAGGCGAAAATTCGGAAGGACCACGGATCACCGTCGAGGAAGACAACGACTGGGAGATCCCATTCTTCGCTCATGCGCTTCATGATTCGTCGAGTCGAACGAGCAGGTTGCCCCTTCAAGTGCAAAAGGCCACATCGGTAATCTTCATCAAATCCATTCTCAATCAATCGGTCGAACATACCACCTGTCTCGATGGCCATGATGAAATCAATGTCGTGCTCGAGCAGTTCAATCTTTTCAGCTTCAACATTGTATGGCACGCCGTATCCAGAATCGCCGACATCGTCCCGGGCGTTAATGCGCATCCACTCGCCCCTTCGATTGCGTTCTCGCAAGGTCAGGTTACCAATCATCCTCGCTCCGTCTTCTTCAGGACGGAGTTTGAAATCTTCTCGCAAGCACTTTGTGACAATTTCCAAATCTTCTGCGAGGTTGTTGGACTCGTTTTGGCTCCCAAATTTTCCAAGGCCCCAAGCCTCTGAAATGTAATACATCTCTCTCAGGGTTGAGGACTTTCCAGCAACCAACATTTCCTCGATGAATTCAACGACGTGAAGGGCTCGAAGCAATTGTTTCGCAGACCCAAGGCTTGTTGCATCCCGAATGGATTGCTTTTTTCCGTACTTGTAGACACCGAGTTTCTTATCGAATCCAATGTTGTTCTTGGTACGGACAGGCAACGTCATTGTAGGCGGTTCACCTTTCACGATGCGGTCGTACATTTCACCGACAATCAGATGCATTGCTTGCTTTGTCTCTTCCGGGGTGTGGCGTCGAGTCATCAAACATCACCTCCGAACAGTGTGGTCTGGCCACTCGGTGGCGCTACGGTTGGCTCCCCCATTGGTTCTGCAGGCTCTTCTTGAGTTGAATCCGCGTCGCCTGGTTCGCTAAGAGCACGCTCTTGTCTTCGAATTTCTTCTAGGAATTTTTCGTCCATCTTGCTAGCGCCTATGACATCTTGAGAGCCGCGGAAGAACACATCCGTTTCAGTCCAATCACCTCGCTCGAGTCCACCCAAGCTGTAGCCGATAATGGTCCGTTCACCAGGTTCAAGCGATGGAAGTTTCCATGCCCACACACCTGTTGCTTCCTT
>CM001443.1:90058-94384 GCA_000246735.1 uncultured Candidatus Poseidoniales archaeon | reverse complement strand
GTAGGCTCGAACCCTACTGGTGTAATTGAAAAGGGTGATCAAGACATCGGTTTGCTTGGTTTCCTTGTTCCAAGTGGTTGTTGTTTCGGAAATCACAGCCGACATGATTTTCGTGATGGACCCCGCAAGGTCAGGCACAGGACGCCCGAGGATATGTGCTGATTTCTCAGCAATCGCAGGAAGAATGTCGTTGATCAGTTCGAACTTTTCCTTTGTCTTGGCCATTTTCTTCTTCTTATCCAAGTGCTTCCTCAAACCGCGGCCCATCTCAAGCATCGCCTTTCGTGCTTCTTCGATGACTTCTCCATTGTCGGCAAGCGCTTCTTTTGCTTCGGATGTGAATTGAACGTTGGTGCTTGCAAGGTGCACCAAAATGGCTGCAGGCCCCTTTGGAACGCCTTTGGCCCCCGGCTGGTCGAGACCATACTGGCGCCAATCAACGCTTTCGATTGCTTTGGTTAACAGGCATCCGCCTTGCTGATACATCAGGGGGACCCGGTTGGCAAACCGAAGAACTTCAACGGGTTTGTCTGCGGGCATGTTCCCACCAAAAATGAGCCCTACTTCCACTTGATACGGATTGCCTTGCGTCACTGCAGGCGCACGAGTGAGGGTAGAAATGAATCGCGAATCGATTGTTTTGGACAAACCCTTCTTGATCAGCATCTCTTCAATCGGTGAAAGACAATTTGTTGGTGGGTTGAGCAACTTGACCGGTTTTCCTTTGACGTGGCGTTCGCCTTGGAATGCTTCGAGCAAGGCTCGGATTTGATCAGCATTCATCGACTTCGGTTTTGTTTTTTCATCGATTTCAGCAGCAACACACAATTCTTTGCTTGCACGGGCAGAAACGCCAGAGAAATTCATTCGAAGGAACACAGTGAGCCTTGAATCGGTGGATTCAGAGGCCATTCGCTGCAGTTGGCCCAATTCGATACCGTGCGGGTGCGGCTTGATGCCTTCGACCTTGGTAGGGAGGCGCTCGGTCACTCGAGGCCAATGGTGGACCTCGCCCTCAGGGTCGGTGAATGTGATTTCTGCATGCGGATTGACGATGCTCGTCATACGGAGGTATTGCCAAACGCTTTGGCGCCCTTTCTGGTACTTTGCCTTCATTTGAGCTGTTACTTCAGTGCCGTGCTCTTTTGCCGACCCGTCTTCGTTGTACCAAATCTCTCGTCCTTGGTTGGACTTCGTGGCTTTGTTTTTCCGAGTGTCAAGGCCAATGTCGACCACTGCAGCCGTTGGTTCGACTGAAATTTTGGAACGTACGTGCGTCGTCCGCCCTGTCGTTAGCTGGCAATACATGACCACGCCAGTGATTCCGATTCCTTGTTGACCTCGAGATTGTCGAATGGCGTGAAACCTCGAACCAAAGAGCAGTTGTCCAAACACCTTTTCGATGCTTTTCTGGGGAATGCCGGGGCCATTGTCTTCTACAATGAGTTTGATGATGTCTTTCTTGGTATCGATTTTCTCAATGACAACCCTGATGGTTGGGAGAATACGCGCTTCTTCACAAGCATCCAGAGCGTTGTCGACCGCTTCTTTCACGGCAGTGATGAGGGATCGAGCAAGGGAATCGAATCCGAGAAAGTGCTTGTTTTTCTCGAAAAACTCAGAAATTGCAACTTGTTTTTGATTCGATGCGAGTTTCTGTGCGATACCAGTCATGAGGCCAATCCTCCACCACGGTCCTCCTTCGTCCCGATGACGAAGGGCCAATGATGTCCTCAGTGGTTCTCCGACGGTACTTAATCCCTAAGCCGTGCTGAGATTGGTGGCCTGCATTTCCACAGACCCTTGTCGAGACCATGGAAAGCGAGATCCCGGAAGCCGGGGTGAATCAATCAAGCGTATTTCTGCCACTCAGTGCCGGTCCACCAGTACGTGTTTCCGTCATCCATGGCTCTCCAAGTGTATCCACTTCCGTCTGTCCACTGGCGCAAAACGGTTGGCTCTGCAACAGCGGCTGGAATGACCTCAACAGTTTGGATTGGTTGAACGGGTTGGGCTTGCACTTGGGCAATAGGCTGCACAACTTGCGGTTGTTGGACGGCTTGGGTTGCGTAGGCAGTGGTCGGCTGTGGCGTGTAAGGTGTTGCTTCGACGGGTGTCAATTGAGAGATCATGCCTGCCTGGCCGATTACCTTTGCAGGTTCGGGTTCATCGTCACCACGGCCTCGCATGAAGAGCACAGCACCTGCACCTCCTCCAAGCACAACAAGCACCACCAAGAGGATGGTGAGCCATCCTCCTTCGTCTTCGTCCGATGTACCTGCAGTCGAATCGCTTGAGTCATCCACGGTATCTGTGGGCGGCATGAGCACCTTGTCGATGACGTGGATGATGCCGTTTGCGGTTGCTACATCAGCAAGGGTGATGTTGGCGCCGTTAATTCCGGTGGTGAGCGAAAGGGTTGTGTTGTCGCCGTTCACCATTTGCAGCATCATGCCTTCCGTGATGTCGGAGGCTTGCACCGAGCCAGCGTGCACGTGGTAGAGCAGGATATCTGTGAGGGCAGCTTTGCCTTCAGGCGTGTTGAGCGCAGCCAAGTCGATGCCAGCATCAGCGAATGCTTGGTCAGTTGGTGCAAACAGCGTGAACGGTCCGTCGCCTTGGAGCGTTTCGAGCAGTTCGGCTTGGATGACTGCGGACACGAGTGAGTCGTGAACGCCCGTGCATTGAGCGGTGCGTGGGATGTTGTTTGGCGTGGCGGTTGGTGTCAGCACCTTGTCGATGACATGGATGATTCCGTTGCTTGTGTTGACATCAGCAGCGGTGACTGTTGCACCGTTCACCATGACGCTGTCACCGACAGTGAAAGCCAGGGTCTGTCCGTTCACGGCGGTTGCCGTCATGCATTCGGTCACTGCGGAGGCTGGAACGGCACTCGGGACCACGTGGTAAAGCAAGATGTCTGTAAGAGCGGTCTTTCCTTCTGGTGTGTCGAGTGCGGACAAGTCAATGCCAGCATCAGTGAACGCCTGATCGGTTGGTGCAAAGAGCGTGAATGGCCCTTCGCCTTGGAGGGTTTCGAGCAGTTCGGCTTGAATCACGGCTGCGACCAACGAATCGTGAACACCGGTGCATTGAGCGGTGCGTGGGATGTTGTTTGGCGTGGCGGTTGGTGTCAGCACCTTGTCGATGACATGGATGATTCCGTTGCTTGTGGCCACATCTGTTGCGGTGACTGTGGCTCCGTTCACCATCACGCTGTCGCCAACTGTGAAGGAGAGTGGGTTTCCGTTGACGGTTTCTGCAGACAGGCAATCGGTGACTGCTGAGGCTGGGACTTCGCCTTCAATCACGTGGTAAAGCAAGATATCGGAGAGTGCTGCTTGGCCTTCTGGGGTGTCGAGGTCTGCGAGAACAATACCGGCATCAGCAAAGGCCTGATCGGTTGGTGCAAAGACCGTGAATGGTCCATCGGTTTGTAGTGTTGGCAACAAACCTGCTTGGATGACACCAGCAACTAACGAGTTGTGAATGCCTGTACATTGAGCAGTGCGTGGGATGTCGTTGGGCGTTGCAGTTGGCGTCAACACGGTATCGATGACATGGATGACACCGTTGCTTGTGTTCACATCTGCGAGCGTGACCGTTGCATCGTTGACCATCACGCCGTCACCGACGGTGAATGAAATCGGATTGCCGTTCACGGTGGTTGCAGTCAAGCATTCGCTGACCGCTGAAGATGGAACTTCACCAGCGATCACGTGGTAGAGCAGGATATCAGTGAGCGCTGCCTTTCCTTCAGGTGTGTCGAGGGCTGCAAGATCAATGCCGGCATCGGCGAAGGCTTGGTCGGTTGGTGCGAAAAGAGTGAATGGCCCGGCACCTTGGAGGGTTTCGAGCAATTCTGCTTGCACAACCGCTGAGACAAGTGAATCATGGATGCCTGTGCATTGAGCGGTGCGCGGGATGTCGTTTGGACTGTCAGTTGGGGTCAGAACCTTATCGATGACATGGATGACACCGTTGCTTGTGCTGACATCAGCAAGGGACACTGTTGCGTCGTTGACCATCACGCCACCATCAACAGTGAACGCAAGTGGTTGCCCGTTGACGGCGTTTGCGGACATGCAGTCAGTCACAGCGGAGGCTGGAACTTCTCCACTGACGACGTGGTACAGGAGAATGTCGGTCAAGGCAGCTTTTCCTTCAGGCGTGTCAAGTGCGGCGAGATCAACACCAGCATCAGCAAACGCCTGGTCGGTCGGTGCGAAGAGGGTGAACGGTCCTGTTCCCTGTAGGGTTTCCAACAATTCTGCTTGGATCACACCAGCGACGAGTGAGTCGTGGATGCCAGTGCATTGAGCAGTG
>CM001443.1:89464-90043 GCA_000246735.1 uncultured Candidatus Poseidoniales archaeon | reverse complement strand
CGGGATGCTTGCCACCATGGTCAACGGTGATAAGGTCAAGTTTGGCGTAAGCGGCTCGACAGTGACCGTTGGTACTGCAACTGTCACACAGGCAGATGTTCTCGCCTCGAACGGAATCATTCACGTGATTGACACAGTGTTGATGCCACCTGTTGACATCCCTGCAACCGCTCAAACAACCGGCATTCACAACTCACTTGTGGCTGCTGTGATTCAAGCAGATCTTCTGGCCACACTACAAGGCCCTGGCCCATTCACTGTCTTCGCACCAACTGACCAAGCGTTTGCTGATGCAGGCATCGACTTGGGCGCTCTTGACACACCAGAAGGAAAGGCAACCCTCTCTGACATCCTGCTGTACCACGTCGTCTCCGCCGAAGTTCCAGCAAAAGATGTGACCGACTGTATGTCGGCCAATGCTGCAAACGGCCAACCACTCTCTTTCACCGTCGGTGACTCGGTCATGGTCAACGACGCTGTTGTTGTGGCAACCGATGTCGTAACCAAGAACGGATTAATTCACGTGATTGACAAGGTCCTCACCCCATCAGACACACCAAACGACATCCCACGCACTGC
>CM001443.1:89158-89447 GCA_000246735.1 uncultured Candidatus Poseidoniales archaeon | reverse complement strand
CTCGGAGCCTCGCAGCAAACACCGAAGGCTTCGCAGCATCTCTTTCACACTGGTCTTTTGGTTTAGGTTTTTCAAAGACTGTTAGATTTTGAGCAAAAAAACATCCCATTATAACCAGTTCAGATTCGTGGGGTGCTATGAGAAAAATCGCTGTCTACCTAATGCTCACACTGCTCGTTGCCTCAAGCCTCCCATTGAATGCTAGTGCGGATGAAACACAAGATATTCCTGCGAATGCAGCCGCTACCGGCGAACACGACTCCCTCGTAGCAGCCCTTGCTCACGCAGT
>CM001443.1:74392-89058 GCA_000246735.1 uncultured Candidatus Poseidoniales archaeon | reverse complement strand
TACCCATCCACATGCCATTATTCATGGGAATGAGGCAGGATGCGTCCCCTTTCCTCTTATTCCTCTTCTTCAAGAGCAACAGAAAATTCTTCGAGGTCGATTCGGTTGTCATCATTTGTATCCAATGCATTGATGATCATCGAAACTTGACCAGGCGACAGTTGATGTCCGATGTGTTCAATTAATCCCTTGTACAATTCTGGGCCGTTGATTTTTCCATCATCATTTACATCGATGGAGGAAAAGACATCACTTGCTTTTTTGTTGTTTTCCTTCATTGCATTCTTCAGAATTGTAATGGCTTCGCTAACACTCCACGATTGATCTTCTCCGTCCATACTTTCGGCATAATTCGCCACCTTATTGACATATTCCCCGGACGTTGTTCTTAGGTTTTCGAATCGATCCTCTCCTTTGAAACAACCAAAATCAATGCCCAAGCCCACTCCCCCCTTTCCGAACAACTTCATTTTGATGCCGAGCCACGTACAGGCGGACGAGGATTTTTGCAGGGTGTCCGTTTGAATACCTAACTTGAGCATGGACGCCGTGTCGCTGGCCTCATCGTTTGCCTTGAAGGGGCAATTTCCCTGAATTTGCAGATACAATACGACAAAAATCGCAGCTAAACATCAGTCTTTTCATTCGTTGTTGATTGTTCAGGATGTATTGAATACATCAACAAAAGAAGGCACGCAGCGACAGGAATGAGCGTCGCAAAAAAGAACTTTAATTCAAATTCCATTAGCTCTGTGGTCCAACCATACATCTCCAACACCACCGTTGAACCGAGACCCAATGCAAACAAACGACCGAATATGTGCAAGTTTTCCTTGACATAAATCGATATGAACCATTGTGTTAATCCAAACAAGAGCCTGAGGATGAACATGAACAAGTGTGGTCTTCTTAGAAGGAGGGGAAAGGGAAATTTACTGGAGAATCTCCTTTCGTCGAACAGGTTGAGCAAATGGATAAAGAAACGCGTGCTATAGCATGTGCATGTCAGAACGACCGGCATTGCGTGGTACGGTTTTTCAGATCAAAGTCTGGAAGGCATTGATGGCCATACCTCGGGGCCAGGTGAGGACCTATACTGAGGTTGCACGTCAAATCGGGCATCCCAATTCGGCGCGTGCCGTGGCGAATGCCTGCGCCCAAAACCCCTATCTCCCAGAAGTACCCTGCCACCGAGTGATTCGAACAGACGGCGGGTTGGGTGGTTACAGTGGACCTGGTGGAGTAGAAACAAAACGAAAACTTCTCCGCGAAGAAGGCGTTACGTTTCCTCGAAACGATCCTTGATGGACACAGGGCACAACACCGGGCAAAAGTAATCAGTCGCTGTGTGGTGGAAGAAGTGCGTCCTTCAACGGATTGCTCAATTGAGGTGCTTCCATGGAAATCACGCAAAGCAGTTCGGGCGACATCGGCCAAATTCTTTCGCTCTACGATGCGGCGACAGCGCTCCAAGCGTCGAAAAACATGACACAGTGGCCAAAGATTGACCGGAGCATCATCCAAGGAGAGATCTCCGAAGGACGCCAGTGGAAAATGGTTCATCAGGGTCAAATTGTCTGCGTCTGGGTTGTCTTGTTCACAAGACAGTTGGAGGATCCTCAAATTTGGGGGGAACGGAGCAATCAACCTTCTGTGTTCATTCATCGAATCGCGAACCATCCTCAGTTCAGGGGGCGAGGGCTCGTAGGGGATATTGTCGATTGGGCTAAAGGCCTCTATTCAGGCGGGTCGATTCAGTTCATTCGCCTCGACACAGTTGGCCACAATGAGGGCCTGATCAAAGTCTATACGTCCCATGGTTTCACGCTTCTGGATCCCGTTGAACTTGAAGACACAACCGGTCTTCCTTCTCATTACAATGACGGAAAAGTGTACCTCTTTGAAATCGAGTTGGACGGGTCATCCGAACTTGATGCCTAGAGTCCCTTGTTCATGGGAAACCTATTACCATCGGGGATGCTTCTATAAGTGGGGGTTTGTTGTAGGAGGTTACGGAAGATTAACTATGAATCGAAAACTCCTAACCGCCCTGCTAACTTTGACCTTCATGTCTGCAGCCCTCGCCGGCTGCGTAGGCAACGATGATGATACCACAACCGAACCAACTGGACCCGTCGTAAAGATCGGATTCTTGAACCCTGCAACTGGACCACTGGCCCAAGATGCAGCTGGTTTTGAATACGGTGCTCTTCAAGCCGTTATTGACTTGAATGCTGCACAATCCGACACCGTTTTTGAAGCGGTTGTCGCCGATTCTGGTTGCGATGGTACCGTTGGTGCCGCAGCCGCACAATCTCTGGTTGACGCAAACGTTGTCGCCGTGGCTGGAGCAGCATGCTCCGGTGCTTCCATGGCTGCCAACGCAGTGTTGTCTGCTGCAGGAATCCCTATGATTTCTTACGCTTCGACCAACCCAAGTCTGAGTGACGCTACCGCTTACCCTGACTTCTTCCGTGTTGTTCCTAGCGATGCTATCCAAGGGCCTGCTGCTGCTGCAATGATGGTTGACTCTGGAGCAACCAACCCGGCTATTCTTCACATGACCAACGACTATGGGTCCGGATTTGCTGATGCAATCGAAGATGCCTGGAACGGAACACTGTGCCAAAAGATTGGATATGCAGAAACCGCAACATCCATTGCTTCTGAAATCACCCAAATCGCTGATGCAGGCTGTGACTCCATCTTCATGGTGTCCTACGTTACTGACGCAGCAATGATCCTCAACGAAGTTGCAGCACAAGGCGTTACCGCCATGCTCTTCTCCGGTGACGGACCAGCAGGCGAAGGACTCCTCACTGAACTCAGTGACGACAGCGTTGCTCACGACCTCTTCGTGACCACGCCTCGTGCAGGATCTTCCTTCGGCGACTTTGAAGCACGCTACGATGCTTCGAACATCAGTTCAATCAAGGCCTATGTCTTGACCAGCTACGACTCAATCATGATGATTGGAGCAGCCCACCAACTTGACAGCACAGCAATGTCGACTTCAATTGCAACCACTGGTACCGCATACGAAGGCGCAAGCGGACTTCACACCTTCTTGACCAACGGCGACGTTTATGGAGCAGGATACAATATCTGTGGCTACACTGCAGCCGGTGCTGACGATGGTACATTCACCTGTACCAAGTACTGGACTGTTGCAGACGGTGTTCAAGACAACGCTGCTTGAGACCATTGGCACTTGAGTTCCACGGCTTTTTAGCCTCCTGGCTGAAAGGCAAGGGTGAACATAAGAGTGCGGAGGCTTTGTGAGGATGGACTTAGAGATGGAATCAAACCCCTCTGAGTCCATCCTGCAGCGCTGGGAAGAGATGTCACGACTGCGTCGCCGCCTCCTGATCGCTGCCATTGTCTCGTTGGATGCAATCATCGGATTGCTCTACCACTCTGGTATTGGCAATGGACTTGACGCCCTTTTGTTTGGCAATCTGGTGGGTGACATGGTGTGGCTTGGACAATCAGTTCAACTCATCTCAATGGGCTTCTTGCTCGTGAAGATCGTCTTCGACGACGTGCAACACGGCAAGCTCCGAGCAGCGCTGATGATCTTTTCACCGCTGTTTCTGCTCCTCACCGTATTGTTCACAATTGAACTGCTTATGGTTGGGCTTGGCACGAGTGCAACCATCTATCTGAACCTAAGTTCCATTGGATTCAGCACCCTTACCTGGTCCTCGACATACCTCGCAATTGCTGTTGGTTGTACCCTCACATACAGCGTCCAACGCTACGGTAACTTCGCTCAGAGCGAGTTCTTCATGCTCGGTATGTATGTGGCCGTGATGATCATGTGGATGGATTATTTCTTCCCACTTGTATCCACGCCTAAAGATGGTGTCTTGGTATGGAGTGTTCTTCTGTGGACGCTCTTGGGTGCCTTTGTGCTTACCGGGCTAGCCGGGGTCATCATCGATCGGCTCGTGTTCAGAGGATTCAGAGATCGAAAATCAAGCGCCGATGTGATGATGATTGCTTCGCTCGGTGTAGCGCTTATTCTTCGTGCCATCGTCTACCTTCGCTTCGGTGCAGGCACGAAGTTGTTTGAGCCTGATATTGATTGGCGCATCGCCCGTGAGCAGCGGTTTGAAGCGCCAACCCTGCTCACAAAGCTCAACCTTGGTGACCGATCGCTGGCCTCTGGAGAAACATACTCTTACGGTGCATGCGAACAAACAGGAACCGCTGCAGACGGATCCCCGGTCTACGAGAAAATCGTCACCGAAGGCTCAAAACCCCTCACTGATGTCTATTCAGTTGGCGCAGATTGCGTCACCGACTTGACTGCCAATTACACCTACTACAACGCAGCCATGCCATTTGTGATTTTTGTGTCCGTTGGTCTTCTGCTGCTTTTGTTGACCAAAACCCGCTTAGGTCGCCGAATGAGAGCCGTTGCAGACAATCCCGAACTCGCTGCAAGTTGCGGCATCAATGTCGAACGCGTTCACATGACCAGTGCGTTCCTCTCTGCAGGAATCTCAGGTATTGGGGGTGCCATTTTTGCAATGACCATTCGGTACAGCCCTGAGACCGGTTTTACGCTTCTTTTACCGGCATTTGCCGTCATTGTCTTGGGCACCATTGGATCGATTCGTGGGGCAGTGGTTGGGGCTTTGCTCATCGGCTTTGTCCGTTCGGTCTCTTCGCCTATTTTGATGGGAATTGGAACGCCACTGGAACGGTCAAATTATGCAAACTTAGCAGAAGTGATGCCCTATGTGATGATCATCGCGATCCTTCTCATCATGCCTAAGGGCATTGGTGATGCTTTTGATAGCTGGAAAATCAAACGCATCCGGACCCGAGCAGAGCAAGACTTCACTCCGGACACAAAGCGCGCTTCATGGCTTGGCATCTTCTTTGCACCGACAGGTCTTCACCATTTCAGCGTCCGAAACAACATACGAGGTCAGCGCTATGTCCTTTCGACCTTCATCGCTTACGTTGTTTTCAAACTCAGTTCCTTCGTGAAGGAGAACTCCATCGCGAATGATACCGTGAGAGACAAACTCACGGATGGAGATTCGACCCTCTCTTTGGTTCATGCCCCGAGCGGCCTCTTGGCCGAACAACAAGAAGCGTGGCTTTCACTGATGCAATTTGAAGAGGCGTTGGTAGGCACGTTGGCGAACTTGGGCGTGCTTGTGTGGCCGACAATTCCAATCGTCCTCTACCTCATCGCATGGCGGGAAGCCTACCACACGTTACGAGGCGAGGAAATCAAACCGTCAACCAAGATTTCGAACGCCGTCTCGAGCCTATCAGCTGGCTATGCGAATGTCACTGGAAGCGCCGGTAAAGCCTGGCGCAACGTGACCGAGACAGTTGACGCAAAAATTGGCTTCATCGCTGTGGCTGCTCATCGTGCTGCGAAGTCTTCAACCACCAAAGTTTCCACTGTGTACATCGAACGAAGAACTTCAGTCCTTGAAAAATTAAGGATGCCTTATGGCCGTGAAAGTGAAAACGGTTCATGGCTGTTGTTTGGTGTCTTGGCAGCCATCATGCTGACCCTAATTTATTGGCTTCCAGTCGCAGATTCCGACCAGGCAAGTTTCGTGAAAACACTCCAACTCTCGAACGTGTTGGTTACATTTGCGATCTTCGCAATTCTCGCTCTTTCTCTTAATTTACAAACTGGAATTACTGGGCAGTTGAATTTCGGTGTCATCTTCTTCGCTTCGATTGGAGCCATTGTGGTTGGTATCCTCACCGCGCCAAAAGAATTGCATGGTTACGACTGGCCAATCTTCTATGCTGTCCTGTTCTCAATGCTTATTGGTGCGATTGCAGGGTGGTTCCTTGCTTACCCAACCGCTCGATTGCGAAGTGATTACTTTGCAATTATCACCATCTCGCTTGGTGAAATCGTCCGAGTGTTGCTGAGTGGCGAGCCACTCCTCCGAGCAGGATCTTGGGGCAGTGCAGTCGGTATTTCTCGCTACAAACTCCCACTTCAAGAATGGTGGTTCTGCGGTTCCACCACACCCCTCGATGCGAACGGCACCCCTCTTTCTCCGATCGCATGCTCAAACGCAGAAGGCATCGACAGCATGGCTGTCACTGTTGGCGAATGGCTCAGCCTTGGCCAACCCGCTCCCTACATGTTTGTCTTGGCGAGCATTGGTATTCTCGGGTTAATTGTTTCATGGTGGTTGCTGAACACAGTGCTGTCCTCTCCATGGGGACGCATCCTTCGTGCCATCCGCGAAGACGAGGAAGTGGCGCAACACCACGGCCATGATGTCCTTCGACACAAAGCAGCAAGCTTGGCATTGGGAGCTTCGATTGCGGCCTTCGCTGGCGCGCTTTGGGCGTGGAAACTGACCGGTTTCCAACCATCGTTCATGTCGCCTTCAAAGACGACCTTCCTCGTTTGGGCTGCGTTTATCATCGGTGGCGTTGGCAACAACAAGGGTATGCTCATCGGTGCATCGATCATCGTTTTGATGGAATTCGTGTTCAACGTCTTGGTCGCAGCTCAAGGCAGTTCAGATCTTCCTCTCAACGAAGTCGCCGCCACGATGGATGGATGGTTCAATTGGCTCGTCACCGAACAGGTGCAAGTCATGTGGATTTGTCTTGCCATCACCCTCCTTGCCCATCTGGTGAAGTGGGTCTCATTACGAGAAACGTTCTTTTGGGTGACGGTCATCTTCGCAATCGCTTCATTCTTCTTCGATGAACGCTCGATCACTGAAGTTTTTCCAACCGGAACAATCCGAGCAGGAATGGCTTACGTCAAGGTTCTCCTCGTAGGGGCACTCATTGTGTTCTCACTTCGCTACAATCCGAAAGGATTGCTTCCAGAGGTACCATTCCGGCCTGAACATCCAACGGTAAACAAGGGGGCTGAGGAACAATGAAACCTCTTCTCGCTGTGAAAAACTTGAGGATGGAATTCGGTGGTCTCGTCGCCGTTAAGGATGTCTCCTTTGAGGTTAAGAAAGGCGAATTTATTGGCCTCATTGGACCCAACGGATGTGGAAAATCGACGACTTTTAACTGCATAAGTGGGCTTTTACAACAGACGGCAGGAACAGTGGAAGTCTTTGGAAAAGATGTGTCAGAGAAGCGACCGGACCAAATTCAGAAACTGGGGATGACTCGAACCTTCCAACACACCCGACTGTGGAAAGACATGACCGTGATCGAGAATCTGTTGGTGCCTCCAAGAAAGCAGTTCTCACCAAACCCATTCCTCTCGTTGTTCCGAGGTCGTTCAAGGCCCGCTGAAAAAGAACGCCTCGCACAGGCCTTTGCAGTGCTGGACCAACTCGAAGTCCCCCACATGGCTCACAACCTTGCAAGTGAACTCTCTGGTGGCCAAAGCAAGCTTGTGGACATTGGGCGCTCGATGATGGGCAGTCCAGACTTGCTCTTGCTTGACGAACCTGTTGCGGGTGTAGCAGGTCCCCTTGCAATGAAAATTTTCACCAACTTGCGAGAGCTTGTAGACACCACTGGTATTTCCGTTCTTGTGATTGAACACAATATGGATTTCATTCTGCGCCAAGGTGTTGACCGCATTGTTGTCATGAATGAAGGCGAGGTTCTCATGGTGGGCACGCCTGAGGAAGTCAAATCAAACCGGGCCGTCATTGAGGCCTACCTTGGTGGAGCTGGGGGTGAGGAAGAATGACACGACTTCTTGATGTCAAAGGATTGAGCGGCGGATACGGCAGTGTGCAGATTCTCTACGGGGTTGACCTCTACGTCGATGAAGGCGAGTTTGTGACCATCATCGGACCGAACGGCTGTGGAAAATCAACCTTCATCAAAACGCTGTTTGGCATTGCAACTTACTACAGCGGTGATGTCACCTATGGCGGTGAGTCGATTGAAAAGATGCGAACCGACCAACTGGTCAACAAAGGCATCGCTTATGTCCCGCAAGTGAACAACGTATTCCCAACCCTCTCGGTTGAAGAGAACCTTCAGATGGGCGGAAATGCATTGCCAAACCGAGTGCTGAAAGAGCGAATCGAACGCGCCCTCACCATGTTCCCGGATCTTCGCTCTCGTGAACACGACTTAGCAGCTTCCCTTTCAGGCGGAGAACGTCAAATGCTTGCTATTTCCAGAGCGCTGATTTCAGACCCATCCTTCTTGCTCCTTGACGAGCCAACAGCAGCCCTCTCACCTCTCTACCAACAACAGATCATCGAACGCATCGACAACTTGCGAAAGGAAGGCATCACGGTCCTCATCGTGGAACAAAACGCCCGATTGAGCCTTGCCCGCTCTGACCGCGGCTACATCTTTGCCAACGGCAAAGTGGTCCACACTGGTGATGCTGACTTCATTCTCAACGACCCAGAAATTGGTGAATATTTCTTGGGTTCACACGACGATTGAGGCAGTTGGTTGTACCGCTGGTTGCTATTTTGCTGCCGGAAGATTCGGCAGATTTTTCCTCGTCGTATCCGAAACATGGTAGGGGAGGAGGCGCTGGAATGGGCATGACCGATGACTGGCCATTGATTATGATCGACTGCCAAGTTGGTTTTGATGATCCTATATGGGGCCAACGGAACAACCCCCAGTTTGAACACAACGCGCAGGCTCTCCTTGCCCACTGGCGATTGAGAAACAGAAAGGTGATCCATGTTCGCCATGCTTCATTGGAGCCGAAAAGCCCACTTCGAGCAGAGTCGCCAGGTTTTGCATTCTTCGATTGGGCCACGCCTCGAGAAGGGGAAATTGAGATTATCAAACATGTCAACAGTGGCTTCATCGGCACACATCTGGAGGAAACGCTCCGAGCAGGTGGTCAAAACGGATTCGTGCTCCTCGGACTGACAACAAACCACTGTGTGTCGACAACGGTGCGAATGGGGGGAAATCTCGGTTTCGATGTTCGCCTTGTTGGCGATGCGTGTGCAACCTTTCCACGGACAGCAATGGACGGCGAGATGTTCGACGCAGACGTCGTGCATCGTACAGCATTAGCAAGTCTGCACGGTGAATTTTGCACCGTTATCGATTCCAAAGATGTCCTTTTGGAAGCGTCCTGATCGCTGTTGTCAAGCGAACAGACCGTCTTTCCACGAAGTGATGACACCTGTGAATGCTGATGCAGCGACGGTCAACGGGCTGGCAAGGTACAATTTTCCTGGGCCAGAGCGCCCCTGGAAGTTTCGATTGATGGCAGAGACTGTGACTTGCTCTGGTGTGATTGAAACGCCCGGGCCAGCGCCAATGCATGCGCCGCAACCTGGGTCAATCAAGTTGACACCAACTCGCTCAAACAGGTCGTGCCAGCCTTTGTCCACGGCGAGTTGCTTGACGGGTCCTGAGCCGTATTGAATGAAGAAATCCACACCGTCTTTGACCTTGAGTCCGGCATCTTCAGCTGCTTGACACACTTGAGCGTAATAGGCAATATCGTCTTCTTTGCCTGCAGTGCATGAGCCACCATAGGCGATGTCGATGCTGACTTGGCCGATGTCTGCAATGTCTGCGCCGTTGGTTGGATCGCTTGGGATTCCTTCGTCTGGATTCCCTGGGTGAGCGACCATTGGCTTGATTTCGTTGAGGTTGATATGGTGGACACCACCCGTGTATTCTGCCCCTTCATCAGGAGCCACGGACAATGCTTTCTGTTGTGATCGAACGAGGTGAGGTTGGGCTTTCAGCATCCAATCATACAACGCATCGTCTGCTTCACAGATACCAGTTCGTCCTGAGCACTCTGTGGCCATGTTACACAACGTTGCTCGCTCATCAACAGAGAGGCTTGCCAATCCTTCTCCGCCGAATTCCATGCTGCGGTTGAGGGTTAATTCCTCTCGAGCGTGATCGGCGAGGATGAACAAGATGACATCCTTCGCAGTGCATCCATCTTCAAGGGTTCCGACAAGTTCGAATCGAATTGACTCTGGGACCTTGACGAAGGTGAAACCAGCACTGACGAGGTTTGCATATTCGGTCGCACCGACTCCCCATGTGAGGGCGTTTGAGGCGCCGCCCATGCACGTGTGCGAGTCAGTGGCTTGGATGAAGTCCCCGACTTCGATGAATTCTTCACGTGCCACTTGGTGACAAATCCCAGGTGAAACGCCGTCTTTTGCGGAATAATCACGGACCCCTGAATGTTGTTGGAAGGCCACTTGCAAATCCCTCAATGTCTGCACCTTGTCCATGAAAGGTACAAATTTCGGATTGTGGTGTGCGTAGAGCAGGTGGTCTTCAAACACGGCAAACTTGCTTGGGTTTGGAAGGCTGTAGGTTTCACCATACTCTTCTGTCAAGAAGGTGTGAACTTGAGCGGTGGTGAATTCGTGGGAGTAGCCTCCTTGAACTTGAGCAATCACCGGATCATCAGGTTTGACGCATTGACCATCTGCTTGGCCTACGAGGTTTCGAGCAATGATTTTCTCAGCCATGGTCATTGGCCGGTGAGGCGTGTTCATGGGTGGTAATTCGAGTTCTCCAGATTTGAGAGCCTTCGCAAACGGGAAGAGGCCACCTTTCTCAAGAATGATTTGCGTGACTTCATCGTATTGCGAAGTGAATGCGGCAAGTTCGATTTCTTCACCATCCTGCAATCGCTGGAGCATTGCATGGTCGCCCATGAGCTGACCGAGGTTGATGTTGTTGCGTTCATGGATTGGAGCAAATGAGGCTGCGATCACGATGTTGATTCCTGCCCAGCGTTCGCATTGCGCAGCGGTTTCCCTTGAAGATCCAGTGCCTTTTCGTTGGCCTGAAACAATGACTTCAAAGTTGCCGTTTTTGAGTGCGTTTTCGTTGAACACGCGCAATCCGTTATGCATGAGACCAGCATAGGCGTTCTTTGCGATTTCAGCAGGGTCGTGATCGAAGCAAACCCAGGCGGGGGTCATGACGTCCGTGTTGATGTCATCAAGGAGGTCCTCAACGCTCAAATCTTCCATCTTAAGGTTCAAACCATCATACAATTGTTGTTTGATGAGGTCCAAGTCCTTGGTGAGGAATAAAACCCTTTTTCCGGGCGTGAGAGCGACTTTTTGTGGTGGCCAGTTTGCTCGCATTCTTGCCCCTCAAATTTGTTCATGGGCCAAATGGATATAATCGGTTCGGGCGCGATGCTTGCCAACTCATTTCGATTTGCCACCATTGAAGCAAAGCCTGGCGGTAAAATGTGGACTGAATTCCATTCATGTGTTGAAATCTCAGTAAACCACTTTTGCTTAAACTTTAAATAATATCGTCATGGCGACTATATCAAGGTTCCCTAATGAGTTGAGCATTTGGCTCGGCAAGGGGATAAAATGAGGGATACATATGGATGAACAGCAAGTAGAAGATATTGTCAAATGCGGCGACTGCGGAAGCCGAAGTCTAACTCGCGATGAAACTCGTGGCGAAGTCGTTTGTGAGGACTGTGGATTGGTTTTGGAAGACAACGTCATCGACCAAGGTGCAGAATGGCGTGTGTTCTCTCCAGAACAAGGCGATCAGCGTGCCCGAACCGGTGCTCCAATGACCGTGATGCTCCACGACAAAGGATTGTCAACGGACATTGACTGGCAAAACAAAGACTACTCTGGTAAAACAATCAACTCCCGTTACCGCTCTCAATTCTATCGAATGCGAAAGTGGCAGAAGCGAAGCCGTGTCAGCAACGCCACCGAGCGAAACTTGGCCATGGCTTTGGCAGAACTTGACCGAATGGCAAGCCGCCTTGAGTTGCCGAAATCCGTCCGTGAAGCAGCGGCTGTCAACTACAAGAAAGCAGTCGACAAGCGTTTGATCCGTGGCCGTTCCATTGAGGGTGTTGCAGCAGCATCACTCTACGCTGCATGCCGCCAATGTGGTGTGCCTCGCACGCTCGATGAAATTGGACAAGCATCCCGAACAGGGCGCAAAGAAATTGGCCGCACTTACAGATTCATGGTTCGTGAACTCAAGATGAAAATCATGCCAACTGGGCCTGAAGATTACATTTCTCGATTCTGCTCAGGACTTGGCCTTGATGCAGAGGTTGAAGCAAAGGCCTACGAATTGATCAAGGCAGCTCAAGAAAAGGAATTGACCAGTGGTCGAGGCCCAACCGGGATTGCAGCATCGATCATCTACATCGCCTCGGTCCTTTGTGGCAAGCGACGCACACAACGAGAAGTTGCTGAAGTTGCTGGTGTAACGGAAGTCACCATTCGAAACCGCTACAAGGAACTGATTCAGAACTTGAACATCGAACTCGATATTTGAGCAGTGTCAACATCGCTTCGGTGAGGGACTAGGATGAGCAAACCTCGAAACAGATTGTCGAAGGCAGCCTATGATGCTGTAGAGCAAGGCCTCATTGCGGCGCTTGAGCGTGGCACACAGTCTTGGCCCCTGCCTGCGCCTCCAATCTCGGATCCTGATTTCCCGGCTCTTCCACCCAAATCCCCGCAAACCATCATCGACCAAGGCGTCGGTCTTCTGCAAGTTGACCGTGGAATGTTTGAGCGAAACCTCAACACTGTGGTTGACCTCATTGTTCCACATAGAATGAATCTTAGTGACGACCCGTACGAGGTCCACGAACGTTGGCTGAAGAAGCGAGTGCCCCAGGTCGCCGAGCGATTGCTGTTCGCAATCGCTACCGATTGGTTGGCTCAAGCCTTTGACCAACAGGCACCAAACATCGATCGTTGGTGGCTTGCCATTGCGCTTGTTGATGGATTAGCAATCGAAGCACGTGGGCAATCGGTTCACCAAGGCTACCATTTGGTCGAATCCATTGCACTTGCAGAGCGCCCAGGAACTTGGCACACCCAACCTGATGCAGGCCCCCACCAGATGGAGTGGAACGCCCATGCCGTTCTTCCTCGTCAAGGGGGAGTCGTCGCTCATGATGTCGGCGTGGAAGCCGCCGTTTGGTTGTTGATGCGCCTCGAAAATGGCCCGCTTGAACGACGGTTGTTGCTCATGGAGTGGGCGCGACTCCTGCTTCAACGGCCGAACCTTATCGGACCTCTAGGCATTCATGAAATCCTCATGCGCCGTGCGCTTGATCCTGAACAAGAGGTAGCCTCTCGTGTCTGTTTGTGCTTGGCGAAAACCATTGAGCATGACCGTGATGCAGGTTTAGAACTCGCACAACGCCTCCACACTCGCGATGAAGTGCTCATCCGAAGGGGCATGGCAGATGTTCTTACCCGGTTGTTCCGCCGTTTGACGTGGGACGCTGTGCCGTTTTTGGAAGCCATGCTCCAAGATGAAGACGAAGGCGTGCTTGCAGCAGCAAGCTCGACGGTCGGCGATTTGCGGTTTTTGGATGTCGAGCGATGGGCAGATACCATGGCAGAACTCTCGAAGCATCCACTTCCAGTCGTGCGACGAAACCTTGTCCCATTCCTTCGTGATTACCTCGAGCAGTTTCCAGATGACCAACGCCGTCTTTTGCCCATGCTATGGGTCGATGGCGACGAAGTTGTTCGAACCCGAATGCGTGAGTTGTTGATGCGAATGGAAGAGGTAGCACCAGACCATTTTGCCGCTCGGCTTGCCGATTTCGTTGAGCAAGGATGTGATCTCGATCCGCTTTGGACGCCACTTATGATTCGAAGGCCCGAACGTTGTGAAGCGTGGCAAGCATTCCTCAGCGGTGATGGTGAACAGCCCACATTGCCCGAGCGCCCATCGCTGGAACCAAACATTCTCGATGATGATATCAGCGATGAAGGTGACATCGATCAGGAACTTGGGTTCCTTGACTGATTTATTCTTCTTCTGAAATTCTCAACGGGCCGCGGACAACCAATCCAACGTATGTGCCGTTGAGCAAAGCAAGGCAGCCAACCAGCGTGATCAGCATTCCAGTGGGTTCTGGAAGATGGACATCCAACTCAAGCCATGTGATCCCTTTCACGCCAGCCAACATGACACATCCAAACGCAACGACCGAGCGCCAACTCTGTTCGGGGTTCTTCCATCGGTCCATGGTTGGGGCAACACCGTTGATGTCGAAGGTGCGGCGGAACCAAGCCAGGTACAAGCAAACCATGCCGCACAATCCAATGACGCCTCGGGAAAAAGAAGCAGAATCCCACGGGCCAGCAGGCGCAAGATCTACGAAACCCTGAGCAATGCCAAGGCCACCGAGGATGACCAGCCAACCCCAGGTCTGAGTTCGGTCCATGATTCGGCGAAAGAGGGCCACGCTTGAAAGCCTGTGCCAACCAGCGGCATACCATGGGCGCAATTCAAGACGCACTCTTGGTGGCCGGAGGGCTTGGCACCAGAATGCTTCCAACAAGTGCCTCGGTGCCGAAAGAGGCTCTGCCTCTCATCGATGTACCAGCGCTTGTTCACCTTGCACGGGAGGCCAAGGCAGCAGGGGCTTCACGCCTGCACATTGTTACCTCTCCGAGAAAAGATCTCTCGAACCTTCTAGGTGACCATTCATGGTTGAAAGAGAAGCGTCCAAACCTCGATGGCGTTCTGCTTGCACCTTTTGCCGATGTTGAAGTCCACATCCATGTGCAGAAGGTTCCGCTTGGGCTTGGCAACGCCATTCAGAGCGCTCTGCATGCGATCAATGGCCCCTTTTTGGTCCTGCTCGGAGACAACTTACTCATCGATCACCATTCGACGCTTGAGTCATTCGTACCATCACAAGCAAGCGCTGAGTTGGTGAAATCATTTGCAAAGCATGGTCGACC
>CM001443.1:61842-74377 GCA_000246735.1 uncultured Candidatus Poseidoniales archaeon | reverse complement strand
CAGCAACTACGGCGTGGTCCGCATGGAGGATTCTCGGATTGTCGAAATTGTTGAGAAACCAACACCGGAACAGGCCCCATCGAACTTGGTGCTGTGTGGCAGGTATGTCTTCACCAGTGACGCATCAACATTGCTCGACCACTACGATGTTGAAACGCATGGTGAATTGCAATCAATTGCTCTTCAGCAGCATTGGATGAAGAATGACGGCATGTACGGCGTTGTTTTGGATGGCTACCAGTGGTATGACTCAGGTAAACCCCTTCCTTGGCTTAAGGCACAAGTTGACCACGCCCTTCGTCGCGAAGACATGAGCGACGCGTTCCGCGCATGGCTCATTGAGCGGCTCAATGAATGATCAGCGTTGACCGGGTTTCCAAAAAGAAAGAGGAATTGGCGGCTCGTCATTCGCTTTTCGAAGGGCCAAATGATCGGCTCGTTCATTCCAACGATGGCCACGGTGTGCCTTTACGTGTTCCCAAGAGAGGGGGCGGGGGCGGCAACAGTTCTCCACAATTCTTGCACATGAGCTACCAAGGCTTTGTTGGCTTTTGCTCGCCATGCACCACATGCGAGGTTCCCAGCGTACTGTGAATCAGCGCGAATGATTGCCTCTTCTCCACCACCTTCACTCAATAACCAACGCAAAGCCTCGCCAAAAGCGGTTAACTCAGCTGTGTTGTTCGATCCGACTTCCGCTCCAACGAAGTTCGCCTCATCAGGCGATGTGACAACGGGTCCTGCAAACTCTTCGACCAACGAGCCACTTCCACGACCGAGTCCCGTGTCTCCAGTGATCACGACAACAGACCAAGCAGCCGGTGTTGTTGCGTCTACGTTTTGATTGCCTAAGCACGACCCGTCGACATAAATCGTCCAGTGTGCAGAGGGCAAGCGTTTCACTCGCCGATTTCAGCCTTGTAATCTGCAGCGCTCATCATGCCAGTGATCGCCTCAGGGTTCTCGAGTTTCATACGGACAATCCATCCTGCGCCGTATGGATCTTGGTTCATGAGTTCTGGTTCGTCTTCGAGAGCGTCGTTGACGGCAGTAATGGTTCCAGCAAGAGGTGCAAAAATGGGAGAGGCGGATTTGACAGATTCAACAATTGCAAATTCACCCATGTCGTCGAATGAGTCACCGTCTCCAGGGAGTTCGATGTACACAATATCCGTGAGCGCATCTTGTGCGTGGTCGGTGATGCCAATGACGATTTCGTCGCCTTCAACTCGCATCCATTCGTGCTCTTTTGTGTAATACAGTTCTTCAGGAATTTGACTCATAGCCTTCGACCTACTTCACAGGAAGTGGTCGCCTTTGATGAAGCCACCGCTCGTGCCAAGTTGCGAAAAAAGACAAATCAGAATCACTCTTGTTCGGATAATTCTTCTTCCAACACATTTGCTTCGAGTTCGGCCCAAGCTGAACCAACGCTTGCATCTTGGATTGAGGTGTTGATGTCCTCGCTCACACGCTGCGCTAACTCATCCGCTGATTCATTTGGGAATGCAGAGGAAAGAGGGCCTGAGCCGTTGCTCAACGTGTTGCCAAGACCAAGGAACACAGCGCCGAGGAGGATGAAAATCCAGCCCATGTTGAGTTCTGAGATTTGCATTCGCCCTTCGATCAGCCCGAAACCAGCCACAAGCAAGAGGCCTGTTCCAGTGCCATACAACAACTTCGATGCGGCATTAGAGGGGTTGCTCATGAGTCGACCATATGCTATTCAGCCAAGAAACCAGCGGCTGTGTGGTGAAGACGAACGCCGAATCTTCAGTACGTTTCACGCATCAGCTTGTGAATCTTGTAAGGCAACAATGCCCTGTTAACGGGTGTGACTTCTAAGATCCGCCCATCGTCGCGTCGGCGAATGTCTTGCAGGAGTGGGTGGCGGCTCTTTTTGTGAAGCGTGAGCAAGGTTGGCTTGTCGACTTCAAGGGCGCTGCGCACGACATTGACGAATGCTTCACTCTCAACAGCGAACTTGCCAATTTCATCGATGACCAAGACTTCGCATTCATCCCGGGCGTATTCAATAGCGGGGATTGCAACTTGCTCAAGCGCTTCGATGTCGATGCCGTAACCGAGGACCCTGAGCCTTGAATCAATGCTTTTGTGGGCCATAATGGCTTCTTCTTTGGTGACAATGTTGACGACTTTGTAGCCCAGGCGTTCGCTTCCATCGAGGATTGGCACGGTTTGCATACCGCCGATGATCGGGGCATCACTGAGGCTTCCCCGCAGTTGAATTTCTCGCTTGCGCTCATCGACAAGCATTTCGAGAACTTTTTCCATCACAGCGGATTTACCGCTGCGCGGTAAGCCGGTGATACCAATCTTTGGATGAATGCCCACAATATCACCTAAGGCTAACCCTAACAGACAATGCAGTGGCTTGTCATAAATAAAGCATCTTCCTCATGTTCTCCGTATCTGCCGCTTACAAATCCGGAAAATTGGCGTCAGAAATGTACGGATTATCGAACCAGAGGCACTAATTCCGGAAGTTCACCGTTGACATCGAGTGGTAGCATTTCCAACTCGTAATTGTTGACGTTGTTGTTCGCTGACCATGCACGGGCCCACTCGTCGAGATCATCGTCGTTGAGCAATTGGCACATCCAGTGCAGGGCAGTTTCTAATGAGCCGTGAAGCGAAATCAACCGTTGCTGAATATCTTCATGGAGTTCGATGTGATTGACGCTGTTTCCAAGGACGCAGCCTGCAGGGATGACGGCCCAGCGAAGGCGTCGGTCTTGGTGTGCGTTCACGATGGCTTGGCACGCAAGGCGTGGACCAAACTTTGGTTCAGCAGCGCCGCACCACATGGCCAACTGTCGCTCATTTGCTCTTGAGGGAATATCCGTTCGGAAAGCTGGATGTCGGACGAAAACGCCTCCGTCTTCGCCTTCCGAGAAATGGACGCCTCGAATGAATGGACGAGACGAACGGCCCTTTGCCCATGTCTCGATGCTCTTGGAGTGAGCGGTTTGGTCGATTTCTCCAACTCGAACACGAACCGTATGGCCGTTGGTAGCAAGAGCGTGATGTGCGTCGCCCAGTCTTGGAAGGAGGGCCAGTCGATCGAGGACGGCGAGGGTTTGTTTTCGCTCGACTCTGTCACGAGGCAATCGAGGAATCGCCCAGGTGTCCTTTGCCCACGAGACCCACCGTTCGGGGGCCATTTCAAACGAAGGCACTCGGTTTGAGAGTCCGTTTTGATCTCGGCGCAAATCGGATCGACTGATTGGACCGTGCACCAACAATTGTTCAACAGCCACCTTTGCTGTGATACCAAGCACTGCAACGCCTTGAGTCATACCGGGGAAGAGATGGTTTGCTTCTTCGATCGCCCATATGTCGGACCAACCGTGTTCTTCGACCAACAGAGTCCGAAGTGGGTGGGAGGATTGTTCGCGAAGAATGCTGTCTGGGGCAATAAGTCGAAGTCTTCCACCTTCTTCGAGAATTTGCAGGCTTCGTTCGATGAACAAGCGATAGAGGTTGACGTTTCCACGCATGGTAGAGAACCGGGGCTTTCCGTTATCAGTCAAGGAACGGAGGTGCTCTCCGAGTTCACGACGTAGTTTGCTGCCATCTTCCATGCCGCGGAATCGATCTTTGATACGAAGCCATGGAGGGTTGGTCACAACCAACTGTGGTTCAACTTCCCAAGGCCATGAACCTTGCAAGGTATCGCCTTGACGAACAGAAGTTTGCAGAAGTTCCTCTGCTTCTTCTCGCGGCAAACACCCCGGCTTGGCAGTTTTGAGGCTAACCAAGCCAAACCGAATGCATTCAAGGAGAAGTCGACGGCGAGTTGACGCCACGACGAGTTCGTCGACATCGAGCAACTGGAAAGAGGAAAGGAGCAGACGGGTGTCATCCATTCGACGCTCGTCAGTGCTGTCTTCGTGGTGTTCAGAATGTCGGCGAATCAAGCGTGCATGAAAGATGCCGCCACCGCATGATGTATCGGCGATTGGGAGAGGGATTCCGCTCAGGGTCCGGCGCCCATCTGCAACCCGCTTCAACTCAATCTCATCGTCGATTTCGGTTTCTTGGCTGTGTTGAGGAAGGTTGAGTTTCTCGATGTGTGCTCGGAAACCGGGTGGGAGGTTGCTGAGGTGCATGGTTGAGGATTTCACAGGGGTCTTCGGGCGGGTAAGGCTCTCCAAGAGTTCCGATGCAATCACCGCATCTGCGAGACGAGGTGGTGTTGGATGAGCGCCTCGAGGGGATCGCCCATCGGTTTCGGCATCGTGCCGGGCGAGGAGGTGATCGAGAACATGACCAGGGTCGGTGAGGAGGTTGGCAGGCAAGGTCGGCCATTCTTCTGGAAGAAGCGCTGCTATGGGTTGATGCACGCGCAGGGATTGTTCCCAAGACTGGAGCCAAATTTCAATTTGTTCCGGACGATTGTCGAGGCATCGATCTAACCGTGCATACCAGCCGCTGACTCCGCTCTCCATAACTCCACCCAATCCATCCGGTTGGCTCGATTGGTTTGAATGTGACCCTTTGCAGCCGGCTTGAAATTTAGAAGAAAATAGGCGTTTTTCACACTAAACCCAGCATCTCAAAACTTTGCTTATGCCATTCCCATCCTGCTTTTACCCATTCGAAAAGGGCTGACAATTCAGCTTTCTTAACACCAGCCGCTTTCGCGATTTGTTTGAGAATTTTAATCTCCGCCGAGTCATATTCTCCGTCGACGGCAGCAACGAGAATGGCATCTCGAAGTGCTGCTTTCAGGGCGACTGGCGAGAGCCGCTCCATCACGAGTTGCAACTTGGGTGGGTCCTCTAACATGTTTCGAATATCAACCCTCATCTCAGGGTGCATCATTGAGCGGCCCATCAGTCCCTCGATAATGGCGAGTTCTTCCTTGACGAGTGCGCCATCTGCAGAAGCAACGATGATCATGATCTGTGCATAGCCTTGGGCTTCATCGGGCGTAAAATCAACCGTTAGGTCGACGTACATGTCCTTCACTCCGACAGTGCGTTGAGGAGGTCAAACCCTTCCTGCATCCACATGGCGCCCTTGATTGTCCAATCAAGGAGCTTTTCAACAGCGTTGTCGGCAAGGCCGAGATGCTCCGCAATCGATTGGAGAACAGCACGTTCGTCATCATCAACCGTTCCATCGGCTGCAGCCATGAGGGTTGCATCTCGAAGGGCAAGACGGCCAGATTCGGCCCCGAGACCATCAAGGCATTCCTCGAGTGATGGTGGAGTTTTCAATGCACTGCGAATCATTTCTCGTTGTCTTGGAGACAGCAGAGCAGTTCCAAGTCGCTGCTCAAACATGGCCATTTCATCAATAGTAAGTTCGTTGTCAACTCGCGCCATGAAGGCCAGAAGTCGAGCGTAGGCGTAGCGTTCTTCCCGTGGAAGCTTGTGGACGGTGTCTGGTAGCATGAATGCCGGTTGTCGACATTACCTTAGAACCCAACGCCGGCACGAGTGTCGAAACGTTGTATTTCGTTTTGATTTCTTCGAGGCGAACAAGCCTTCATCAATTACAACTGTCACCAGATGACTATGTACCCAAGCAAAAACGTCCTCGGCCAACCCCTCGACAGTTGTTCATGTGACCCGATGACTGGTTGGTATCGGGATGGAAAATGCAACACTGATGAGAATGATCGTGGCAGTCACACGGTGTGTTGTTTGGTTACAGAGGCCTTCCTTGAATTTGCTAAAAGTCGCGGCAATGATTTGATGACGCCCGCACCTCAACATGGATTTCCTGGTTTGAAACCGGGTGATGCATGGTGTGTTTGTGCAAGAACATGGCTTGCCGCAGTGAATGCCGGCCATGCGTGCCCGCTCGATCTTGAAGCAACTCATGAGGCGGCCTTGGAAGTGATTCCACTGGCGCTGATGGAAACCCATGCGGTCTAATCACTCATCTTCGATGGTGGTGTAGCCAAACACAAACCAGCGCATGCTCGCCCATGTGAACAGCCCCCAGATGCCGATGTTGAGCAGGAACAAGAGACGAATCGGGAACGTCGTCAAAAGATCCAACATGACATCGAAAGAGAGGGTCGAGCCCATCATGCCAACAGCGTACACTGAGATGGCGCCTAACACCGTGGTTCGAACGTTTCTTCGCCCATCAAAAGTGAACCTCCGATGGACAAAGTGAGCCACTACGCTTGAGGCAAGCCATGATAACGACCACAACACGGTTTCACCCGCAGCATCGTACAGTGGCGAAAGCCGCAAGGTTTCCCAAATAATCCAGAAGATGAACGTGTTGAATCCGCCCGCAATGCCAAAGCGCTGGAGGGTGCCTCTGGGAAGGACTTCAGACATGCTTGGTTTCGACATGGGACTCCTCTAATCGTCGTTGGTTTCGACATCGCTTGGCTTGCCAGTAAGAATTCCTCGGAGCGCAGCGTTATCGGTTTGAATGGCGTCAAAAAGATTGTACTTCACGCCGTGTTCTTCTGCTAACACGCCCAATGCCATCGAGTCTTTTGGGAGGCACTTCCCACCAAACCCGCGGTTAAGACCGAAAATAGGGTCGAGGTGAGAGGGGCCAATGGGCTGAGCCTGTTCAGCGGTGATCATGTCTCGGATGGTGTACCAATCTTGACCCATTGCTTCACAAATATCGTACATTTGGTTTGCAAAAATCACTTTGATGGCGTAGAAGGTGTTCTTGGTGTACTTGACCAGCTCGGCTTGAGTTGGGGTGACATGAAACAAATTTTCCCGGCGAAGCACGCCTGCCTGTTTGTGTTGCTCAAAGACACGCTCAGCAACATCTGCATGATGTGTTCCACAGACGAGGAGATCTTGGTTCGCAAAGTCTTCGAGGCGTTGGCGCTCGACAAGGAATTCCGGGGAATAAGCAATCTTGAGATGAGGGTAACGAGCATGGTATTGTTCCGTCGTTCCGGGAACAACCGTTGACTTGATGACAGCCGTGAATCCATCCGGTAGAGCATCAAGAATACCCTCGACAATCCGAGTGTCGCATGCTCCAGTTTCGGGGTGCGGTGGTGTTGGGACAGCGATGTAGGCAAAATCAACATGGTCGGTGACGTCGCTCAATTGTGTGCCCCTTGCAGGATCGTGAACGAACAGTTCATGGGCATGGCCGAAGCACTCTTCGATGGCTCCACCGACCATTCCCGCACCAATGATTCCGACCTTCATCACTCGTGCCAGACGATGGTTGCCTTTCTTAGTTGCCGTGCTCATGTACGGAATGGATTCGGATTCAATTTCCCATCCTTGGCCATATTGGAGGCATGAAGAAGGGAATCTGGCGTTCCACAATCCACCCAAGTGTCCTCGCCAACCGTGATGAGTTTCGCCATGCCTTGTTGGATATACCTTCGATTTACATCTGTGATTGAGAAATTCTCTCCCTTCTCTTCAACCCCAAGGTCGAGGAAGGACCAAAACGCTTCGTCAAACATGTAGATTCCACCGATTGCAAGATCAGATGGTGGGTTTTCAGGCTTTTCAACGATGTCCACGACTTCTCCATTTTGCCCAAGAACCGCAACACCAAACGCTTGGGGATTGGCTTCCTGACGAGCAAGAAGTATGCAGCCTGGTGGATGTTCAGCGTTGCTAAAAGTCCCAACTTCCTCTGTTAACTCAACCGTTGTGATGTTGTCTGAGAAATAAATGAGAAGCCGACAGTCTTCGTTGTAGGCCCTTGCTAAATTGAGGGCATCGGCGACGCCAGTTGGCTCTTCTTCCAACACATAATGGATTCTTTCGTCGGGTAAGCCTCCACCGACGTGTTTTGCAATTTGTCCTATGAATTGATTTGATATTATTGTAATGTCCTTGATGCCAGCTCTGCGAATTGTGCCGAGTGCGTAATCGATCACCGGACGGTTGTAAAGCGGCAGCAGTGTTTTTTGCGTGTATTTTGTGAACGGGTACAACCGGCTCCCATGGCCACCAGCGAGGAGAATTGCCTTCACCTTCATGTTCAACGGGAGCGCGTCATTCCTTTTGGCCTTGTCCCATCAGTTCGTCCACGGCCCCATCCTTTGCATTTTTTTCAAACCAATCAGTGCGCACCAAGTCACCCAATCGTTCAACCCCGGCTTCGATTAAGTCCTGATCTTTTGACTCTGCGACGCTCCATTGTTCGTTTGCAACCGCCCCATACCGTTCATTCGCTTCGTTGACTAAGTGTTCAGAGCGGCGTAAATCACCTTCAAGCCCCTCATAGGCTCCAGCAGATTCCTTCACATCACGCCGCATTGTGGTTGAATCAAGATGATCTTTCTGAATTCCGCCCGTAAATCCCTTCTCATCTTGGCCACGGATGCTGCCGGTCATTTTCTCCACTTGCACTTCGTTGAAGGTTCCAGTTTCAGCAGCGAGCACAAGTTTCTGACGAACAGAACCTTCCCCGAGCAGTTCTATTTCAATACCAAGCTGCTCCAACATGGTTTCCTCTCGAGTCCATGATTGACGAACATGAGATCGGTAGCCGAGGCTCAGTGAGAGGCAACACCCTGCAAATAGACCGCCAAGGAGTGGCACCGATGTTCCTTGGCTCCACAACCAAAAGAGCACTGTAGCTTCAATGAGTATGATCAGCGACGTCATTCGAAGTCGTCGCTTGGCGATGCCCTCTTCCTCTTCGATGAACTGGAGATAGAGAGCAGCATCGTTTTGCATGCAGACACCATCATGAAAGTATTTTTTCGGCTTTTTCGCGGAGCTGTTCATCTGAGTCAGCCTCGGTTGACCAACCCAAATCATTCAACGCTTGCAACTTGCTTGCCGCAATGCTGTTCGACATTCGTTCGAAAGCAAGTTGAATCAAAAGGACAAAGATAAGACTCGCTGCAACACCGAACTGCCACTGCGTGAACCAAGTAACAGCCAAGGAGATAATCACACCTTGAGCAATCGCCAACCAAAGTCGTTTTTTGATCCGCACTGCAGAATCAAGACTGTCCAGAAGCCTTTGAGCCCCTTCTTTCTTCGTCGCCATGATTCTCCCACGGCAGTTCGATTCGTCAATATGTCGGAGTTAATCAAACAGGTCAGTAAGGTACTGAGCGTGATTCCGTTGCGTCGCTTGGGTGCGGTTGGCTGGTATCCTTCCGCCGATTGATGGAGCATCTTGGACCAATACACTGTCTTGGAGCATTAATTTCTGGCGCGGCTCCATCGCTAATTTTTGGACCACATCAGCAAGGGTGAGTTGGATTCTGGATGTCTGATCGGACTGCATGACCAACAACCGTTCCAAACTATCGAGCAAGGCTTCATTTCGGTCACTACGGGCTTCAATGGCCTTCGATTGTGCATTCATGGCCTGTTCTTGGCGGCTGAGCAATTCTCTTGCGGCTGGGCTTCCAACGGCATCTCGCCGATTGATTTCCTCGATGGCTGTGTGCAATTCCTGGTTTGTTTTTTGGAGGTGGAACTGAAGTTCTTCAATGTGCAACGAAGAGCGATGAAGATGCTGTTTGAGCCCCCTGCTTTGTTCCATCAATCGATGTTGTCTGGATCGGTTTTGAGCAGATTCAACCAAGAATGCCGCCGCAACAGCGCCGCCAAGCGCAAGCTCAGGACCGGTTCTTAATTCCATTAAGATCACCCAAGTCAAGGTTCCAAACACAAACGAACGCACAATTCCCATACATAGAAGATAGGAGTGCACGGTATAACCAATTGTTGCTTGGGGGCCCACGGGACCCACCCTCACGGGGTTTCAAAACTTCAAGCAATGGCAATAAAACAGTCGTCATCGATCTCAATTAAACCGCCAATCGCAAGCAGGTGATCAATGGCCTCATCGATTTCTTCAGGCATGACGCCATGTTCATTCATTCCATTGAAGATCACTTCGAGGGTCGCAAATGGTTCGCCTTTCCCAATTTCAGCCTCGACCACAACAAGCAACATCTGACACGCCAGAGCAAGAAGAGGGTCGTCACCTTCGTCGTCAGGAAGTAAATCAAGGAAGCTCGCTGCGGGATGCATGAGTTCGCTGCTGCCTATGGCCTTGAGTGGTGGCAGTTCCGGCGTCGTAGCACGTTGTCCGAGCCCTTTCATCGCCTTGTCGATATCGAGGTTGAAGCAATCGAAGATGTTTCGCTGCTTTGGGTCGGTAGCAGCCTCTTGATCGGGCTCCATTCGCTGGGCAATTTGTTCCAATCGGTGGAGCCTCTGTTCAACGGCGATGCGCTCCCGCGCAAGATCAACTGCAGCCAGCTCAAGCGCCATGTTTGCTTGCTCGATTAGCCACGCATCAAGATTCCAATGAGGGTCAACGCTCATCATGACTTCAGCAAGTCGCTGCACCTCTTTGGGCAGTGACTCCAGTCGAACATGGGCTTCTGAGACCTCGTTCTGCTTGTCGCTCATGTTCTTCACTCTCCTACATGACGGCCTATGAAGCCTTTCTCGACACAACCGACCATTGTTTCCATTCCCCGACCCTTGGACTGCGTTCATACAGTCGCCGACAACCACTTCCAATGGACGCCAACCTCAATGCTACGCCAACATAAGCCACCTCAACATTCCCATTCCCATGGCCATTCTGAAGAAAGGGTCGCGTTCATGTAGGAGTTGCCCTTGCGAGAGGCATGGGAAATTATCGGATTGGAGTTCTTCCCGGCGACGGCACAGGGCGAGAAGTCGCACTAGAGGCCCAACGTATTCTCAACGCAATCGAAGCTAACACGAATCATGGGTTTGAACAAACCGTCATTGATTGTGGTGGCAAGCATTACCTCGACACAGGTGAAGAATGGGCGGAAGGCTCGTTTGAATTCTGTCGAGATGAAGCAGATGCAATCTACCTCGGAGCCATTGGGCACCCGGGCGCACGGCTTCCTAACGGCGATCTTGCTGGCGGTTCAGTCATTCTTGGAATGCGCAGCGGCTTGGATTTGTACGCCAATCTACGTCCAATCAAACTCTACGAAGGCGTCCCGCACAAGGTGCACGGACGGTTCACCCAAATTTGGCAACCAGGCATGGTCGATATGACGGTCTTGCGTGAAAACACGGAAGGATTGTACCATTCATTGCTTCGACGAAGCGCTGACCGGGCGCAAGGTCGAGACCCCTACGAACCTCCCTCGATGGAATTCCCAGGCCTCAAAGGCGAAGTTGCCTATGACCCGCGTCCGATTTCCGAAGGTGGAAGCGAGCGCTTGATTCGCATGGGCTTCGATGTAGCTGAAACACGCAATGGAGCGCCTGTTGATGGCGTGAAGCGAGTTTCGTGCATTGACAAATCCAACGTCACCCGTGGCTGTCAACTGTTCCGAAGAACATTCGACAAGGTCGCGGAGCAATATCCAGGTACAGAGAAAGACTACGGGTACATTGACGCTTTCATGCAATGGCTCACCCGCTCGCCAGAGTCCTACGACGTTGTTGTCACCTCGAACATGTTTGGCGACATTGCCACCGATTTAGGGGCAGTTCTCCAAGGTGGCATGGGTATGGCGGCATCCGGAAACATTGGCGACGACCACGCATTCTTCGAACCAGTTCACGGTTCGGCACCAAAATACGCAGGCATGAACAAGGTCAACCCAATTGCAACCATCAACTCGATTCAACTCATGATGGATTGGCTCGGTCGAAAGCACGGCGAGGACGAACTCGTTCAAATCGGTCGAATGATCGATGAGAGCGTAGCCGACCATTTGCGAGACGGCAAAGGCCTCACCTACGATTTGGGTGGCGACGCTTCGTGCTCAGCCGTCGGGGAAAGCATCAGCTCTCGATTGGTTGCAAAACTCTCAGAAGAATTCTAAGGCGTACGCTTGCCCTTACCTTGAAGTGAATTTTGTTGCAATGTGCTGCAAAGCATCGGCAAGCACCTCGTCGTTACTGAACGCCTCATCCACAACGCAGTTCTCGATGTCTACCAACATGTTTTGCACCACCCGAGTTAATTCGTCAACAATGGTGATGCTGCCCATTTTAGCTGATCGGGACAGCGGATTCAAATCAATGACAATGACGGTTTTGCCCATGGCTACAAGCGCTTCACACCGATCGCCGTCTTCCAAGGGCACCATGATCACGTCCGAATCGATGATGCCTTCTTTGGTGCAATTTGCTCGTGGACCTTTCAGGCCCGGGATGCGAGCGTTTGGTTCCGCTCCGAGGATTTGAACCTCGAGCTGATGCTCTTCTTTGATGGCTTCAAGCCGTCCAATTAGTGCAGCCATTCGCTCCGGTGTGCGGTAGAATATATTGATCTCAACCGGGCAGGACAAGCGCTCAGCAAGCATCAGCAGCGATTCTCCAGCAAGCGCAACAGCGTTCCCATTCAAACTGATCACAGGACGCTTGGCCTTTTTGAGCGTGCCTAATGCTTGCACTGTCGCCTTGTGTGCGCTTGGAATGGTGCGTTCGCCAAGCAAGTAATCGTAAGCCTCGCCTCGGCCATGAGCAATCATTGCACTGCCAGCGAGCAATCCATCTTTTTCAGCCTGTTCAAGACGATGGCGGAGAAGAAGCGACTGGTAGCGCGGATGGCTTGGATCTGCAGCAAAATCACTCAT
>CM001443.1:31840-61827 GCA_000246735.1 uncultured Candidatus Poseidoniales archaeon | reverse complement strand
GGGAAGGCGCAACCCCTCGATTGATGGCGCTTGTTGAAAGCACATCGAGGCCACATTCGTGCCACAGTTCGAGGTGATCGAATTCAATTCCACCACTTGCTTCAAGCACCACATGTTCCCGCAAACCCATCTCTGTGAGTTCGGCTGCCACTTCCTTGCAACGCTCGGGGCCAAAATTATCGAGCATGATGACGAGTTTCTTGACGCCCTGTTCTCTGCGCTGGGCCCACATTGCGGCAGCGATGATTGCTTCCTTGTTTTCTCGAACCTCGATTTCAAGGAAAGCACCGCAGGTTGAAGGGTCCACTTCTTGGAGGAAACTTGCAATGCGATTGGCGTGACCATCCACATCCTGAAGCATCGAAGCAAGGTCGTTTTCTTTGATCATTGTCGCATCAGTTCGATTCAATCGGTGCGTCAGTCCACCGCCAAGGTGCACTGCCCACTTGTCCATCAGTCCCCAAATTGTTTTGCGGGTGCAAGCGATTTGCCCCGGCGCGATTGCGCTCCAGCGTTTTGCTTCGGTCGCAATGCCAGAAAGCTGGCCGAGGATATTGAGAATGCTTCGCTCCATGGCTAACACCGCCTCCTTGTCTCCAGTTAGGGTGGCGATCTCGTCGCCTTTGGAGACCTTTTTCCCATCACCTGCTCGCCATGTAATCTTCAAGGAAGGTGCCCAAATCTGCAACATGTGGTCAATCGGAGAAGTTCCTACAATGATGCCATCAGCTCGCGCTACAATGGTGGCCTCGACAGGGTCGCTACCACCCATGAAGGGCATATCAATTCCATCATCGGCAATGACAGCGCCAACCCATCGATCGAAACTACCGAGCAGCATCCTCGTCGGGCCATCTTCCGCAGACCACAAGGCGTGTCCGCGGTCGTGAGGGGGTCTGGATGCTTCGGCCACAGACTGTGCGGGGGGTTCGTTGACTTCAAACCCGTTGCTGGCTTTGGCAGTGAGCGATGCAGTACAAGTTTTGATAAGGGCATTGGAGGACATTGGCTCATGGAGATAGAGGGGCATTCATCACTCGATGATGCCAAATTAAGTTCCCATGTGATGATGAGTCCTGTGATCCACATCTACGGTGCAGGACTCAACACCGACCGTCCAGCCCACACGGCAGTTGGGGAACTGAAGAGAAAAGGATGGGCATGTGCACCAATCCACCCACGAGATGCCGGAGCCACAATCGATGGTTTTCCCATTCGTCCGTTTCTCGACGATGGGCTTAGCCCGCGAGTGATTGTTCTTTTTCTCGCACCGGAACGGGCTCGAAGCGTCGTCCGCGACCTGATTGTGCGACTGGATCACGAGGCGTTTCCACTCATCTGGTTTCAACGAGGGGCCGAAGATGACCAATCCATCGAAGCTTTGGAATCTATGAATGCACCGTATGTGGTTAACGACTGCATTGTAGAATACACTGGACGCAACAAATTTTCTTGCTCAATTGAAGCATTGCCTCAAACCTTCTGCCTTCAAACCGCCTCGGAGGATGGCGACGGATGTTCTGTCTGGACGGTTCATAGCAGCCAAGACGCTCAACTTTCACCTCCAACACATGCCTTAGAATGGGTTGGTTCCTTGGATGATCTCGCTTATTCGCAGCACACCATACCTCGCTACATTCGCTCGCTGCGCATTCAGGATGAAAGCACGCACGCACTCGCCAAACGATTGACAAAACCTGAACCATAGCAGGGGTAGCGTTATGACGGACTGGAAGAAGGAGAAGTCAATGCGCGCCTTGGTGATGTGCTCCATTTTAATCGCTGCATTGTTGGTCCCGATCGCAGGGGCTTCAGCGAGCCATAGGGGGGAAATCGATTCACAATGGGCCCCCCTTTCAGATTCAACACATCATCCAATCATTGATTCATATTCCCCGTCCATTCAAGCTTCTATCACCTTCCACAGCGATGTTTCACACTACACCGATGAGCAATTGGCTTCTGTTGGTGAATGGATTGTGTTCTCGAAGCATCCTCTCGGTGTGCCCGCTGAGGCCCTCTATGGCGCACAGGTTGTCACACTCGAAGCATCCGAAGCCGCCTCGACACTGGCCAACTGGCAAACATCAGGTCTGATTGAGGCAGCTTATCCGTTAATTGAGCGGTCTATGGAACCAAGATGGACGCCAAACGATGCAAAATTCAACGAACAATGGCACCTCGTCAACTCCGGTCAGACCGGCGGAATAAGTGGTGAAGATGTCAACATCACCGGTGCATGGAATTCTTACAAGGGCGCAGGTGTCGTCATAGGGATTGTCGATGATGGACTCGATTGGAACCACCCTGACATTTTTACAGATTATGATTCAAGCCTTGATTATGACTTTTGCAACAACGATGGTGATCCAACACCAACCTCGAACAACGCTCACGGAACGGCTGCAGGCGGGGTTGCTGCAGCGACGGGCAACAATGGAATTGGCGTCACAGGCGCAGCACCTGAAGCCACGCTTGTTGGTCTTCAACTCATTTCATGCAGTACGACAGATGTTCGAGAATCGGACACATTGGGCCACGAGCGCCAATCAATTGACATCTATTCCAACTCGTGGGGCCCAAGCGATAACGGGGAAACCCTCTCTGGGCCGGGCCCATTGATGCTTGCGGCCCTCGAAGCCGACGCCCTCCAAGGTCGAAACGGCAACGGCAACATCATCACATGGGCTGCAGGAAATGGGCTCGATGACAATGACAATTCGAACTACGATGGCTATGCGAATTTGAGGTACACCATCGCTGTCACTGCAGTTGACCACAAAGGACGTCAGTCGTACTACGCCGAACCAGGTGCTAACATCCTTGTTGCCTCGCCCTCAAACGGCGATGGAGAAAGCATTACAACCACAGATATCGAAGGATCGGGAGGCTATTCAAGCAGTGATTACACCAGCACCTTTGGAGGCACTTCTTCTGCCACACCCTTGGTATCAGGAATTATTGCTTTGATGTTCGAAGCAAACGCAAACCTCACATGGCGCGATGTTCAACACATTCTTGTCGAAACATCGCGCAAAAATCATGCAAACGACCTCTCTTGGTCCACAAACGGGGCTGGTCATCTCGTCAGCCACAAGTACGGCTATGGCGTCATCGACGCGGGTGCTGCCGTGGCAGCCTCAGTAAATTGGACCACATCCGAAGAAGAAATTTCATTCACCTCAGGAACGATTCAAACCGATCTCGATATACCTGATAACACTGGCGAAATCGTGTATTCGAACACCACCGTTACCGATGCTATACAGATCGAGAACATCGACGTAATCGTGGATCTGCCACACACCTTCCGCGGCGATATGAACCTCACATTGACAAGCCCATCGGGAACGAGAAGCATCCTTGCAGAGAAGCACGGTGACGGTGGGAATAATTTCAACAATTGGCGCTTCGGCACCGTTCATCACTGGGGCGAAGACAGCCGAGGCGAGTGGTCGCTTTCTTTGGAAGATCAAGGCAATGGGGACTCTGGAACGCTCAACGATTGGGAACTCATTATCTACGGAACCCAAATGGTGCTCGATTCAGACGGGGATAACCTCACCGATACCAACGAAACGGAGATCTATGGCACGGACCCAGACGACATCGATACAGACGACGATACCTTAGACGACGGTTTGGAAGTCCTCGTCTACGGCACTGACCCGCTTTCAAAAGACACCGATATGGACGGGCTTGATGACGGCGTGGAAGTCCTGATTAACGGCACAGATCCGCTTGACAGTGACACCGACGACGACTTGTTGAGCGATGGTGATGAAGTCAACATCTATGGCACCAACCCGTTGGTTTTCGATGCGGACGCTGACGGAGACGGGTATTACTGGTTCCAAGATTGCAACGATTCGGATCCATTTGTTTCTCCAGAGGCCATCGAAGTCTTGAACGGTATTGATGATGATTGCAATGGCTCATGGGATGAAGGTTTCAACCTCACTGATGCCGATTCCGATGGGCTGTATGACTTCGAAGAGTACCATGAATACGGCACAGATTGGCAAAATCAAGACACCGATCTCGATGGTCTTGAGGACGGTACAGAAGTGTTCATCCACGAAACGGACCCACTCGTCAAAGACAATGATACAGATCAAGATGGATTCTATTGGTTCCAAGATTGCAATGACACCAATGCTTCGCTCAACCCTTCTATTGCTGAATCTTTGGATGGAATCGATAACAACTGCAATGAAGAAATCGATGAGGATTTCATTGGAACCGATGCTGACCTTGATGGGCTGCTCGATATGGAGGAGTACCTCATTCTTGGAACCAACCCATTTGATCCCGATTCTGATGGTGACGGATTACTCGATGGCATTGAGTTGTTTTCAACAAACACCGATCCTCTCTTCCCTGACCTGGATAATGATGCCGATGGCTACCGTTGGTTCAACGACTGCGACGATAATGACAGCATGATTTCTCCGGGTGCGGTCGAACGCTGGAACGGTCTTGATGACGACTGTGATGAGCAAATCGACAATGGGGTCGATCGCTCGGGCTCGGTGTCTGCCTCTCCACAAGTGAGGAGTATAACGCTCAACGCCACGAACGATACGCTCCAACTCGCCCTGTCTTTGTCCCTCGATGAAGCCAGCCTCGCACGCCTCAGCCCAACCGTGCAGTGGTTCAGAAACGGCACTTTGATTGGAACGGGGCTCACCTTTGAGGAACTTGCATTCAATTGCTCTGCGCCTCGCTCAGATTTTGCTCAGTACCTTTGCGACACCAACGGAACGGTTGGTCCCGAGATGGTTACGGCGACCCTCATCGAAGAGCGAGGGCAAGTCGAGGTTACGTGGGCTATCACCTATCTTGTATGGAATCCACCACCACCGCCCGCTGACAACGACGAAACCAATGCTTCGGATGAAAGTGATTTCATGGCAACGCTCGAATCAAACGCACCACTTGTCATTTCAGCGATCGTCTTCACGTTCGCTTTGCTCGCATTCCTGTTCACTCGGCGACCCAAAAAACCATCCCAGCAGAAAACGAGCGCTTTCTCACAAGCACCTCAAGCCTATGCTCCACCGCAGTTCGCAAACGTTCCATCAGCACCCGATCTTGGTGCTTTGCCAGCTTATGACCCGCGCCGTTAAGCGCCCTGGGGTTGTTGTATGAGGCTCCATCCGAGCAATCGACCTTCATTGGCGTCGGCCAAGAGGTTGAGCTGGTTGCTCCATCCATCGTTGCCATCCCAAGACCTTGCAATGTCAACAGAAACAGCGCCATCAGCGTCACTTGCTAAACTTGAGAGGATCGAATTCAATTCCCCGCCGGGGACGACCACCAAGTAACCAGTTTGAACATCTTGGTGATAGGCACCATCTGTGGTAAAGAAGAGATCGTTACCAGTAAGTTGGCCATAGAGCGTTGTGTCAGCGAGCCGCTGTTCCATTTGTGAGAGGTTGAGCGTTGAAGGGATGGCCTCGCGATTGAAGGCCACGCTATCATCGTACACGCCCTTCTGATGGAATTCGCAAGCAGCGTCGCCTGGGGTGCCTGTGAGGTTGAAATTTACCCATCCAGCGCTCTCGTCAGCGGCAACCCATGACATGTTCCACTCGCTTCCTTGTTCAAGTGCTTCGGTGGTCGCCCGCCAGATGTAGCCGTTGTCATCGAGGGCGTTCGTGGCTCCACTCGCTTCACCTTGGAAGTAGTCAAAACATTGGATGGCTTGCTCAAACGTATGCGTTCGCATGTCGCTGTTATCGGGCATGTGGAGGTCGTTTGCCCCCCATGAGGTGAGTTCGTCATCATCAACCTGCAGCTGATTTGCTTGTGGTCTTGACGAGTATGAACGTGCCAAGTCGAGTTGCTTTTGCCCACGCTCAATCGAGGTTCGCTCGAAAACGTGGTGCAATTCAAGATCACCTTCTGGCAACACTAAATCATTGAGCAGTTGAGTGGTTGCCGAGCAATCTTGTTGACTTGTTTGTGAACTGGATATAACGACATCCACTTTTTGCTTTGCAGCCCAGGGGTTGCCTTCTTCAATCCACAATTCCATGGTCGCTGAGCCCAAGCAGTAGGTTCGAATGTCTTGGTGGGTTGCAATCACTTTCCATGCAGGGTTCCCTGAAAATTCATCGATGCCGATAACGCGCCATTCCCACCCATTGTTGCTCCCTGTCGCCCCTGTGTCGATGAGGTCATTGCCGAGCAAATCGCCAACTTCGATTGGTTGCAGCATCATCGCAAGTCCAGGTGCCAAGGTATCCAAGCCACCAAGCAGACCGCCAACCCCGTAACTCACCGTTGTGCCACGGTAGCGTCCAATTGGGTCAGGCAAATCAACTTCCCAATCCGCCTGTGTGGACAGGGTTGTTTGTTCCCGAAGTTCTGTGTACTGTTTTGTTTCAATTTGAGCACTCCCATCGGCACGAATGAACGTCGATGAACACCCGTTGAAGATGGGGTCGGTGAGATGGCGTTTGACTGTGAAGGAATCCAAGGTGTTGCTGTTGATGCTTTCTACAGCCAGCCATTGGCCCCCCATTCCGCCGTTGGCAATGACGGCACCAAGTCGATCTGTGGACCCCTCGGCATACAACTGATCTGTGCCACCTTCGGTGATTGAGAGTTGACCATCCCCTTCAAACAAAAGAGACAATTTACATATCTCCTCGTCAGTTTCGAGTTGGTCTAAAACGAGCTGAATGAATTCATCCGTGGCGAGGAATGTGCCGTCTTTGACGGTGTAATTCATTTCGTCTCCGTACCTCAATTGGTCCGCAGTGAATGGTTCTAACTGGCTGTTGATGTAGTAATATCCACCTGCTCCGAGAATGATCAGCGTGAGCAGTGCAGCAGCCACTTGTGGGCGTTTGACGATGTCGAGCAGGGTTGCTGGCTGTACGGCAGTTTTTGCTGAGGCGACGACTTTCTTTTCTGTGATGACAGGCGCCTCTTCGACCATGATTTCGGCGTCCATAATTTCAGCCTCAAGCACATCTTCTTCTGGCTCAGGCTGCTTTACCTCTGCCTTTTCCGGTTCAACTTCCGGTGTGAGGGTGTCTTCATCTTCCATTGAAAGAACAACTTCGTCTTCTTCAGGTTCTGAAACCGACTTTTTGGGCGCAATACTTGAGGCCTCACTTGGCAGGCCAACTTCGTCATTGGTTAGCCCTGATTCAAGCAACCGCTCGACAAGGTCACTCTTTTTCCCTGAGGTTGGTAAGTCGTTGAGAATGCATAGCGCTTTCAGTTTTGCAACTGTTAACGTCGATGCAACATCATCGCTCATGCTTGAACCCCAACCTGTCCCTGACGCCTATCCCTTTCAAGGATGGCGCTCCATGCATGGTCTCAGCGCCGAGTTTTGCCCTTGTGCCATTCGCTCGTCAACCTTCATGGGGTACATAGGCCCCATCTTCGTTTTGGACGTAGACCGTTTGGTCATAGGAGCCATCAGCGAGTTTCTTGAAGAAGTATCCATTTTCTGCAGGTTCGTAGGTTGGTTCACCAACGATTTCTGATGAAGCATCGCTTGGTTCAGTTGACTGAGGCGGGCCAGATGGTCCTGCAGCACCAGGGGGTCCTGAAGGGCCGGCTGCTCCGGGTGGCCCGGATGGACCCGCAGCAATTCGCTCACTTGAAATGGAGGCGAGCACTTTGTTTTCTGTGGTTTCAAGATCTTTTTCAAGCATGTTTTTGACAGATTCGCCGTGCTTTTGGGCGCCCAGGAAGGCGAAGGCTGAGAGTCCGAGGCACACAAGTCCGAGAAGGCCAAGAATAACTTGGTTTGGATAGACTGCACCGTCGATGTTCATGTCTGTGCCAGCGGTTCCCACGTTGGCTCCATCGCCGTCAACAAATTGAACAATCACACAGTATTGCCCAGCGTCCAATTTGAAATCAAATCTGTACTCTCCACCTGCAACCGGTGTTTCATCGAGCAATTGGTATTGGTAACTGTGATCGGTTCCTTCACGGGCGAGGGTGGTTTGTGAACCAAGGTTTTGGGCGCAATCATCCTCTTGAAGCGCATAAGCCGCGAGATGAACATCCAATGCAGCCGGAGGGTTGACGACTTCAACGTCGATTTTCAATGGTACATCCATGAAATCTTCACCGGGTAAGGAAGGTCCCCAAACCAAACCAATGTCTTTCTCTGCGGAGTTGGTGAACCCGTCGTACTCTTCATCAAACGACATTGGGAAAAGGGCGAAACCGAACATCAAAACGGCAATGCCAAGCCACATGAAGACATTCCACCGTGATTGTTTGAGTGCTTCTTGACGTTGCTCCAACGTCATGACTTCAAGCACTTCATCTTGGTCTTCATCGACAGGTGGCTCAACGGCGACTTCTGTTGGCTGTTCTTCTGACATAAATCGCTCCATTCCGAGCGAGCACTTGAAAGGCGCGTTCCCTCGTCGTGCTGGTATGGACAGGGAAGGGGAGGACAGTCGCGACGCAGACGCGTCCCGCTCTGACCTGCGCTTGGCCATTCTCTCACGTGGACCCCGTCTTTACAGCACACGCCGGCTGGTCGAGGAAGCGCGAAAGCGAGGCCTTGACCCGTATGTTGCAGACCCGATGAAGTTCTCTCTGTTTGTCGCTGATGGCCGGATTGATGTGCTCCACAATGGGGAACCATTCAACTTCGATGCCGTCATTCCAAGAATCGGTCACTCGATCACGAAGCACGGGGTTGCAGTGCTCCGCCATCTGGAACAGTTGGGCATTTGGACGGCCAACAGCGGTGTCGGAATTTTACAGAGCAGGGACAAACTGCATGCTTCACAGATTTTAGCGCGCAACCGCTTACCAGTTCCCAGAACCACCTATGTGCGCGACATCATTGATGTCGAAACAGCGGTTGATTTCGTTGGCGGTCTCCCCGTGGTGATCAAAGTCACCCAAGGCACTCAAGGCCAAGGCGTGTTCTTGCGGCATACATTGCGCGAATCGCAAAATTTGGTTCAAGGATTGTTGTTGACCGGTCGTGCCGTTCTGGTTCAGGAATACATTGCAGAATCCCACGGCAAGGATATCCGGGCCTTGGTTGTCGGCGACCGGGTTGTTGCAAGCATGCGACGAAAAGCCCGTGGGCGAGAATTCCGTTCGAATTATCACTTGAATGGGACCGTCGAAAAGGTCGACCTTCCCCCTGAGTACGAAGAAGCAGCATGCCGTGCAGCTCGGGTGTTAGGGCTCCATGTAGCAGGGGTTGACTTACTCGAGGCAGAGGATGGTCCGTTGGTGCTTGAGGTCAATTCATCGCCAGGATTGGAAGGAATCGAGAAGGCCAGTGGCGTCAATGTGGCTGGCGCCATTATCGACTATGTCATGTCTGAGACTGAATTTTCTGAAGTTGATCTCGATCAATTGCTTCGCACAGTGCCAGGTTCTGGGGTTCTTTCGTTGCAAATTCGTAACCATCCGAATGTGGTAGGAAAACGTCTTGCAAGCCTGTTCAAAGCAGGCGCCGAAATTCCGGTGTTTGCGCTCTCAAGAGACAATGCCCTCATTTGGAATCCATCGGATGAAATTCAGTTGCGTTGGGATGACATTCTCGTGTGTTACGGTGAGTTGACGAAATTGAGAGCGTCCCTTCGGCAGGCGATTTTGGATGTTCCAAGCGATGCTTTCTCCGTCGAAGACCGCGAAGGGTCGAACGCTTGACGGCGCAAACGACCACCGGAACAGGCGATGGCCCCCTCCATTCCATCGCGCGGTGGTTTGATATGGGACCATACGGTACTGAACCTGCTCTTCGGAGCACGGGATGCACACCCGCTACGGCGGGAGGCGGTGAACGCCAATGGAAAAGCGGAGAACACAGGAGCGGCAACGCAAGGCATTGAGGCCAAGCCAAAGAAGGCTTGATGCATCCAGTGCTGAACTACCGCCTCGCCTCGTTCACATGGCCGATCTCCCTTGGGTCACATGCTATCGCCAAGCGTTGCGAGCCGAGAATAAATCTGAAAACACACAGAAATCCTATGCAAGCGGATTAAGAGCCCTTGTTGAAACAACCCTCCCTGGCGAGGATGTCCTTGATGAAGCAGGGTATGACACGATGAGCGTCGAAACACTTGCTGAGCGAATGGAACCGCTCAATGGGCGCCTTGATCGCTGGACGCTCTCCCTTTCAGAACTGCGGCCAACCACCTACAACGCTCGGCTTGCAGCAGCTCGCCATTTGCTAAAATGGCTCGGACATCGTTGGCCCGATCACCTCGTCAGAGCGCGCACAGGTCGTCGACTCCCTCGCACCCTCACCCGACGAGAGATGTCCATGGTGCTCGAAGCGGCAGCAAACAGCGAGAACCCTGTTGCTTCCATCGTAGTCACAATGATGCTCGACACTGGCTTACGCGTCAGCGAAGTGTGCAACCTCGACATCAACGACATCGACTTGGAAGATGGCTCAGCGCGGGTCTTTGGAGGAAAAGGCGACAAAGACCGACTTGTGCTGTTCACTCGACGCACCCTCGAACGAATTCATGCGTGGATTCCAGTAAGGGAGTCAAGGCGGAAGGGGGATGATTATGCATTCCTTCTGAACTCAGCAGGTCGTCGTTTGCAGCCGCGTGGCGTCCAACGCCTCATGGACCAACTTGCAGCCGATGTTGCACTTCCGAAAGGAAAACTCACACCTCACGTTTTGCGCCATAACTTTGCGACCGGTCTCTTGGAAAGGGGTGCAGACCTTGTTACAATTCAGCGCTTGCTCGGCCATTCAAGCATCGCTACAACGCGAGTTTACCTCGAGATTTCGGACCAAACACTTCGTGAAGTCTACCATCGGGCTCAAGCGACGCGTGAGACGATAGAGGCGGCAGCTGAAGCATCGCAAGAAGAACAGAAGGTCGAGGAGAACACACCTTCGACGAGTGCCTTCGGCCTCGAGTGATCCTCACGTTCGCTTCGCCTTTCGCTTTGAGATGGTGGCAGGTCCTGCCCACTCGCGTTTTGGGGCGACTTGCTGCCCTGAGTGGCCAACGATTGGGCAAAATTTCCCAGATCGACACCTCGAACAATTTTCTTTCGGAGGCATCTCAACTGCTTTTCTCAAGCGGCCGTATTTTCTCCTTGGCATGCATCAATGTTGACCACGACGGTTTTCAATCATAGCGCTCAAAGACGCCCCAAGACCTCACTTCTTGTTGAACCAAGGCATGTCTCGAACGCTCCGTGGAATCTTGAGCGTACCACCCTTGCGTCCATCATCAGATTTCTTCGAGGGCAGGGTCTTCTTTGCCGTGGATGTGGCTTTCGAAGCCGTAGATTTCGCAGTTTCTGTAGCTTTCGATGCAGTTTTCTTTGCCGCAGTCTTTGCCTTTGAAGTCGTTTCCTTTGAAGCCGCAACCGTTTTCTTAGCGGTTGATTTTGCCTTTGAAGCCGTTTTCTTTGCCACCGTTTTGGCTTTTGTTGCCGTGGCCTTTGTGGCCTCCTTTCCTTTTTCAGCAGCCTTTGCAGCAGCGCCGACCTTTTTTGCCACAGCAGCGCTCAAGCCAGCGTCTTGCAGTTTCTTTGCACCAGCGCCAGCCACCTTGCTGACAGAATCTAATTTCGCAGCGACCAGTTTCTTTGCTGTAGCAGCACCAATTCCTGGTAGTGCAGTTAACGCTTCAATCTTGGAGGAACTCTTCTTGGCAGCCATTGTCTCACCTGCTTCGCCATAGTGAGGGACGCACTTCAATTCTTCTCCTAAGCAACGTTCGTCAAGGGGTGAGATTGATGGGTTGGACGGTTGACCACAGGGTATGACGGGGGGCGTGTTGGGCAACACAACCACGCGCATTGTGGCCCAAGTCCATCGCGCAAATGCGAGTCATAAAGTTGAACATTCGACCAATTTATTGAGGCCAAAAGGCTACTCCTTGCCCAGTAATGCCGTGTACCTCGGTGATGTTGCGATCGCCTTGCTTGCAAACCTCTCCCAACCAGAAACACCTGAATTTTCTCAGCCGCCTGGATTCAATGAGCAAAAATGGATCTTCTCAACGCAGAGTGGAACATTGCATGTGAACGTTGAATCCCATGCATATTGGGGCATTGGTTTGTTCAATTCAGGCTACCTCAACGTGATAGAAATCACTGGTCCTCATGAGCATCGTATGCGTTTGTTGTACGATGTGCGGGCATCTGTTGGGCGTAATTTGTGGGAGTTCAAACATCGCAGCAGTGCGGGGAAGTGGATGGCAAAGCATTGCAACGGGGCAACGCTTGACGGAAATGAAACAACGTGGCTCGAAGCATTGGCATCTGCAAAGGGAGCCTTCGAGTCGTCCATCGAAATTCTTGAGCAGCGAATGGCCGTTGTCGAAAAAAGGATGCAAGAGCCCCATGAAGGCTCAGATTATGTGCTTGAAAAAGCTCAAGTTGCCTTTGCCGCTGCGGAACTTGACATCGGCATGGCTCGCAATGCACTCGCTGAAGAGAACGCGCCTGGCTTAGAACGCGCCTTGGCGCGGGCCGAGGCAGCCTTGATTGAGGCAGATCCAAGCACAGGCCTGTTGACTTCTGAGTACAATGCATCAGCGCCGACAGGTCTCGCTTTGAGGGCGGACGATTTGCCACCGGCGGTCGCTTTGTCGGAACTTGAAATCGTCGACCTCACATCTCCATCAGACGAAGAAGAGTAATTTCGAGCGAAATCCTTCGCCGCGTCGCGTTGATAAAGGGGTGGCATCTCGCAAGGATTGGTTCACATGGCGTCTAAGAAGAAATCCGATGGCAGTGGAATTCAGCAGGCTGCAGGTCTCATTCGATATTTCGATGAAGAATCTGAGGATGCTTGGAAGATTACTCCGGGCCAAGTTTACTTCGCTTGTATCAGTCTTGCGACCTTCTTTTACCTCGTCAACCTTGGCGTTGTCGGAGCAATCATCGACCTCTTCTGAGGCGAAACGCTCACAGAGGCTGAATCATTACGATTCGCTGTTCTTTGATCGCCATGCACTTTGCGACTTTCATGGCTGTTTCCATGTCGGTCGTGGCACCAATGACTTTCTCACCTTCAGCTTCGTGAAGAATGAGTTTGTGTGTGAGGTTGTGCAAAACACCTTCTTCGATGCGCTCGAACACCCAGTGTTCGTTTTCGATTCTGACCATGGCAGGGATTTCGACCAATGGCCCCATTGCTTCACCAATTCGTTCAGTACGGGTCTTTAAACCACGAAGATCGCGCAGAGGGCTCCAATTACGTCGTCGGACGTGTGTTTTGATTCTCTTGTTCTGCTCAACGCCTTCTCTAAATGCACGTGCCATAAGGGTCCCATCCCATGAAATCCGAGGATTCCATTTGCGAGGCTTCTTGAATCGCTAATAAGAAGCGCGACGCTGAACCCCCGCGAAGACGCTGTTTTACGGGGTTGAGTTCAACGCTGAAGGGTTGTGAACCATCATACCAATGAAAGCCACGAGAAGCGCAGGGATGGCAAGAATCAATGCCGGCAAGAGCGTGCTTTCCGCCATCATTGGAATTGCTAAAGCAGCGACCGTCGCAATCATCAACGGCGCGATGACGAAGCGCATCTGTGGCGTTCGCACATCGGATTCAACGATCCATGGAAGCACCAAGGTCCAAGCAAGAGCAAGCCAAACGCCTGGAAGTATGTAGGCCGTCATCGGTGAAAAAGCCATGAGCACCATCGGCATGAACAAGGCCATGTTTCTCAACCACCACGCCTCTGGTCGGGGGGCAGCATCGAAGCCGAGCGTTGGCATAAATTGGGAGAGAAGCATGGCGCCAAGTACAGCAGCACATGCCCAGAACCCGTACAAATTGGCTCCGATTGTCGTTGCGAAAAGAGATGTAGAGTTGAGCAACAGGCAAGCGCTCAACAGCATGAGTGCTGCGCTTAAGACAAACATCGCTATCAGCGCCAAGCTCCGTCGCTCGCCATACAAGAGTCTGCTTTCAATGGTCCTCGATGGTCGAATGATGAGGGTGAGTGAAACTGTAGCATGAATCACCATCAAGAGCACGACGGCCTCCGTGCCCACTGATGGATCATCGAGCCACGCAGTCCAACTGGCAGGGTTGGTTGAAATCCAAATCAATGCGATGACGAGCAGCAAGGCATTCTTCATCGAGGCCTTCTTTGCAAGAGAGGAGAAATCAGCACTGATGCTGTAGGTGCTGGATGCCGCAAACAACTCGCCAGAAAACATCACCAAGAGTGCAAAAAGGATGGGTAGCAGGGCTCCCGATAGTGATGGAGGCTGCAATATTCCCTGTTGAGGAAGAGGCTCAGTCGCAGTGTATGCTTGCTCAGGAAACAGAAGGCCTAACGTCATCAAGAGGCAGAGCGCTGTAAAATTCATGATTCGATGACGGGCCACGTTTGCAGCCTTTTCCCCAAGCATCTGGAGGCTTGGCAGTCGATGGGCTGAGGCGGCAAAAACCACCATTGCTAATGCTGCGGCTTCGAATCCTGCCTGACCCGCAACCACTACCCTCAGTCGTTCGCCGAGGGTGGCGTCTTGCGAAAGGTACTGCAACACCTCCATGTGGGTCGCATCAAGTTGCATGATTGAGAAAAAACGGTGAAGAAATAAGACTGCAAACATCACAGGAGGTGTCCATCGGACCACTGAGCCAACCAGTGAGCGGGCACGCTCCTTCTCAATGGATGCAACCGCTAACCACGAACACAACACCAACGCCAAGGTTGGGAAAAACCACGGGAAGGTGTCGCCCAACATCACGCTAACCACGAGGGTTCACTCTTTGAGCATGGCGGAAGCAACATAGTGAGGTGGCCGAACCCCAAGCCATGTCGCGGGGGGAATGGCAAGACCAAGACCTCCTCGCCGTGGCAAAGGATACGCCCTTGTCGAGGTTGGCAGCAAACCTCGGTCTAAATGTGGACGAGTGGCTTACCTATGCTACGGAGCCGCTGCCTGAAACCTTTCGAATTACACCGGGGCGATACGATCGGGCTTGGACAGAAACCATTCTTCGGTCCATCGGCGGTGCACCTATCCATTGGGCCAAGGATGGTTTTGCTTGGCAAATGCCATTTGCCCGTGGCCAAGCCCCCGACGCCCAATCAAAACACATCATGGCGTTGCTTCATGAGTCCGGCCGCATCACTCGACAAGAGGCCGCCAGCATGCTTCCAGTGCTTGTCTTGAATCCGCATTCTGATGAACTGATCCTCGATATGTGCGCCGCACCCGGGTCAAAAGCAACACAAATTGCCGAAGCCATCCATCCAAACGGCGTGGTCGTCGCCAACGAGCCGGCCTCCGGGCGAGTCAACATGCTCGTCTCCAATCGAGGCCGTCTGGCCATATCGAACATGCTCATCAACCAACAAGATGGTCGTCATCTTGGACGAATCCCTCCGCCTGGCTATGATGGAATCGTAGCAGATGTACCCTGCACAGGCTCTGCAACATCACGAAAGAACCGCAACGTTTGGTGGAAATGGTCCCCACGAGACGGTCGTAGTATGTTCAAGTTGCAAGTTGAAATTGCTTACCGCGGAGCGATGTTGTTGCGCCCAGGCCATGACTTGGTCTACTCGACGTGCAGCTTAGACCCGTGTGAAAACGAGGCAGTCGTTGCCGAACTTCTTCGTCGCGCACCTTGGCTTGAACTCGTTGAAATTGATCGTTCGAACCTTGAGGGATTGACCCTTCACCCCGGCCTTCAAACGTGGGATGTTCTCGACCAAGATGGCCACCCATACGCAGGCAGTGATGCGCTTTCCGCGCCTTCGATCAAACCATCTCATTTCTCTCCAAGCCAACGACAAACCATGTCGGAACAACTCGAACTTGATCTCGATTCCTCCCTTGAAAATTCGATTGAAGCAAGCCTTGTTCACTGCATTCGGCTGTACCACCAAGACAACAATACGGGGGGCTTCTTTGTGGCTCAACTCCGTCATAAGCCAGAGGCAACACCGGAAAACGTTGCTCGAAGTTTTATCCCAAAACGCTACCAAAACCCAGAATCTGGTTGGGTTCCAAGGGTGCTCGATGCCCCTCAACCAAATCGCCACTCCATCTTCCCTGCCCCCCAGCCAATCGTTGATGAGGTTCAGCAACGATACGGTCTCAACGACGCCGAATGGTCGTGGTGGCATCGCGGAAAGCGATTGAACATCGCTCCAAAATTGGTTGAAGATCGAATTTTCAATCGCCAGTGCCCGAACAAAAAGGGCAACTTGTCTCCAGCAGGAACGTTCCATCCCCTGAAACTCATCCACGTTGGGTTGCCAGCTTTCACACAAAAGAGGAAGATTTGGCGTTCTCGTCAAGAATCCGTTCCTGCACTACGTGCCTTGATCACAGCCCCAACACCAGCTTTAGAAATCGAGGTTCTCAAACGGATGCTCCAAGGTTGGGCGCCGTTGATGGAAGAATACACTGAACTGTACGGCCTGATTGAAGAAGAGGGGCCAGTTTTGCTTTCTTGTGAATTGCCATGTGGAAAGGCGCTTGTGTCTGGCTGGGTCGGGGCTCGCCTTACTTTGATGATGGACAGGGTTGGTCGCGATGTTCTGCGTATGAAACTCGGGATGCCTTCGGAAGCCGACGAGGAAGAATGAGGTGAAACGATGCAAAGGTATGCCGTGCCGTTGATGTTGCTTGTCCTTGCTACCTGTGCCGCCCCCTTCGCTCATGCAGCCGATGGGTCGACAGAAACAGTTTCTACGGCAATCCCAGCCCCAGAACCGACATCGAGAATGCTTGTCGAGACCTTTCTCGATCAAGGAGCCAATCTTCCTCATGACGATTCAGAACACCTGCATCTGACTTGGTGGTCATGGAGCGATGAGACTGGTTCGAATTGGCCGGATGATGATGCCAAAGCTCGCCGAGGCCAACTGGGAATGGATGGCAGTTCAACGACTGTGTTCAACGAGCAAGAGCAGGAAGCAACAGCCAAGACGCTCTTCCTCACCGAGCCTGTGTTGACGCTTGAAGGTTCGATTCAGTTGATGTTGGACGAGCAGGGCGGCATTGCGGTTCACCTGCCAGTAGAATTGACGCCACTTACCAACCTGGGCAACGACACGGTCCTCTCTATTTTCATTACAGAGGACCGCTCGGTCGACCATCACGGTCGTGTGGCACACAATCTCGTTCGGGACATGATGCCTCAAGTCGGCTTCTCAGTGCAAGCCAACAACACCACAGACACAACATGGGTTGTCCCTTCAACTCATCTTGAGGCCGCAGGCATTGAATTTGATGAACAGCCTCATGGATGGCACATCACCTTGGCGTTCTTCGGTGGGCTTGGCGATGAGAACGAAAGCCGTTTGCTCGGGCTCTACAGCACGCCTATTCCTACCACGTGGGACGGTTCAACTGCGGGTGATTTCTTCCTTCCAAGTTTTCTTCTGATTCTTTGCCTTGTGGTGGCATCTGGCGCCGTGATGGGGTCTTTCAAGCGGGAGAAAGGGATGCCAAGAATCGATGCACAATGGATTTCTTCAGAACCTGCTGTCCTCCAATTCAGGGTACAGGCAGGCACTCAGCCATTGGCTTTGAATGGCTGCAGTGTTGCTGAGCCGTGGGCGGTTCGTGGTGGGTTCAAGCGCGTCAAGATTTCAGCCGGTAAGCATCACGAGTTCACCCTTCGCCTCAAGCAAAGCGAGGCAGACGACTGCCATGTATCGCTCAATGTCGAAGTTGACGAACTTGGCTCGTGGACGCAATACCTTCGCCTTCCCTCGGCACACGACGCACTCCGAAGCGTTCAAGACAAGCCAAAGCAAGCAACAGACGGTGGCGAAGCATGAACCTCGATGACACGGACCGGGCGATTCTCGAAGTGTTGCTCGAAGACGCACGCACCAGTCAAAGAGCCCTCGCTCGAAGGGTTGGTATTGCTCAAGGAACTGTTCTCAACCGGCTTCGTCGGCTCGAAGAAATGAACGTCATACAAGGCTACAGCGTCATCCTTGATCCAAGCGCCGTGGGATGGTCAATGACCATTATGGCAGGTCTCCGGATTGTCAAAGGCCGCATGCTGGATGTTCAGGCACAAATCGCTGCCGACCCACGCGTGTTTGCGGTGTATGATGTTACGGGCGATTGGGACTCAATGGTCCTTGCTCGCGTCAAAGACCGAGCGGATTTAGATGATCTCACAAAGACTGTTTTCACCCTTGAGGGGGTGGCTCGTTCCTACACTCACGTTGTGCTCAACACGGTCAAGGAAGACGGGCGGACGCGCCCTGCACCAAAGCCCGATGATGCATCGGATGCATGATGCAGACACCTCAACGGTTTGCCAAGGGAATCGAACACCAGCGTGGAGAATTCAGGGCACAACTTCGTCGTATTCATCGACAAAAGGTCCGAGTTCGTGGGCCATGCTGCGGAGGGATTCCACAACCCTTGTCTCGGGCTTGAGCGCCTTCATCAAGACCTTTCGAAGGTCCTCGGAGATTTTGATGTCCATGCCTTCCATGCGCCGGCGTAATTCATTTTGCAAGCGCCCCCCCGTTCTGTCCCAGTCCATCAGGATCGAAAGTGCGGGGCCCCCATCGCTTGCCCTCCGGGGCCCGTAGGATTCGTAGAGGTAGGCGATCAGGCGCTCCAAGGGCCAACCCCGGTTCAATACCTCGATTGGACCAGTGAAATCAAGCGCTTCGAGTGCTAATTTGTCCCGCTTCCCTTCAACTAAGACGGGCCAATGCTCCTCCCGATTCAATGCCCTCGCTTCGCCGAGGGCCTGGCCTGCGATTCTGAAGCGAAGGGCGGCATCACCAGCGCCAAGAGGAGACCGGTGCTTTGTGTCCCGTGTCATGGTGTTTCCACAGCCTCCCTAAGCGTTTCAAGGAGCGTTTTTTCGCTGATGTTTTCAAACTTCACGGTTTTTTTCTTCGAAGTGTGACCGCTGACGATGCTCAACGAAGATCGTGGTAGATTGAGCGAAGTACTGAGGCATTCGAGCACCGCCGTGTTCGCCATCCCCTTCTGGGCTTGAGCGCGAACGGCGACGTTCAAACGGGAACGCCAAGCGTTCACTTCGCCAATCTGGTTGTGGTGCGCTCCCGCTTGAACTTCTACGCTCAACAGAACTCCTTCTTCAAAGGTCGTTTGAAGGCAAGACGCGAGGGACACAGCGCTCCATTTTCGGCATTATTTATCAAGGTAACACCCCTAAAAAAGGGGTAGAAAAGTGATTCTTTTTCATACAAAAAACGGGCCACTGGAGCGCGAAAGGGGGTGTGTGAAAGACGACTGTCAAGAAGGCGTTATCGACAAGGGTTTAAGACCGGTATCTACGGCCATCCACATGAGGGTAATCTATGCCTGCTGAAGACACTGTTTTCACCGTCCTTTACGACAAGTTCATGTTTTGGAGTATCATTGTTGGAATTTTCACTTTCGGGTGGATGTTCATCGCAATGCTGCGCTACCGCGACGGCGTCGAGCCTGTTGAAAACATGGACAAATACCACATTGAAGTTGGTTCATTCCCTGTTGATTCACACAATACGAAACTGGAAGTGCTCTTCTATGTCCTCCCAACAATCCTCGTCGTTTGGCTGACCATGATGGCCCTCGCCTCCAACACAGCTGTTTGGCAGGTGGCAGAAGGCGAAGACACCTTCGAAATTGACATCATTGGAAAACAATGGTTCTGGGAATTCCACTACACTGAATCCTTGACTTGGGAAGACCCAGGCACGGACATCGATGTTGAGTGGACCGGTAACATGCTGATGATTCACGCTCATAACACAACGGCGACCAACGTCACTGTTGCCATCGACGGTGTTGAAACAGATTACGCCATGAACACAACCATGGGCATGCTTACTTTCACGGGCATGATGTTCGATGTAGAACTCCATTCGAAGATCACTGTTTTCGACGCCGAGGACCACTTGCTTCACACATGGGAACACTTGCCTGTTGGTACAATTCTCTCCAGTGCTGGCGGCGAGCACCTCCTCCTTCCATGCGACGATGTCGCAATCATGCATCTCCACTCTCGCCCATCCGATGCATCAAATCCAAACTATGTTGGTGTTCAGCACTCGTTCTGGCTCCCTGAATGGGGCGTCAAAGAAGACTTGGTGCCCGGACTCGCATCTGGCACCGTCATGTACGCACAACCGGACGACTTGGGCACGTTCCCAATCCGCTGTGCTGAATACTGTGGCCTCGACCACTCGAAGATGCAAGGCCAAGTCACAGTCGTCGCACCAGAAGGCGAAACATGTGAGGTCGACAGCGGTGTGAAGAAGCAACAATCTGATTCAAACGATTCAGAAACCTCAGATGGAGGTGAGTATTGATGCGAACACGCGCACTCACCCTCGTCGCTCTTATGCTCCTCATGCTGGCAGCCTCCCCTCAATTCGAGGCTATGCCAACCGGTATCGGTGCAGCTGGTGACAACGGATGTACCTGTCACGGCGGTGCTTCAGGCGATACCTCAGTGATCGTCGAAGGTCTACCGGACTCGTTCAACGCAAGCGAAACATACGCCTTCACGGTGACCGTCGTCAACGACGCAATGGAACTTCACAACGGTGGAAGCACCGAAGGAGCAGACCCTTGGAACGGCCACGCAGGTGGTTTCCGAATTCTTACTTCTTCGGGCATGGTCTCGACCGTCAATGAATCACTCAGTCACGACATGGATGGCGGCCTGACGCACACAGCTGAAGGCAACAGCGTCCGCTCGTGGGACTTTGAGTGGGTCGCACCAGGCGATGACGGCAAGGTTGTCGAAATCACAATTTACGGCAACGCTGTCAACGGCGGCGCAGGATCTGGTGGCGACTACTGGAACCAAGCAGACTTCGTGATTCCCGGTGCAAACGCAGGTGACATTGCCCCAAGTGCTCGTGCACTTGTCGTCTTGATCACAGCCATCGGTTTGGCCCTCGGACTCGTGCTCCTCGGCGTTATGTACGTCTTCTACGCCCGCTCTCCAAGCACCTTCACCATCGAAAACTTCTGGTCATACCTCAAGCCATGGTTGACCACAACCGACCACAAGGAAGTCGGAATCCTCTACTTCCTCTACGGGTTCACCTTCTTCCTCGTTGGTGGTGTTCTCGCCCTCCTCTTCCGCATTCAACTGTCACTGCCGGAGAACACCTTCCTCACCGAAACGGAATACAATTCGTTCTTCACCCTTCACGGTACAACGATGATTTTCCTAGCAGCTATGCCAATGATTGCAGGATTCATGAACTACGTCCTTCCGCTTCAAATCGGAGCAAAGGACCTTGCGTTCCCACGAATTAACGCCATGGGTCTCTGGCTCCTTGTGTTCTCAAGCCCGCTGATCTACACTGGTATCTGGTCTGGCGAAGGTGCCGACATTACGTGGGTCATGTACCCGCCTTACTCTTCGCTGACCGAATCCAACCTTGGAGCTGAACTCGCTCAGTACGGTTCGAATCCAGGTACAACGGCGTTTATTTCCGGGATTCTGATGCTCGGTGCATCTTCGACGTTGGGTGGTGTGAACTTCATCACCACCGTGTTCACAATGCGCGCTCCTGGCGTGACATTCATGAAGATGCCATTGTTTGCTTGGTCTGTCTTCGTGAGCGTTTTCATGCTCTACATGTCCCTTCCGGCGTTCATCATCGGCGTGGCTTTCCTTCTCTTTGACCACACACTTGGAACCGTGTTCTTTGCGGCAGGCGGCGATTCGCTCCTGTTCCAACATTTGTTCTGGTTCTTCGGGCATCCTGAAGTGTATGTTGTTGTAGTTCCAGCGTTCGGAATTGTTTCCGAAGTGTTGGCAACGAGCGCACGTCGTTCCATCTTTGGTTACAAGTCGATGGTGTTCGCTATGGCAGGAATCGGTATTGTTGGCTTCATCGTTTGGGGCCACCACATGCTCACCTCGGGTATGGACCCGTTCTGGCGAGCAGCGTTCATGATCACCACGATGGCGGTCGCAATTCCAACCGGTGCAAAGGTGTTCAACTGGCTTGCGACCATTTGGGGTGGCAGTCTGGTGATGCGCACCCACACATTGTGGTCGCTTGGATTCCTCGTGACCTTCACGCTTGGCGGTATTTCTGGAATGTTCTTCCCAGTGGCTGGACTTGACGTTCACTTCCACGATTCATACTTCGTTGTGGCCCACTTCCACTACGTGTTCATCGGCGGTACTGTCTTCGCTTTGTTCTCTGGTGTCTACTACTGGTACCCGAAGGCGACAGGTCGCAAACTCAACGAAACGCTGGGTCTTTGGCACTTCTTGATTGGATTTGCTTCCTACAACGCAACATTCTGGCCAATGCATGCTCTTGGAATCATGGGCATGCCTCGGCGAACACACAGCTACACAACTGAGAGTGGCTTTGCAGAGTACAACATGGCAGTCAGTATCTTTTCGTTCATCTTTGGTCTGAGCCAACTGCTCTTGGTTTGGAACATCATTCGATCGAACCGTCATGGTGAACCAGCAGGCAACGATCCATGGGGCGGTTGGTCGCTTGAATGGATGACAACATCTCCACCACCAACTCCGTCGTTCCATGACATCCCAACACAAGGTGACATGAACGAACTCTATGGCCACCACGTCACTGGAGAAAAGAAGGTCAGTCCGCTGAAGAAGTTGGCTACACCACTTGCAAAGGGGGTCGAAGAATGAGCGGACATGGAAATCACGTTGCGAACAGCACTTGGATGCGCGCGGTCATGATGGCGGGTTTGATCCTCACCATCGGCATCGTCGGATTTGCCGTGCTTGGCGTGTTTGTTGCTGAAAACAAGCATCATACTTGGGAAGACGAACATCACCACTACGAGGATGCCAAGGACGAATGGACCGCTGGCGTTGCTGATGGCAGCGTCAATGGTTCGGATCACAGCGAACCTCTCTACATTGCCAAGGAGGAGGCTCACAATTCAGAGATTGCCGCTCACCTCTCATACCTCACTTACAGAGTGGCTGGTGTAACCATGTTGTTCATTGCAGGTGCGTATGCGACCTTCATCGGACTCGGGGGCTTCTTGAACGCAAGTAAGCCAAAAGGTGACGATCACCACGATGACCATCATGACGAGCACGAACACCACGGCTCTGCATCACCAATCATCTTTTCATTCGGTATCATGGTCTTCCTTTGGGGACTTCCAGATTTCATCGTTGCATGTAAAGCTCTGCTCGACGACACCGTCACGGCTGAACTCGGCATGCTCGGCGTGAGCGTCTCTGGTCTGCTCATCATCGTGATTGCAGTGTCCAATTGGTGGTTCGAAGACTTGCCGTTCATTGGCCACGGTGAGCAAATCGCAACCTCGTACCCGTTCGAGGGCGACCATATCCGCAAGGTTGGTCTTTGGGTCTTCATCATGTCTGAAATCATGGTCTTTGCAACATTCTTCTCTTCCTACCTCAGGATGCGAACAGAGTGGTGCACAAAGTGGGCATTCGAAAACAGCAATGGCGGCTTTGATGGCTGCCGTTCGGAAGACGATTGGGTTCTAACAGCATCTGATTACCTTCGCCCCGGTGGTGCAAAGCTCGACGGCTTTGGAGAATCTGTTGGTGACTTCTGGACTCTTTTGCCGGGTGGTATCAACACCTTCGCATTGATCATCTCTTCCTACACCATCGTTCTTGCACTCAAGACAGCCAAGAACGCAAAGTGGGAGGCTCCGAAGGGCTTCATGGGCAAACTCATGCCCACACGAAAGGCGGCGGTACGAAACTACCTCATCGCTACACTCATGCTCGGGTCCCTGTTCATCGTGCTCAAACTCGTTGAGTGGAGCCACTTGGTCGCTGAAGGGTTCACCATTGGTACAGTTCAAGGCTCCATCTTCTACATCGCTACTGGCGCACACGGTCTTCACGTCTTTATCGGCCTGTTGATCATGCTGTACCTCGTGTTCAAGGCGGACACTGTTGGCTTTGACGAGGACAACGCACAGGGCATCGAATACTTCGGTTTGTACTGGCACTTTGTCGACCTGGCTTGGGTGGTTATCTTCCCAGCATTCTATTTGTATTGAGGTGAGATTATGGGAGAACACGCAAAATTATACATGGGCAAAGACATCTACTTTTGGAACTTCATCGTCTTGATGGTGTTTACATTGTTTGAACTTGGCGCGGTTTTCTTTGAAACTGTTCCAGGAACAGAAATTGACATTAGCAGGTCCGCTGTTTGGGCTATCTTGATCGTTGTTGGTCTTGTCAAGGGATACGGTATTGCTGCATATTTTATGCACTTGAAAGATGAACACAAGTGGTTCAACATCACGTTCTTGTTCCCTTGGATTTTCGTTGCCCTCATGCTTTGGGGTATTGGTCTATCCAACCCAGAAGGGGTCACTGGACTTCCAAGTTGGTGCACGCCAGACTGGTCGTACGCAACAGAACGATAATCCAGTTCGTGGGAAGATTCAAACCCTCCGCAAGGAGGCAATTGACCATGCACCTACGAAAGTTGCTGGCTGTAGCCCTTTGCTTCGCTCTGCTTGTTGCTGCCACACCAAACGCTGCGGCATACAAAGGACATCAATTGTCTCGAAATGACATCGTCGATTTCACCCTGATCGATCAACAAGGCGAAAATTTCACTTTTTCAACATTGGATGGTGATGTGACTGTTGTTTCGTTCATCTTTACTTCATGTCCAGATGTCTGTCCTGTGATCACCCAATCCCTCCGCATGGTACAAGAGGGCCTCTCAGCGAGTGATGCTGAACGTGTTGAGTTTGTTTCCATCTCGGTGGACCCAGACCGAGACACGCCCGAAGCACTCACTGCGTACACGGAGTTGCATGGCGTCGATTGGCCTCACCTCACCGGTGACAAAGAGGTCTTGGCCGATGTCTATCGGAACTTCGGAATTCTTGTTGAGCAAGAGGTCATCGATGCTCACATTGGTGTGAATCAAGAACCAACGGTGACTCATGTGGATCCATCAACTGGAAATGCGTCAGAACTCATGTTCCAACCAACAGGCTGGGATATGACGCAAGCCATGGCTTACGGGGCCAACTGGAGCATCAATGCCACAGACGGACAGTACGGCCACTATGTGACCGCCATCGAAGGCGTTGAGTCACCTGCGGATTATTCATGGCGGTGGTCCATCCTCTTCCACAATGAAACATCAGGTGAATGGGAAGAGTCCCCTGTTGGAATCGACTCAATCGACGCCCTCGAACACTCCCAGCTTGCTTGGGCAGCATCCAATGCAAACACTTCCTTGTTGGCGGCTCCCCAAAGCGATGATGCTACCATGCAAGTCCTGTTCCCTGACAACACAACTGCTACTCACACCATCGAGGACATGACGGCTTGGCATCTTTCAATGGGCGCTTTTACCGGCGCAGACCTCAACACCACCATCAGCGAAAGTCAATATGGTCATTACATGGAATCCATTGATGATGTTGCAGCTCCAACAGATTCCTCGTGGTGGTGGAGCCTCTTCGCTTGGAACATGACCAGTTCATCTTGGGAGTCTTCACAAGTCGGTATGGATGATTTGATCGAACCAATGTACATCGCATGGGCGCCAAACTCCACCAATATATCTGAGATCCCTCCACCGGGTGCCACGCTCCGCGAAGAAATTGAAGCTGGCGTTTGCAACGACCATGGTTGGGAAATGGGCTCCGGTGAAGGAAAGCACTGCATGTGTGATGAAGGGTATGAATGGGCAGAAGGCGATCGCTTGTCGTGCGTTGCCTCCGGTGATACTGTCATCGATTACTCTGTTGGCCACTCGACCATCACCTACATTCTTGACGGCATGTCACCAGTCGTGGCATGGACAGGAGACTCATGGCGATCCGATGATTTCCGAGCGGACGTGGAAGCAACACTCGACGGACAAACCGATCCGAGTGATGGTGAGGGAATGCCCGGACTTACGTTTGGTATCGCCCTTTCGGCGTTCGGCCTCGCTGCTGTAGCGATCGCAACGAGAAAGGAACACAATGCGTGATTTTCGCAAGGTGCGCGAGCCGAAAACAGTATGATGGGGTGATGCCCCCGACGGCTTGTTGCAGAGATCGCATAGCCCGGTATTGCGGTGGACTTGAAATCCACTGTCTCCTAGACACGGGGGTTCGAATCCCTCTCTCTGCGCCATTTTCCATCCCAATTTGTGTTTTTTTCTCAACCCGTCTTGAGGGAAGAGTTCTCAAACTAAAGCATCCCTTAGGCAAATATGCGCCGAGGTGCTTTCGCCCTAGCCCTGTTCAGTCTGATGCTGCTTGCCGGCTGCTTTGGACCCACAACCGCCTCGTGGGGTGCAGACAACGGTGGTGTTGAAGTCGACTTTGATCGCGCTTCAACCAGCATCACCAGTAATCTTGGCCCGACTGTACAAAACCTCGACGAACTCCAAGCCGTTGGTTGTTCACCCGGCGAAGAAGAGATGGGGACCAACAAAAGCATGCCAGTCAAATTCACTGGGTACCTTGCTGCGAGCCAAATGTACGCCACCCACGATGCTTCAGTGACAGGCATTGGCGCTGCTGTTACGTCGAGTGTTGCAATCCAATCAATGTCGTTCAATCAAGCCTCAGAGATGCTCGAGGGCGAAGGGGCGCGTGTTGATCTGAAAGAGTGGAACGATCCACTGAACCCACAAACGGGGGCGGGAACGGTGGATCTCGATGAAATCGACGCTGATGAGGAATCTCGTTGGTACATCCTTGGTTTGATTCCAAGCACTGAATCCGTTCACGATGGTATGCTCTCGTTGGGCGAATGGCACCAACCTGTCAGCGTTGAAGGCTATTTGGTGGCAAGCAACGCAAGCAATGCATACGGTTACCATTCCAGTCAGAAGGTCGCGGACGATTGCACTGTTCTCATTGGCAATCAAAACCGGGAGCAACTCTTCGTCATGGTCACAAGCATCAACCTCGAAGGTGCAAGTGTGTCCTCCAGTGGAGACGCTGATGACGAGTGGGTGCATGGCGATGTGCCGATTCTCGGCCGTACTGGCTTTGTTTTGATGTTCTTTATCGTCGGTATTGGCGGGGCAGTTGCCTCGTTCACCCTCTCCAAGATGTTCGTCATGAAAGGGGCACGAGACACCATGAAGACCTTGCTAGGCCAGGTTGGAATTGACAACATCAAGAAAGTAAAGCAAGACGTCAAGAAAGCCAAATCTTCCGGCATGTCTTCACCTACGACTCGGAAAGAAGAGCAACGTTCGGCTGCCAAGAAGGACAAAGCAGCTCCAACGAAGACCCCGAAGAAATCAGCGCTTGCAGGCTTTGACATGGACAGCATCCTGTCAAATGACGACGATGCGGCACCCATTCCATCTTCAAGTGGCAAATCATCCGTCGTCGTAACACCCGCCGCACAAGAGATGGAACAAATGACACCACCTTCCACGACCACGACTTCAAGCGTCACCTCGACCCAACCTTCAGTTTGGGATGCATCAAAGCGCTCGAGCAGCCCTCCGACAAGCGTCACTTCGTCACAACCAGAACCGGTTGCTCGTGAACACTTTTCCAGCGTTGCACCAACTCGATCATCGGCACCAGAGCCGAAGCAACCTCCGAAGAAGAAAGCCGTTCGAAAGCGAAGGGCTGCCGCAAAACCGGTCGAAGAAGAAGCAACGTCGTACGAGGCACCACCTCGAGCGGAAAAGGAAACGTTCGAAGACGATGAGAATTTCTCAGATTTCTCATTCTGAAGCAGGCACGCATAGTTCCACAGCGTTTGGTAGAACTTCCATGGAGAGGGGAGTAGAGCCGATGTTTTCCCCATCGATGTTGATTGCGGCAGGCGCTGGTGTATCGATTGAGAGCGTTTTGAATCGGTGGTAGTCAACACGCGGATGGAAGACATGCCTGCCTTCTTTCTTGAGCATTCCAAAAGCCTTGAGAACATCTCGACGGGTCATTTTCTTCAAGATTCCAATGTCCATGAACCCATCATCAAGGGTCGCCCCAGGTGCTAAAGGAAGCCTTGAGCCACCAGTTTGGGTGTTTTGAATCAAGAAGAGGGTGTAATCATCTTCCATCGTGACTCCATCAAGCGTTAACGTAGCGTGCCTTCGGTTGTTGGCCATAATAGCCATCAAGATTCCCACATCATACCTCACTGGTCCCATCCAACGCATCTTTTCAGCTTTGATTGTTGAATCGACGCCGAGTCCCCATGTGACGAGGTTGTGACTAAACCGAACTGTTGTACCGTTTTCCGCACCAGGGAGCCCGTTCACCAACTCCACCCTTGCCAAGTCAATGGACTGGCGAGCACCGCTAACAATTGATTCGACGGCTTGCTCAACCGATGAGAGCCCGAGGTCATGCGCCATCGAGTTTCCAGTGCCTGCAGGGATCAAGGCAAACAACTCCGTTTTACCGGATTCAGCCCTCATTCTTCCTGTGATGACTTCAGAAAGGCTCCCATCGCCACCAACAACAGCCACGAGGTCATTGGCCTTGATCTCAAGTTCTTGCGCCATTTCCATTAAATGACCAGAATAGGCCGAGTGGTAAGCTTTCACAGTTTTTCCTGCGGCTTCCAAAAGTGCTTTTGCTTGTTCTCCAATTTTTCGCCCACTTTTGTTTCCGGCGTAAGGGTTGACCAAGAGATGGACACGCTTTGTGGCCTTCACCTTTTTTGGTTTGGCTTTGAAAAGGTGGGCGAAAATCGGTTTATGAGCGCCTTTTTTCATCTTGGTCGACGAATCAGCCTCAAACTCAAGGGGACTGGGTCCGGCCGGCGCTTCATCGGTTGACATAGTTTGAAGAGAGCGGTTAGGGGTTTGAAACCTTCTCTTAACAACGCCTATTTTACACTAAATCACATCGGGTGAAAATCCATTCATCATGCATAAAAAGATATGAGTGGATAGGTCCTCGCAGAGAGAAGGGGAGACAGTAGCCCGATTCGGAGAATTCCGGTTGAGGCGAAATGCAAGATGTCTTGAACCCAACCGAAGTGGGGCAACCATGGCGAGTCCATGGACAGCAGCAGAAGAGGGCTTCATGCGAAGGGCCCTTGATGTCGCTGAACGGGGCCGTGGCCGCGTGAGTCCAAACCCTCTGGTTGGCTGTGTCTTGGTCAAAGAAGACCAGGTTATTGCAGAAGGTTGGCACGATCATTTAGGCGGCCTCCATGCAGAACAAATGGCCATTCATGATGCAGAGAAGAATGGGTTTTCTCCAAACGGCTCCACGGCTTTTGTCACCCTTGAGCCTTGCAATCATTTTGGCAGAACGCCTCCATGCACTGAAGCATTGATGTGGGCTGGGGTGAAGGAAGTCATCGTCGCTCATCCAGATCCCAATCCAACCGTCAGGGGTTCTGGCTTCAAAGTGCTTGAAACAGCAGGTATTGATGTTCGATTCGGTCTTTTGCAAAAGGAAGCAGGTGACCAGATGCGCCCGTTCATGCACTGGTGCGCTCACAGAAGGCCAATGGTGACCGTGAAAATGGCTGTGGATTGCAATGGTTCGGTTGACGACCGTTCGGCTGAAGCACAACGCTTCACCTCAGAGGTATGCCTCGACCGCGTGCATCAACTGCGAAAGGAATGCGACGCCATACTTGTCGGAGCAGAAACCGTCGAGCGGGACAATCCAACCCTCACCATCCGTCGAGTGGAAACAGATCGCCAGCCGCTTCGAATCGTGATTGACCCAAACAATCGCATTGATTCGAACGCTGCTCTGCTTCACGATGGGCTCGAAACACTCCACATGACGTCGAACTTCAGAGGACTTGAGGCACTTCTAAATCAACTCGGCGACCGTGAAATTCAGCGGCTCCTTGTCGAAGGGGGGCCAACAACGGTCCAACAGTTCCTACAAGCCGGTCTTGTGGATGAGTTCTACCTCGTCGAAAGCAATGTCGAACACGTCGAGCCAGTGCCTTCAATGATCGATGATTTGATGCTTCAACAAGCAGGACTTGTTCGAGGCTCTGACGATCGTTGGGGCGATGAAACGGTTCAATTCTGGACCCGCTGAACGGCGAATACGCTTCGCACACTACGCAGGGTGCTGGTGGGCGATGCAGGATTCGAACCCGCGTCGTCGGGTTC
>CM001443.1:30658-31825 GCA_000246735.1 uncultured Candidatus Poseidoniales archaeon | reverse complement strand
TTCGGGTTCGAAGCCCGACAGGATATCCAGGCTACCCTAATCGCCCGTAATCCAAGCGAGATGGCCACCCTTCTTGAATAAGGCGGGTCGTTTCCAACGAACATGGCCCGCTCACTTCCATGCATTCCAACGGGATGTTCTGCGTGTTGCAGGGAGACAACGATGCCGCTCACAAAAGCCGAGGCGTCCCTCTTATCGCGTCGCACCGGTATCGATGTGGATTCGTTCACATGGAAAAACAATGGCGTTCTTACCTTGCTGAACGATGAAACAACCCGAGCGTGCGTGTTCTTGCTGACTTCATCTGCCGATGTCAATGCAGAAGGCATGTGTTCAGTCTACGAGGTGCGCCCTCGAGGTTGTCGGACCTACCCAAATGTGCTCAACGATCAGGATGAAGCTATTCTCGACGAAGGATGCCCTCACCGTTCTCAATTTCCGACCCCATCTGAAGAAGATGCGATCACGCTGCTCAATCTTGAGGAGCAACTGTTGCGTGAAGTATGAGTCGGCTTAGGCTCGCATGCACGTGTTCCACCCAGCGGCTTTGAACAGACCAGTGTGCGCTGCGAAGGGCGTGTTCAATCCCTTGCCAATCGCCATGAAGCAAGTTGACATCTGCACCGCTTGGGATTGGCTCATCTGGATGTTCCCCCATCGGGTGAATCGGGAGAATTAACACCAACCCGGCGCCATCGACGGCGACCTCATGAGCGCTGGTGAGCACGCTTTCCAGCAACGCCATCGGTTCAAGCGATCCTTGGGAGTTGCGGCCATACGGCGGATCGAGAACAAACCCGCTGACAGGGGCATCAAGTCCGGTGAGGGCATCGGTCAACTTCGTAGCATCCCCAGCAAGAACCATGGCCCTGTGCTCAGTTCTTCCTTCTGCGTTCAACGCCCACTCCAAGTTCCGAATGGTGCCTTCAACCATCACTGGGTCGAGGTCAAGTCCAACTGCGATTCGGTTTGATAGCGCCGCCTCAATGAGGAATCCGCCCGTTCCAGTCATCACATCGATGGTGGCGCGGTTGCCAACAGGTCCCGAGGCAAGGTTCACCGCAAGGCGGGCAAGACGCGGATCAAGGCTCACTGGTTTGAAGAAAGGCCGTTCAGCGGCTTTTCTAGAAGACACACCATCCGATTCATCTCCAAAGCCAAGCATCC
>CM001443.1:23787-30643 GCA_000246735.1 uncultured Candidatus Poseidoniales archaeon | reverse complement strand
TGGTGGTTGAGATGATCGAGAATGGCTGGCATCAAGCGGTCGATGGGCGCCTCACCCTCACAGGGCCACACAATGGCCTCGCAAAGGATTGCTTGGCAACCGCTCGATACAGCCACGGCTTCAGCCAAAGCGATCTCATCGCAGCTGCCCTCTAATGCCAGCAACCTTCGTCCTTCGAGTCGAGTGGTGGTCATTTCTGGTAACAACGCAGCAATTTCTGCACGCGCAAGCGCAGGATGCCACCCGCGCAAGCATGCAATGTGCCTCACCATGCCAAGCGCTGACCCCCCAACTTCTTGACGGGTTCGGATGCCAACAACCACATACTCTCACCCGTTGTGATTTTCATGGGCTGCAATCTTCGAGACATCACTTCCCCGGAGACCATCGACTTGAACAGCCTTGCAGGCAAGCGTGTCGGCGTAGATGCCTTCCTTACTGCGTTCCAATTTTTGACCACGATGCGAGACCGCTCGCCACAAGGCGATGGTGGACCACTGCGGGCAGAAAATGGCAAAGTTGTCTCGCATCTTATGGGGTTCCTCAATCGAACCACGACCTTGCTTGCAGCAGGTATCAAGCCCGTGTATGTGTTCGATGGAACTGCGCCAGAACTCAAAGCAGATGAAATTGCTCAACGCCGTGCACGCCGCGTTGAAGCTGAGCGCATCCACAAAGAAGCACTCGCAGCAGGTGATTTCCCACTCGCTCAGAAGATGGCGCAACGAATCATGCATTATTCGCCTGAGATGGTTGCAGAGACCAAACAACTTCTCGACCTCCTTGGCGTCCCTTGGGTTGACGCGAAAGCAGAAGGTGAAGGGCAAGCTGCTGTGATGGCTGCGAAAGGACAACTCGATGTGGTGGCGACCCAAGATTGGGATGCGTTGTTGTATGGAACGCCCTTGCTCGTTCGGAACTTGATGAGCCATGGTTCCAAGCAGCATGGCCGTGTGGTCCAAGCACAGAAGATTATCTTGGATGAAGTGCTCTCCGAGAACGAACTTACTCGCGCTCAACTGATCGACCTTGCCATTATGATCGGAACTGATTTCCATCCGGGAATCCGTGGCATTGGTCCAAAGACTGGGATGAAGCTCATCAAAGCCCATGGAACGATTGAAGCGATTTGCGAGGCGAAAGAAAAGGATGTTCCAGAACGTCTGGATGAAATCCGCGCCATTTTCCATGATCACCCTGCAAACGAAGTGGCAGACGCCGATCTTGAACCTGGTCAAGTGGACACAAAAGGCCTGATTCAATTTTTACAAGTCGAGCGTCAGTTCAGCCAACGACGAATGGACAATGCGTTCGATAAATTGCGGGAAGTGGGGCTCATTCGGGAAGGCGGTCAGAGGTCGCTGTTTTCCTTTTGAGGCATCATAAACCGTAACGGACTGGCCAGCACATCCACGCCCTTGTGTTGAGTGACAGCTCCCCTAGCAACGCTTTGAGGATCAGCGAGCGCTTCTAAAACGGTGTTCACGGGAGCGCACGGCACGCCATGAAGCATGGTTTCGAGGTGTACCCGGTCGTGTTTGGCGATGGCGGCTGCCACACATGCTTCCACCGCTTCTCTGTTCAGCACCCTTCCCTTGTTTGTGGCCCATTCATCCAAGCCAGCAGCACCCTCAAGGCCAAGCCGTTCGACGACCGTCGACCATTGAGCATCGGAACCAACGCCGAGAACGAACCATCCATCGTTTGCTTCAAACGCCCTGTACGGGACAAGATTCGGGTGCGCTGAACCCATGGCGACAGGGTTTTCGCCGCTTGCCATGGCGTTGTGTGCTTGATTCACAAGCGCAGCAAGGGCGCAATCCCACAGCGAGATATCGATGTGGGTTGCCTCTCCCGTTCGCTCTTTCTTGAACAATGCAGCAAGGATTGCGTTTGCTGCGTTGAGTCCAGTGATGACATCGATCCATGCAACCCCGACTTTTACCGGCGCAGCATTTGGCTCTCCTGTAATGCTCATGATGCCAGATCGAGCTTGGAGCGCAACATCGTATCCGGGCTCGTCGCGGCGCGGGCCAGTTGCACCATAGGCCGATATCGAACAGACAATCACGTGGGAGGGCATTGGTCCAAGCAGTCGTTCCAGCGTTCCTGGTTTGAAATTCTCAACAACGACATCTGCTTCAAGGATCATTGCTCGAACCGAATCAGCGTCGCGTTTCAGGTCATAGGTGGCGATTGTTTTGTTTCGATTGCATGAGAGAAAGTAGGCAGCGACCTCTTTTCCATCAAAGCCCTTGGTGAAAGGTGGGCCCCAGCCTCTGGTGTCATCGCCCCATGGCGCCTCGATTTTCGTTACTTCTGCACCTAAATCTGCAAGCATTTGCGTCGCGTATGGGCCAGCAAGAATTCGCGACACATCGACGACTTTGATCCCCTCTAGAATTCCGCCCATGCATGGGCGAAGTGTCCGAAAGGGTTGAACCTCACCCCCCGAACCACCCCTCATGGTGCTGTTCAATCTCGATGATGAACGCACATGGAAAGGATTGCTCGTGCTCGGGCTTTTCCTCAACATCGTGGTCTGCTTCAGCAGTGATTTGGGACTCGACACCCACGTCAAGATGGCGGTGGATGCCGATGGAGGGCTCCCCTGGGGGGATTTACGGCCAGAGGTAGCGGGTGTGAGCGATTCGAGCGATGCCGGGGAACGCACCGTTTTACCGATGTACTCTGGTTCTGAAGCCAGCATCAAGGCGTTTGCTTTGGTGGTGTTTTTTGCCCTCGTTGGCTATGTGCATCGCACCATAGGTGAGCGCTCCGCAGCCATTTTGTCTTTATCGCCCGCATTTATTTTTTCAGTCGGTCGCGGCTACGAAGAGGTCTACTTTGCCCTGGCGTTTGCGGTGGCGTTTGGTTTGTTCACGGGGTTGTGGTCGAGCAACATGCGGTTGCTTCAGAACTTGATTGGTGGATGCATGCTGATGTTGATTCCATATTCAAAGGGTATGAGTGGGCCATCCTCTGTGCTTCTCTATGGCGCCTTGCTTGGTGCGATTGGCTATGCTTGGCATTCACTACAGGAACGAGAATCGTCACGGTTTACATGGATGCGAAATCCATTCAAGGCTTCATGTGCAATTGCAGGCGCCGTTGGAACAGTCATGCTTCTTGTTGGAATTTTTGATGCCACACCAACCTTTGGTGTGGTGAAAGATGCACCTCTTCGCTTCGTGTCAGCGATTGTGTTCTCCCTGTTCGATGCGATCGGCTTGTTTGTCTTGTTTGGTATGGTGTTGTGGCCATTGTTGAAGCCGGCAGTGGCAGCACTTAGGGCCACGGATGACGCACAGATCGCTACAATGGCTGCGATGATAGCAGCTGCTATGACGGCGATTGTCTTCTACGTTGCCGCTTTGTGGACATACGAATCCGTGCTATGGGGTGCTTCTTGGCCAGGTATTGTCTGGACAATGGGGAACAATGGTCGATACATGACGCTGTTGTTCATCCCATTTGTTGTGCTGTTGAAGCAATTGAACCTCAAAGCCGGTACGCCGACGTTTGAAGTTCCTGGCCATCACATGCGAGCAATCGGTGTCACCCTGTTGCTGTTGCTGCCCCTTTCCTTGCTTGCAGGTATTCACGGCCAGACCATGTGGACGGACGAAGCTGCTGATGCAATGAATTTAGAAAGCGGTGATCACTTCTTGTTTGTTTCAGATGCGACCCTTGGGATGCACTGGTTGTACACATTTTACGAACCCCTCGATGCAGATGAGAAGAACCTTACAGGTCATTGGCGATCTACCGATACCAACTGGATTGGTGACATAGACGCTGAATTGTCGCATGTGACAACGATTGTGCTTGCTCCTGAAGTAAACAACGTTCCCACTGGGTGGTCTGTTGAATCAAGCGGAGAAGCAGATCTTCTCAACGGTGGGGGCGAGTGGCGCGTTTTGACGCGCACTTGACCTCAAGCGTTCTTGTCAGCTTGGACCTGGGCGCGCACATCTTGTGCAGCAGCCTTTGCGGATTGCATGGCCTTTCGGACACGGGTACCAGCAGCAGCGTTACCCTTGTCGTGCTTGACAGCATCAGCAAGTGCAGCAGTTAAATCATCAATCATCGTTTGAACCATAGCCTCGACGGACATATCTGTCGCCCTGCCTGTTCGGTCTTTATCTCTTATGCCGAATTTTGTTGAAATGAAGGCTCAAGAATCGTGGGACAGCGAGCCGAGGGCTCTTTTCAGCGCCCATTCGACACCCGGTTGGGTAAAAACTGCGATGCGACCAAGGCGAGGGGTTGAAAGCCCCGAGGTTGGAGGGGGTAGCAAGGAGGGGCATGAGATGCGCTTTGGTGTTCGAGGTACGCTGCCTGACCCAGACCCTGTGGCAACACAGGAATGGATTGATTCAATTTTGGCCGTTCGCGACCAGATTGGCGAGGAAGAAGCACGACGTTTGCTCCTCTCTACGGTTGGTGCGGCCAAGGATGCCGGCGTGGATATTGACGTTGTCAACACGGCCTACATGAACACCATTCACCCAGACAGCCAGGGTACGTACCCAGGAAACCTCGATCTCGAAACACGCCTCCACGGCATCAATCGATGGAACGCAATGATGGTGGTGACTCGTGGCAACAAGTACTTCGAAGGCATTGGGGGCCACATCTCAACATATGCTTCCACCTCTCACGCATGGGAGGTTGGCTTCAATCACTTCTTCAGAGGTAAAGATGGCGCTGGCCAAGGCGATCACTTGTATTGGCAAGGCCATGCTTCACCGGGTATTTACGCCCGGGCCTGGCTCGAAGGTCGTTTGACCCATGAACAAATGGAAGCGTTCCGCCAAGAAACGGCCGGCAAGGGGCTTTCCTCCTACCCTCATCCTCGTTTGATGCCAGACTTCTGGGAATTCCCAACCGTGAGCATGGGCCTTGGTGCAATGACCGCCATTCACCAAGCTCGCTTCAACCGGTACCTCGAGGACCGTGGCCTTGTTTCAACGGCGAACTCTCGCGTCTGGTACACAATGGGTGATGGTGAATCTGATGAACCTGAATCCCTCTCCCAACTTTCACTTGCAGGCCGAGAAGGCCTCGACAACATTGTGATGACCATGAATTGCAACTTACAGCGCCTCGATGGGCCGGTTCGGGGCAACTCGAAAATCGTTCAAGAACTCGAAGGTCGTTTCCGTGGTGCAGGTTGGAACGTCATCAAGGTCCTGTGGGGCAGCAGTTGGGACGACTTATTCGCCCGAGATGCCAACGGGGCTCTCGCAGCCCGTCTCGATTCACTCGTTGACGGTGATGAACAGCGCATCATGACCGCAGACGGAGCAACCATCCGCAAGGAATTGTTCAACTCAGAAGAACTCCAAGCTCTTGTTGCACATCTGAGTGATGAAGATCTTGTTGACCTCTGTGCTGATGTCGGCGGACACGATTTCCTCAAACTCCACGCAGCCTACGCCCAGGCCACCGCCCACAAAGGCGAGCCAACTGTCGTGCTCATGCGCACCATCAAAGGCTACGGACTTGGCCCCGCCTTTGCAGGTCGCAACACAACTCACCAGAAGAAAAAGGCGGACATGGAAAGCATGCAGTACATGCGAGACGACCTTGGATTGCCGTTCTCGGATGAAGACTTGGAAGCCTACCCATACGTGATGCCAGCGGATGTTCCTGAACTCGTAGCCTACGCCAAGGAGCGCCGTGCTGCAATGGATGGTTTCATGCCAAGCAGAACGGTTCCTGAGTTTGACCTCACCCTTCCTGAAGCCGCAGCCTATGCGGAATTCGATGAAGGCACCAAAGGAAAGATGCAAGTTTCAACAACCATGGCGTTTGTGCGAATTTTGCGCTCTTTGATGAAAGACAAGGGCTTCGGTGAACGAATTGTCCCGATCATTCCCGATGAAGCGCGAACCTTCGGTATGGATCCATTGTTCGCTGAATTTGGCATCTACCATCCAGAAGGACAATTGTACAAGCCAGTTGATCACAAGGTACTGATGAAGTACAAGGAATCAGCCAAAGGCCAACTCTTGGAAGAAGGCATCAATGAAGCAGGGGCAACCTCGACGTTCATCGCCTCTGCCACTTCATATTCCACGCACCACTACCCAACCGTGCCGTTCTACACCTTCTACTCGATGTTCGGGTTCCAGCGTGTCGCTGACCTCATTTGGTCGGCAGCCGATCAGCGCGCCCGCGGTTTCCTGATGGGTGCAACTTCCGGACGAACCACCCTCAATGGAGAAGGCCTCCAACACCAAGATGGCCACTCTCTCTTGATGGCCCACACCAACCCTGCCGTGCGAGCATGGGACCCCGCGTTCGCTTACGAGTTGGCTACAATCATCCGCCATGGCATCGATGAGATGTACGCCCAAGACAAAGACGTCATCCATTACATCGCTGTTTACAATGAAAATTACCCGATGCCGCCGAAGCCAGAAGGCGTTGACGAAGGCATCATTCGTGGCATGTACCTGCTTCGAGGCGCACCAAAGGGCGACGGGCCAATCGTTCGACTCATTGGTTCTGGCCCAATCATGGTCCAAGTGCTCGATGCAGTCGAGAAGCTCGAGGCGTATGGCGTGCGTGCTGAAATCTACTCAGCAACTTCCTACGGTGAACTGCGCCGAGAAGGAATGGCATGCGACCGATACAATCGACTTCATCCAACAGAAGATGCGAAGCAGCCTTGGATTGAGCAAATGCTCGGCAAGGCAAGCGTGCCTGTGATTGCGGTTTCCGATAACATGGCAGCAGTGCCAGACATGATTCGACAGTGGGTCGGTGGCCATTACACTGTGCTTGGTACCGATGGGTTTGGTCGATCGGACACCCACAAAGTAAGGTAAAAGAAGACTTCACTTGG
>CM001443.1:23290-23772 GCA_000246735.1 uncultured Candidatus Poseidoniales archaeon | reverse complement strand
GGCACTGACAAGACCCACCGCAAGTCCTCGGATTTGCCTCCTGCACCATCATACGCCAATGAGATGGGTGATTCACATCTCCAAGGTGAGATAAAAATAACTTTAACCAAATTGGATGTTCCAACAACATGGAATACCTTCTGGCAGATTGGGGTGAAATCGGTGCGCAATTCTCAACCATGTTCTCTGGGCTTGGGAAGGTTGAACTTACGGAAAACCATCTTTCGTTCACCTCAAATGCACCCCTGGTGGCCACGGGAATTCTATTGACAAAAGAGGGGGCGTTGATCGCAAGCATGCCTTTGCATGCCATTGACTCGAGTTTTGAACGAGTTGTTTTTGGAGAGGGCCTTGAATCAATACGCCTCATTGGGCCGATGTTCGATTACACATATTCCATCCCATCTGAAATTCTTGCACTGCGCAATACTGATTGAGTGGAATTGTGAACTCATTTTCGTAGCGGGTTATTCAGACAACCC
>CM001443.1:13924-23275 GCA_000246735.1 uncultured Candidatus Poseidoniales archaeon | reverse complement strand
TCTGATACCATCTTCCAGATCATCCAACATGATTTGGAGAAATGTATTGGCCATTGTTTATTCTAAGGCCACTAATAAATTAAAAATTGCTCCGGTTTCCATACTCGTTCAGACCATTCGCAAGGGTCTATCCGAATACCCATTGAAACGGATTTGGATTTTCAAAGAGCTTTCAGTGCGTCCTTCGATTGGCTATGCTTTGCAACACGCATCAGAAGCGTTGGTGACGCGAGACAACACAAACAGCTCCAAGCGCTGCAATAAGGCTGAGGATCGTACCAAATCCAGGCGTATTCTCATCCGTTCTGACATCAGGCTCCTCTTGAGGATCCACCACTCCATCATCGTACACGCCATCGAGGCATACCCCATTCCCAACAACGAACTCAGAGGTTGAGGAAGACAGCAACGTCGCATTCTTCGCATCAGCATTGAGATCATCGCTTTCGTAGAGGGAGGCATTGATGAGGTAACAGCCAATTTGCAGTGAAAAGGAATCCTCATGTTGCTCACCATTGCTTTCAATTCCACTCCACAACCAGAACCCTTTGAGTGCTTCATCTCCAATTTGTTTGACGGAAATGAAGGCGGTGTAGGTTGAACCAGTGTGAAGTTGGGCCACTTCTGCTTGGTAGGTATAGGTCCAAGGTGCGCCGGTATCGGTCGGCGTGCTGGCCACATTCACCGCATTCACAGTGATGGTTTCGTTTCCTTTCACGGAGACAGATTTCTCGCCCCATAGCCATACCATGTTGCTTTCGTGATTGTTGGTATCTTCACCGATGAGGACCCGTCCATCATCAAGCACGAGAAGGTTGTCAGGTCCAGCCAAGTTGTTGACATCGCATTTGTACTGGGCTGAAGAGGTGTAGGGTCCGCCAGAGATGACAGGATCGATTCGATTGACACTCCATCCTTCGCCCATCGTCATTCGGTAGACAATGCCACAGGAATTTTGTGTGACATCAATATCGCCCTGCCCGTCGCTCATGGCTGATTCAATTCGCGACATAGCAAGGTAGAGATTATCTGGAACATTTTCATTGAAGGCGACGCCTTCCATTTTGTTCCATTCATCGCTTGCACCAAGGGCTGCAGCGGCCTTACGAGACTCAAGGAAGGCCACTCGGTCATCGACCGCCGTGCCGATTGCACCGTCTCCATTGAGGTCTTGATTCAGACGCCATTCTGCCCAATCATTGATCTCTTCATCTGAAATGTAGGCGTTTTGTCCAGCCACGTAGTCATCGGTTGTGATGCCATCATAGTCGTCAATCCAAGTTTGAATTTCAGCGTTTGATGATGAGGCCATCTCCATCCACTCAACATCAAATCCTGTGATGGCAGAATCCCGAGTCGAGTCTTGGTCGACCTTCGCTGCGTAAAGTGTCCCTGCGCTGAGGTCCCCTGCTGCATCTGCAATGAATTTGAAGAGCACCGTATCATAGCCATCATCGGTAAGATACACAGTTCGTTGATCAGGCATAACTTCTGCATTTTCATGAGAAAAACGGCCCATGGCGAGATGCCTGACCAAATCTGGTTCGACTGATGTCGCGTTTTCGAGTTCAACAATGTAACCGTAATCATAGGGATTCGGATAATGGCCGAGGTAATTCTCAAGTTTGATTTGATCGGAATGGTACCTGAAACTGTCATCGTTCCAATGCTCAGTATCATCGAAATACAATTCTTCAGAGAAGAGTGGCGATCCCCAAGGGCTCATGCTCCCGAAACAGAGCACCCAGCCACCGTTAATGCTGCTGAGGTCCAACATCTTGCTGTTCAACAAATTCCATTCAGAGGAAGCACTGTCCCATTCTATTTCCACTTGGCTAATGCCTGCTGGACGGTCTTCCCATGCGGTGTAGAGGTAGCCGCGCTTACCATCATCGGTGAGCGGGACAAATGCGTTGTAGTCTGGTTTCTTGCTGACAAGAAGTTGATTGCCATCATCAGCAGCATAAATGCCACCTGCGACACCACCTTCGGAAAGGGCATCCCCGCTCTGCAGGACCACCTGATACGTCCCGTGAGAGGTTCGTATTCCGTGCCAGATGTCGTTCTCACTGCTGGAAGCGTCAAGTTCGGGGACCGTTTCAGCGAGGTTGTTCCAATCAACTCCATTGATGACCCCGACGGTTGCTTTGTAATTGGCCTCATCAGGATGCATGGCGTTGACAAAGAAATGGCCGTTTGCATCAATGTGCATGCCAGTTACTTCTGCATCGGGGGGCATCATCATGATGCGCGTCATCAATTCAGGCGTTGCTTCTTGGCTACCTTGGGCCGTCACGAATGGTGAGGCGCTGAGCGTTAGAAGCAAGCCAATCGAGAGAAGAATCAAGGTGGCTTTGCTTCGCACAGTTTTCTCACTGGTGAGCGAATCAAAAACATTCCTAAGAAACCAATCGCCGATTTGGCCCAACGGACCTTTTTTACATTGCTGTGCAATAGTAGGTCTGTGCGACTAAGAATCTTCATGGTTACAATTCTGTTACTCGGGATGATTGCGACTCCATCACTCTTGCTTGGTGATGAGCATCAGTCGGATGCAAATCTCTCGCTTTCTCAAGATGCTCACACGGTTGGTGAACGCACCACCACGTACAGCGTGAGTCCAGTCCATGGATCGACGACCGGCGGTGAAGAAATCACCATCACCGGGACAGGCTTCCTCGACATGGCGTACAAGAACGTCACGAGCGATGGCGAGTCATACACATGGACAACGACGACAGCGAACTATGTTACATCCAGCGGCTGGGATCCTTCGATTGGTGTCGACTCAAATGGGACCATCCACATTGTTTCCTCAAATATGGACAGTGATGATTTTTGGCACAGCACGTATGATGGTTCAACATGGGCACATTCCAAAATTAGGGATTGTGATGCGTGCAGTAATGCAGACCTCGTTATTGACAGCAATGATAATGTTCACATCGCTTATTATCACCGCATTTCGAGCACAGGCTACCTGCTCTACTCCATGTATGATGGAACATCATGGACAAATAACTGGAGCAAGTCCAACGTCGAGAACGACCAAATTTCCATAGCCCTTGATGCGAACGATCGGCCACATATCTCCTACTCAAGGGATGGATACATCTGCAATGCGGCGCTGTTATCCTATCATGACGGGTCTTCATGGACAACGGTCACGTTGGATGACACAACCACGTACATTGGTTGTGACTCTTCCATTGCGATTGACTCAAACGGCTTTGTCCATGTTGCATACAGGCACCAGGGTAACATGGATATGTTGATCGCTTCAAACATCAGTGGTTCATGGCAGCGCTACACCGTTGACAACGGCGCTGGAGTTGGCTATCACAGCGCTATGGCTGTTGACTCGAACGATGGACTTCATCTTGTTTACAGCTCCAATGCTGCTGGAAATACCGCGTACTTTGCTGATGGTGCCTCTGGTTCGGCTTGGGCTGTCTCAAATCAGGGCAACTCAAGAAACACATTTAGCATGTACATTGACCAATTCGACATCGTTCACATTTCGGAATACAACGGCGGCTCAGACCTCGGTTACAGCATGGTGGCCCCAGGGGACTCACGTCAATCGATGACCATCGACAGTGCTGGTGATGTTGGTTATGGAAATGACATCGTTGTTGATGACGACAACATGGTTCACATCGCCTATTATGATACTTCAAACAAGCGCCTGAAGTACGCCAACCGCTCGACTGGAATGTACCTTAATCATGAGATTACGGTTCAATTCGGCACCTATGGTTCCGTGACAGGAACCGTGGTGAACGACACCACCATTCGGGTCACAACCCCGAGTGCAGGTTCAGTGGCGGAACAAGTTGATTTGAAACTCTTTGGCGATGAAGGCACATCGCTTGATTTGGGCCTTGCGTTCCAGTATGTCTCCCCAGATGATATCGACATGGACGGTGTGCTCAACGATCAAGATGATTGCCCAAACCAAGCAGGGACTTCGACGGTTGACCTCATTGGCTGCCCTGACACGGACGGCGATGGTTACAGCGACACAGGCGATGCATTCCCGAATAATGCTGGAGAGTGGATGGACAGCGACGGCGACGGCGTTGGTGACAACAGCGATGCGTTCCCAACGGATGTCACTGAATCGATGGATTCCGATGGCGATGGCGTGGGTGACAACAGCGATGCCTTCCCGTATGATGCAAATGAAACGGCGGACTCAGACAGCGATGGTGTTGGGGACAACACAGATGTGTTCCCGCTTGATTACTTCGAATACCAAGACAGCGATGGCGATGGCGTTGGCGACAATGGGGATGCCTTCCCCTTCGATGCCAACGAAACGATGGATTCCGATGGCGATGGTGTCGGCGACAACGCCGACGCGTTCCCGAACGATGCTTCGGAGACGACGGACACGGACGGTGACGGAATTGGTGACAATGCCGATCAATACCCGCTCATCGACAACTTCCTCGACACCGATGGCGACACGGTCGTCGACTTGCTCGATATATTCCCGTCGGATCAAACTCAATGGATGGATGCCGATGGCGATGGCTATGGCGACAACACCACAGGAAACAATCCTGATGCTTTCCCAACACTATCCTCTCAATGGTCAGATGTCGATGGTGATGGGTATGGCGATAATTGGGGGAATGCCTCATGGAACACGACGGCTGGGTTCACTGGTGTTGGCCAATACATCGAAGGGGCTCTTATGTCGGATTTCTGCCCTCAAATTGCAGGCACATCAACAGCCAGCGGTTTCTTTGGATGCGCTGATGACGATGGCGACGGGATTCCGAACATGTTTGAAGTTGTAGAAGTTCAGGCTCAAGACGAAGACGGCGATGGCGTGGAAGATTTAGACGACCTCTGTCCTGGGACAACGGCTGGCGTCGAGGTTGATACCGATGGTTGCGAACTTGTCTACGACACCAATGAAGTTGTTGAATCATCCAACGATGCCTTCCTTTCAGGTGGCGTTACACAATCTGTAGGCATTGGAGCGATTTTGCTCGCCATCTTTTCACTCTTGCAAACCAATGCGGTTGCATCGGTGCTCCCGGATACGTTCCGCTGGGTGCAAGTGCTCCGTCGAAACTCAAAGTTGTCGAAGGAAGAAGAAAATGAACTGAATTACCTGCAATCGGTCGTTCAAGCCTACTACAGCAACCCAGAAGAATTGACGCAAGAACTCCTCGAAATGAAGGGCGATTTGACGGCGAGGTACACCAACAATGAAATCAAGAAAGAGACGAGGGAGAAGTTGTTCACCGTCATTGGTGATCTAATGAACACCCATCCTGCTGAGTTGGAGCACATCGCTCACAACGATGTGTACTTTGGATTGTCAGCAACGCTCGACACCGATGAGCGAATGGCGTTGCTCAACGAGAAGATCACGATGAATCAAGCATCCCTTGATCCCTTCGAAGAAGAAAGCATGGCTGTTGAGACCTTGCCCAGCGCGGACATCAAAGGCGTGATGTCAGATGACGGTTACGAGTACCTTGAACTTCCTGCAAGCAGTGGAAATTGGTTCATTCGTAACAAAGCGTCTGGTTCATGGGAACCATGGACGCAATGAGGAACACATCGTTTTCTTGTGCTTGCATTGGATTTCCATTTTTGTTCGAGGCAAGTTTGACCTACCAGTGGGCTAACCTTATGACTGCTATCTCGATGGACACAACATGAACAAAGATGCGATATGGGGCGTTTTGGTCCTCATTCTTGTCGCCAGCCTCGCCGCAGCCGTCATCGAGCGCGACGATGCTGCTGTAGGTCAAGAGCCTCCAGCGAATCAAGAGGAACCTGAAGAACAAACTTCAGTCAATGAGACGGTTCCAGTCCACGACGATGGCCATCTTCACGCCGCACCAATCCTCAGCTTGATTTCAGCGGAAGATGATGGTGCTACGATCTCCATGTATGGATTTGTTATCCATGCACATCCAAACGAAACCCTCGTGAATGTGGTGTTTGAAAACGAGAGCATCGCGCAAATGACACCCGACCCCTCCGGGCTTTGGAACTTCACGGTGACGACGAATGCGACCGGTGTTGTAAGCCTAAATTTCACCGCCAACCATGGCCTTGAAAACACCACATCAGAGCCAATGGTCGTCGATGTGGATCGAACTGAAGATGATCTAGGCTCGAACGACGAGAGCCAAGGAAACGAAACGGAAGGGAACGCCAGCAATGGAAACTCCACCGATACCTCAACGGGCAATCAAACAGACAACGGGACGGATGACGGAACGGGCAACAGCACCGGAAACGAAACCGACAACGGCACCACCGATCCGACAGACCCGATTCAACCAACGTACGATGCTTCCGATTTGGGCCAATTTTGGTTGGATGTGTTCCGTTGCCAACCAGGGCAAAACATCACCCAAGTGGATGACTTAACCACGGCTGCGGTTGAAACGCACGAATGTTCGGTCAGCATCTCGATGAATGAGACTCACATCACCATCGTTACCAACGGCTTGCCAGATCACGACTTCGAATCGACGTTGGCCTGTTCCCAAGGCAACGATTGCACGCGTGCTCAAAACTACGAGTGGATCATTCCCCGTTCACCTGTCAATGACACAACAGGTGGTCATGATGCCACCAACTGCCCTGAAGCCAACGGCGAGTACGAGTGCGCAGCAGCCCTTGGGGAAGTCGCCATCGCCGTCAATGGCGTACCGTTCTACGGGCCTGAAGACGGACCCGGCGGCGACGCTGTGGCCAGCCAACACGGCGCCTATGATGAGGACCGTCAACCGATTGAACTCGGCGTGTGCCACGCTCACAACGGACAAGGTGGTACCTTCCACTACCATGCTGATGCCAATTGCCTCCACTGGCACCCTGAAGAAGGGGAGACGATGCTCGATTACGACATCAGCACACCTGCCGCTGTGGCCCAAAATACGGCCAACGGTTCACATTCAGCGGTCATTGGTGTGGCCATGGACGGCTACCCAATCTACGGGCTTTGGGGCTATGATGACCAAATGAACATCGTGGAGATGAAGAGTTCATACAGGCTTAAGGAAGGCGAGACAGGCTACAATGGCATTGACGATTATGAGTACGACCAAACCCTCGGCCATCTCGATGTGTGCAACGGCCATTTCGGCCCAACCCCTGAATTTCCAGAGGGGATCTACCACTACCACTCAACAATGATGAATGGCGAAGGCGACATGGGCTTCCCATACTTCTTGCTCTGTTACCACGGTGAGACCTTCCTCGATGAGAACGGTGGCGGTGCAGACTGTTCCGGATTCGGTGAAACATGGGGTCCAGGCATTGGCCCGCCTCCTGAAGGCTGTGAAGGTGGACCTGGTGGACAACTTGAGGATGTTCAGCTGCTGACCCCCGCCACGGCGTTCTCGACCACATGGCTTTGGCTTGGCTTGTTGGCCATGCTCGCTGTGCGTTGGCGCCTTGTTAGGAAGGCTTGAGCAAAGACTGTGAGGTCTTCACTGACCGACGAGTTTGTAATCCTCAGAAAGTGGTGTAGCACCGGTTTCCATGAGGATGATCTGGCCGTCTTTGAATCGCATGAAGGCCATCACGGCTTCGGAGTCGGAATCGTTTGCAAAGTGGACAATAGAGTGTGCAACGCCAACTTCATCGTTTTCGAAAAGAATTCTGTTGTGTTCAGAGGTGGGGCTGCTGCCGCTGTTGATGAATCCCATCATATCGGATTTACTCATGGTGTGCCCGCCGACGTGAGGGTTGAAGACGAAATCATCGTGAATGATCTCATCGAGTGCTTCGGCGTTTGCGGTGTCCCATGCTTCGTTGTATGCTTCAATGATTGACATGAATTGCGCATTTGGGCAGGGTGTTTAAACTCGTCGATGTGTGAAATTATCACCAAGGTACCGGGTCATTGTGATACATCGTCTCCAACAGGATGTGGTATGAAGAAAGGCGTCGCCATCTTCCTCTGTACGATTTTCCCCGAGGCTTCAAGCGGCACTGAGCTGCAAACCGAGTGACGCAGTTGAGCCTCATTCAACAGGCGCAGCCTGGACCAGATTTATTCCTCTTCGGACCATGTGCGCCGCATGATTTTCCCAGTTAATCTTCCAGCATCCGTCGCCTCCATGTCGTGGTCGACAATTAGATGCTTGATGAGTTGATGTTGGAGGACCATTTCTTTGCACAGTGAACATTGCAGTTGTTTTGCTTGCCTGTGGCCCATGAATTCCAATCGCCCTTGCCTGGTGCTGAGCCTACGCCGAGTTTTTGTCAACACTGAAATGAAAGCAAGAATGAACACCAAGAGTGCACAGGTAAGCCCCATCATAACGCCCGATGGTGGGGGGTTTTGCTGAAGTTGGAGGTCTTGGTAGACTCGATCATCGGTTGAGTTTTGATGCTTCTCCACATCGATTGTGTGCGTGAACGTCTCCCCGCGCAGCCTCAATTGGATCTCGACATCACTGTCTTCTTCTGTCGCTTCAATGAGAACGGTAAACGAGCCATAGGCATCTGTAATCGCTTGCGTGCCACGATACTTGTAGCAATCGATGATTCCTTGTTCGCATTGGACATCAATGTACTGCAGGGTCACAGGTGTATCGTCAGCAAAGGTGGCTCGACCGGAGATCTTGTAGGTCTCCGCTTGAACATTCATGCTGAATAAAATTACGAGAAGAAGAGGCACCAGGATTCTTCTCATGGCAAATGATTTGAGTGCTCTCTTATAGAGTCTTGATTCATGCCAAGAAGGACCACACGTTGCGATATATCGGCTGGTCAAAGCACAATTACGAGGCGCACCGGCTATACATTGATGTCGTTTAGGATTGAGTTCGATGTATGTGGGATGTTGTTGTCTTTGGCTTGGCCTTTGCCGTTCTGGTTGTTTTTTCTGCCTGGCGGTGGTATAAGAGTGGAGAATTTGGTAATTTTGTCGTGTTCATGAAACTCGCCACATCTGCAAAAAATGACCTCTTTGATGGCGAAACCAAAACCTTCGTTGTGTCAACGAACGGGACCGAACGCACGGTTGGCGTCAAAACCATTCACGATGCATTCAGCAAGATATTTGTCCCATCCTCGACCGTGAGCAAGCTCTATTTTGGACCCCAGCGCGAATCGGGGCTTCATGTTGAATACTCCATTTCCACCGAGGGCAGGGGTGATGTCCTGCGGTTGACCGAAAAAGAGGGTGAGAAGGTCATCAACACCTCGGAATTCAACTTGGACCAACAAACGGGCGCTGTACAAGCGATGGAAATGATTGTCAGCCTCGTTGGTCGCATGGGTGCAACACCAGCCAATTGGTGGGATACAGCGGACCTCAAGACGTGATCAAGCGAACACTACGGTGAACTGTTGGACACA
>CM001443.1:9149-13909 GCA_000246735.1 uncultured Candidatus Poseidoniales archaeon | reverse complement strand
AGGACACACCGTGCTCACTGTTTCTCATCAAACAGGTTCGCCAGCATGCGATGGAAATGATGCACGCCTTGTTCCCTCGTCGGAGAATACCTGCCGCGATCATACACAGACGAAGCCATCCCGCGCTGCACCAACTCAATGACCCACTGGTCCTGATCTTCGACCGTGTCGAGCAGTGCACCCGCACCTTGGCTTGCTAACTCGGGATTGGCCACATAGCCTCGGTAGAGCACCCTGGTTTCGGTGGGGGAAACGGGGACGACAATGTTGAGYGAAAGGCCCCACGGATAGAAGTTGAACATCATGTTGGGAAACAGCCACAGGTAGTAGGCTGCAATGTCTTCACCAGCATCAGGATGACCTTCTGGTAGGTCGAATTTGACATCGCCTTCCATGGCTTTGCCGATTTGCAACACGCCGCCGTCAAACGTTTCCGTGGTGTAGGCCCCGTAGTCAAGCGCCTGGTTCAATTCAGGGTGGACATAGGGAATGTGAAACCCTTCGAGGTAATTGTCGACATAGAGCATCCAGTTGGCTTGAATGGTGTGGTCGCGGTCACGCGCAGGGTCGTGGGTGTACGCCTCGACGTTGAGGAACCCAAGCCGATCCTCAAGCGCCTCCCAAGGAAGTTCAGCCAAACCATCGAGCGCAGTGAACTGCATGCCCATCCACTCCTTCAGGGGAAACGCCGCCAAGTCGTCGCCTTGTGAGGGGAAGCCAATTGCTTCTGTGAACTCTGGCATGTGCCTCAATGTTCCATCGAGGTTGAAGGTGCGTCCGTGGTACCTGCATTGCAGGGTTTTTGCCGTGCAGGCCTCTAAGGCCACGCGCATGCCTCGGTGCGTGCAGACATTGGAATGGCATGCGATGCTTTCACCTTTGATCAGGACCACAGATTCGCCTGTGATGGCTTCGTAATGGTCGACTGGAAGCACGTTGTTGGTCCCAAACTCGGATTGGTGTGCGGCAAATTGCCAGCCTTTGAAGGCCGATTGCAGGCGGTTGAAGTGGTCCAGTTCGGTGTACCACGCTGAAGGAAGGGTTCGCGCAATGCGAATGTCCTCATCGATCAGCGCATCAGTCATTGCCTCACACCCAAACATCGTTGTCGGCGGTCAACTCGCCACCGGCCTCGCCTGTGTTGACAACGCCACGCGGTTCAACAAGCATGACGTGGCATTCGGTTTCGGCGTATGGCTTGTGCATCACGCCCTTTGGGACGACGTACATCTCACCTTCAGTAAGGTGAACGGTTTCCTCTTCCATTTCGATTTTCATCGAGCCCTTGACGACGATGAACACCTCGTCGGTGTCTTCGTGATTGTGCCAGACAAACTCACCYTCGAGTTTGGCCAGCTTGAACTGATAGTCGTTCATTTCAGCGACGACGCGGGGGCTCCAGTGTTCATTGAACAAGGTCAATTTCTCTGCCAAGTTGATGGCGGCCATGAATCTCTGAGGCCGCCTGTTCTTCTTTGGTTTATCTCAGGGTTTTGTGGTGGGGTTTCAGCCGGAGCTACAATCGAATTCAAGCGCTCTGTTCGGTTGATGCATCTTTCATGGTGCTTACACTTATGTTGTTGTTTCATGAGCGCAATGCATGGATGCGAGCCTGATTGTGTTCAGCCTTTTCGCAACCTTCTTCGCCGCAGCGTTGACCGTTCCAGCAGGTTTTGGCTTGGCCACGATGATCACACCGATTGTTTTTCTCTGGTTAGAGCCGCATGAAGCAGTGGCGGTGGTGGGGATTGTCCATGGTTCTCACAATGCATGGAAATTGAAGGTCCTCCGCTCAAGCGTTGATTACAGTGCTGTCCGGCGATATGGGTGGGCGATGGTCGTTGGTGCACTGCTTGGTGCTGCACTCAACACGGCCGTCGAAGCAGATCCGTTGTTGCTCATCGTGGGAGTTGCTCTGGTGGTTTTGCCCCTGCTTTCCATAAGCGAACGATGGACCAATGTCCGCTTGCCTGATGCAGAAGATCGCATCGGAGGTTTTGGTTCTGGCTTTTTTGGCGGACTCACAGGCCACCAAGGGGCCTTGCGTGCGATGTTTTTACAGAAGCGCCTGCCAAATAAAACGGAGTATGCAGCAACAGCGGCAGTGCTGGCTTTAGTCGTTGATGTGACGCGGGTGCCGGTGTATGTGGCCCTTGAAGGCTGGCAGATCCTTGATGCTGGGTGGCTCATTGTTGGGCTTGTTTTGGCGGCCGTGTTGGGTGTTCAATTGGGCAAGCGATGGCTCAAAAAATGGAAATCAGACACCATTCGGAACGGTATTTTAGTGGCAATTGTCGCAAGTGGTGTGCTCTACATTCGAGAGGCTGCTGTGGCACTTGGGTGGTTGTGAACAGAGCCTGGGAGTTTCTCTCAGGGTTCGGTGGTTGGGTCCCAGCCAGAGATGTAGTCGCATTCAAGCGCTCGAATGGCATCAATTTCACTTGAAATATCAACCTCAAGTGAGGCTAAATTCTCGACAATACGAGCGGGATTGCTTGATTTCGGAATGGTGATGCAGCCTTCATCATAACAGAACTTGATCGCCACTTGTGCTGGTGTGGCTTTCAAACGCTCGGCAATCGCACCGAGTTCAGGATCATCGACCTTGTGACCTCGGGCGAGTGGCGAATAGGCCATCACCTTGGCCCCTATGGCTTCCGTCGCTTGTTTGAGGTGCGGGCGTTGCAGCCAGGGGTTGAATTCGACTTGGTTCACGGCGGGAAGGTAGGTGGCGTACTCTTTCATTGCCTCAAGGTGGGCAGCGCCGTAGTTTGAGACGCCGATTGCCTTGACCCATCCTTGTTCGAGGCAGTGTTCCATCGCTTTCCACACTGGAGCGCGGTGTTCAGGGTCTTCTGGTGGTGCGTGGACGAGGTAAAGATCGATGTAATCCGTATCAAGCAGTTCAAGCGAGGTTTTGCAATGCTCAAGGGTGTCTTCGTAGCCAACGGCGTGGCCACGGCGGAGTTTGGTGGTGATGAACAGCGATTCTCGCTTAACGCCAGCTTCTTTGATGGCTTGGCCCACTTCGTGTTCATTGGCGTAGGCTCGAGCGGTGTCGATGTGCGTGTAGCCGGCCTCTAACGCAGCTAAGACTGAGGCTTTGCATTCCCCCGGCTTCGACATCAAAAAGACGCCAAGGCCGAATTGAGGCACGGTGTGAGTATAGGCTTGGGAACCGTCTGCGGTGGTGTGTCCAATCTGCATGGTTGGTGCAGGTCAAGGGGCTTCATCAATGCGACGCTTTCTCAGCAGGTCCTTCCGCAGCCTCCCTTTTGGGCAAGCTATGATCATTCCACATACTTCTGCAGGTCGTAAACCAAGCACCTTCATGTTGGAACTGGCCGAACGAGATTTGGGTGCGTCTTGAGTACAGTTCAAATACTGTTAATCGAAGGTGTTGTCATGAAGGAAGTCAAGTGCCCTAAGTGTGATTCAGTCTTTGAAATGGAGGCCAGCGGTTACGCAGACATTGCTCGCCAAGTTCGAGGCGATGAGTTCGAAAAGGAATTGAACGTTCGTCTCAAGGATTTAGAGGCAAATCACAACATGAAACTTGAAATGGCTCAACAAAGCATTGCATCGGAAAAGGATAAGCAAATCTCAAACCTACAAAACCAAATTGGGAACCATGCTAAGGAGATTGAAATTGCGACCAAAGACGCTTTGGCGAATGCTCGAGAAGAAATTTATGCCAAAGAGAAGCAAGTTGAACGCTTGAAAAATGAGAAGGAGGCGGTTGAAAACAAGACCGAACTGCTCGTGACCAAAGCCACCGGCGAACTGGAAAAAGACATCCTTGACCTCAAGGGGAAACTGAATATGGCAGAGACTCAAAAAGAACTTGAAATCAAGCAACTCGAACAAACAAACCTTGTCGAAATGAAAGCAAAGGATGATCTCATTCGCTTCAAAGAGGGCGAGATTGAACGAGTGAAGGACATGAAATTGAAAATGTCAGTCAAAGACATCGGAGAAAAATTGGAGCAATGGTGTGAGAACCAATTCAACCTCGTAAGAGCCACTGCCTTTCCTCATGCTTACTTCGAAAAGGACAACGAGAGTGTCAAGGACGAAGAAAACGGTAAAGGGACAAAGGGTGATTACATTTTCAAGGACTCGGATGCAAACGGGATCGAATACATTTCAATCATGTTTGAGATGAAGGACAAGATGGAGGGCACCAAAGGCCAGACCAATGAATCTCACCTCGCCAAGCTCGACAAAGATCGGAAGAAGAAAAAGTGCGAATATGCGGTGCTCGTATCGATGCTTGAGCCTGAAAACGAACTCTACAACGCAGGCCCAGTTGATTTGTCTCACAAGTACCCAAAGATGTACGTCGTAAGACCGCAAGAGTTCATGTTGATTCTTTCCCTCATACGGAATGAGGCAAGAAAATCCCTTGAAATGAGGAATGAACTCGCGGTGATCAGGAATCAAAATATCGATTATGAAACGTTCGAGAACAAACTTCTCGATTTCCAGGACGCTTTTGGAAAGAACGTGACTACCGCTCAAAATCACTACCAATCGGCAATCAATGACATCGATGCTACAATCAAGAAACTTGAGAAAATCAAGGCCAGCTTGACAACATCAGGTCGTCAATTGCGCCTCGCCAATGACAAAACTCAAGATCTATCAATCAAGAAATTGACACGAGGCAATCCAACAATGAAAGCGAAGTTCGATGAGTTGGATTCCGACGAAGATTAGAACTTACCAAAATAATCCTTCATTGATCTCGCCTGCAGTCT
>CM001443.1:2931-9134 GCA_000246735.1 uncultured Candidatus Poseidoniales archaeon | reverse complement strand
TTCGCGCATGGTCGAGCACATGCCAGTACAGGGTGACGAGGGGTTGAGTTGAATCTGGGACCGCAGCATCGAGTTCACTGCCCGTGAGTACACTCGGTGCTTTTTTCCAAACACCTCTTGCGATCACTGAGAGGGGAAACTTCGTCAATGCCGGGCCGTTAACGGGGAGGCTGAAACGCGTGGCCCACGGGCGCTCAAGCACCCCCTGTTGAGCCATTGCATCGTTTACATCAGCCCACGAATTTCCCTTTCCTGCCTTTTTTCGCACCAACCAAGAGGGGTTCACAGAGGAATCCACGGTGTAGCCTTGACCGGCCAACGTCGTTGCCATCCAAGGGGCGATGTACCCTGCAGGTGCGCGAAACCACGGGCGGAAATGCCCTCCAGCTTTCTCTTTCAACACAGCAGTTGCTTGTTTCAATGAGGCTTCAAACCCCTCACCATCTTCTGGCCACGCCGACCACGATCGGTGGGTGAGTCCATGACATCCCACGGTCAATCGCTCGCCATGCTTTGCTAACAAAGCATTGAACCATTCACCAAATTCCTCTGATTCAAACAAGTCTGTGATGACGAAAAGCGTCACGGGGTGGGGGGTGGTGGCAAGCCAGGCTTCAAACGCCTTCATGGCGATCTTGTATGGTTCTGACAGGTCCATGCTGGCAATCGGATGCTTGCTTCGTGTCGGGTGGCCTTGCGCGGATGGAACGTGACGAAGATCATCAAAATCGACCGTTAACCAGGTGCGCTTCAAAGGCGTCACCTCCGAGGTAAATCGACGATGTGGAGGCGGTGAGGGACCGTGCGTTCACCGATTTCAATACCAATGAATTCCTCAATAATTTCCCCTTGCCATCCCTCGCAGATACGGGTTGCTGTCGCCAGTCCAGCGACGTTATGGGGGTGAACCGTGATTTCGATTCGGTGGAAGGCTTGCTCGGAGCGGGCGCGTTCTTCGAGCCACGAGAAGATTCTGTTTGCTGATGACATGGCAATGCCTTGGCGCTGGAACGAGGGTCGAACCCAGTAGCCAAGGTTGTACGAAGAGCCAACCAGTTGCAGTTCATCGCCAAGCCCAATGAGGCCAACAAATGTGTTCGTCTCATGCTCACAAACCCACCAAAAGTGCAAACGATCGGCACCAGCTTGGCTTTCCACATCAAACAGCATGTCGCTTAACTGGCCTTGGACATTGAACGAAGCATCGAGCCATGGGAGCGCAGTTTGAGCCGCCGCAGGGTCTTCTTTGTAGGCTTCAAGCAATGCAGGAAGGATCGATTTGCTGACCGGCTTGAGCACCAAGCGTTGGTCGAGTTCGAGTTCCGGTGTCATCGCTTATGCCCCACTGCCGAGTTGAGCGACGGCAGCGGTCACATTTTCATCGTTTGGATGCACATGTTGTGCCATCGCCAGCGTCCATTGCAAGTGCTCTTCGCGACCCAATTGCCGCATGGATGCCCCAATGTGGAGCAACATGTCGAGGTTGAGTTCCAAATGCGGACCAAGGACATCAAGAATTTGAGCGGCTTCAGGAAGTTTGCCCGCCTTGATGGCTTCCAAAATAGCCACCACTTCACGGTATACTTGGCGCGGGTCCCATGGTTCTTGGGCGGGCCATGGCCAGATGCGACCGCTGTGTTGTGGTTCTGGTGCGGGAGTGACTGGTGTTTCATCTGGCAAATCCGGCGTGACCGTTTCGGTCTCCAAGGTTGCTGAGAGTTCAGGGGTTGCTTCGGGAAGGTCAGGAATATCGGGGGTCTCAACATGCGCTGGTGTAACTGAGTCCATGGCGTCGGGTAGCTCAGGCGTTGAAGGGGGAAGTGGGACAGGTTCAGGTGCCGAGGCAATGGCCTGTGTGATTGGTAAAGCCACGGTATCGGCAGATGATTCACCAGGGAGGTCTGGTAGGTCTGGGGTGGATGTCGACGTGCCGGGCGCAGGTCCAACGCTTCCGGTCAAATCATCATCGATTTCTGTTTTGACCATTGGCGAGTACAGGTTTCCAAGCCCAGTGTGGACGGGTTCAGCGACCTCTGCCATTGGATCGTGGGCTTCAATTTGGAAATCCACGGGTGTGGTTGGAGCATCGCTTGTTTCGAGTTCGACAGCTTGTGGCGATTCATATTCCACCGTCTCGGAGAGGGTTGGGTTGCCTGCTTTGATGAATCCAAGTGAGTCGTCATCACCTGCGTCACCCAACTGACTTTGCCCAATCTCAACAGTGACTTCACCCAACGACAGAACGGCTTCGACGGCAAATTCTTCTTCATCCTCGAAGTCTTCATCGCCCAACAGGGTCGCCATGAGTTCACTACCGGAGGAGGTAGGAGTCGCCATTGGCTGATCACGTGCTGCTTTGTCCATCACATAGTAGCATTGAGCGCAGTTCGTGGCGCCCACAGGGTTGACGAATTCGCAGTAAGGGCAGACTTCGCCATCCACTGATTCGTGTTTCTTCCTTCGAAACATGGTCTGCACCCCGGATGCTTCGTCCGACAATTCCGGTTTAAGTCAATGGGTTTCTCGTACACCCGAAGCACCATTGCACGAGGCATACGCTGATGGGGTGGACCTGTCTCCACGAAGCATGGAGGAGCGAGGTCGCGTGCGGCGCATGAACAGCAGCGCTGCTCAAAAGAAGGCAGACCGCGACATTGCAGGCGAAATGCCACTTACATGGCAGCGTGGCCAAGACCACTTCACCCGCTTCACAGCGCTCATCAAGCGCGAACTCGATGATGAAACGGCCATGGTGGAGGAACGGTGGAAAACATGGTCCAAGCAACGCTTGCTTGCTGCTGGTTTGGCGTTGTTCGATCTCAATGCCCGAAGCCAAGGTCGATTTTTTGGTGAACCCATTCTGGTGTTCGAGAACAAGCAAGGCTCCCGTCTCCCGATTCACCGCTTCGGCCACGGCGACATTGTGTTGATCTCAAGGGCGCGACCATGGGGTGAGAAAGTCATCGAAGGCATCGTTCTTGACCGAGGGCCAACCCGGATTCGCGTCGTGGTTGCAGAGAAGCCAAAAGATATCAGAAAAGGCACATGGCGGCTGGACCGGGGTGCGAACCGTGTGGCGCACGATCGCATGCATGAGGCGTTGTCAACCTTCCATTCCAGCGAGGGCGAGGGGGGAACGGTTCTGAGAGATTTACTGCTTGGCTCCCTGCACGATATGTCAACATCAGCAGCGCGGCCCCCAGAGATTCGAGGTCAGAAACAACGAGGCCCAGTTGGGCTTGCTGCAATGACCCTCAACCCCTCCCAACGAGCTGCGGTTGAATCTGCACTCGAACGCCGTTTGACGTTGATTCAAGGCCCGCCGGGCACTGGTAAAACGCACACAGCGGTGCATTTACTTTCAGCGCTTGTCAACATCGGACGTGGGCCAATTCTGGCGACGGCTGAATCGAATGTAGCCGTCGATAACCTGCTTGAGGGCTTGCTTGAACTTGGCGTCAAAGCGGTTCGAATTGGACGACCTGTCAAGGTGCGAGAACACCTGCGACAAGCCACCCTCGATGCACAAATTGAGCGGCATCCACTGCAAGAAGAACTTCGCTTTGTCCGGGAGCAGAATGATGAGTTGCGTCGAAGCCTCAGCGGATTGAAAGGCAAAGAAAAGGGAATGGCTCACAAAGATGTCAATCGTAATTTTAAGGAAATGAGGTCCATTGAAGCCAACATGATCGCCTCGGTGCTGGACGGTGCTGAAGTCATCTGCGCCACCACCATTGGTGTTGGGCATAAATTGCTCAGGGACCGAAGGTTCCCTGTGGTGTTGATGGACGAGGCAACCCAAGCAAGCGAGCCAAGCGCCTTGGTCCCCATCACACGTGGCTGCCGCCAACTTGTGCTCGTCGGCGACCACAAGCAGTTGCCACCAACGGTCATTAGCGAGGCTGCGCAACAGGGCGGACTCGGGCAATCGTTGTTTGAACGCCTCACCGAATGTGGCCTTGATACGCACATGCTCACCACTCAATACCGCATGCATCCCACCATCCGAGAGTACCCAAGCGCCCGGTTCTATGAAGATCGACTGGACGATGGGTGCACGCCTGCAGATCGCCCACCTGCGGCCGGATTCCTATGGCCGGATTGGGACCATCCTGTGGCTTTCGTGCCGATTGACGGATCAGAAATTGTTGATGAGGAGGGGAGCAGTAAGTCGAATCTTGATGAAGCCGCAAAAGTTCTCTCCATCGTTAACGGACTTTTATCGGCTGGTGATTTGACCCCGGCTGATATTGGTGTCATTACGCCCTACAGCGGTCAGGTTCGGTTGCTTGTCGACTTGTTTGAACAAGCAGGTGGGCGCGAGGAAGGGGCGCCTTATGCGGGTCTTGAAATCAAAAGCGTTGACGGGTACCAAGGTCGTGAAAAAGAAATCATCGTCTTTTCCGCTGTGCGAGCGAATGAGCACGGTGAAATTGGCTTTTTACGCGATCGCAGGCGTCTCAATGTAGCCATTACACGGGCCCGTCGGGGCTTAATTGTGCTCGGTAACACCAAAACGCTGCGCCACGATGGGACATGGCGTGCTTGGTTGGATTGGGCAGAGGAACGCAATCTGTTCGCATGGCACATCACGCACGGCTAGCGTCATCAGCCAATACTTGACAAAGGGCAGGACCTAGGCATAATCATGGCCGAGGACATCGTCAGTGTGCATCAGGGCAGCGGTACGCTTGCCCAAGCAGTGCTCGCATCGGCACCCGAAGGGATGCTCATTGCTCCAGTCTGGAAGCGGGTTGCCGCCTACATGCTCGATGTGGTTCTGCTTTCCGTCGTGCTTGGGTTCATCACAGGGGGAAGACTCTTGTCAGATCTTCTCAACTTTGAACTGCTGACTGCAGGGCCTCGTTATACCGCGTTCTTTTTCGTCAATTGGTTTATTCTCTTGGCCTCGAACTATCTCTATTTCAAGTGGACAGGGCGCACAATCGGGCGTTCCCTTGCCCAGCGCGGCTTCCGAATTGCCATCGTTCACGACAACGGTACGCCGCTTGAAGACCATCATTGGGGCCCCCGTGCCGTGGCCAAGATGGTGTACCTCATTCCAATCATTGGACCCTTGTGGTTCGGTCTCCGAGATGTGATTCGGGGGCGATCCAAAGAAAACGAGTACCGCACTTCGGTCGACAAAGCGCACCACACCGTTGCAGCTGTTGACTGGTCGTTGCCGTCCGAAACCCGCTTGCGGTTGCGTTGAATTGAAGTAGGGCTTCGTTGAGTGGCAGGCAGGTGAGCAGATGAGCGACGAACACAGCGCACGAACGGCCTCCCTTGAAGCGCGCCTTACATCCGTTAAGATGGAAATCGATGACGATGATGAAGATGTCCTGTTTGTCACTATTGACATGACGAACGAGGCAGCGATTCCAATCGGAGGCCTTCAAGCCTTCATCACGACAAGCAAAGGCAAGAAAATCGAGGCACTCACTTCGATTACGTCCCTCGGGCCAGGTCTCACTCGGACCTTTTCCTTTGAGTTTCAGCTCGACAGTGGCACGTGGACTTATTCGGTCACAGGTGGCGGTCAAAACTTGACGTTAGGTCCTTACGAATCTGATTACACCTATGAGTCTGAAGAAGGGCGCTCCTTCGGGAACGCCATTGGTTCAAGCCTGTTTAGCGGTGCTTTCGACGCAAACCTCGATTCGTTTGGCCAGGTGCAAGAAAAGGAATTGATCAAAGCCTCTTCAGTTGTTATGACGTCGTATCATGGCGAAAACGCTGCAGGCGGGGCGACGAAAGTCAAAATGGGTGCTGCAAAGAAAGCCAAGGAAGAAGAGGGACCTCGTACACCGCCATGGGCAAAAGCAGCAGCAAGTGTGGAGCCAACTCCAACCGTTGATCCACTCAGTGCCCCTCTCGGCCAAGCCGACCCCCTTCTGACGCCTCTGTCACCCGTTGCTTCGGCGCCAGAGCCTGTTGTTGAGCAAGCACCAATGGATCTGCTTTCGATGCCACTTCCCGTGCCTGCCCAATCCGAGGCTGAAATCGTGGAGGCTCCACCGGTCAAGCCAGCGATTCCTGAAGCACCAGCGCCAACAACAGCGCCAACACCACCTGCTACGCCTCCTACGAGCGGGCCTCCATCGGGTCCGCCCTCCGGCCCCCCCGAGTTGAAAAAGAGTGGTCCACCAAGGGGGGGCAACGAGGTATTTAGACATGGTCATTTCCTTTCAAACGTGATG
>CM001443.1:0-2916 GCA_000246735.1 uncultured Candidatus Poseidoniales archaeon | reverse complement strand
CCTCCATCTGGCCCACCAAGTGGTCCTCCGAGCGGCCCGCCAAAGCGACCCAGCGATCTTTGAGGTGAATTCATGAGCGACGGGTTTGCAATGGAATTGTGCGGCAACAAGGCTGCGTGGCAAATCGTGCCCGAAGGTGTAACAGCCATTGATCTGGATGCAGTCGGTGCATTGATTCAAGCCTCAGGCTACACCGTTGGGATTCAAACTCGCCTTTGTTGGACCTTCACTGGCCCCTGCGATCTTACATTGTACCCCAGCGGTAAATTGCTTGTCAAGACTGAGAATAAAGAGCTCGCCCGTGAGGTTGCATCGCTTCACACTGGGCAGTGGGCACACGCATGAGAGGGTCAGAAATGACCGTCATTCCTGATGCTCTGGTCGCAAGGCTCGAAGCAGGTGATGTGATTGCCTATCCCACTTCGACCCTTCCTGGTTTAGCAACGCTTCCGAACACAACAGCCCTCGATGCTCTGTATCGACTGAAGCAACGACCTGCCACCCAACCGGTGAGCCTCGGTGTCCATTCATTGGAACAAGCGCGTCAATTGGTCGCTGTGCCTTCAATCGCAGAGGCGCTGTTGGAGGCATTCCCCCAAGGCTCATTGACGCTTGTTTTGGAGGCCATACAACCGCTCGATGCTCGATTGGGTGGAAGTCGGGTTGCTGTTCGTGTGCTTGCCCACCCAACGGCGCGGGCGCTCGTCAAGCGCGTTGGCCCCGTCACGGCCACAAGTGCCAACGCTTCGGGCGTTGAACCTCTTGGATCCTCCCAAGATGCAGGTGCTGAACTTGGCCTAGAACCCACCGCCATCCTTGCAGGCGTCTGTCCAGGGGGCAAAGGTAGCACGCTCGCTTCCCTCGCCAAAGATGCCTCACATCCCTCTGGATATTCGGTAACCATTATGAGAGAGGGCGTGGTACCTGCTAACGAGGTAGTCTCATGGATGTTGAAGAGAGTCTGAAGTATTGGCGCGATGCAGGGCACGTGGCTCGACGAACCCTCGAGGCAATGAAACTCGAACTTCAGCCCGGAAAAACCTTCCATGAAGTCATTGAATCCGCGGAACGATTCATTCACAGGCACGGCGGTAAGCCTGCCTTCCCAGGTACCATCCATACAAATGACCTCGCAGCTCACTTCACCACCAACCACTCCATCGAAGGTGTCGAGGGATGGGATGGAGAAACGGTGTTGCAAAAGGGCGATTGTGTGAAAATCGACTATGGAGTTCACATCAAAGGTCACATCGGCGACAACGCACTGACGTTTGAAGTTGGAAACACAAACAACCACACCGAACAAATCAAGGCGGCAAAAGAAGCACGGGACGCAGCGATTGAAGTCATGCACCCAGGCACACCTTGGTACAAGGTCGGCGCAGCAGCAGCACAACCTTCGATCGATGCTGGTTTCCAGCCAATCCGGAACCTCTGCGGCCACCAACTCAAACCTTGGGAATTGCACGCTGGTGTGTCCATTCCTTCCTATGCATGCGGACCTGACAACCGTGGATTCAAAGGCGTGGTCGAGGAAGGCAGCGTCTACGCTGTTGAACCGTTTAACACGACAGGCTCGTCTGGATTAATCGAAAACATCGGTTCACCCAGTTCCTCAAACATCTACAGGGTGACAGGGCTCACAACTTCACGCAAAGCAAGGGCAAAAGGGCAACTCAAACCACTTGGGGCTCAACTTGCTCGAAACCTCGAAGAACGTTATTCGACCCTTCCATTCGCAGAGCGTTGGGCCTATCCTATGTTGGAGAAACCCTTCCCAGATGCCGATGAAGCAAGCCGTCAAAGCAAGTGGAATGCGCTCGTGAAGAAGTTGATCAGCATCCGGTTTTTGGAAACCTACCATGCGCTTCGCTGCGTCGATGGCGGGAACATCTGTCAATTCGAACATACGGTCTACATCACGGATGGCGGGCCTGAAATTCTAACAGTCGAATGAAGCGAACATTTCTCGTTCAATGAACGGATGTCCTTTTTTCGCTTGAAAACCAATATAAACCGCGAGTGCCTCGGAGTTAACGAACAGGGCTGTTGAAGTTCATGTTGAGTGCATCCCATCCCCTCCGCATTACTCTCACCCTGTTCACCTCTTACTCACTCCAGCCTTGAGGCTGCAAAAAGTAACATTTCGAAATTACACCAATTTGCAAACATTCGCGCTATACGCGCTTACAAATCATATGCTCTAGTCCGGTTGGCGCGTCCGATCGACAAAACTTACATTCCAATAAACCACCAAAAAACGCTGTTTTAGGGCCTTTCCGCGAAGAATGGAGGCAATAGGATTAAATAAGCCGCCTGCGGTAGGGCACCTACCCCCGATTTCGGGAAGGAGGACAAAAATATGCAAAACGAAAATATGAACGATGAAGCTGTAAGCCCAGTTATCGCTACCATTCTAATGGTCGCAATTACTGTGGTTCTCGCCGGTGTGCTATATGTGTGGGCAAGTTCCCTCGCAGAAGGCAACACTGACGGAAACCTTGCTCTGTACCAATTCGGTGCAGAAGACGCAAACGGTGACACCACAGCTGGAACTGAAGACAACATGGTCCGTGTGACCATGAGCCAAGGCGGCGACTTGAACTGGGCTTCGATCTCAGTCAAGATCTCCGTGAACAACGGCGCACCTGTCACTTGTGACAACCCTGGCGCAACAGGCGGCTCCTGCGGCCTTGTTGAGTTCGGATCCACCAGCGACCAAGTTTGGTCCGTTGGTGACGGTGTTACCATCGTCGAATCCGGCCAAGACCTTTGCACTGCAGGCGAAACCTGTGAAGTCAAGGTGACCATCACTGACACCCGTGAAGGAAAGACGCTCGATGAGTCGACTTCCTTCGCTGAGTGATTACCCCTGCGGTAATTCTCAACGTCTGTGAGTAAACACCACAAAGTCTT